>JBAPOP010000014.1:0-5579 GCA_049279675.1 Candidatus Acidiferrales bacterium
TTGATGCGATCACGCGCACTTCGGCTTGGCTTGGACAGCAGCTGTCCGAGTTGCAGATGAAGGTCGAAGAATCCCAGGAAAAGCTAGTCCGATACCAGCGTGAACATGGAATTCTCGGAATCGATGATAAGCAAAACATCATCACGTCGAAATTGGATGAGTTAAACAAAGAGTTGACGGCTGCACAGGCAGACCGGATACAAAAAGAGGCGCTTCAAAGGTTGGCGCGCTCGGGCGACCCTGATCTGGTATCGAACCTCGAGCCTGATAGCCCGTTGACCAAGCTGAGGAGTCAAGCGGCGGACCTTCACCGTCAACTGGCGCAAGCCAGCGTTCGTTTCGATTCTCAATATCCCCTGGTTGTGGAGCTGAATCAGCAGTTGGCCGCGGTGCAGGAAGATATTAAGACGGAAATGACCAGGCTGACCGGCAAGTACGACCACGAATACCGTGCGGCGTTGGAGCGCGAGAGGCTCCTGCAGGGAGCGCTTGATCGACAGAAGAATGAAGCAAACGACCTAAACGAAAGCGCGATCGAATATAGCTCCCTGAAGCGAGAAGTGGAAAGCAATCGCGAGCTATACGAGAGCCTCTTGCAGAAGTCGAAAGAGGCCGGAGTTATGACTGGATTGCGATCGAGCAATATCCAAATCGTGGATCCCGCGTCGGTTTCGACGACCCCTGTAAAACCAAACGTCTCGCACATTCTTCTCATTTCGCTCATGCTGGGATTGATCGGAGGAGTTGCCATCGCGTTCGTTGTCGAGTCCCTCGACAAAGCGGTGCACTCGTCTGATCAAGTACAGATGGCGACTTCGCTTCCGCTCTTGGCGGTAATCCCGTCGGAGTCTGCGTCCAACCGATTGCTAGTTTCTGGCATGCGTGCGTGGTCTGTGGCCAAGCTCGCTGTGATTTCGCGTCCTCATTCGGAACTTGCAGAGGCCTACCGGGCGCTCCGCACGGCGATTCTGTTCGCTCGAGATTCCACGTTGTCGAAGGTGCTGGTGGTTACGAGTGCGTTGCCACAGGAAGGCAAGACCACGACAAGCGTAAATCTCGCTGCCGTGCTAGCCCAACAGGGATCGCGCGTTCTACTGATCGAAGGCGACATGCGCCGTGGCGGCATATGCCGGATACTGAATGTTCCAACCGAAAATGGCTTGGGCTCAGTTCTAAATGGGGTAGCTGACATCCGGGAGGCGATTCAACCCGTGCCCGGCGTGGCCAATCTGCATGTCCTCCCCGCTGGACCACTAGTTAGTTTCCCGGCTGAATTGCTGGGATCTCCCGAAATGAAGGACTTGCTCGCGACTCTCCGGAATGATTTCGATCACATTATTATTGACTCACCACCCGTGCTGAGTGTCACAGACGCTGTGATTGTGGCGGCGATGGCGGACGCCACGCTGTTGGTAACTCGCGCAGGTTCAACGAGCCGAGCTGACTTGCGACGGGCCTGCGATATGTTGGCCCAAGTGGATGCGCGGCTCATCGGCGTCGTGCTGAACGCGATGGATTTGTCTCCGCTCGATCACTATTACTACGGCGGTTACCGGAAATCGGGCTATTACGACTACAGCCCGCAAAAGACCGGCAACGCGGACTAGGGGTGCGGTTCGAGATTCACTCTGCTGGTGCGAGAGCTGCGGTAGTTCTGTTGTGTCTTTCCGTCATCGCTCCTTACGGATGGTGGATCGAGCGCGTGTATCGCGCGAGCCGCTTGGCCGATTCAAATCGGCTGGAAGATTTGGAACGCGCCGCTCGGCTCGTTCCTGAAAATGCTGAATTCCCTCACGCGGCCGGTCTTCAACTCTCCGAATCCTTTCAGAGCTACGAAAGCGCGATACGCTACCTTCAAACCGCGGCGACGCTAGATCCGTACAACGCGAATGATTGGTTGGATTTGGCTTCTATCGATCTTGCCGCCGGAAAATTACCGGGACAAGACGCGGCTCTCGAACAGGCTCTCGAAGCAGAGCCTGGTAACCCAGATGTGGTGGCAGAAGTGGCCGATTATTACCTCGCCGCCGGAGAAGTATCACGCGCCCTTCCATTATTTCGGCGAGCGATGGTCGAAGACCCGTCGAGCGCCGAATCCTTGCTCGGCGTCAGTTGGAGCGCAACGCGAGACGCCAAACTCATGCTCGATCAAGTGGTTCCTCCCAATCCTGAAATTCAATTGGAATTTTTGCGGCTGCTCACCGATCGCGGCGACAGCGCAAGTGCGCACCTCGTTTGGCAGCACCTACTTGCTGGACGCGCGATTTTTCGTCCCCAACTGAGCTTCTTTTATTTCGACTACATGATTCGAGTGCACGAGTCCGAGAACTTCGCTCGCGCTTGCGCTCAACTTCCTGACGATCTTCCCTCTCTTAAAAATTATTCGCCGAATGAGAACTTGATCGTGAATCCGAGCTTCGAGTTGCCCTTGTTATACGGCGGCTGCGATTGGCGATATGAACGTGTCGACCACGCCGCGGCCGGCATCGACGACCAGGTTGCGCACTCGGGAAGCCGTTCACTCTCGGCGACGTTTGATGGGAGCACCGTCAGCGATCTTGGTTGGAAAGAGTACGTTTCTCTGCAATCAAATAAAGATTACGAATTCAGCGCCTGGATAAAAAGCGAAGACATCGTGAGTTCGAGCGGGCCAAGATTTTCGATTGCCGACGCGTACACAGGCGACACGATTCTGTTGACCGATGACATCCTCGACACGCACTCGTGGCATGAAATCCGTGGAAGCTTCCGCGCGCCAGAAAAAACTCAGCTTGCAACAATTCGGATCATACGCTCGCCGGGAAACACGATGATTCGAGGCCGTGTTTGGATTGACGACCTTCGGCTCGTACCTAGATAATTCTGTGTCCATCAAACAACCTTCATCGACTCCGCGTGCGCCGTCCGGCAATTCAGCTTTTGCCGGAAACCACTTATCACAATCGCTGCAAACGATTTTGTTTGTGGGCCTTTGCATACTTTTGCTTGCTGGGCCGCTTGCATACGGAATCGTCGAGCCTTGGTCCACGGCGCTATTCGAAGGCGGCGCGGCATTTCTGTTGCTGATTTGGTTGGGATGGTTTGTCTCTGACAAGAGGACCAGCGTCCGGTGGAGTCCGCTGTTTCCACCGATGCTGACATTTGGAGTTATTGTCGTCGCTCAGATCGTTTTCCACCACACTGTGTATCGCTACGATTCTTTGACGGCCCTCTCGCTGTACATCGCGTACGGAATTCTCATGTTCACTGTCGTTCAGACGTTTGGATCTGCCGAAATCAAATACTTCGGGAATATCTTGGCCCTTTTCGGTTCTGCATATTCATTGTTTGCCGTTCTCCAGTCGGTGACTTCCTCGGGCGGTGCGATTTACTGGCGAGCCACGCTCGGGACCAATACGTCGTTTGGTAGCTACGTGAATCACAACCATTACGCAGGCCTGATCGAATTATTGCTCCCGTTCGGCTTGATGATCATATTTACGAGCGGTCGGCCCGGAGGAGTGCTTGTCTTGCAGATCTTCGGCGCGATCATGATGGCCGCGTCGGTGTTTTTATCGAAGTCACGCGGCGGCATGATTGCGGTGTGCGTCGAAATCATATTCTTTGCCATCATCTGGATGCGATTTTTCTCCGCGAAAAGAGCGCTAGCCGCTCTGATGATATTCGCCGCAATCATGGCGGCGATTTTGGCATGGATCGCGCCTGAACAGGTTATCGCTCGTATGAGCGACCTCCACGATCCAGCACGCCTACTTATTCACCGCGATTCAATCAAGATTTTTCTCGCGCATCCGCTTTTCGGAAGCGGCTTTGGAACGTTTGCGAACACATTTCGACATTACAGGATTTTCTTTGATGGCTTCTTTGTTAATCACGCACACGATGATTATCTCGAACTCGTGATCGAAACTGGGTTAGCCGGCTTCGCCACGGCGATGTGGTTTTTGGTGATCGTGTATCGAGAGGGGTTTCGCAATCTGCGCGGCGCGAAACGATCTGAGCCTGCGATGCTCAGTTCCGCGGCGATGGTAGGGTGTACTGGAGTTTTAGTTCACAGTTTCTTGGATTTCAATTTGCACGTTCCCGCGAACGCAGCATTGTTTTACGTAATCGCGGCAGTCGCCACGTTGCACGTCGGAGAAATCCAAATAAATACCATCGGACACGGGAACAACTCATGACTTCCTACTTACCGTCTCGATGTAATTTGGGGATTTCCGGTGTGAGACTGGGCGAATACTCGACAACATCCCGAAAGAAGAAACAGCTGGACTCACCACACTATTTCGAAAGTTTCAAACACGGCAAACATAGGGCTCGCCGCGCTAGGCGTCAGCGACCGTCGTCCCTGCACCTGCAATCATCGGGATCGGGGTCGTGACCGCGATCATGATCGCTGTCGAGATCCTGACCACCATCATGATGATGATGGCACGGCCGAATCGGAGACTCGGGAGGACGACAGGGTCGGCAATGGGGAGGACCACCGCCTCTTCCACCGTTTCCACCGCCATTTCCGCCTCCACTTCCACCATGGCCGGAACCGTCGGTCTCGTACGCATAATGGAAGTTACCCACCGTGCCTAGGTTCGCTGGATTCATGAGGGTGGATGAATTCGAGGACGCACCGCGAACGAACGAGTTACCAGCGTCAATCCGGGCGACGCGTGCCCCGTCATCGATCGAAAGTGATCCAGTTCTCGCAGTGACTCGAGTGCCTGAAGTATCTTCCTTCAACTCAAATTGCGAACCGGAACTTGCGCCGGACGAAACCGTCAAATATCCAGCGTGCGCGACGAAGCCGTTCACAGCGCTGACGACAGCGCCGTTCCGAACGAGCGTCAGAGAATTTTTTCCATACGTAACTTCGGAGTTTTCAGGTAACGCAATCTGCGTTCCTTCGGAAATGATTGTGGCTGTCGAGCCCTGTCCCGTCACGACTGTGTCGCCGGGGAAAACCGGAGTCACCCGAGTAATCTGAACTCCGTTGAGACTTACTGTTTCATTCGGATAAATTACTGCCGCGCGCTCTCCGGCTGCAAACGCAGGAGAAACGAGAACGAGGGACACCAGAAGCAATGAGAGGCTTAGATACTTCCACACGCGCAGGTTCTTGCGGGTGGGTTCAGGAGCAACTGTTGAAACCACGAAGGTGGCCTTCCTCGCCTGGCCTTCAGGCTCTAACTCTCAAGGATTCTATCCTACCTTTTCGTGTTGTCAAGGACGCGAGCATTTCGCTTGTGGATCGTTATTGATAAGGCAGATTAGCGCACCCCGAATGGCGCATCATTGAGTCGTTGATCCCCGCCACGTCGCGCAGCATGCGCGTTCTCGGTCGCCTGCCAGACAAAGTCGGGCAATATGTGGTGATGGGTGTCGATCGTCAACGACTTTTCTGGATTGCCGGTCATGCGATCCCCTGTACTTGACCGAGAATCAGCTTGGCGGCCCGGCTCGCGGGCATTCTCACGGGCACGATCATTCTCGTAGCCGGGAGGATGATCACACCGCGCACCGTTGCCGGAACTCAAGCGCTCGCGAGGGTGATGGGCTTCCGTGATTTCATCGGACGCGCGGAT
>JBAPOP010000015.1:0-21982 GCA_049279675.1 Candidatus Acidiferrales bacterium
GCAACTTTTTGCGTCGTTTGAGGCTCGATGAAAAATTCACAGACATCACACGCAGCAGTTGTCCCAAATGATGTTCAGAACCGTGACTTCGATGACTTTGTAGCCGTCGACTGCAAGGATTAGCCGCCTCTCCCGCGGCCGAACAGCGCCGAGTTCCCGGGTTCGCACCCACTGATGCCGCCGTTCACTCTAAGGAGTCTTTCGACGCTTCGATTCTTGAACTAGATAAGCCAATAAGCTAATAAAAGAGATGTATTCAATGGCGCGCTGCTCGGGACCTTCCGGAAACGAGTGACCACCGGGATTTCGGATCGCCAGCACCGTGCCCTCGAACATATGCATTATGCCTTCCTGTTCATCCAAATCAGTTTGAGTTGTAAGATCGTTAAACGCCAGCACTGGGCCGTTCTTGGAGAATACCGCTCTAACCAGAGGCGCGCCGTCAAGGTCATCACGGCCTGACCGCTCTTTAACGTAATTGATCAAAGCCTTAGTGGCTGCGAACACAGCTTCCCAAGGATGTCCATCCATAAAGAGGTCGCGTGAGACTTCGCGGATGCGCGGATGCAGATTCAAGCGGTCAAGGTAAGTCGAGGGTGCAGGAGCCAGTCCTGCCGCCATGTCGTCCCGCTTCTCCTTCAATCGCCCGATAAGGCCATTTAAGATCCCGACGACTTGACGGCGGCCGAGTTCCTTAGCAAAAATGATTTCATGATGACCCATTCCCATCCGTGACGGGCCTCCCCAGATTTCGATGAAGTGGTGTTCCATAAACTCGGGAGAGTTTGAGCCAAATACTTCGCGTATCGTCTCTCGAACGTTGCTTTGGATTACATCGTCGGCGCCAGACTGCTGCATTACTGCGGCGGTGACATCGAGCGTTTCAACCTCACGGATTCGGCGGGAAAGTTTAACTATGGCCGAATCAATTTCTTCCGGGGATCGGAACTCCCTTGGCTCTATCGGCGGCGGCTCATTTCGTTTAACCATGCTCTGGTCGGCATTCTTTCTAATTCCGGCTGTCCAGTCAACTCACAACGCTACGGATAACTCCAGGCCCTAAGACCTAGTTAGGCAAGAGTTTTCGCGCGGCATCGCCCTCACCTGTGCGCCACCACTTCGGCTCAATCTTCATCGCGTTTCCACCATTTCGCCCCGAGCGCAAACATCAAAACATTCCCGCGTCGCAGCCTCATGCACAGCCGCGTGAGCGTCAATTGCTCGCGTCCTTCGACGCGCGCGCACAAGCGCTTTCGCTAGTTTCACATGCTTCGGATGAATACACTTGAAGAGCTCTCGTCCAGACGTCCGGCATTGACTTGCCTATCTCCGCGAACTAACATGCGGTTCGGATGAATTTGTTTACGGCATGATCGGCCAAACAATCTCGCACTTTCGAATCCTTGAAAAGCTGGGCGGCGGCGGGATGGGTGTGGTCTTCAAGGCCGAAGATATCAATCTCGGCCGGCCTGTCGCGCTGAAGTTCCTGCCTGGGGAAGTCGCGAAAGATCCCACCGCGCTCGAACGTTTCAGGCGTGAAGCGCGTGCGGCCTCCGCGCTGAACCATCCCAACATCTGTACGATCTATGAGATCGCCGAAGACGGCGGCCGCCTCTTCATCGCCATGGAATATCTCGACGGCCAGACGCTCAAGCACCACCTAGCGGGCAAGTCGATGCCGATCGACGAGATGCTCGATTTCGCCATCGAGATCGCCGACGCGCTCGCAGCCGCGCACGATAAAGGCATCGTTCATCGCGATATCAAGCCGGCGAATCTCTTCGTCACGCAACGCGGCCAGGCGAAAATTCTCGATTTCGGTTTGGCGAAGAATGTGACCAGCAACTCGGCGAATTCGCTGGCGATGATGACGCAGGATACCGCGCCGCTGATATCGGAAGATCACCTTACCAGCCCCGGCTCGACGCTCGGCACGATCGCTTACATGTCGCCCGAGCAGGCGCGCGGAAAAGAGCTCGATGCGCGCACGGACCTTTTTTCGTTCGGCGTCGTGCTGTACGAAATGGCCACCGGACATTCGGCGTTTGCAGGCAATACTTCGGCAGAGATTTTCGATGTCATCCTGAATCGCGCGCCCGCGCCCGCGAAATCGGTAAATCCGAAGCTGCCGGCGTCACTGACCGAAATTATTGACCGGTTGCTAGAGAAGGATATTGCCGCGCGCTACCAAAGCGCCGGAAAGCTGCGCACCGACCTGCAATTACTGAAACGCGATCTCGATTCGGGGCGATCCGCTTCCGCCGCAGCGCCGACGGCGCCTGCACAAAAATCAGTAGCAGTGCTCTATTTCGAGAACGCCAGCGCCGCGAAGGAAGATGAATATTTCCGCGATGGAATGACGGAAGACATCATCACCGAGCTAGCCAAGATCAACAGCCTTCAAGTTTTCTCCCGCTCCGAAGTTCTCCCGTTTCGTGACAAAGGCGCAGGCGCGCCTCAGGTCGGCCAGCAATTGAACGCCGCGTACGTCCTGGAAGGCAGCATCCGCCGCGCAGGGAATCGGCTGCGCATCACCGCGCAATTGGTAGATACGCGGACGCGGCATTCCGTCTGGGCCGAACGCTACGACCGCCAAATTGAAGATGTGTTCGCGATTCAGGACGAAATCGCGCAGAGCATCGCCTCGGCGTTGAAAGTGAAGTTGACTGACACCGAGAAGCAGGCGATTGCAAAAGCTCCCACCGCCGATGTGAAGGCCTACGACTACTATTTGCGCGGGCGGCAATTTTTCTATCAATTCCGCCGGCGCGGCTACGACTTCGCGCGGCAGATGTTCACCCGCGCCATCGAAATCGATCCAGGTTACGCGCGGGCGTATGCCGGAGTAGCGGATTGCTACTCGTATCTCTACATGTATTGGGACGCCACCAAGTCGAACATCGAAGCCGCCGAGGATGCCAGCCGGAAAGCGCTCGTGCTCGACCCCGGCCTCGCCGAGGCGCACGTGGCGCGCGGCCTCGCCATCTCGCTCAGCAAGCGCTACGACGAGGCGGAAACGGAATTCGAGACGGCGATCCGTCTCGATGGCAAGCTCTTCGAAGCGTACTACTTCTACGCGCGAGCATGCTTCCAACAAGGCAAACTGGCGAAAGCCGGAGAGCTATTTCAGAAAGCCGCGGAAGCAAAGCCCGAGGATTACCAGGCTCCCAGCATGGTAGCCATGGTCTACGAAGGTATGCACCGAATCGTCGAGGCAAAAGCAGCCCACGCCCGCGCCCTGAAATTGGCCGAAAAGCATCTCGAACTCCACCCGGACGACGCCCGCGCGCTGTATCTCGGCGCCACGGATCTTTGTCAGTTGGGTGAGCGGGCGCGAAGCTTGGATTGGGCGAGACGAGCGCTTGCGATCGATCCTGAAGACTGCGGAATTCTCTACAACATAGCCTGCGTTTATTCGCTTCTCGGCCAGACGGAAGAGGCGATCGATTGCTTGGATAAGGCGATGTCGCATGCCGCGTGGTACAAGAGTTGGGCGCAGCACGACACCGATCTCGATTCTCTTCGTGATCATCCGCGTTTTAAGGCTGTGATGGATCGGCAGACATAATTTTTCCCCGCGCAAAAAGTAGACTTGTCCCCCCAACAGTACGTCGTGGTGCAGTTTGAAATTTCAGGTAGGACTGTTCTTTTGTTTGCGAACGCTGCTGCGCCATCAACTAACAGAAATGAGACTGTGCAGTCACTTCCGGATGGAATTTTCCCGGCCGGCACGCGGCGATTATTGCGCGTCAGAACCGAATGCAAGCAGATAGCCGTCAATGTCTCGCACGCCGAACTCGCGGTTGCCATACTCTTCCTTGAGTAGCGGCTCATACGCGATGATCGCGCCGCGCGGCTTGACCTCAGCGTACAGCGCGTCGGCGTCCTTCACCCACACATAGGCATCCCACGATTCATCGCGGCAGGCCTTGCCATTGGGGCGGATGATCGACGCGTCCTGAGTCTGGCTGAGCATGATGATCAGCCCGTCGCGGTGCGGCATACAGAAGCAGGGCGGCTCGCCCCAGAAGCGCGGGTAGCTGAATCCCAGCGCGTCGCGGTAATACTCGGCGGCCTTTACAACGTCGCGAACTAGAAAAAACGGGGCAATGCCGAGGAGCTGCTTCGCGATAGCGGGTTCGGTGGGCATGGCGGAGGTCTCCAAAATCGCGACGCGTTGTGCGCATCGGCGGCGGAAAGATCATCGCGGACAGTCGCTGCAACGCCTCGGCCGCGGAAGACAACTTAAAGTATACCACTGCCAAAAAGCGTTGCCGCAATCGCCAGCAGCGTTACTCCTGCTATAATGCCGCTCGAGATGTACCGTAAAACTGTCTGCGGCAGTCCTAGATTTTTCGCGCTGTTTTTTCTGACTCTAGCGTTCACTTCGACGGCAATTCTTTCCGCACAATCCCAAGCGCCGCCTGCCGAAAAATCCGTTCAGGCCGCTTCTGGCCACGCCGCGATTATGAAGTTGCGAATCGACGGCGAGATTGAACCGATCCTTGCCGATTACATTTCAAATGGAATTGATCGCGCGGCGCAAGAACATGCGGCGCTGATCCTCATCACGATTGACACTCCGGGTGGGCTCGACACGTCGATGCGGCAAATCATCGCGAAGATATTGGCGTCGCCCGTTCCGGTGGTGACATTCGTGTCGCCAACGGGTTCGCGCGCGGCATCGGCGGGATTTTTTATTCTTCTTTCGGCTGATGTGGCCGCGATGTCGCCCGGCACGGACACGGGTGCCGCGTCTCCCGTCATGATTTTTGCCGGCTCGTCAGTACAGATTGACGAAACGATGCGGCACAAGATCGTGAACGAAGCGACGGCATATCTCCGCAGTTACGTGAGCCAGCGCGGCCGCAACGTCGATCTCGCCACGACCGGTGTCACGGACGCGAAAGCGTTCAGCGAGAAAGAAGCGCTCGATGGAAAATTGATCGATCTCGTCGAGCCGTCACAAGAAGCACTCCTCGCGGCGCTCAACGGACGCACGATCTCGCGATTCGACGGTTCGAAGACGAAACTCGATCTCGGTTCGCCGATAGTTACTGAGATCGAAATGACGGCGCGCGAGAAATTTCTTTCGCGCATCGTGCAACCCGATGTGTTTTTTATTCTGCTGATCGTCGGAGTACTCGGCCTGTACGCGGAATTCACGCATCCGGGGATGTTCGCTCCCGGCGTGATCGGAGGAATCGCGCTGCTGCTCGCGCTCTTCGCAATGCATCTTCTGCCGGTGAATCTCACGGGGCTCTTGATGATATTGCTGGCGCTCGCGCTTTTTATTCTCGAGGCGAAATTTCCGACGCACGGAGTGCTCGGCGTGGGCGGCGTCGCCGCAATGGTGCTCGGCTCGCTGATGCTGGTTCGATCGCCGCTGACGGGGATGGGAGTAAGCCTCGGGGCTTCACTTGGCGTGACGATTCCGTTTGCGATCATCGTAATTCTGCTGATGCGGCTCGTGTTGCGTTCTCGCGCGTGGAAAATGTCCACGGGAAACGAAGAGTTGATCGGCGAGGTTGGCGAAGTGAGAGAGCCGGTGAGCGCGCAGAATGGAATGGTATTCGTGCACGGAGAGCTTTGGCGCGCGCACGCCGCGAGCGCCATACCTGAGGGAGCGCGCGTCCGCGTACGCAGCGTCGATGGTTTGACGCTGCACGTCGAGCCGGTGGACGCAAGAGCGGGCCGGCCGGTCGCGTAAAGCAAGATTAAGGAGAATTCGATGCCTTTCACAGAGACTTTGACCATCGTTGCGGTTTTTATTTTTCTAATTTGGATTTTCAATTCGGTGAATGTGATCAAGGAGTGGGAACGCGGAGTGATCTTGCGGCTCGGGCGAATGTCGCCGGAGCCGAAGGGAGCAGGGCTTCGATTCGTGGCGTGGCCGATCGACAAGCTGACGAAAATTTCGTTGCGGATCGAGACGCTCGACGTTCCGCCGCAGGATGTGATCACGCGCGACAACGTTTCGGTGAAAGTAAATGCGGTCTGCTACTTCCGCGTGGTGGACGCGAATCGGGCGCTTTCGCAGATACAAAATTATCTTTACGCGACTTCGCAGCTCGCGCAGACGAATCTCCGGAGCGTGGTCGGGCAATTCGAATTGGACGAGATCTTGTCGGAGCGCGAAAAGGTAAACTCCAAGTTGCAAGTAATCCTTGACCAGGATACGGAGCCTTGGGGTATCAAGGTAACGAAGGTTGAGGTCAAACAAGTCGACATCCCGGAGAATATGCAGCGCGCCATCGCCAAACAGGCGGAAGCGGAGCGCGAACGCCGGGCAAAAATTATTCACGCGGAAGGCGAAATGCAGGCTTCGACGAAGCTGGCCGAGGCGGCTCAGGTGCTTCAGACCCAGCCCGCTTCCATCCAACTTCGCTACCTGCAAACGCTGACGGAAATCGGCGTCGAGAAGAATACGACGATTGTTTTTCCGTTGCCGATTGACATGATCCTGCAGTGGACGAAGACGATGGGGGGAAATAAATAAACGTGGCCGGCGGAAACGGAAAGCGCGGAGGAGGTGACCGGGTACTCGAGAGCCGTCACCTCGTTGGACTGTTTCTCGGGGTAGTGTTGCTGTGCAGCGTGTTCTTCACGCTTGGCTACGTGATGGGCCGAACGCAGTATGGCCCGCCGTTGCCGCTTCACGCTTCGGCAGCGGGTCGAGATATTGTGACGGGAGTGCCGTCCGAATTGACGAAACCTGCCGCTCCAGAAGCGCAACCGCCGAACGGCGAATGGGATTTTTACTCGAAGGATGCCGATCCGAATCGGCTGAAGCCTGCCGCACCGGCGCCGGTCGCACCGTCGGTCGCGCCCGTGACCGTTCCTTCCAATCCTTCAAAGACGAATAAACCGGCGCGCGACACAGAAACGATACGCCCGGCGCAACCCACCGCGAAGGCGGCTCCCGCGCTCGTTGTTCCGGCTGAGCTCCGCCGCTTTCAGGCGCCCCGAATCAATCACGGACAAATCGTTCTTCAACTCGCGGCGTTGTCCAAAGAGACCGACGCATTAGCGATGGCTGACGCGGCGCAACAAAAGCATTTTCCAGCTTTCATCGTGATGCCGGCAGGCGACAGATTCTACCGCGTGCAAGTGGGGCCGTATGCCGATGGGCCGGCGGCCGAACACGCGAAAGATTCTCTTGACCACGCCGGGTTTAAAGCCATCATTAAACGCTGAATGAAGCTATCGCGGCCCCTTCGCAGCGTTCTCGCGATCGCGTCGGGATTTTTCCTGGCCCTCTCTTTCCCTGACTACAATTTGTCCTTGTTCGCTTGGGGCGCGATCGCGCTCTTGATTTTGGCGTCGGTCGGCGCGGGCCTGCGCGATGCGCCACTCTACGGATTTTTGCATGGGCTGGTCTTTTACCCGACGTGCTTGCCGTGGGTCGCCGTCGTGATCCGGCAGTACGGAAACGTGGACCCTTTTGAATCAGCGGGGATCGTCATGCTGATTGGAATCGCAGGCGGAATTATTCTGGCATCTTTCTCGCTGAGCTTGGCCTGGCTCAGCCGCAAGAGCAGCACCGCGCCGTTTCTCATCGCGCCATTTCTTTGGGTGACGCTCGAATTCGCGCGAACACATCTTCCGTATATCGGTTTTCCGTGGAATCTCACGGGATACGCGGCGAGCGGCAATCTTGCACTCGTTCAACTCGCGCCGCTGACCGGGATTTTTGGACTGTCATTTCTGATCGCGGCATTTAACGCGCTTTTGGCGTGGGCCGCCATCACTCGCAGCCGCCGCGCATGGATCACGCTCGGAGCCTCCACCGCTGCGCTAATTTTGATCGCTCTCGCTGGCCCGCATTTTGTGCCGAAGCCGTCTGGAAAATACGTGGCGCATCTCGTTCAGACAAATTTCCCGCAGTCCGAGCACTATCCGGACAACTGGCTGGACATTCACGCCGGCGAATTGGACGAGCTCGAAAAAATCAGCGTGGATGCCGCGCACAGGGAACCGGGGATCATTGTCTGGCCTGAAGTGCCCGCGCCATTCAGTCTTCAGGATTCAAAATTTAATGTGCGTGTGCAACGAATCGCGCGGGATTCCGGCCAATATTTTCTTCTCGGCGCCGTTGGATGGGAACTCAGCCCGGGAAAACAATTGGAAGCGACGAATAGCGCCGTACTTCTGAACCCCTCGGGAGCGCGCACATACACTTATGATAAAATTCATTTGGTGCCATTCGGCGAGTACGTGCCGTTGCGCCAGTGGATCACGTTTGCGGGACGCCTGACCGCCGATATCGCAGACTTCACACCGGGAACTGAATATCGCGTGGGCCAATTGCCCGGCGGTCGCTTCGGAACATTCATCTGCTACGAAGCGATTTTTCCTTCGGAAATAGCGAACTTTGCGAGGAACGGCGCCGAGTTGCTCATCAATATTTCGAATGATGGCTGGTTCGGACGATCGGCCGCGCCGCCGCAGCATTTGATGATGTCGCGAGTGCGCGCAGTGGAGAGCCGCCGGTGGATGCTCCGCGACACGAATAACGGCTACACGGTTTCCGTCGATCCGTATGGCCGGATCGTGGCTGAGATGGCGACGGATGTGCGCGGCGAGTTGGACGCGCCATACGACTTCCGAAGCGATCGAACACTGTATTCGCTCTGGGGCGATTGGATTGCGTGGTTGAGCTTGATTCTATCCGTCGTAATTCTGGCGCGATGCAGCCTGATGAAAGCGGCGACGGACGAAGTCTCAGAGCTGCCACGAGCGCGCGAGAAAACGAACGAGAGACATCGCCGCCGTTAGCCCGCGCGATGCGCTCATACGAAACTGGGAGTTAATGATTCTAGATGCCTGATCACCTCGAAGACCTCGAACACAAATATTCCGAGCTGAAAAGCCGCCTCGAGCTCGTCCGGAGCTATCTTTGACGTTCCCGACAACCGGAAGCAACTAGCTTCTCTCGAAGAAAAAGTCAGCCAACCGGATTTCTGGCAGGATCCGGAAAAAGCGCAGGCCATATTGCAAGAGCGCAAGGTTGTGGAAGGACGCCTTTCGGCGGACGACAAGCTCAACACCGCTGTGAGCGATCTCGACACGTACTTTCATTTGGCCCACGAAGAAACGAACGCGGAGCAGCGCGAATCGCTCGTCGCCGATATTGCGAATGAATTGAAGAGCACGGACGCGTACGTCGCCGATCTCGAGACGAAGACACTGCTTTCGGGCAAGACTGACGCGCTCAACGCCATCATGACCATCAAGCCCGGGGCCGGCGGCACCGAGTCGCAAGACTGGGCCGAGATGCTGATGCGAATGTACTTGCGCTGGGCGGAAACGAAGGGAATCAAGGCGAGCATCCTCGATTCCACGCCGGGCGAAGAGGCCGGTATAAAAACTGCCACGCTTCGATTCGAAGGCGAGAACGCGTATGGATTGCTCTCGAGCGAGACGGGCGTTCACAGGCTGGTACGGATTTCGCCATTCGATCAGGCCGCGAGGCGGCACACGTCGTTTGCATCGGTGTTTGTGATTCCCGAGATTGATGATCGGATCGAAGTTGTCGTTAAACCCGAAGATCTGCGCATTGATACATTTCGCGCCGGCGGACACGGCGGGCAAAACGTCAATAAAGTTGAATCGGCCGTCCGATTCACACACTTGCCCACAGGAATCGTGGTGCAGTGCCAGAACGAACGCAGCCAACACAAGAATCGCGAGACGGCGATGAAGATTCTGCGTTCGCGTCTTTACGAACACGAGCTCGAGAAGCGGCAGGGGGAGCTAAAGAAGCTCGACGCGAGCAAGGGCGATATCAGCTTCGGCAGCCAGATACGTTCGTACGTGCTGCAGCCCTATCAGATGATTAAAGACCATCGAACGAAAGTGGAGCGCGGGGACGTGGACAAAGTGCTGAACGGCGACATCGACGACTTTATGCGTGCGTATTTGATGGCGCGCCGCAAGGGAGGCAGCCTGGTGCCGGTGGTGGAGGAGTAGGGCGGAGCTGACGAATCCCACGGCGCTAAAGCCAGTACGAGAGCGGGGAGTTGTTCCGCTGGACTAAAGTCCAGCTTCCCCCTGCTGAAGCAGGGGCTCCCACCAGAGATGCTAGAGGCTTCCGGTGCTGAAGCACGACGCCCCCACCGAGATGCGAGAGTTGGCGCCGTGATGCGAAGGGGTCGCTTCGAGTTAGGCATCCCGCTGCGCGCGGTGCAAATCAGGGCTAAATATGCCCGTTTAATGCGCGTTTAACTCGTTTCAGCACAAAGCGTTGACACTCTTCAGCGTGCATGTTACGTTCGATTTTTCGCGTTTCCCCGCGTGAAAAGCGAAGTTGAAGCCAACTTGATCACCAATAGCTCGCACAAGAGGAGATTGTTTTGACAGCACCCGAAGAGCGCTATTTGTTCACGTCCGAGTCCGTGACGGAAGGCCATCCGGACAAGATCGCCGACCAGATTTCCGACGCGATCCTAGACAAAGTGATGGAAGAAGACCCGAAGGGCAGGGTCGCTTGCGAGACATTGGTTACGACCGGCTTGGTTGTGATCGCCGGCGAAATCACCACCAAATGCTACGTGGATTTCGACAGCGTGGCGCGCCAGGTGATCAAGCAGGTTGGCTATGACCGCGCGAAGTACGGCTTCGACGCTGATACGTGCGGAATCATTTGTTCGATCAAGAAGCAATCGCCCGATATCGCGATGGGCGTGGATACGGGCGGAGCAGGCGATCAGGGACTGATGTTTGGCTTCGCGTGCGATGAGACGCCCGAGTTGATGCCCATGCCGATCCAACTCGCGCACCAACTGACCCGCCGCCTCGCTGAAGTCCGAAAGAAAGAAATCCTGAAGTTCCTCCGGCCCGATGGAAAATCCCAGGTCACAATTGAATATATCGATGGCCGACCGGCGCGCGTGGATTGCGTGGTGATTTCCACGCAGCATAGCGACAAGATTTCCCACGACGAGCTTGCAAAAGCCATCAAGAAAGAAGTGATCGACCCGGTGCTTCCGGCCGCGATGGTTGATTCGCGCACGAAGTATCACATCAATCCGACCGGCAACTTCGTAATCGGCGGGCCGATGGGCGATGCCGGATTGACGGGCCGCAAGATCATCGTGGATACGTATGGCGGCTACAGCCGTCACGGCGGCGGCGCGCTTTCCGGCAAGGATCCAACGAAGGTGGATCGTTCGGCGTGTTACATGGCGCGTTACGTTGCGAAGAATCTCGTGGCAGCGGGCGTTGCGCGAAAAGTGGAAGTTCAGCTCGCCTACGCGATCGGCGTGGCGGAACCGGTTTCCGTGATGGTGGAAACATTCGGCACCGGAGTGATTCCGGATTTCCAAATTACCGAGATCGTTCGTTCAAATTTCTCGCTCACGCCCAAGGGCATCATTGAAGCTCTCGATCTCCGGCGGCCAATTTATTTGCAAACGGCTACGTACGGACACTTCGGGAGAAACGAACCCGGGTTCACTTGGGAACGAACCGACAAGGCCGACAAGATCCGCAACGAAACGGCGTCGCGCGGCGCCGTGGCTGTCTCGCGCGGCTAACCCCTTCGCGATTACAATTCAGGCGCGATTACAATTCAGGAGAAAACTACGTGGATACAGCGTCAAAGCTCGTCGGTGATGTGAAGGACCTCGCCCTGGCGGAGCGCGGAAAACGCAAGATTGAATGGGCGAACCAGCATATGCCCGTCCTTCAACTGATTCGCAAGCAATTCATTAAAGATCAGCCGCTGAAGGGCATTCGCATGTCCGCGTGCTTGCACGTCACGAGCGAGACCGCGAATCTGGCGATTACGTTGCGGGATGGCGGCGCCGAGCTTGTCCTTTGCGCCTCAAATCCGCTTTCGACGCAGGACGACGTGGCGGCCTCTTTAACGAAGGATTACAACATTCCGACGTATGCGATTAAGGGCGAGGACAACGCTACTTATTACGCGCATATCAGCGCGGCGCTCGATCACAAGCCGCAAATTACGCTGGATGATGGAGCGGATCTCGTCTCGCAATTGCTCACGAAGCGCACTGAGCTCGTCAAGGATGTGATTGGCGGAACGGAAGAAACGACGACCGGCGTAATCCGGCTTCGCGCGATGGCGAAGGATGGCACGCTGAAATATCCGATCGTCGCCGTAAACGATGCGCTCACGAAGCATCTCTTCGACAATCGCTACGGCACCGGCCAATCGACGATCGACGGCATTCTACGCGCCACGAATTTGCTGATTGCGGGGCTGAAGTTCGTCGTCGCGGGCTATGGATGGTGCGGGCGCGGCTTGGCGATGCGCGCGAAGGGATTTGGCGCCGATGTAATTGTGACCGAGATCAATCCAGTGCGTGCCCTCGAGGCTGTGATGGAGGGTTATCGAGTGATGCCGATGAGCGAAGCGGCGAAAATCGGCGACGTTTTCGTTACGGTGACGGGCGATAAGTCCGTGCTCGCGGCGGAGCATTTCGAGAACATGAAAGATGGCGCGGTGCTTGCGAATGCCGGCCACTTCAACGTCGAAATTGATATTACGGCGCTCGATAAGCTTTCGAGTTCGAAGAAACAGGCGCGTCCGTACGTGGACGAATACGTAATGAAAGACGGCCGCAAGCTGTATCTTTTGGGCGATGGGCGGCTGATCAATCTTGCGTCGGCGGAAGGGCATCCTGCTTCCGTGATGGACATGAGCTTCGCGAATCAGGCGCTCTCGGTGGAGCACTTGATCAAGCACGCGTCCGAATTGAAGGCGCAGGTTTATTCCGTGCCGGATCTGATTGACCGCCAAATTGCGAAGTTGAAGCTTGAATCGATGGGCGTGCAACTCGACAAGCTCACGGCCGAGCAAGAGCACTATCTGACTTCGTGGGACGAAGGCACGTAGCCGGCGAAACCGGAGCGCGCTTCAGAGTTACTGTAGAGATTCGCGTTATCCAATTATCGAATGCGAGACTGGGCCAACTGGGCGATTGATACGGCGAAAGTGCGTGGCGCATCGTTTGCTGATGTGCGCGTGATGGATATTCGCCAGCGCGATGTCTCGACGAAGAATGGCGACGTCGGGAATCTCTCCGAAAGTGAATCGCTTGGCATCGGCATACGCGTGATCGCAGGCGGCGCGTGGGGATTTGCCGCCACCGACCGCCTGACTCGTGAAGGGATTCAAGCGTGCGCGGCCGAGGCCGTAGCGATTGCCAAGGCATCGGCGCTCGCGAAAACGCACAACGCTGTTCTCGCTCCTGAAGGCCCGCACGTAGATACCTGGCAAGGCCCATTCATCAAGGATCCGTTCCGCATTCCCGTCGAGCGCCAGATTGATGTCCTGCTGGCCGCCGATAAGGAAATGCGAAAAGTGAAGGGCGTGACGCTGGCCGAAGGCTCGATGTCGTTCCGGCGAATCGAGCAGTTTTACGCCTCGTCAGAAGGCTCTGCGATTCATCAGCTGAAGATGCTTTCGGGCGCGGGAATCGTCGCGACGACATTTGCGGGCAGCGAAATTCAGAAGCGCTCTTATCCGAATAGCTTTGGCGGCCAGCACATGCAGCGAGGATACGAGCTGGTGGAATCGCTCGATCTCGTCGGCAATGCGCAGCGAATCGCGGAAGAATCCGTGGCGCTTCACTCCGCGCGGCAATGTCCCGAGGGCACGTCCACAATTATTTTGGAGAGCGCGCAGCTTGGATTGCAAATTCACGAGTCGATCGGGCATCCGATCGAACTCGATCGCGTGCTCGGCATGGAAGCCAATTTTGCCGGGATGAGCTTTTTGACGCTCGACAAGCTCCGTACGCTTCGCTACGGCTCAGACATTGTCAACGTTGTCGCGGATGCGCGGCTTGAGCATGGGCCCGGCCTTGGCACTTTCGGCTACGACGACGAAGGCGTTCCGGCGCAGTGCACTCCGATTATTTCGAATGGATTGTTTACTGGATATTTGAGCAACCGCGAAACCGCTGCCGCCATTGGCGAAAAACGCTCCGGAGGGACGATGCGCGCCGAGAGCTGGCACAATCTGCCTATCATCCGCATGACGAATATCAGCCTGCTTCCCGGTTCGTGGAATTACGACGACCTGATTGCGGACACCGATAATGCGATCCTGATGTCCACGAATCGCTCGTGGTCCATCGACGACCGCCGCTATCACTTTCAGTTTTCGACAGAGATCGGCTGGGAAATCAAGAACGGAAAAATCGGCCGGATGCTCAAGAATCCGAGCTACAGCGGGATCACGACGGAATTCTGGGGAAGCTGCGACGCTATATGTTCGCGCGAGCATTGGACGCTCTGGGGCACGCCGAATTGCGGCAAGGGCCAGCCGATGCAGACGATGGGCACGGGCCATGGCGCGTCGCCATCGCGTTTTCGAAACGTCAAGATTGGCGTGGCATTCGCGAAATAAATGTCGCCTGCAAAGAAAAAATCGGCGGGGAAGCAAAAGCGCAGCGCGAGGCCGCGCCACGGAGCAATCGCGGCCGTCCACCGGCTGGGCCCGGCGGAGTTGCACAGGCTCGCCGAGCGCGTGATCAAATTTAGCAACGCCGACGAAACCGAAGTGGACATCGGCGCCGTGACCGATGCCCTTACGCGATTCGCGAACAACACGATCCATCAAAACGTCGCCGAGCAGAATCTTACCGTTTCCGTGCGGACGGTAGTGGACGGCCGGACGGCGCGCGCCACGACGAATAAGACGGACGACGAATCGCTGCGGCGCGTTGTTGCTGCCGCGGCAGACCTTGCGCGCTTCCAGCCGAAGAATCCTGATTTGCTGCCGATGCTCAAGCAACAGAAAATTCAAAAGGTCGCGCGATATTTTTCCGCCACGGCGACGGCGACGCCCGCGGAGAGAGCTCGCGCCGTCGCGCGCGTCTGCAAGGCGACGGCAGCCGCCAAGCAGACCGCGGCCGGAATTTTTTCCACGGGAATGGTGGAGACCGCGTTTGCGAATTCGCGCGGATTCTTCGCGCATTACGAGCAGACGCGCGCGGAATTCTCGGTCACGATCATGGAGAAGGATTCCTCGGGCTGGGCGAAAGCGAACTCGCCGAATGTCGCGGATATCGATCCCGACGCCCTGGGCGCTTCGGCGAGCCGGAAGGCGATCGCATCGCGCGCTCCGAGAGAAATTCCGGCCGGGCGGTACACCGCGATTCTCGAGCCGGCGGCCGTGCTCGATCTCGTCGGATTTCTCTTTTACGATTTCGCTGGGACCGCGGTGCTCGATCAGCGTTCGATGTTTAATAAGAGGATCGACAAAAAAGTCTTCGGCGAAAACATCACGATTTGGGACGACGTCTACCATCCGCTTCAGCTCGGAACGCCGTTCGACGGCGAAGGCGTGCCGCGGCAAAAAGTGCTGTTGGTGGATCGCGGCGTGCCGCGGAATTTGGTCTACTCGCGCGCGACGGCCAAGAAAATGAAGACGAAGCCAACGGGCCACGGCTTTTCGCTGCCGAATGAATACGGCGAAGCGCCGATGAATTTGGTTTTTACGGGCGGCGAAGCGAGCCTGGACGAAATGGTGCGCTCATCGGAGCGCGGAGTCCTAGTCACGCGTCTCTGGTATATCCGCGAAGTGGATCCCTACGAAAAGATTCTCACGGGGATGACTCGCGACGGAACGTTCCTCGTTGAAAACGGCAAGATTTCCGGAGGCATTCGCAATTTCCGCTTCAATCAGAGCATGATTGAGATGCTGTCGAACGTGGAAATGCTGGGAGAAGCTGTGCGCGCTGCCGGAGAAGAGTCGTTTGAGATGGTTGTGCCGGCGATGAAGGTACGCGACTTTCACTTCAGCGAAGTGACAAAGTTTTAGACGCCGTCTGGCAGCTCCGCGCGTAACGCAACTCGCGGGCCTGCTGGCCGCGAGAGGAGCAGCGACGATGGCTACGACCAGCGATTCGGCCCGTGAATTTTTGCGCCACGCACTTGCGACCGTCGCCTACCGGGGCGGCAAAGCACTTCGTGGCGCGCCACGCGAATTCTCTCGATTCCAGGTTGCGGAAGGCTCGCGCACTCCCGAACAGATACTTTGCCACATTTGCGATCTTTTCGATTGGGCGCTCACCATCGCGCAGGGCAAGGAAGCGTGGAATGCAGCGAATCCCGGCGAATGGAATGATGACGTTGCACGATTTTTCGCGACCCTCGCGGCATTCGATAAATATCTCGCGTCGAGTGCGCCGCTCGGCGCTTCTCCCGAAATGCTGTTCCAGGCGCCCATTGCCGATGCACTGACGCATATCGGCCAGATAGCGATGCTGCGGCGGATTGCGGGCTCTCCAGTTCGCGCTGAGAATTACTCCCGAGCGGAAATAGTCGCCGGGCGCGTCGGCTCGGAACAGACTTCTCCGAAGCACGAATTCGACTAGCAATATTCTCGCAGGCAGTCCGCGGGTTTCGGAGTGTCCTCAGCGGCTAAAGCCTTGTTTTTTGCTGTCGTTTTATGTCGGAGCTAAAGCTCCGACCCCCTGAAAACCGGTTCGGAGCGAAAGCGCCTTCCGCGAGAAGACCATTTAGGAATTGACTCTCAAATTTTCTGATTCGCTGGAATTCAAGGTTGTGAAGGTGCGCGATTACGGGTTGAACTGAAGGCTGGAAATGGCGCGGTGAATTACATTCTCCTGAATTTGAACGAGGTCAGAATTCGCGACGGTCATCCCGAGGATTGTGTAGGTCTGCTTTCCGCGCTCGAGAAGCACGACGACGCCCGACCATTCCTGCGTATCAATGGTTCCGCGAAACTTGCGCTCAATTGCGTTAGTGCCGGAGATCGTCAAGCGATCGTCGCCGAGCGGGCGATAGTTGTCGAACATCTCGCGGAGTTTTACGTCCGATGATTTGAGATCCGCGTCTAGCGAACCCGGTGCTGGGCTCGTGCCAATCAGCAGATAAGTGGTTTCGTCCGCGGTGCCAAGCGCCGCGATCGTGCCGGGAAGAGTTTTGCGCGCGCCTTCGACGATTTCCCAGGTCGGCGGCTTGAACATGCGGAATCCGTAAGTGAGATTCGAATAGGAATTGCCGGAGGCCTCTTCGCGGATCGGTTCGTCAACGGGCTTCGGCGGAGCGGGAGGCTTTGCGGCGGCTACTGCGGGCTTCGCTGCGTTCGCATTCGCCGGCGGATTCGCGGCAGAGTTTGCGCCAGGAGTCGCGGCGGGCGGCGTGGAAGCGTTCGGCGGAACCGAGGTCGACGCCGGTGGCTCGGTATGAGCCGGCTTATCCATCGGCTTTGGAGGAATTGCCGCAGCAGTCGCCGGTTGTGCCGGCGGTGGTGGTGTCGCGGGCTTCGCTGCCGGTTGAGCGGGCGCTGGAGCAGGAGCCGCGGCGGATGATTTCTCAGCAGTCGGCGTGGCTGCGGGTGCGGCTGGCTTCTTTTCCGGTGCAGACTTTTTATCAGCGCCAGAATTTCCTTCGGCAACATCGATCGAAATCACGGCATCCCGGCGAACCACGGCAAAGCCGTAGGTTGTTTTTACTCTGAAAGAATTCTGATCGAAGCCGACGATGACGCCGGTGACCGTGCTGCCATCCTTCAGATGCAATGTGTCTGCGCGCAGCGCCACGGCGAGCACGAGAAAGGCAGACGCAGCCAGGAGCAAGCGCTTCATGATTTTTAGTATGGCAAACGAGGTTGGGCGCGGCAAGGAATGCACGGCGAACCGTATCGTGTCGAGCATCTGCGGATGTGAAGCGATGCACAACCCGAAAGACTTTAAGGAGCGCACGACCAAATCGGAATCAGTGAACGGTGTTGCTTAGGAGAAGAACGAGAGGCTGAACCACAGCGCTACAGTGAGTACGCTTGAAAGTATGATGAGTGTGCGAAGGCGTTTTTTGCGAGTCGCGGCGATTATGATTCCCATCGCGCACAGTGCGAATCCGGCCTCAAACCAGAACCACGCGCCGATTCCGCTCCCATTAAGGCCGAGCGAATCCTGATACCACATCGAGGCGAAAGAGGCGCCGGCGGTGAGAGGTGTCGCGACGAGAGCTGCAAGCGCGAGACCGCTGACCCATTCGGGGATGGCTCGCTGGCGCCGTGTCTCGTGCCAGTCCATCCAAGTCTGGCCGACGATCATCGCAACGACCAATAGGACCAACAGTGCCACGTGCCCTCCAATTGGGGCCGCAGAACCGCGCCGGTACCGAACCGGACTGACCTTGTCTCGCGAAGTAACGGCGGCTGGGTAGCCGCTCCTAAACCGACTACAAGGTCTCTACGCTACTAAGGGAAGGGCAATCGGAGAGCCAACGAAGGGTCGGGGCAAGCGTTTGGGAGTGGCTCCCGTATCTCATTGTAAAGAGTTGGGTTACTTGATGGCAATCGATTCGGTCGAGCGACTCGCTGGCGCGTGTGACGAACGCTTGCCAATATTCGAGGAAGCCGGGTATCGCAAAAGCGAAATCTTTTGCGGAAGGCTATTTTGAGCGACGATCTCGTCAAAACGAGAAAGTTCGCCGAGATTATGGCCGGCGAATCGTCTCGCCCGCTAAGTCCTGTGAAGTTGCTTGCGAGGCAATTGCGTGGAGCGGCGCGTGAATGCACAGCCGCGACTCTGCTAGGATAGCCGCGCCATGCGTCAACCCTGGGTGATCGCTCACCGCGGAGCTTCCGGACACGCGCCGGAGAATACCCTTGCGGCATTTCGCGTCGCAGTTGAGATGGGCGCGACGTTCATCGAAACCGATCTGCACATGACGCGTGACGCGCAGTTTGTCGCCATCCACGATGCGAGCTTGCAGCGCACGACGAATGGCACCGGTGCCGTCCGCGACATGACGCTTGCCGAATTGAAAGAACTCGATGCGGGCCGCTGGTTCGACCACAATTTCATCGGAGAACGGATTCCGACGCTTGAAGAAATCCTCGCGTTCGGACGCGAGCACGACGTCGTGTTTTATCTCGAGATCAAATATGAAGCCGCCTGGGGCATGCATCACGCGCTGGCTGCGGCGCTGCGCGGCTCGGGCGATGTAGCGCGGTCGATCGTTCTCTCGTTCGATCCGGGCACGCTCGATGGACTTCTGAAGCACGATCCCGCCATCATGGCGGGCCTGCTCGTTGAAGAAGTGCGGCCGGACACCGTGAAAACCGCAGTGGGCGCCGGAGCGCGCCAGCTTTGTCCACGCGGGGATCTGATCACACCGAATCTCGTGAACGAGGCGCATCTCTCCGATCTACAGGTCGTAACATGGACGTTGAACCAGCCGGATCAGATCCGGCGAGTGATTGCGGCCGGCGTCGATGGAATCATGACGGATTTTCCAGATCGCTTGCGCACCGTGATGCAGCATCTCGAGCCGGAAGATTAGCCACCCGCGTGGAAATTATCTCTCCGACACTGCTGCATAGAGCGCGGCGAACTGCGTTAAATCCAATTGTTCTGCGCGCGCATCCGGCTTTAGGCCGCACGATTTGAGCGCTGCGGCGATTTGCGCGTCGCTCGATGATTCGAGCAGATTATTTCGCAGTGTCTTGCGCTTGTGAGCGAAACAGCGCTGTAAAAACTCCAGGAATTCCGATGCGTCGGCGACATCGAGCGTGGCGCGCTCGCCAGGCAGCGACATTTGCACGAGTGCTGACGTAACGCGCGGCGGCGGATTAAACGCGCCGGCCGGGATCTTGAAGGCGATTTCAGGCTTCGTGAAAAACTGGCAGAGCGTGGAGAGGTATCCATAATCGCGCCGGCCAGGCGACGCCGCGATTCTTACGGCCACTTCGAGCTGGATCACGATGTGAATCGATTCGATGCTGCCGGCGGCATCGAAAAGACGCCGAAGAATCGGAGAGGTAATGTAATAAGGCAAATTTCCGTATACGCGAAATCGCCCGCTCGTCAATTTCTCAAAATCAACGGTCAGCACATCGGCTTCGACGACTTCTACTTTGCCCCACGACGGCGCTTTCTCTCGGAGTTTCTCAGCAAGTTTCGGGTCGGTCTCAATCGTGTAAACACGCGCGCCGGATTCGGCGAGTAGCTCCGTCATCTCGCCGTGCCCCGCGCCGATTTCAATCCAGACGTCGCTTCCGGCGACGCTCAGCGTCTCGAGGATTTTTTCCCGCCATCCGCGATCGGCGAGGAAATGTTGTCCGAGTTTTTGTCGCGCCATTGTGCCGCCGAGTTTAGCAGGTTCCCAGAAGCTCGGCGGATAGGGGAATTCCGTGATGCCCGGGGATTCGCTTGACGAATGTAGCGTGATTCAGTACCGTTTTTTGTCCTCGGGAGTGTGAATGAAAGTTCTCTTCGTCGCTTCGGAAGGTTTACCGTATTCGAAAACGGGCGGACTTGCTGACGTTGTTGGCGCTCTCCCGCAGGCGCTAGTCGAAGCGGGGCACGACGTCACGGTGCTTCTTCCGAGGTATCACAACAACAATACTCAGCCGCCGATTGTGCCGAGCTTGACGATTCCTCTCGGAGACGAACTGCGTTATCCGGCAATTGCCGAGGGCGCTGCTGTCGGCGGAGTGCGCTATTTCTTTGTCGATGATCCCGCGTATTTCGATCGCGACCAACTTTATGGCATCAAGGGCAGCGACTATCCCGACAATGCCGAACGGTTCGCCGAATTCAGCCGCGCGGCGATCGAATTCGCGAAGCAGGTCTGGATGCCGGACGTGATTCACTGCCACGATTGGCAGACGGCGCTCGTTCCCGTCTTTCTTCATTCCGTCTACGGGCAGGATCCAGCGCTGCGTAAGCTGGCTGTGGTCCTGACGATTCACAATATCGGATACCAAGGCATTTTCCCGCGCAGCGCGCTCGAACGCGCGGGCGTCCCTGCAAATCTTTTCAACCTCGAAGCGCTCGAGTTTTACGGCAAAGCAAATTTTCTGAAGGGCGGGATCGTTTTTTCGGATGCAATTACGACGGTCAGCCGAAAATACGCCGAGGAAATTCAAACGCCGGAGTATGGCTTCGGGCTCGAAGGCGTGATCCGGCAGCGCAGGGAGCGGCTCACGGGAATCCTGAATGGCGTGGACTACAAAGTGTGGAGTCCGGAAACGGATAAGCTGATCGCGCAGAATTATTCGACGCACAATCTCGAGCTCAAACGCGCCTGCAAGAAGGACCTTCTTGAGATCTATAAGCTGCCGGCGGCGAATATCGATCGGCCGCTGATCGGGATTGTTTCGCGGTTTGACGAACAGAAAGGCTTCGACCTGATCGCGGAGATTGCGACTGAACTGCTTCAGGAGAATCTCTCGCTGGTAGTCCTCGGCACGGGCAAGCCGGAGTATGAGAAACTCTTTCAGGCGCTGGCCGCGAAGTTTCCGACGAAAGTGGTAGCGAAGATCGCTTACGATAATACGTTTGCGCACAAAATCGAGGCGGGCGCGGACATGTTCCTTATGCCGTCGCGATACGAGCCATGCGGGCTGAATCAAATCTATAGCCTGCGTTACGGCACGGTGCCAATCGTGCGTGCAACGGGGGGGCTCGACGATACGATCATCCCGTTCAATCCGGAGACAGGAGCTGGCACGGGCTTCAAGTTTGGGCCTTACAAGAGCACGGCGTTGCTGGCTTGCGTGCGCGAGGCCCTCAAGGCATTTCGGGACCAAAAGGCATGGCGGAAACTGCAGCTGAACGGCATGACCAAGGATTTCTCCTGGAAGCCGTCGGCGGCGGCGTATGTTGCTGTTTACGAAGCGGCTAAAGGCGCTAGAATCCCCGGCGCTGTAGTCTCATCTAATTGAAGTGCGCGAGGTCAGGCGGCACGGCTTCTGACCCGCCGTTAAGAGGGAAAAATGTCGGATACTGTTCAAGCAGTGAATGACGCGAATTTTCAAGCTGAGGTGATTGACGCCAGTAATACTCAGCCGGTGATGGTAGATTTTTGGGCGGGATGGTGCCGCCCGTGTCTCATGCTTTCGCCTACGGTGGAAGAAATCGCCCGCGAAAACGCCGGAAAATTGAAAGTCGTCAAAATGAACGTTGACGAGAATCTGAACTCTCCCGGCAAGTTTAATATTCGCGGGATCCCGACGCTTCTGGTGTTC
>JBAPOP010000016.1:0-56360 GCA_049279675.1 Candidatus Acidiferrales bacterium
CTCAAGAAATGATGGTGTTTTTGGAATTTATTAGTTCTCTAAAAACGATTGCAGGCGTTTTGAAGGGTCGTAACCTGAGAGTCCGATTGGGAATCGAATGCGCCGAATAAAAAAGAGTCAGAAGAAACGTGAGACACCCGGCCCGAAGCCAGAAGTTCTAAAGATCGGCGGCAACTGGCAGCATGCGGTTAAGAAGTCGTTTGATGTGAAGAAACCTGCTGAGGGCTGGCCGAAATAAGAATTATTTTTTGCAAATGTAACTGTCCGCGTGTTTTGTGCAGTAGTCTTTATCCCGTGCCGCTTCTTCGCGCTCGATGTCCATCTGTTTGAGGCGAGCCTCAAGGTGATTTGCTGCTTTTGTTTCGTCGCGTTCCGCTTTCAACTTTTCGTGGTTTCGGCTCCGATTGCGCGATGCAGATATAACGTTAGCTATTGCGGTTCCGACTCCAGCGCCCATCTGTTGACCGGATTGGAATGCTCGTTTTTGTTGTTCGGCGTAATTCGTATTTGTAATGGGTTGTATCGGCGCGGGTGCGATCTCGGGTGCGGGTTGTGATGGTATAGACAGATTGTTATGGACAACAGGAATTAGCGGTGGCGGAGATTGCAAAGCGGCACGCGTTTTAATTGCTTCTCTATCCGCTTGCGCTCGCGCTTCCGCGTTCTCTGCTTGTATCTCTTTAAAAAAAACGGTTGGTTCGGACACGTCCGAAGTTTGAGTATTCTTGGGCGGGCATCCCGTTTTTATCGCCCCAGCAAGACACGCGGCGATGAATTCGTTCTTCTGCTGTTCCGTTGCTTGCTGTGCGTTTGCAATGGTTGCGAGCGATAGGATAGCGGTTGCAAGTATGAGTGCCTGTTTCATTGCTTCGACCTCTAATGTCCCATTTTTACTGGGTTTGTTCGTTATGGGAAGTTGGTCGAAGGTACAGGTGTTTCGATAAAGCTATGATTAGGAGAATATGAGAATGAAAGAGAAGTATGTAACGGTCGAGATGTGGAAAGACCCTGAAATTAGGGCAACTTTGAATATCGTTGATTTGTTTACGGCTCGCGATAAAACTCAATCAAATGACAGTGCGGACACTCATAAATTGCTAGAGGAAAACCAGATTTAGGTTCACTTGGCCCTGCGATTCTTTCGCCCGCTAGTACCGCAGACACGAGGCCCAAATGACTAGCCTTTTTCATCGGCGGCGAGTTCGGACATTTCGGGCAGGTTTTATCGTCCATAGAAAGTTCAGTCTATCATGAAGTAATCTCAAATTGAGAAGTTCAGATTAAACCGACGGAAGCGGTTGCGTTAAGTACATACTTCCGAATCGTTTTGGTGTACCGATTAGAAATTCGGCGATTGAGGGGCCGCTCGGGCGGTCTGGCAGGCTGAGCGGGAATGAGTCGCGAGTGGCTGCTTCCATCTCCCGCACGGCGTTGCCGGTCTGTTGACTAGTGGCTGGGTCCGGTTTTTGTGAGCCATCGGCCAGCAAATGACTCGTCACTGGCTCGGGGTCGTTCGCAGATTTGAGATGGCCCGGCTGCAGGTGGGATTGTCTGCCTGCGGCGGCCTCGCGTGCTGGGAGGACGCGCCGCGAGAGGATGAGTTCTTTGGGCGGATCCTCGATCCAGCGGCCTTTGGCGGTGAGGCGTGCGTGGGCGCGGATGGCGCGGATCACGCAGTCGCCGGAGACGGGCGCGTAGATGGCGTCCTCGATCAAGTGTTCGAGGGCGTAGCGCATGTTGTATCGGCGCAAATTAAATAGGCCCGTGGCGTGGGCGTGACGGTAGAGCGTTGTCTTCGAGCGCAAGTCGTGGTCCTGGACGATGCGGTCGGCATGGATCCAGTGGACGAATTGCTCGTCGATGGCTTCGCGTTCTGGGTGTTTGCAGATCACGCATTTGCGTGCGTGACGTGCAGCAAGTGCGGCCTTTGATGCTCGGCCGGGGCGAGAGCGATTTAGTTTATCATTAGAGTTCATAATGGAAACAGAAATAGCAAAGAGTTGGCGAGTGCGCAAGTGAGTGGTGTCGTGGACAGAGGGTTGAGGCGGGGGAGGGCTGCGTAGAAATACGGATGCCGGGCTAAAAGCGGGCGCAGCAAGCAGCGCCCCTACGAACGCAAAAACGTAGCGACGGTTCGCAGAACGAGAATATCGGAGCGCAGTCTGCCGAGGCGGACGCGCGTACGAACAACAAGACAACGGCAACGGTACGACGAACGGCAACGGCAAAAGACAAAGGCGGGCGCCATGCGAAACCTAGGACACGTCGATGCCGCTACGAAAGAGAATTTTCCGGGTCGGAATCCCACAACGACGGATTGTCGTGGATGTAGCGGCGAATTTCGTCGAGGTCTTTTCCGGTTCGCACGATGTGTTCGAAATAGTTACGCTGCCAGACCGAGCGTCCTGATGTTTTCAGAATTGCATTCACGCGGATGGCAGTCTCGGATTTGAATGCACGCACAACGCGGCCCAGGGCAACGGTGTTCGTAGGGGCGCTGCTTGCTGCGCCCCGGTTTTGCATTTCGCCTGAATTGTTGAAGGCGATGACGCCGTGTACACGATTGGGCATGATGGCGAACTCGTCGAGCGAGATATTTTGGAACCGTTGCCGAAGATGCGCCCAAATGTCGGCGACGGCGTCACCTACATCGTTGCGAATCATTTGCCCGCCCTGAATTTCTCCGAATAGGTGTCGGCGTTTGACAGTGCAAATCGTGATGAAGTAAACGCCGGGCCGGGAATAATCGTAGCCACGAAGGCGAAGATTTTTGCGACGAGCGTGCATGGGACGGGATTATGGGCGCGATGTGGTATGTGGGCAAGATGGCGGGCAAAGAGAATGGCGGACGCCCCTACGAACGGAAACGGCAGTCGAGTATAGGAGGTCCTTTAGGCCCTGAGGTAGCTCTGCGACTAAAGGAGGTGCAACTACGGATGCTGCGCGATCCCCAAGATATTTCCATCGGGATCCTTGAACCACGCCACTTGGCTGCCATCGGGCGCGGTCCAAATTCCAAACTCTTTATCCTGGGCGAACGGGAATTTTTCGAGCACCACGCCGCGGCTGACGAGCCACTTCGCAACCGCGAGTACGTCCTCCACTTCCCAACCGAGGACGGTGCCTTGGCGAGGCGTAAAATCTCCAATCTTTCCGATGCGAATGTGATTCTCGCCGGCCTGAACGACGAGCGCGAATTGGTCGAGGCTCACAAACTCAAATCCGAGCTTGCCTACGTAGAATGCGCGCGCTGCATCGTAATCCTTGGTAACAACAAAGCCAGTCATCTTTTCGGAAGCGAGCAAGTTGGCCTCCTCGGGCTCGTGCGTTTTGCGAACACGGATTCTACAAACTTCTTACCGCCAATACGTGAAGAAAATAAAATAGAGCGTGAACAATCCGGCAGCCCCAATTGCCGGAGGGACCCTTATGGCCCGCAAGACAAACATCGCGTTGCGCCTCGCTATCGCTGCCTCTGCGTTCGTTGGCGCGTGCAGCCCGGCGAGCGCGTTCCCAAAATTTCACGCGAAATGGTTTTTTCATGAGAGAGCGGCGCTCGAATCCGCGGCGCTTACTCCCGATACCGTCGCGGACGCGCACGGATTTCTCGAGTCGTTCGATGGAACTTGCCTGTTCTATCGTTACTGGCCGGGGGCGGTCGCTGGCAATCTGCATAACGATGCGAATCCGCAAGAAATTGTGCTGGTCCTGCACGGCATCGGAGCGCATGCGGGCCCGTTCCGCGTTGTCGCGGAGGGACTCAACCCGCGCGGGATTCCCGTCTACGCGATGGACACGCGCGGCCACGGTTTTTCCTGCGGCGAGCGCGACGAAGTTCCCGATGCGGCCACGGAGAATCGCGACATCGCGGCGATGGTCGCGTTCCTGCACGAATCCTATCCGCGCACAAGAATTTATTTGCTGGGATACAGCATGGGAGGAATTTTCGCGTTGAACTACGCGAGCCAGGAAAATTCGGGATTGGCGGGACTGGTGCTGCTCGCACCGGCGATTTCGGTTTCAACCGGGCAGGAACTGAGCACGGCGCTAAAAAATCCGCTGATCGTTCCGTGCGCGATGTTCTGCCGCTCGAAGCCGGTAATCAGTTTGACGGGCGATCGCTTGCCGAAAGATCCGCAATCGCGGGAAGAAATTCTCGGGCTGAGGCGCGACCCGCTGGCGTACCGGAAAGTGAGCGTGCGCTATGTTTGGGAACTCGCTCGCGAAACGCATGGCTGGTCCGCGCGCGCCGCAGCGGGTGTGGATGTTCCCACGCTCATCGTGCGCGGCGACAAAGATTCGCTCTTGCCGCAGAAAGCTAGCAAGAAACTGTTCGCGGTGATTCCCGCAACCGAAAAGAAAGCCGAAGCGTTTCCGAATGTCCCGCACACCGCGCTATGGACTCCCGAGACTCCGAAAATTCTCGAGAGCATCGCCGACTGGGTAGACCAGTCCATGCGAGAAAATTTGCCGGCAAATCTTCGCAGCGCGCGCGCCGCCAAGCCGCCATCGCCCGGCGGCGCGCCAATCGAAACGCCGAAGCGCTAGAGATCCAGGCCCTGGCTATCCGTCATTTTGCGCGGATCGAACGCCGTCAAAATCTTGGAGCCGCCGACCAGGAAATAAAAATCGATTTCCTTTTCGTCTGTTGCGATTGTCGGCTCGCCGCTCGCCGATTTCTTCGGGAAATAGAAAACGACGCCGTTGACAGTCGTGCCATCGGCTGCTTTCAGGAAACCAACCTTCGTTGGAAAAACTTTGTCCTTCGACTTTTTCATCTGAAGCCAGGCGTCTTTCGTGAACGCGTCCTCGCCTTTGATTTGGAAATACTGCATGTTGGTGGTCTGCACGAGAACCATGTATTCATCCGGAATATTCGCGAGGGTCTTGTCGACTTCTTCTTCCTTCATCGTGCCCTTTAGCACGGCGCGGCGCATCGATGCGGCGCGAATCGTGCGGGACGACCACCAGAAAACGCTGTAGGGTTCATTCGACGCAGCGGCCGCTGCGTTCTTTTCCATTCCACCCGCGGTATCCGCCGTGGCGCCCGCCGAATTGTGGGACATATCTCCCTTCATGCCGGGTACCGCGCCGCTCCCGCTAGCCTGCGTCATACCATCCGGATGCCATGCGCCTTGCGCGGAAACATTGGCGCGTGCCCACGGAGAGTTCAGAAGAATATCCGTGACATCCTTGTCGGTCCACTGGCTGGGCGGTTTGGACTTCCACGGATCCCCGCCCGCCCAAGCAAGAGTTGCGATGATCAAAAATGCAACGCCACCAAGTATTTTTTTGCGCATCGAATTCTCCTTTTGCATCCCGCGAAATCTTCGACGGGTCGTCGCCGACTGTATCCCGCCCTGCTGATGCCGGCTTACCCTATAAATATTTACCACGATTTGGGTTACCGCGCACCGGCTACTAGCGCCATCCCATACTGGGTGAGACGCCAAGTGACCGCAGGAAGTTGCCGTCGGCAAGTGAGAAACACGAATCCAATTAGAGGTAAGTTTCGGACGGAGAATTGTAACGGCAGGACAGAAGAAAAGATGAGAAGCGGCTATCGTGCGTCGTCGATTAGCCGGTTGATGGTTCGCCAAATTTCGGTTGGATGGGCGGCCTCAGAATTCCGGCCGAGATGGAAGGCCAAACTCAGTCCGTACGATTCGACCGAGCGCGGATCGCCCGGCTGATAGTGCCTATAGGGATGAAAATCGAGTAGTCCTCCCGAGCCAGATGGGCCGAGTTCGACATTTCCCATCACGAGAGTGCTGCCGAATCCCGCCAATTGCACTCGGCCGCTTCCGAAGGCGGCTACCGGCAAGCGAGCCTGCGTCATAAACAGAGTATTTGTCTGCTGGAGCTTCGGCAGAACCGGCAATTCGATTTCTCGGGTGTAGGTCGAGGGCAACAGTGAACTCGCCTGAACAACGGATGACGCACGTAGCGAGAAAGAACCGCCATTTCGCCGGAGTTGCCACGGGGTAGTGAACTCACGGCGGCCAAATTCTACTCGAGGAAGCGCAGCACTTGCCCGAGGCGGCTTCGGCGCGAGAACAAGCCGCGCTAGGGTGCCCTGTGCTGCTGCCGGCATGGCGCTGGCCAAGATCGCTCCGGCCAGCACTAAGTGCCGTAAATGCATTGCGTTCCTCCTGCGTCTCAACCGGTATCCGAAACGGCGTTGAGAAAAGTGCGAGACTGAGGTGGCGCTCGTCGTTGCGTCTCCTCTACTGGTAAATGCGAAAAGCGGGGGCAAAAGGGTTCAAAAATTTTGCGGGCTGCGGAGGCTAAAACGATTTCGGAGCAGACTGCGAGAGGCAATCGACCGCGGACTTGCAGACTATGCGGCGAAGGGAATCGTTGAGCGCTTACTTCTAGCATTGCCGTGCGGCGATCCGCGTTTCGATGCGCTCGTAGCATACGCCGGCCAGCGCGCCTCCGCAGTTTCCACCTGCAGTTCTAATCCAAAGCCGAAACCGAAACAAGCGATTTCCGTCAGTTGCCGGCGACGAATAATTGGCCGTTATTTTGCGTGTAGATTTTTCCGTCGATTCCGAGCGAGAGCGGCGTGTAGGCAGCGCCGATTGCCGAATTCAAAAATATTTTGCTTGTGGGAACTGTGAACACGCCGGTGTTGCCTTGGGGCAATTCGTAGGCGTTGCCGTCTTCGCTGTTCACGTAAACGACTCCGTTCGCGTCCACAGCCGGCATGTTGATGCACCATTCGTAGCCGTTGGGATGATTGGCGTCCACGGTGGTGCTTTGGAAAGACCATTCAGCGGTCATGTTGGCGGGATCAACCTGAGAGATGTAGTACGGACCGTCCGGCACAGCATCGCAGACAGGATTGCTAAAGTTGCAGTAGGCCGCGCCGCCGTAATGGTTGTCCTTGATGACGATCGAAAACGTTCCGTTGTTCGAGTAGACGGCGGGCGTCGAGTCCCAACCGAAGGTGTACGCGTTAATATAATTTCCCGACGCGTCGAAGTGCATCAGATGGCCACGGCTGAAATTGTAATTGTCAGTGACGCCAAAGACGACGCTGCCATCGGGAAGTACTGTTGGGGACGATGACGCTTCATCAATGATTGAGCCAGAACCGTTCGCGTTCGTTGTGGGGTCGACGCCCACGGTCGTGCCGTTGCGGCAGGAATTTCCCAGAGTGGTTACGCCGGGTCCGGCTATCGGGAGAATTACGCCGCAACCGTCCGTCAGGCGTTGCTGCAGAGAGGCCGCCCACTTTGGAGTGAGATCGGGATTTACCGCGATCAGGTAGGCTGCCATCGAGTCGAAGTGCGCGACGCTCGCTGTATAAATCGTTCCGTCCGGCCCGACGGCCGGAGCGATATTGAGTCCGGGACGCTGCGAGCCGCAGAGCTGAGTCGAAGCGGTAGCAGTGGCGCTCGGCGGCCACGGCAGAGATGCGCCGTTATCACCAAGATTGAAGAACGTCCCGGGGCAATTGGTTGAAGTTCCCGCTGGCGCACCCGGAACGAGAGTTGCAAATGTGACGGTGCTCGCCGTGTCGTCCGGCGTAATTTTCACGAGCCAAGAATTTTTAACGTCATTCTGATCCCATGGATTGCCGAACGAATTATTCAATTGAATGACGTTGTAATAGATGTTGCCGTTCGCGTCGGCCGTCAACGGCCCAGCGACGTACGTGTTTGCTGGCGTCACACCGGCCACTCCGTTGAAAGGATTAATGGCTGAGGTTGATGTCCCGGTGTTCTTATCTACTTTCCAGACTGTGCCTGCCGCGCCGGGGACGTAAATAAAATTGTTGGCCTCCGCAGGATGAAACACGGGCTCCCAACCCTCGAGACCCGCGTATCCCGAGTTAAAATTCGTCGCGTTGGGCTCGGGATACCAATCCGATTCGAAAGTCCATACTGGCGAGAGCACGCCGTTCTCCCACGTGTATCGAACCTCATTCCAATCCATCGTGTTCCATGTGTTCGGGCCGCATGCGTCGCCGTAGATCCAATTTCCGACGGGATTACACGAGTTGTACGTTCCCGACATCATGACCATGTAAACATCGTTGCCGTCGGTGATGGGCGCCTGCTCGTGCACGGTCAAGACTGCCGAGCCGAACAAAACTGTGTTCTCAGCTTTTTCCTGCTCGACGAACGGGTCATAGGCGATGTTGGCGAGTATTTCCGCGAGCTCCTGCCCTGCGACGGCGACCATGCCTGTGTGCTGCGGATTCGATCCCCATTGCGGCCAAACGGGATTGTCAGAGGCAGCGGGCTGGCCAACCGTGAATGTTGCGGTGATGGTTGCGGGCGATCCCTGCGCACCCGCGGCTGTGACGGTGATGTGGCCGGTATAAGAGGATGGAATGAGAGTGCCGAGAGCGGCAGAAATTTGCAGCGTTTGCGGAACCGAACCACTTGCAGGAGTCACCGTCAGCCAAGGCGAATCGCTGGCGGCGGTATATAAGAGCGCTCCCGATCCGGTGTTCGTCACGTTGACGGAATCCGAAGCGGGACTCGCTCCGCCGAAGGTGGCACTGAATGCGACCATCGAATCGGAGACTGAAAGCGTCTCGGCTGGAGGTTTGCTGCCGCCGCCTCCGCCACATCCGGCCGCGAACAGGCCCAGAAGCGCGCACGTCAACATTTTGGCTGGGAATCTCATCGCGAGAGCCTACCTTTCGAACGGCGCACGAAATTTTTTTCGAATCGGGACAGAGGCTGCAATTCACGACGGCTGAATTGATGTTTCTATATCATCGCCCGCGGATTGCGTCAATCGAAGGGTGGGGGATTGCGAGACGACGCGAAAGATCGGGAGTTATTTGCGATTTCGAAAATCGAATCATCGTTGATGACGCAGCGTTTGTCGCGGATCTGCTTTTTTAAGAAGCCGGCTACTCACGAAATGAAATTCCTACCTGCTTTCTGAGGACCAGACAGCCCGCCATGGAGTCGTGCAGCGCTTGCTTGCGTGAGGTCAGCCCAGCGAAGATGCAATCGACGGCGAAATAAATAAGGCCAACGTATGGAAGGTGGGCCAAGAGGCGGCCTCCGGCGAAACGTAAGCTCGCGCGGCCGAACGTGACTCGATTTCCTTGCGTGCCGGCGACGTAAAGTCCGAGGATATTTTTTCCGACCGTTCCTTGCCACGATGAGCTTTCCAGCAGCGCAAAATAGAGCCAGCTGCTGATGACGAAAAAGCAAAGAATCGCAAAGAGCAAAGAAACGCCAAACGCGGCGACAACCTGGCTCGGCGGCTCGTCAATGTGAAGATCGGTGAAAGCGAGAGGGATTTTCCTCGCCACCGCGAGAAACGAAACGAATACAGACAGCGCGATGCCAAGAATAATCAGATCGATAATTGCGGCGACGAATCGAAGCCAGAAACCGGCGTAATGGAGAGAGTGAATTGGTGAAGGAGCATATTGTCCATCCGCCACGGGACGACGCCAGCTATTCATAATGAAGCGCGACGAGCGGATCAACTTGTGCAGCTCTGCGGGCGGGCAGCAGGCACGCCGCCAGTCCGACCAGCACAATAAGGGCTACTACCGAGGCGAACGTCCACGGGTCGGTGACTGACACTCCCCAGATTTGACTGGCGAGAAAGCGCGTGAGGGCATAGCCAGCGAAGAGGCCGATGACAATTCCCGCCGCGATCAGCCGCGAGCCTTTCGCAAGAAACAACTTCAAAATGCTTGACTGTTGCGCGCCTAAAGCCATGCGTATTCCGATTTCATGCGTTTGGAGCGAGACGGTGTAAGCCATCACGCTGAAGATCCCAATGACAACCAGCAGCAAGCCGATTCCTGCTAACGGCGCGGCGATCATCAGGCCAAACTCTGGCGTCGCGTAAGTATTTTTTTGGAGAAAATCCGTAAGCGGACTGGACACCGCGACGATTTCGTCACGATCGACCGCCCAAACTTGCTCCTGAACGGCGCGCGTCAAGGAGGCTGGTTCCACCGTTGTCTTCAACAGCAGAGCGAAGCCGCCTCTGACGGTATACGGAATGAAGAGCAGGGGAATGGCGGGCCGCTGTGGCCCGACGCTTTTCACGTTTCGCACCACGCCGATAATTTGAAACTCGACATCCGAGGGCGGAAGCGTGGGACTTACGAAGTGTTTCACCTGGATTTGCCGGCCGATCGGGTTTTGATCGCCGAAAAAGTCAGTCGCCAACCGTTGATTGATAACCGCGACGTACTGCGCATTTCGGACTTCGTCGCTGGAGAGCCATCGGCCGCGGATCGAACGTAACTCCACTGTGCGAAAGAAATTTTCGTCGCAGGCCAGAAGTCCGGCTTCCTCGGAACGAGGTGAGCCGGGAACGGCCACGATCGGCCCACGCGTGGGACCGTACCCAGGGATCGTGTCTTCGATCGCGACGTCCGCCACGCCCGGCAATGCTTTCAAACGTTCCACCACTTCCCGGAGCACGATCCGACCCTGCGGCGAGGCGAACCGTTGAACTGCCGGGGTTCTGTTGTGACTTGGCGGAGGGAGAAATGCGATCAGGAGCACGTTCTTGGGATTGAAACCGAGGTCCACGTGAGTCAGAAGGAACAAGCTGCGCATCATTAGTCCGGCGCCAATTAAAAGGACGAGCGAGAGAGCGACTTCAGAAATCACGAGTCCCGCTCGCAGTTTTCCATGGCGGAAACCAGCGTTCACACCTTTGCTCGCGCCGGTCAAACCAGGTTGCAAATCTGATCGCACCAAATGGAGAGCCGGCGCCGAGCCGCAGATCAGCGTCGTGAGCGCGGTAACACAAACCGCGAAGAACATTACAGGAGCGTTGGGCCCCAGTGTGGTTTCCGCTCCGATACGGCTCCCCAGAGACGCTCCGACGGTCTGGGGCAGAACTGACGCGATGACTCTCACGCCGAACCAAGCGAAGACACAGCCCACAACGCAAGCGGATGCCGCCAGTACAAAACTTTCTACCAAAAGCTGCCGAATCAGCCGGCCGCGAGTCGCGCCGAGAGCCCTGCGGACCACAATCTCTTTTTCGCGAACACTCGCACGAGCCAACAACAAATTTGCCACATTGCCGCACGCGATCAGAAGCAGCATCGGGACCGCCGCGAGCAAGTCGTAGAGCAGATCCTTCATATCGGAATGGAAGGTGGGGCCGCCACCGCTGGGTCCCACAAGCGAATCAGCGGCCGACTCGACTCGCGCTGTGAAATGTTTTGGAAATTCATTCGGATGAAGAGCGGCGAGGCGTTTGACGATTACATCGAGATCGGCTGATGCAGTTCCCAGGCTTACGCCGGGCTTCAGCCTAGCCAACACTTCAGCTGGAAATTCGCCGTCGGAGCGAGGCGCACCGGCTTCCCTGGTAATGGGAATCCAGATTTGCTCCTGTGGGCCGAAAGCCTGAAAGCGCGATGGCATGACGCCAACGAGCGTTCGCGGCTCGCCATCCACAGTAAAGCTCTTGCCCAGAACTTTCGAATCTTCGTTGAAAATTCCTTTCCAGGTTTTGTAACTCATCACAAACACGGGAGGAGCGCCGGGCTTTCCGTCTTCCGGGAGGATGGCGCGTCCGCGCAGCGGCGGCACTCCATAGAATTCAAAGGCGTCGGAAGTGACGCGAGACGCGAAGAATTGGTACATCTGCGGGCCGTCGTTGGCGAGCACAATTCCGCCGGCACTGATGTAGCCAACGATATTTTCGAAAACCTGATTCTGATTGCGTATGGTGTCCAGATCCGCCAAACGAAGAGTCAGATGTTCGACACCGGCCGACTCTTGCCCGGCGGTATCTGCGTTCTGCAACACCGGAACGACCAATCGGCTCGCATTTTTTGCGGAAAACGCATTGAACAATAAATTGTAGAAAACGCTGAAGACGACAGTGGATGCGCCGATACCAAGAGCGAGCGCGAAGATGGCGATGAAGGCGAAGCGGCGGTCTTTGCGGAGGTTGCGGAGGGCGTAGCGAAAATCGCGGGCGAGATTTTCGACGTGGGTTTCCCAGCGCGTGTCGCGAACCTCTTCTTTTACACGATCAAGGCCGCCGAATTCCAACTGCGCGCGGCGGCGGGCTTCTTCGGGTGACATGCCGGCGGCGATGTTGTTGGCGATTTGCTGATCGATGTGGAAGCGCAGCTCTTTATTTAAGTGATCTTCGGTCTCCGATTTGTGGAAGAGACGTAGGAGCCAGCGCATTTTCCGAATTCCTACTCGACGGTTCTAAGGATTAGGGCGACGGCGTCTGCCATTCGCTCCCAGTTTTGAACTTCGGCTTCCAATTGCTTGCGGCCTTTCTTGGTGAGCGAATAGAACTTGGCTTCGCGGCCGGTTTCGGATTCTTTCCATTCGGCTTCGAGCCAGCCTTTTTCTTCGAGGCGATGCAGGGCGGGATAGAGAGAGCCCTGATGGACTTCGAAGAAATCTCTGGAAATTTGCTGGAGGCGCTGGGCGATGGCGTAGCCGTGGCTGGGGCCGAGGGCGACGACCTTCAGGACCAGCATGTCGAGAGTGCCTTTGAGAAAATCGGATTTGTCTTGGGGCATTTGGGTTGCGGCCAATTCTTGCGCTTTACGTGATACCTAGCAGTTCGACATATAGCGTTATATGCGGGGAATGTCAATTGGTGAGCGTTTTTTCCGGGATGAGCCAAATAGAATTTCAGATTTCAAATTTGAGAATTGAAAAGGCAGAGGCGCGGAGAGGAAACCGCAGATTCCTCGCCGGACCCTCGCCGGGTCCTCCTCGGAATGACAGAGAGAGGAATTGGCTGAGCGAATGTGAGGCCGGAGACTCGATCGCCTGGACGGTAACACAAAAACGCCGGCAGGATGCCGGCGCGACGATGGGACGCCATTTGAAATTTCAGATTTGAAATTTGAGATTTGGAGTTACCGGCTGATTAGGACGAAGGCGCCCCAGTAGAAGGGGAGATCTTTGCCGTAGCGCTGGCGGACGACTTCGCGCTCTTTGAGCTGCGCTTGGCGCAGAGCTTCGGGCTTGTCGAGGCCGCTGAGCCATTTCGCGTAGAAGAGGGCCATTAGTTCCTGAGTTTCGCGGTCGGGAACCGACCACATGCTCATCATAACGGCGTCCACGCCGGCTTCCTGCAATCCGCGGCGCAGGCCGAAGACACCTTCGCCGTTGCCCTGCTCGCCCAATCCCGTTTCGCAGGCGCTCAGCACAACGAGTTCCGTACCCTGAAGATTGAGCTGGCTGGCTTGATATGCGGTGAGCACGCCATCTTCGATCCCCGCGATGGGCGCGCCGCCGGTCTCGACACGGTTCGCCCCCGCAAAGAATAGACCTGAGCGCAGCATGGGATCCTGAAGAGTGACTGCGCCGCCGCCGGTGCTGCCCTGCGACTTCTGCGTGACATCCTGGTCGGTAAGGAAAAATCCGTGCGTCGCGAAATGAACGACACGCGGATTGCGCATGCGTTCGACAACTTCCTCGAGCGCATGATCGCCGGTATAGGGGGTAACCTGCCATCCGGAATCTTTCAGCAATTTGTCGATGGCATCGACTTCGATTTGCGTGCCGGGAAGAGGATTGAGAGCGCCACCGCGGCGGCCGGCCGAGCGCTGCCCGGACGCCGCGGGCGAAGGAGAAACCGATGCGACGGGCGCGGGCGTGAGCGAGGCGATGGGAGAAGGTTTCCCTCCTGCGATGTTCAGTTGCGCGAGGACCGCTCGCTCATCCGGTTCCGTCAAATCGAATTTCGGATTGCCGAGAAGCACCGCAGACTTGGACGAAGAAGCGCTGCGCGGGCGGAGAAGATCCTTCGTGCTGTTGACGTAGCGGAGCTCGTATTTTTCGAGCAGCATTTTGCCGCTGGCATCCGCGAAAAGACTGATGGGGATTTGATTGAGCACGCCATCCGGCGAAACGTAGACGCGCTTCACGCCTGCGAGCGCGGGTTCGAGAGGCTTCCAAAACGCATCGTAGGCGGCGGTGGTATCACCGGCGCCGGAGCCGGGCGTTGACGCTTCTCCGGGCGCGGGCTCGGCAGAGACGCCGCGAGTGAGCGCGACGTTTGTCCGGTAGTTCGAGATTGGCGTGGATTCAAGTTTTTTTGCGTCTCCAAGAACAATCAGCGCGGGAGCCGAGGCGCGCGGCGTGACGACGAGAGCGGCGTAACGGTAATCGTTTGTCCAATTTTTGCCGTCGTGAAATTGGTAGCGAACGATTTCGACACCAGCCTCGCCGGGCTTGAGAGACTTTTGCACTTCCTGCCACGTGGCAGCCGCGAGATTTTTCTGTTCTCCAACTCCACTGACGTGACGAGCGAGTTGCTGCTCGAGCTCGTTGGCTTCGGCGTCCAATTTCGATTGGAGTTCGACCCAGCCGGGAGGCCGGGAGGTGGCGAGCTGCGCGGATTCACTCTTTTTCGCGGTGAGGTCGTCCATCAATTTGACGGCCTCGGAATCGCCGCTCGCGGCGACGCGAGCCCGCAATGCGGAAACGCTCGTGCCGACGATGCCCTTTTCCCAAAGAACGAGGTCGAACATCTTTCCGGCGGCGGCGGGATCGTGCTCGTGGCGCGCGACAGCAAAACTAAAGTAGGCAGGAAACACGCCGTGAACGCTTGCGAGAAATTGCAGGCGATCCTTTTCGCTCATGTAGGAAAAGTTGTATTCGAAACGGCGGCGGATCAAGGCAAGGCCGCGCTCCATATAGGAATTGGCTTCGTCGTAGCGGCCCATCGCTTCGTAAACGCCAGTCAGATTGAAGAGGTTGGTGTAGACCTCGGGTTGATCGGCACCCAGAACTTTTTCAAAAATTGTTTGGGCGCGCTTGTAGATGGGTTCGGCATCGGCGTACTTGCCTTCGTTTTGATACAGCCCGGCGAGATCAGTAAGCGTCGAGGCCATCTCGCGAGTCTCGGGGCCGATTGATTTGGAGACGACTTCGACGGCGCGCTTTAGGTAGGTTTCGGCCTCCGGGTTGCGGCCTTCGTGGCTGAAAACGACGCCGAGAAGAGAAACATCCGCGCCGACGGGACGACTTTCCGCGCCAAGTTCCTTAGTGTGAATCGCGAGCGCACGCTTGAGAAGAGGTTCCGCCTCCGAGTTGCGACTCTCCGCTTCGTAGAGATAGGCGACGCGGTACATCGCGCTCGCGAGTTGCGGGTGGTCGGGGCCGAGCGTTTTTTCCCGGATAGCGAGAGATTGCTTGAGGAGCGGTTCGGCTTCGGCGCCGCGGCTTTGATAGACGTAGAGCAGGCCGAGGTCGCTCATGCTGGTGGCGACGCTGAGATTTTCCTGGCCGAAGACCTTTTCGTAGATGGCGAGGGAGCGCTTCAACGGCGGCTCGGCATCGCCGTAGAGTCCCTGGTCGGAATACAACTGAGACAGGCGGCCAAGCGTGTCGGCGACGTTGGGATGATCGGGCCCCACTTGCTTCTCGTAAATGGTGAGAGCGCGCTTGTAGAGATCCTCGGATTGCGATTGATGGCCTTCGAGTTCGTAAAGCGCGGCGAGATTGTGAATGTCAGTGGCGATCGCTGAGTTATTCATGCCCTCTTTTTGATCGATCGCGAGGGCTTGTTTGAATAGGGGCTCGGCCTCGGCGTAGTGGGCCTCCTGCGTGTACATCAATCCCAAATTGTTGAGCGTAATGGCGACGTGCGAATTTTCATTGCCGTAGGCCTTCTGATCGATCGCCAGCGCACGCCGATAGAGCGGCTCGGCTTCCGCAAAGCGGGACTGCATCGTATACAGCAAGCCGATATTATTGAGATTAATCGCGACGGCCGGATTTTCGGGACCGAAATTCTTTGTGTTGATCGCGAGCGCGCCCTTGTAGAACCGTTCGGAATCTGCGTAGCGCTCGGTTTCTTCATTAAGCGCGGCGAGATTATTGAGCATCGCGCCGATGCCTTCACTCTCGGGACCGAGGGTTTTAATCCCGACGCCGATCGCGTTCTTATAGAGCGGTTCGGCTTCGGAGTAACGGCCGAGATCGTCGTAAATGGTGGCCAGGCGATTGATCGAAGCCAAAGTGTTGGCGTTCTGCGGGCCGAACGTGGCCTCGGCTACGCGTTCGGCTTCCTGAGCGACAGGGAGGGCTTGGACGGGTTTGCCTTGCTGCTTGAGTTGTCCCGCTTGGGCGAATAATTCCTTCCAGCGCGCTTCCTGGGCGGACGCCGGAGCGGCGAACAACAGCATCGTCAGGAGGAAAGTGAAGGCGCAAAGCGTGATGTTGGAATAAGAGCTGGCGATCTGACGATCGACGGCGACGGGAGAATGCGCGCGGACTGCTTGAATCCGAACGGCCGAATCCATCACTAGATCTCCCTTCATGGGCCCCGCGGGATTCTAATTTATGGCCGCCTGATGTGCCAGTGTCCTGAGTTCATTCAAGAATCATGCGGACACGGGGATTCATGAAACATCCCTTACGCGAGTGCTCGACATTCTCTGTAAAATGCATGCCGCTCGAGCGAAAACGCGAAAAATGTGTCGGGCTATTTGCGGCCGGATGCAGGCGGAAGGAGCCCCAATGAGATATGCCGCAGTGATTCTCTTGATCTTTTCGGCTGTCGCTTGCTCTTCATGCGTGGCGAACAAGGTTTATCGTTGGGGAAAGGCCGAGCCGCCGTCCATCGTACCGGCTAATCCGAGCGCGAATCCGAATGCGCCGAAATACGATCTGGCGTTTCTGGAATTCGACGACATGGGCGAATTCTGGACGATCGGCGACTTGCCGCATTTTCAGGATCAGCCGAAAGCCTCGCAGCTTTCCGAAGTCGTTGAATTAATCAAGCAGCGCAAGGAAAAAGGAAATCTGATCGTGATCGCGTTTATCCATGGCTGGCACAACAACGCCTCGAAATACGACGAGAGACACGATAAGAGCCTCTACGGCTTCAAGACGCTTATGCAAAAGCGCGCGACGAACGACCCGAGCCATACGTACGTCGGAATTTTCATCGCATGGAGAGGGCAGGCGATACCCGGTGACCTGCTGGTATCGTATTGGAATCGGCGAGACGCGGCCGCGCGCTTGGGCAGCCCGTCGCTATCCGAGGCTGTGTTTCGAATGATGTTTGCGACGAAAGGAATAGCGACACAGCCGGAAGTCTCGAATCAATGCCAATCGGTGGACGCGGAGCCGGGCAAGGCGCAGTTCATCATCATCGGGCACTCATTTGGAGCACGGATTCTGGAAGGCGCGGTCGCGCAGCCCTTTCTAACGATGCTGCTCGAGCGGCAATCGCAGACTTTGAATTGTATTGCTGAGGCAAAGAAGCAGGGAGTCGCGTTGCCGGGAGGGCAGGGATCGTTTCGTTCGCCTGCCGACATGATCGTGCTTTTGAATTCCGCGAACGATGCGTTCAAGACCAAGTCGATGATCGAAGCGATGAAACGGATGAACCTCAAAGTCGAGAGGCCGAACCCGGGCACATCCGAGAATCAGAAGCAGGCGACTCTATCGAATTCCGCTTCGGCGATGGACTCTTACGGCCCGCTGATTTTGTCCATCACGTCGAAGGGCGATTGGGCCACCGCGCGCGTGATGCCGGTCCTGCAAGCGCTATCGACTGTGGACAAGGAGTTTCGAACGTACGATCCGGATCGCATCGAGCTCGGGCAGGAACCGACTCATTCGCAGGAATTTTATTATTTGCATAATGAAGGCCACGTGAGTGAATTTCTGACGCACGACGTGGAACGCATCAGCACGACTGATTGCGTGGACCATCGCTGGCCGTATTTTCGAGGCGACGACGGATGTTATCGCGTCGAATCCGTGCACAAATGGAACGACACGCCGTTCTGGGTGATGAGTGTTTCAACGCACATCATTCCCAACCACGAGGACGTGTTCAAACCGGGCTTGATCGACTTGTTGGAATCGGTTCTTGATCGGTACGGCCCCACTTCAGGCGAGACGAATCTTTCGGGCCACTGAATGCTGCATCCCGGAGAAATGCGGATTCGATGTTCGTCCCTGAATTGTGCAAGATTGGGGCCTGCGTCCGCATTGCGATGAGGCTTTAGCGAATTCGAGGAAACTGGTAAGATGCGCGCGCGATGGCAGACCAGGCTTCATCCGGCGCTCCCAGCACGGGTTCGCAATTTTCTCACTATCGAATTCTCGAGAAACTCGGCGGCGGTGGCATGGGTGTTGTTTACAAAGCCGAGGACATTAATCTTGGCCGGCCTGTTGCGCTGAAATTCCTTCCGGATGACGTTGCGAAAGATCCCGTCGCGCTCGAACGATTCCGCCGCGAAGCTCGCGCGGCTTCCGCGCTCAATCATCCCGGCATTTGCACGATCTACGAGATTGGCGAGGATGGCGGGCGGCTTTTTATCGCCATGGAATATCTCGAGGGCGAGACGCTGAAGCACCGCGTGGCGGGCAAGCCGCTTGGGAATGAAGACTTGCTCGACTTCGGCATTCAAATTTCCGACGCGCTCGCGGCCGCGCACGATAAAGGCATCGTTCATCGCGATATCAAGCCAGCAAATCTTTTCATCACGCAGCGCGGACAGGCAAAAATTCTGGACTTCGGACTCGCGAAGACAATCGCGGTGGCTTCGGCGCAATCGATTTCTGCCACGCAAGAGACGGCGGGGCTCTCGCCCGAGAACCTAACGAGTCCTGGCAGCACGCTCGGCACGGTGGCGTATATGTCGCCCGAGCAAGTGCGCGGCAAGGAAGTGGACGCGCGCAGCGACATTTTTAGTTTCGGCGTGGTGCTGTACGAAATGGCGACGGGCGCGCCGCCATTTCACGGTGAAACTTCGGGCGTAATTTTCGACGCGATTCTGAATCGCGTCCCCGTGGCGCCCGTCCGGTTGAATTCCGATGTGCCCCCGGACCTCGAGCGGGCGATTAGCCGCGCGCTCGAGAAGGATCGCGAACTGCGTTATCAGCATGCGTCGGATTTGCGCGCGGATTTGAAACGGATTCGGCGCGAGTTTGATTCCACGCGCACCGTGACGGCGACAGTTACTGCCGCCGTGCCCGCGGCGAGTCTGACGCCCGCTGCTGCGAAGGCTGCCGCGCCGAGCACGGGCGCGCCGGGTTCGGGGTCATCGAAGACTTTGCCATCGTCTGCGCCAACGGCCGTTTCATCATCCGTGCCGCTGTCTGATTCGAGCGCTGCTGGGCGGCCGCCGTCGGGCGAAATTGCCGCCGCAGCGCCACCGCGCTCGCAAATGTTTATTGCCGTGGCTGCGGTTGCAGTCGTAGTGATTGCGGTCGGCGCGTTCTGGTTTTTCAAGGGCCGCAGCAAGCCTACGGTGCTCACCGAGAGAGACACGGTGCTCGTCGCGGACTTCGCGAATTCCACCAGCGATCCTGTTTTCGATGACACGCTGAAGCAGGCGCTCGGAGTTTCACTTCGGCAGTCGCCGTTCTTGAACGTGCTATCCGACGATAAGGTGGCAACCACGCTGCGCATGATGACGAAGCCGGCGAATACGCCGCTCACGCCGGATATCGCGCGCGAACTTTGCCAGCGCGCGGAAAGCAAGGCATACGTCTCCGGCACGATTGCCAGCATCGGAAACGAATTTATTGTCGGCCTGAAAGCGGTGAATTGCCACACCGGCGACATTCTTGCGGAGGAGCAGGAACGCGCGGCGGGCAAAGAGAAAGTGCTGGACGCGCTCGGCACCGCAGCGACGAAACTTCGCGGCGAACTCGGCGAATCACTCTCCTCGGTGCAGAAATTCGATGTGCCTCTCGCACAGGAAACCACGCCGTCGCTCGAAGCGCTGAAGGCGTTTACTCTCGGCCGAAAGACTGAGCGGGAGAAAGGCGCCTCCTCGGCGCTCCCGTATTTCTTGCGGGCCGTCGAACTCGATCCGAATTTTGCGAGCGCGTATGGCGGCATCGGCATCATGTACGAAAATCTCGGGCAGCCGGATCGGGCGTCTACCTATCTCGCGAAGGCGTTTGAGTTGCGCGACCGCGCCAGCGAACTGGAAAAATTCCACATTGCTTCGTCCTATTACGCAACTGTGACCGGCGAAATCGAGAAGGCTGCGGAAACTTACCAAGAATGGATTCAGAGTTATCCGAGGGATGCGATTCCCTATAACAATCTCGCCGTGGTCTATTTCCAATTGGGACAGCTCGATAAAGTATTGGACGCCGTGCGCGAATCCGTCGATCTTGACCCGAATAATGTGATCGACCTGGAATCGCTGTCGGACTCGTTGATGGTTCTCAATCGTCTCGATGAAGCTCGGAAGCCGCTGGACGAAGCGATCGCGAAGAAGCTGGACGACGACGGGATTCATCTCCAATTCTACGAGATCGATTTTCTTCAGGGCGACACGAGGGGGATGGCAGAACAATTGTCGTGGTTTGATGGCAAGCCGGACCTCGAGCATGAACGGTGGGCTTTTCAATCCGATACCGAGGCGTACTCCGGCCACATACAAAGGGCGCGTGAATTGACGAAGCGCGCCATTGATGCCGCTCTGCGAACGGACAACAAGGAGAGCGCGGCATTTTGGCAGGACAATAGCGCGATCCGGGAGGCCGAATTTGGATATTCCGCCGAGGCGCGGCAAAGCGCCGCAGCGTCACTCAATTTGGGAGGAACGGACCGTCCCGTTGCCGAGGAAGCGGCCCTAGCATTTGCGATGGCGGGAGATTCCGCTCATGCGGAATCCGCCGCCCAGGGCCTTGCGAAGCGCTTTCCTCTGGACACTCTCGCGAAATCGCTTTGGGTGCCTATGATTGAGGCGCAGATTGCGATCGAGCAAAAAAATCCGGCGCGCGCGATCGAGTTGCTTCAGGCTGCCTCACCGATTGAGCTATCGGTCAGTTCCGGAGGAGCGGGTATCAATTCGTGCATCTATCCGGCGTATGTCCGCGGGCAAGCGTACCTATCGGCGAAGCAGGGCGGCGCGGCGGCTGCGGAGTTTCAGAAGATAATTGATCATCGCGGATTGGTGCAGAATTGCCCGACGGGCGCGCTGGCGCATTTGGGGCTTGCGCGGGCGTACGTTCTCTCGGGCGACAACGCGAAAGCTCATGCGGCTTACAACGATTTCCTCACGCTTTGGAAGGATGCCGATCCGGATATTCCGATTTTGCGAGATGCAAAGGCGGAAGCGGCTTCGCTGAAGTAAATTTCCAATCGAAAATCTGCGAGGAAAATCGCCGGCCCTTCGAAGCTCAGGGTCGTCGACAAGATGCCGGCGCTACGATTGGCTGGCTGCCATGTTCGCGAAATGTTGAAAAACCGGCCGGCCTGCCGGCCAGCCCTACGATTGCCTGGGATGAGCTAAATTTTTGTGAGATTGGCTCGGAGGCTGTGAACCAGTGGGGATGGCTCACAGCCTCCTTGCCGAGGTGCATTGGCCGGAAGACCGCTGCAGGATAGTCCTGGCTGACCGATATCTGACCGGCTTCGCTGGCGAGGCAGATCGGTTTGCTGGGTGACGCCAAGTCAATTCGTGCAGCTGCCTAGATCAAATCTGTCCCGGCGTTGAGTAGGGCAATTTGAGGGCCGCGTCTCGCGGGGCCGCGGCACGCCGCAAATATCCGGATTCATTGAACTTGATCCGCGGCCGTCCGCGGACGAAAACGGGACCATGTTGAAATTGTAATCGCGTGTTGAGTCTTTCAACGGCCTGGCGCTCAACCTGCTTTGGCACGGGAACCGCAACTATATGCAAGGCGGTCCGATATCCAGCCAAAACGGTGCGATTGTAGGACCATTCCTCTTGACAAATTACATAGATAGGAGCAAATTTTCGCCACTCCAGCGGGCCAGCGAGCGTCCTCGCTCGTTGGTGGGCGGACACCACGATTGGCCCCTTAGTTTGGAGATCTCGCCGAGCTGTCTTTGACGGCAGCCATGTGTTCAAGGAGAGGTCTAAATGGAAACTGCAATTGGCGTTTTCGATTCGCGCGATCAAGCTGAAAAGGCTTTGAGAGAGTTGCTGAAGCGGAATGTACCGCAGGAGTCGATCGTTTTTCTGACGACTTCTGAAACGGAAGCCGCGAGCCTTGCGAAGGAGTTCGGGTCCTGGGCTGGCGGATTTGCGGGCGGAGCGGCAGGGATGACCGCGGGGGTCGTGGCGATGACGCTACTGGCGATTCCGGGTCTCGGGCAGGCGCTTGCGCTGGGTATCGGCGCGACGGCCCTGCTGGGGCTGGCTGGTGCGGGGGCCGGATCGGCGACCGCAAAAGCGTTGTCAGCAGACAGCAGCATTCCACAGCCGATTCCCGACAACGAGGACGCAGCGCTCTTCCGGAAAGTGCTGAAGGACGGGCGCTCGCTGATCATCGTGAGGACGGACTGGCGCGAAGTGGCGAGCGTGGCGTGCGACATCCTCGATCGGACGGGAATCAGCATTCAGGAACGGACGAATCTGAAGATGCAGGCGTCGACGCGAGAAGGCGGCGATGCTACGGTCGTTGACATCAGCGGAAGAATTACTCTCGGCGAAGGAAATGCGATGCTCCGCGAAATCGTCCAGGAACTGGTGGACAAGGGAAAGACGAAGGTCGTGCTGAATCTGGCGGGCGTCGATCACATCGACAGCGCGGGCATCGGAGAACTTGTGCGAAGCCACACGGCCCTGCGCCGGGCCGGCGGCCAATTGAAGATCGCAAACGTCGGCAAAAAAGTTCAAGAGATGCTGAAAATGACGAGCCTGAACGCCGTGTTCGATATTCATCAAGACGAGGACAGCGCGATTAAATCATTCGGTCAGGCTTCCGGCGCGAAAGCGTAATTCGGATAAACCGGAACCGCATCGCGCCGAGAAGCGCTCATACTTGAAACGAGGAGCCGGCAGCATATTCCTCGCTCCCAGGCTTCCCCTGTTTGCAACGATTTCAATATTTTCAGGCAAAAGTACGTGGTTCGCGTGTTGGCGAGGTCGAAGCGCCTCCGATTTGCCCCACGATTGTCCGCTGTACAACCAATCATATCGTTCGTGAGGTCAGATGTAGCGGGCGGAGGCGCGGCGCTCGGCGGCGACGGCTTCGATCAGGCGTTCGGCTGAGGGGAAATTTTCCGGAGGCGCGGTGAGTTTGGGCTTGATGCGCGTGGCGATCTGGTCGGCCATTCGGTAGCGGACGTCGGGCTCGAGCGAAAATCTTCGGTTGAGAAATGCCTCGACGACGGCAAATTCCTCCGGCGTCAAATTTTCGGCGCCGAATTTTGTGGTGGCGGCGTTTGGCGCCGGCTGCCACAACGGGCGAATATCCTGAAGTTCCCGTTCGTGAATCACGATTGTGCCCGCGACGAAATCTCCTAGCCGCTTGTTCTGCTTGCTGAGCAGGACGCTCACGATGCCGATGGCGTACAGGAATGCGGGAGAGCTATCCACGATTCGCATCAAGTTGCGCCCAACGGATTCGGCGGGCGTGATCGGACGGCCGGAATCTTTTATCACGCGAATGTGGGTGATTCGTTTTCCGGGCGTCTGGCCGTTCCATACGGCTTCGAAGATCGCGAAGTAGCCGAAGAAAACCATGAAGACCGCGAGGATCAAAAGCGCCAGCGTCCAAGTGCTGCCGAACGCGCCATGGAAAGCGCCGGCGATCAGAAACGTGCCGCCGAGAATCAGAAGGATAATAACAACGGTCTGAATCAGCATGTCGAACGCGAGCGCGAGAAACCGGCTGCCGACGCCGGCGATCGCGAATTCGAGTCCCGTTTGCTCGGGTGTTTCAATGATAATCTTGTCGGCGGTGGCGCTTGGCGGCGGGGGAGTCAGTGGTGGCAGCGACATGATTTCTACGCGTTGGCTTGAAAAAAGAAAACCCTACTGGTCACGGCTCGAGCAGCTTGTCGGCCGGTCGAGATCGGGCGGCGTCTCAGCTCTCGATCATCGCGAACTGCAGGAACTCGGGCTGCTATACCGGCAGACCGCCTCGGATCTCGCGGCCGTGCGGGAGGATATCACGAGCCCGCAACTGGCCGCATATCTCAATCAGCTTCTTGGCCGCGCGCACAACCTCATCTATATGGGGCAGCGGCCGAAAATCAGCGGCATCGTGAAATTTTATTCGCAGACGTATCCGCAGATTTTTCGCGAAACGCTTCCGGAAACCTTGCTCGCGTTTGCGATTTTCATGGTGACTGGCGTCGCGGCTTGGGCCATTACGATTCACGATCCTGCGTTCGCGCACCGGTTTCTCGGCCCGCAGATGATGGAAACGATCGAGCAGCGCAAAATGTGGACGCAATCGATCGTGACGATCAAGCCAGCCGCGGCTTCCGGGATCATGGTCAATAATATGGTGGTCGGATTCGTGACGTTTGCTTATGGCATTACGCTGGGAATCGGCACCGTGTGGATGATGGCATTGAACGGCATTCTCATTGGCGTGGTCGGCGCGGCAACGTGGAAGGCGGGAATGGCTTCGCAGCTTTGGAGCTTCGTTGCGCCGCATGGCGTCATCGAGCTTCCGGCAATTTTTATCGCGGGCGGGGCAGGATTTGAAATAGCGCGAGGGATGCTTTTTCCCGGATTGCTGCCACGCGGGGAATCGCTGGCAAGAGCTGGTGGGCGCGCGGCGCGGCTGCTTCTCGGTACGATACCGATGCTTTTCGTTGCGGGGATTATTGAGGCGTTTCTGTCGCCGTCTGATATTCCGCACGCGCTGAAATATCTGTTTGCTGGGGTGATGTTCACGCTGCTGATGATGTATTTGAATTTTTCGCGGCGGGCTCGCCCTGAGCCGGCGTAACCAATGTTAGGGATATCGAGCGAGACGAAAAATCCGGCCGGCCTGCCGGTCAGCCCTACGAAAACCAGAACCGCGATATTCCAGCAGCTAGAGCAGGCTGCGCTCTTTGATGTCGAGGTATTGATTGACGAGCGACGAGGCGAGGGCGTTCGGCATTAATTCGAGCGCGAGGACGCCGCGTTGGCGCAATCCGCGCAGGAGCACTTCGCGGCGATGCGAGATCTCGAGCGCCGCGACGTGGCGATACATGTCTTCTTTCGTTGCGGGCGTCACGTTCGCGAGGGCCGTGAGATCGGGCTGGCCCATCGCGACGAACAGAACGAGATGCCGCGACGTCATGTGCATCGCGTAGTCGATCACTTCGGGAGTTGTGGCCGTCTCCGCGAAATCCGTGATCCACACGACGAGGCTGCGGCGTTTCTGCGTGGTGAGCAGCGAGTGAGCTGCGCGGGCGTGGTCGGCCTCTCCGGCTTCGCCGTGAACCTGCGCGAGCGATTCCACAATGGCGCGGATGTGGCGATGGCCGCGCGCGGCGTTGACGTTCTGCTGAATGCGGCGGCCGTACGCAAGCAGGCCGACGCGATCGCCGCAGTGAAGCGCGACCTGCGCGAGCGATAACGCGGCGTTTACAGCGTAGTCCAGCTTCGAAATCCGCAGCGCGCGCCCCGGTTCCTCCACTTGCGCGCGCAACAAACGCCCGGCATCCAGCACGAGCCAGACGATTTGGCTGCGCTCAATTTCAAAGACGCGCGTGATTAAATGATTCCGCCGGGCGGTGGCGGTCCAGGAGATGTCGCGAAGCTCGTCGCCGTCGCGATACTCGCGCAAAGAATCAAATTCGCGCCCGATGCCGCGCTGGCGGCGACGGCGCTTCTCCATTTCAATCTGGCGGCTGCGAATCAGATAAAGAGTATGCAGCTTGGCTTCTTCGATATTGGGCAGCACGCGAACGACTTGCGCGGTGTCCGCGACGGCCCAGCGTTCGGCAAAGCACATCGAGCTTTGATAGGTGACGTACATGCGGCCGGCGCGAGCGTCGCCGCGCTCGGCGGGTAGAATTTCGTATCGCGCTTGCGCGACGCTACCCGCGCGGACACGGAGTTCAAGATTTGCGGGCTCGGTGCGCAACGATACGGGGGTTTCGTCGGTGATTCGCGCTCGAATTGCGATGCGCCCTGAATTTTTAATTTCAATCGTGATGGAACTGGCGCAAGCGAGCGCCGGGCGAATTCGCCAGATGCGGCGAAGCTCGAGTTGGCTGGGAGAAGGAAGTTGAAGCAAATCCCAGAGCCATGCGGCGAAAAATACGCCGTCCCACAAGAACATTGCGGCGATCATTCGCGGAAACCACCACGCCGGAATCAGCCAACCGAGCCCGAGCAAAATCGCGACGAAAAAGCGCGGACCGAATCCGAAGGGAATTATCCCGTTCGGACGCGCGCGAGCGGCAGCAGCCGGAGGCGCGAGCGGATTCTCGATCACTATTTCGGCACCTCAACCGCTGCGAGAATTTCTGAGACGGCCTGATCCGCTGTCAGACCTTCGAGATCGGCTTCGGGTTTCAGCATGATGCGATGGCGAAGCACGGCGGGCGCGGACATCTTGATATCGTCGGGGATGAGAAAGTCGCGGCCCTCAATGCCGGCGAGAGCGCGCGCGACGGAAAAAAGCCCGATGGCTGCGCGAGGGCTGGCGCCAAGAGTGAGCGCGGGCCAGTCGCGCGTCCTGCGAACCAGCGTGACGAGATATTTATAGAGCGACGGCTCGACGCGGACGCTTTCGACTTCCTGTCGCGCGGCGGCAAGCCACACAGGATCGATTGGCGCGATATCGACGGCGTCGAACCGGCGCGAATCGAAGCCTTGCCCCCATCGCTGGAGAATTTCAGCTTCTTCGATTTCGGAAGGGTAGCCGACGCGAATTTTTAGAAGGAAGCGATCGAGTTGCGCTTCGGGTAGCGGGTACGTGCCTTCGAATTCGATCGGGTTCTGCGTCGCAAGAACCGTGAAATTACCGGAGAGCGCGTAACGCGTGCCATCGATCGTCACCTGGCGCTCCTCCATCGCTTCGAGGAGCGCGGCCTGCGTCCGCGGCGACGTCCGATTGATTTCATCGACGAGCAACAAATCGGTGAAGACGGGCCCGCGATGCAGAGAAAATGAACTCGTCGCCATGTTAAACACATTCGTGCCCATTACGTCTGCCGGCATCAGATCGGCGGTGCACTGCACGCGCTGAAATTCGAGGCCGCAGATGCGCGAGAGCGTTTTCACCGCCAGCGTTTTTGCCAGGCCGGGCACGCCTTCCATCAGCGCGTGGCCGCCGCAGACGAGGACGAGCAGCATCTGGTCGATAACGTCCCGCTGGCCGATGATGACTTTCGAATATTCGTTGCGAACGTGCGCTGCGAGGCGTGAGAGGTTTTCCACGGGTCGAATTTCTCCTGTTATTTTTTTCTCTTCAATACAAATTGCTTTTCTAGCGATTCAAGTCGATGAATGAGCTCAAGCGCGTCGTTGGCCGGAGCTTTTGCGGCGCCGCTCGCAGCGGCGGCGCGATGGAGCGTATCGGCAAGTTCGTCGTCCCGCAAGCCGAGCCGCGCACGAACGGCCTGCGCGAGCGCGTCATCGGTCGTCGTAAGCGGCAGACGCATTTGCCGAGTGAGCTGCGAGCGAAATCGCTGATAGACGGCGCCAACCATGGCGGGCTCGGCATGGGCGCGCTCGTATAGGCCGCCAATCGTGTCGACGAATTCGAGCGGCCAGAGCCGCGAAACTTTCGCGGGCATGGCCGTCGGGCCACTGCGGCGGCTGAAGGTGAACAATACCGCGAAACCGAGTATCGCGATTTGCAGAAGGCTCCACGCCACAGGCGTTTTTTCGACATAGCCCCAGAGCGAATCGCGCTCGCCGTGAAAATACTCGTCCCAGTAAATTGTGGGTTGTGCGGAGGCGTTGCCATTTGCCGAGCCGACGGCATCGAGGAAAAGATTCAGATTGGAGTCGCTCGAGATTCCGGCATTCGTGAGAGGAGTGGGGCCCGCCCACCAAAGAATTTCGCCGCGCCCGACGCGCCAGCTCACAACCACGGCAGAATCCGCCGGCCCGTATAGCGGCGTCTGCGATGGTTCGATCGTGGTCCACTCGGCTTCTGGTTGAAGCGAAATCTTCGGCGCGCGTGCGGTGAAATTGCTCGGAGAATTGGCGTCGTAGGTCTGCTGTGCCGATTCGAGCGGTTCTTCCGAAGAATGCGCGTCCGGAAAAAAGGACGTCAACATCGAGCCAGTGAATAGAATTCTGCCGCCCGATTTCACGAAATTCAAAAGCGCGGCTTGATCCTTGTCGATCGGCGATTGATCGGGATCGGCGAGAACCAGCATGTCGCCGAACGAATTCTGGGGCAAATCGGCGGGCGGACGTTCCCAGACTTGCACGGGATAGCGAAGCTGCTTCAATAGCAAATAAGCAGCGTGCGCGCCGTTCGAATCCACCGAATAAATTGACGGAATCGGGCTCGCCTGTTCACGAGAAGGAGGCGTGAAAAAGGCAAGCGCCACGGCGAGCACGACGAAGATCGCCGCGGCGACGCGCAGAAGCTTGCGATCGGAAGGCTCTATGGCAAACGGCATCCGAGTTCCTCAACCTGATGCATGCAATCCTGAAAATCTTCCGCGCGAGCGGGGCGCAGCCCATACCAAATTCGTTCGAGCCGCGACGTCAGAGCCGCCAGAGATTCCCGCCGCTTTGCGCGCTCGGAGGGCAGTGCGCCAGCGGAATCTTCGACGAGCCGCAAATACTCACGAGGCGTCCGCGTACGATCCGGCACGACGACACCCAGATCTTCGAGATATGTGATGCCCGCCCAATAGGTGGAATGGACGGCTTCCCGGAAATTTCCGCCGTCGGCGGCGAGCCTTGCAGCGCGAATCCATTCTTGCCAAGAGCGGTGCGCCGCGACGTGCTCAATATTTTGCATTTCTTCCATTCGGCCGCGCTCGCCCCAGAATCGGAAGAGCATCATTGCAATCCACGCCACAGCGGCGGCGATGAGAAACCAAAAAAGAAACTTCGCGCCAAGCGGATGCCGGCCGATCTGTTGGAGAAACTTCCCAATCGTGCGTAAGAGCCAATCGTTGAACCGCTGCTTGAGACGATCCCACGCGTTCGGAGGACGGACGGAGGAGAACTCGCGGCGGCTGAGGATTTCGTCGAGATCTTTGCGCGCGTCGGAATTTGGAGATGACACACGCGAAGAATAATTTTGCGCTTGAATCGCAAGATTGCCGAGCCATGCTTCGGCTTCCTGGACGTGCGAGGTGCGCTTGGCCGGCTCCCGTTCAGCATCCAGCAGGATCGAACGCAGAGGCTCGCTTGAAATGTCGAAGCGCCGATCGGGCGTGTCAACTTGCCATTTGGCGGGAAGATGAGTGCGAAATGCGTCGAGATCCTCGCGAGTCGCGTGCTGTTGTTTTAGAGATGCGTCGAGTTGGTGAAGTTCGGCTGCGAATCCGCGGGGATCGTAGGGGCTCGACTCGTATGGACCAGGAGTGGGCGGCTTCGTTTGCGCGGCGGCTACGGTTGCCGATATCGCAAGCACAGCGACGCACGCAATCCAGCGGAATGCTATTCGGAAGCGGCTCCGTCTATTCACCGAGACAGGGTATCCGAAAGAACTCGCGAAGCCACGACTAAGCGATCGCCTTTGGCACGCCGCCGGTCACGGGGCCGACGAGGGGCGCCATCATCACTTGAAGATCGAATGCTTCCTTCCGAACGCGGAGGTCGTAGTAAAGGATGGAACTCGCAATCGTCATTACAGGGACAACGAGAACGTTGGCGATAAACGTTCCGACCTGCGCCAATCCCATGAAGACCAGAATCAACGACGGATTGCCTTTTACCAGGAGAATTGCCATCTGGAATGGAACGGCGAACAGCATGCTTGCCGCCATGGCCAGTGAGAAATAGAGAAGAAAGACTAGAAAGGCGCGCCCCGCGCTGTCCTTCGTGAGTTGCCAACTGCGCTCGACCGCCGCCCGGGAACCGAGATTTTCCAGCAGAGCCGCGGGAATGCCAACGATAAGCCGGCACATGACGTAAATTCCCGGAACGATCAGAAAGAGAAGCCCAACAAACGTCGCAAGTCCGTTCAAGAACATTACGCCGAAGATGGTGCCCAGCTCGCCCCGGACGCGCCGAAAAGAATCTCCGATGGTGATTGTGCGGCCGAGATAGATTTCGGAAACGGCAACCACCGTCGCGCCTTGCGACAGAATCAAAGCGATGAACGTGACGACCAGCGCAATGACCGCGAGAACTAAGTATGAAGCGATTGAACCCACGGATGAGAGAGGCGGTGCGGCCACGCCCCGAGCTCCCGGAGTTGGAAAGCCCGCGGGCGCCAAGACTGCAACTTGCGCAAGATTCAGAGCGAGCACAAGGAGCTGCGGAATCGCGGAGATTCCGATAAAAACGACGAAGTAGTTCCGGTAGATCGTAAACGTGCGGTCGAGAATTTCTCCGACGGAAAGAGGGCGCAGGTCAAGATTGTTCATCGGTATCTCCGATTCGAGGTGAGCGGGGTTGGCTCGACCGGCAATTTACCAAAGATTTAGAGAAAACGATATGTGAGGTTTTACGACGGTTGCGCAACGCACGAAGGGACAGGAGGCGCGGCAGAATTGACGGATGAATGTGCCCGGAGCGCAATGCGCAGGAACGCAGATTCTTCAGCCGACCCTGGCCGGGTCGTCCTCGGAATGTCAACGTTGACCAAGCGCCGAGCGCAGAGGCCGGCACGCGGTTTATGAGGCGCGATTCGTCAATCTGCCGACGAGCAAACGCATAAATTTGTCGGCGTCCACATCCACCGCGACCTTTGTATTCGTGACGAATGGCTCGTCGGCGACGCGCCCGTCGATTGTCGCACCGGCTTCGAGCGGCGCGGAGCGGCGAACCGGGGCGTGATCGTATGCGAGCGACTCGCCGGCGCTCAACTCGCCCTGCACTTCGATATCGACGTAGAAATCCTTGAGCTTGACGAGTGTCGGATCGAGGAGCGTCGCGAGGGCAAGCGGGTCGTGCATCATCGGAAAACCTGGGAAGCCGGTTCGCCGGTATTGAGCGATCGTGCTGCGTGCGATGCGTCCGGCGGCTTTGCTCACGGGATTTCCGCCGGCTTCAAGAGCAGCGGCGTCATCGTCGCGCAGCTGAACTTTGCGGGTGACGTCGAGTCCCACCATGACGATCGGAATTCCGGAATGGAATACGACGTACGCCGCTTCTGGATCCACGTAGAAATTGAACTCGGCTGCGGGCGTGATATTCCCGCCCGAGATCGAGCCGCCCATCAGAACGAGACCCGGAATCATTTTCGCGAGTTCGGGATCGGAGCGAAGCGCCAGCGCGACATTCGTCAACGGACCGACGGCGACGATCGTGACTTCACCCGGATGAGCGCGAACGATGCGGCGGATGATCTCGGTGGCGGTTTCGGCGGCCGGCTTCGTTTTCGGAGGAGGGAAGTTGACGCCGCCGAGGCCGTCTTCGCCGTGAACGTAGCTCGCGGTGATGAGGCGCCGCGTGAGCGGAACGCTTGCGCCAGCGGCGACAGGAATGTCAGTGCGGTCGGCGATTTCGACGAGGCGCAGCGCGTTCGGCAGCGTAAGCGAAAGAGGCACGTTGCCTGACACGGGCGTGATCGCTTCTACCTTCAGCTCCGGCGAGCTCAAGGCGAGGAGAATCGCGAAAGCATCGTCTACGCCGGGATCGGTATCAATAATGATTCGGCGCGGAGACGCGCTGGACGCGATGGGCATCTCGTTGGCAGCGAATGCCGTTGATGATTCGCCTGCGGCGAGCAAAGAGCCTCCGAGGACGCCGCCAAGAAGCATGCCTGCGGAATTGCCGAGGAATTCTCGCCGGTTGGGCGCTGAAGATTTCGGATCGGAATTCATATTGCTCCTTTTCTGGACATCGATATCGTGAGCGTGCGTTCGCGACGACTGAGAATCCTACCGCAATTCGCGCCTCAAATCTGAAGTCTCTTAGGTCCGCTGACGAAAATATTTCCGCGCTCATAAAAGCGAAGGACGAGGTGCGCGTCGCGCGTGATGCCGATACGGATGCTTTCGCCGATCGCGCCCCTTTTGCGGATCGCGGACCCAAGCCACAGCTTGCCGGACGCGCAAAGATCTACGCCATCGACGCGGCGGTCAATGCGGAACGCGGAAGCCAGGCGGCCGGGGCCGCGCGTGAGATTACGAATTTCCTCGGTGCGGCGATGGCGGCGCATTAGTTGAATTCCTTCGAGCGGCTCGACCGCGCGCAGCAGTATTCCAGCGCCGATGCCGTGTTTTTCGCCGGAAACATTCATCATGAACGAAGAGCCGTAGATAAAATAAACGTACGCGTGGCCATGCTCGAGAAAAAGCGCGCGATTGCGCGGCGTCTCGCCGCGGAAGGCGTGGCACGCGGCATCGCCAGGCAGGTAAGCCTCCGTCTCGACGATTCGCCCACTCAATCGGCCAGCGGGAAGTTCGCGAACGAGCGTCTTGCCAATGAGGTAGCGCGCGAGCTTGACGGTATTGATCGGCAACTCATCGCGCCGCAAGCGCCGAATTTTGCGATTCGCCATAATTCGATTTCGCGCCCGCGATCGCGCGAGCCAACCATTCTAATCGCGTAGGCGCTCGCGCTCTAGCCGATCGTTCGCCGCACGGATTGAAAATGACCGCTGGATATTTCCGTATCGTTCGAGTTCATCCGCCGCTTTCCTGTTTAGCCGCGTTCGACTATGCTGGCGAGCGCAATCACACAGTGCCCGGAGGCCCGCGAGCCGGGTTTCGCTTCGGGAAAATATCCTGGGGGTATCGGTGGATGAAAAGAGACGGGATCGCGAACTCGGGATGCACCGCGCGATTTCACGCCGCGATTTTCTAAACGGATTCAGCATCGCTGTCGGGGGTTCGCTCGCTCTTCCACATCACGCATGGCTCGACGCATTCGGCCAGCCGCAGTCTCCCTTCGCACCAGAGAAAGATCCAAAATATTATCCGCCCACGAGCACCGGAATGCGCGGCGACCACGATGGTTCTTGGGAAGTAGCGCACTCGCTGCGCGACGGCCAGCATTGGAGCAACGTCACAGCGGACAAAGAGAAATACGATTTGATCGTAGTCGGCGGAGGGATCAGCGGGCTTGCCGCCGCGTATTTTTACCGGCGAATGGCGGGTCCGAAGGCGCGTGTGCTGATCATCGAGAATCACGATGATTTTGGCGGCCACGCCAAGCGGAACGAATTCGAAGCAAACGGGCGAACGCTGCTGGGCTACGGCGGCACGCAATCCATCGCCGGGCCAAAGAATTACAGCGCCGAAGCCATGGGACTCCTGCGCGAACTCAATATTGACGTCGACCGCTTCTACCAATTTTACGACCGCAAATTCTTCTCCTCGCGCGGAATGAGCCGCGGAATGTTTTTTGCGAAGGAGCGCTTCGGCACGGATCAGCTTGCGACGGGATTAGGTGAACTTCCGTGGCCGGAATTTCTGGCCAAGACTCCGCTCTCGAAGGACGCGCAGAACGACATTGCGCGGCTCTACACCGAGAAGGTGGATTACCTGCCAACACTCAATCGCGAGCAGAAGAAGGAGCACCTCGCGCGAACGAGCTACAAGGATTTTCTCCTGAACGACGTGAAAGTCCATCCGGACGTGATTCCGTTTTTTCAGGAATCCACGTATGGGCTTTACGGAGTTGGGATTGAAGCCGTGCCTGCGGGAGACCTCGCGGGACTCAGAGAGCCTGGATTCGCAGGAATGGATCTCTCCGGGCCGCCGGGGCCGGGCTTGGGGTATGAAGTCACGAAACAGGATGTCGCAGCCCCATATATTTTTCATTTTCCGGACGGCAATGCCTCGATTGCACGAGCGCTCGTTCGGTCGCTGATTCCTGGAGCCGCGCCGGGGCACACGATGGAGGACATCGTCCTCGCGCACATGGATTACTCAAAGCTCGACGATCCCGGTTCGCCGATTCGAATTCGCCTCAATTCGACGGCGGTTCGCGCGCGGAATATGGGCGGCATACCGGGCGAACCTATCCCGGGAAACGACGTGGAAGTCACTTACGTGCGCGGCGGAGTGGCGCGGTCTGTGAGCGCGAAGCACTGCGTTTTAGCCTGCTGGAACATGGTGATCCCGTATCTCTGCCCGGAACTGCCTGAGACTCAGAAAGATGCTCTCGCTTACGGTGTGAAAGTGCCGCTCGTGTATACGAACGTGATGATTCGCAACTGGACGTCATTCGAAAAACTCAAAGTGAGCTCGATTGAGTGCCGCGGAAGCTTTTACGGCGAAGTTGCGCTCGATTTTCCGGTGAGCATGGGAGGGTATCAGTATTCCGCGAATCCCGAAGAAGCTTGCCTGCTCCACATGGATTACATACCGTGTAAGCTGGGACTACCGGCGCGAGAGCAACAGACGGCCGGGCGCGAGGTTTTGTATCGGACGACGTTTGAGACCTTCGAGCGGAAGCTGCGAGATCAACTTGGAAGAGTGCTTTCGAGCGGAGGCTTCGATCCGGCGCGGGATATCGAGGCGATCACGGTGAATCGCTGGCCGCACGGCTACGCATACGAGTACAACTCACTGTACGATCCGGATTTCACTGAGGACCAGCAGCCGTGCGTGATCGGAAGGCAGCCATACGGGCAGATTCACATCGCGAATTCCGATGCAGGAGCGTATGCGTACACGAATGCGGCAATCGATCAGGCCTACCGCGCGGTAAAGGAAATCAGCACGAAGCGCGCCTGAGAGACTTGCTCCTTGGCGCGCCCCCAATTCAACTTTCGCTCACGCTTAGCGTATCCCGGCAGTTCGATTCGCCGTCGCGCGCGATTAGAAACGGATAATCAAGCCGCCGACAAAGTTGCCGCGGCTGATGTAATTCCGCTGATTCGCCACAAAGCAGTTTCCGAACGGGTCGCAATACGTCGCAGGCGACGAATTGGCATACGTCGGCATGTAGCGCAGGTCTCCGCGGAAACCGAAGTGACGCGAGAAGTAATACTTAACGCCGCCGCCGATGCTGTAAGAAAACTCGGTGTCGCTAGGATTTCCGCCGGAATTGGAATCGTGCGTGAAACCGAGGCCGCCGGCGACGTAGGGTCGCAACTTCTTTTCCGGGTTGCGGAACGAATAGGCCATACCGAAATTGAATTGATCGATGTTCGAGTCGTACGCCGTCGTATAAATGCCCGTTGCTTCATTGTGTTCGGCAAACGAGCTTCGATTGCGATTCCACATGCCTTCGAACTGGAAGCTGTCCGTGAAATTCCAATCGACAAACGTGCCGAAACTTATCCCCTGATCCGCACGGAAGGAATCGACTGTGGCAGAATTTTGAACCGGATAGCTGCCGCTCGTTTCAAAGCCCACGAATGGGGTGACCTCCCACTTATCGGTATGACTCTGCGCATGGAGCACCGGTGTGCAGAGAGCGAAAACGAGAACGAGCCAGGCAAATCGAAATTTCATGATTCCTCCAAGTGAACTGCCGTTTTGTGGTTGCTCCGCCAAGCTATGAGATGCGCGTTTGGGGAAACGGGTTTCGTCGAGGGGCGGTGCATTTCGCTCGGATGTGCCTCAGTTGCATTCACTTGGGGCGGCAAGCGCACACGCGCACACGCATAAATATAGATAGAGGAATCTGGGGGTCCCCGTTCGGCGCCTCCGCAGTCGAGTGAGAAGGAAAATCTTCCCGTATAGATTCACGCGGACTGCGAAGATGCGCTACCCAGATTCCTCCACGATGGTCAAACCCAAACAAAGGCAAAAAGTTGCCGCGGGCCTGGGATTTCGGCTTTTTTTGCGCTGATCCGGCGCGATACAGCAATTACACCCATGCTTTCAGTCGCTTACGGCTTTCACACAGTTTTAACAATTCGGTAATGTGGCTTTGACCCGCGACCTTTAGCTTGACTGTGCCCGAGGTTGTGTTTTCACGCCTCGAACTGCCGGAATGCACTCACATCGTGAAGTTTAATCGCACTCATGAACTGGAAGAGTATGGAATTGACTCCGTGCGGGCGAACGAATTTCGAGTGGTGCGGCCCGCGTCGAGACGTGCATGTCACGAAGTGCTCTTCCGTAAAATGTCACGGCATTTGGGTGCGGATTCAATTCGCCGAGGTCCGATTTTTCGCGCTGTAGATTTTAATGTTCGCGGAGTGTTCCGAGCGCCACGCGTGCGGCTTGGCAACTCGGGACGATAGCCAGCAATCTGAACGCGATTCCAAGGAGGAAATGCATGCGAGTGTTAGTGAGTTTTTTGCTCGCTCTCGGCCTGGCGGCAAGCCCGGCGATGGCAGGCGATGATACGAAAAAAGTTTCCGATGATACGGCGAAAACCGCGCCGGCGAAGACAGCGAGCGATTCAAACAAAAACGCTTCGACGGAATCAACGCCCGCGGTAGAAGTCGAGCTTCAACAAATGAGGGACCTGCTGAAGGCGCAGTCCGATCAACTCGAGCAGCAGCGCGCCGCGCTTCAACTCGAGCAGCAAAAGGTTCAGGCACTCGAGGAGCGTTTGAGTGCGGCACCACCGAACGCCTCGGCGCCTGCAACCGGTGCGGTCGCGGCAACTTCCGTTGATCCGCAGACCGGTCATGCGATGGCCTCCGCGACATTGGCGGCACCGACGGCTCCGATCGGGCCGCAATCCGGTATTTCCGCCGACTCGGTTCAAAAAGGTCCGGAGTCGATCAGCTACAAGGGAATCAGCATCACGCCCGGTGGGTTCGTCGCGGCAGAAACGGCCTATCGCCAGAGAGCGACTGGATCGGATATCAATACGCCGTTCAACAGCATTCCGTATCCCGGCGTCGCTTTGGGCCATCTTGCAGAGAACGCCTTCACGGCTCGTCAGAGCCGCCTAAGCCTTCTCGCGCAGGGCAAAGTCGGCACCGCCAAACTCACTGGTTACTACGAGGCGGACTGGCTCGGCACGGGAGTCACTTCGAACAACCGGCAGAGCAACAGCTACGTATTTCGCCAGCGCGTCCTGTTCGGACAAGTCAAATTCGATAATGGGTGGAGCGTAACCGGTGGCCAGCAGTGGTCCTTAGCGACAGAAGATAGAAAAGGAATCGACAACCGCCAAGAAATACAACCGATGACGATCGATCCGCAGTACTCAGTGGGTTACACGTGGGCAAGGCAGTATGGCTTCCGCGTCGTTAAGTCCTTCGGTGACAAGTTCGCGCTCGCCGTTTCGGTGGAAGCACCGCAGGCGACGATCGGTGGACGAGGTTTCTCTCTCGTTACAACGACGAACCAGGGAACCGCGGCAGTCACCACCACAGGGAATACCTTCATCGATTCTCCAGGCAGCGGCGGCGGTTTGTACAACTTCTCTGACACGACCGGATACACAGTCAACAAGGCGCCCGACGTTATCCTGAAGGCGAGCGCAGATCCCGGCTGGGGCCACTACGAGTTCTACGGGATTATCAGCGAGTTCCGCAGCAGGGTTTATCCTTGTGGTGTCGTTGGGACAAACGCAAACGATACAGACCCCCCGATGACCACGACAACGATTCCTTGCCCGGTCGATGGTTCCACGACGCCGAGTTCACTCGGTGTGTTTGACGATTCACGAACCGGGGGCGGCCTCGGATTCGCGTTGCGTGTTCCTGTGGGAACGAAGAAAGTGGAATTCGCTCTCCAGGGAGCCGGTGGCGATGGCATCGGCCGTTATGGTTCAGCGCAGCTTCCGGACATGACCTTCCGTGGCGATGGCACGGTAGCCTTGATCCGGACCGCTCATGGACTTGGCGAACTGGAATTCCATGTCACTCCGAAATTTGATCTCTACGCCTACTACGGCGCGGAGTATGCATGGCGTGCCCAGTATCACGGATACGACAGCGTCGCTATCGTGAAAACGCCGGCGATCCCTGCTACTTCGACTTCGACGGCGATTCCAGCTACAACGACTACAACGATCAAGCTCAATCAAATCGGTGGATACGGCTCAGTATTCGCCAATGACAGCGGTTGCAGCACAGAAGCGCCCCCCACAAACCAGCTGACGCCATCCGGCGGCGGAACCTGCGCCGGCGACACTCGCCTCATCAGCGAGGCAACCCTTGGTTTCTGGCACAAGATCTACCAGGGTCCGATGGGTGGATTGCGCTGGGGATTGCAATACTCCTACTTGTCCAGGACTGGATGGTCCGGCAATAACAACGTCGCCGGGGCTACTTCGGGCATTTCGCCGAGGGCCGTCGACAACATGCTGTTGACGTCGTTCCGTTACTACATCCCATAGTCGCGGCATTTTAGCGACGTGAAACGAAAGCGGGGCAGCTCTTCGCGGAGCTGCCCCGTACATTCTCGAGATAGCCACGATCGAGGCCCGGCGGCCCACTCCGCCGGGCTTTTTCTTTGTGGATCGCGATCAAACGGAAGTTGATTTTGAAATTTCCGAGATCGGATAGCGACGGGACCGAAAATTAATTGGCCTTGAGGGCTTCGTCGATGCAGAGCCTGAGTTCTCTTGCGAGAATTTGAGAATTCGGAGCTTTGAGCATTCCCATGTGATCGCCCGGAATTACTCTGACTTCGCTTCCGCCCTGCGAGAGCTTGCACCAAAACAAACGCGGATCCAACGAACGCTCGATCCCGTTGTACGCCCAGGAATCTTTGCCGATCACGACAACGGATTTCCCGGCATAGCTCATTGGGTGGTATCGATACACATTGCGCCAGGCTCTCGCATCAACCATTGTGTCGGCTGATGACGACTGTAGGAGTTCCTTCTCAAGCGTCTTTGCCGTCGCACTCCTGGAAGTCGAGCCGATTGCTTGGAAGCCAGCTACGGTACGTTCTCCCGCCCAGCGCGCGATCCCTTTCGGGCCCCGCTTCGTAAAGTTTCGAACTCGCCAAATTGCCCGGCGAGCCTTGAATCGAACCCCGCCTGCCCAGTTCCTTGGATGTTGCGGATCGACACATTCGATGATTCCGAGAAACGCGACCTTCTGGCCTTCTGCGACAAGCCTTTGCGCCATCTCGAATGCGACGTATCCGCCTCCGCACCAGCCGAGCAGACAATAGGGGCCGTTCGGTTGCTTCGCGCGAAGTTCTTTGACGAATCGGGATGCTCGATCGGGAATCGCTTCTTGCTCTTCATTCGCCGGCGGCATCTGCGCTTCGAAACCGTAAACAGGTTGGTCCGCGCCGAGAAGCAGCGAGACCTCGCGGAATGGGAGGACTGTGGTGCCATATCCTCCGGGAACTATGTAAAGCGGTGGACGCGATCCATTCGCCTGAATGGGTACCACTGGTGACCACGGCTCGGGTTCGGCGCGGGTGGGCTTGGTCGATTGAGTGACGAGTGCGGCCAGCTGCCGAATTGTGCGCGCATCGAATAACGTTGAAAGACCGAGTGTGACTCCGTAGGTCTGCTTGATCTTGCTGAAGAGCTGCACGCCGATCAGAGAGTGCCCACCGAGATCGAAGAAGTCTTCATCGAGACCGATCGTCTCGACCCCGAGCATGTCCTGCCACCAGCGAGTCAGGACGGCTTCTACATCATCGGAAGATGCCGTGCCGTTGGGCTTTATTCCCGCGATCGCGGATGAAGCGAATACTTCACTGGAGGACGAACGAGGTGCTTGACCATACGCAATATCGTTTGGTTCATTTCCCAAGGGCATTCCAGGTTGATGACTCATAATCGCCTTCAATTACGGCCTTGCGACTAGAGCGTCGCCTACAAGCCATGACCTCGAAGGATGAACCGGTTTTGCGCGCAAGCCAAGCATGAAATTTGAATCTTTAGAAATATTTTCATCGCTCGATGCACTTGTACTAGCCGTAACTCTCGTAATAGGTCGATCCGCGGCCACCCGCTGCATTATCGCTTTCATGGCAAGCGCGATGTATCTCCCACGGCGCGAATTTGCGGCAGCAGAATCTGGTAAAAATTGAGCCTGCTTGTTTCTTTCGCCAAAATCTTCGGTGAAGCGCCCAAGCAAGGCACAGAAGGTCAAAATATAACCAAAGCATATATACAAGAAGGGTTTGGCCAAACAGGGCCGGGTTTGCGTTTAGGAATCTCTCGCCGCTAAGTACCATTCCCGATTGGATATTTTGGATATTACGATTATGCGTTTCAGGGGTGTGTTCTAAACTTCATGCTTGGGAATTCGTACAAGTTCGCCCGGCCGCTGCTCCTGCTGCTATCGGTGTTGCTTGCCGCTTTTTCCGGCGTAGCCGACGAGCGCCACCCTGCACTTCCCGATCAACCTCACTACGCCATCGAACATTTCGGCGAGCGCTTCGGACTTTCCGCCATCACCGTCATCTCGATGGACCAGGACAAGCAAGGATTTCTCTGGATTGGCAGCCAGACCGGCGTCTATCGCTACGACGGACTTCATGTCACAACTTACGGTCTCGCCGAAGGACTGCCAGGGTTGCACACGAAGCAGCTCTTGATCGCGCCCGACGGAAAAGTGTGGGTTCGCACGCGCAAAGGTTTGGCGCGGCTTGAAGGCCCGCGATTCGCTCCCGTGACGATTCCGGCCGAAGCCGGGAAGCTTACATCCGATGTGCAATCGTTCACCGTGGACGCCGCAGGCAAACTCTACGCCATCGTCGACAAAGGGTTGTTGATTCTCGATGTGAGGACTCTCGAGTATCGCGTGCTGGGAACTGCGGATGGATTGCCGAGTGCTGCGATTGAAGCGGTCGTGCGCACGCCGGACGACAGCATATGGGTTGCAGCCGGCGGACACCTCGCGAGATTCACTCCGAAGAATTGGAAATTGGAAGTTCTGCCGGCGCCGGCTCTGCCGGCGGAACGCGTGGTCGCGCTGGTTCCGGATGGCCACGGCCGCATGTGGATCCGCACGCAGAATCATGTCGCTACCCTGAACCTTGACGCGACGAGTCCGAAACAATTTGCGTTTCACGATGCGGGAGTTCCGCCGGCGAATTCGGATGGCATCCCGGTGGTCGATCATCACGGCGATCTCATGCTTCCGACGTCCCTCGGACTCTATCGCTGGCTGGAAGACCGCTGGCAAGTAATCAGCCGGGCGAGCGGGCTCACATCGAACGCGCTTTTCTCCGCGTTCGAAGACCGCGAAGGCACGATTTGGGTCGGGCTGGCGGGAGCAGGCCTCGATCGCTGGCCGGGCTCGAGCCAATGGTCCGGCTGGATTGACGATGGCGGTTTGCCGGATTCGCTTGTACTCGACGTTGTGCGCGATCTCCGCGGGCGGCTTTGGGTTGGCACGAATTCAGGGCTCTCGATGTGGGACGACGCGGGCCATCGTTGGAGAGTTTGGAATCAGGCGAATGGTCCTGTTGGCGGCGTTCGCATGCTCGCGCTTGCGAAAGATGGCCAGCTTTGGGTGCTGTGCCCCGGCGCGTCGCTTGTGTGGTTCGACGCGACCGCCGACAACCCCGAGCCGGTTTCCGTGGCGATCGGGAAAGATGTCGCCTCCATCTCCAGCATAGGCGCAGCGCCCGACGGCGCTGTCTGGTGGAATGGCGAGAAATCCATTCACATCGCGCACCGTCAGAACGCGGGCTTTCGATTCGACGAAATGGCGGTGCCGGAAGAATTTCAAGGTACGACGACGTTCATTTCGCTTTCTCGTCACGGCGTGCTCTGGGGCGGCGGGCCAAATGGCCTCTCGCGATTCGATGGCACACGATGGCAGCGATATGGCGCCGCGGATGGTCTCCTCGATACGAGTGTTTATTATCTTGCTGCGGTGAGCGACAGCGATGCGTGGGCCGGTTATTCCGATCAGAACGCCGCGACGCACGTGAGGATCAACTCCCAGGGCAAATTGCAAACGCAGCACATTTCGAAGGCTGCGTGCCTTCTCGGAGTTGACCGCAGCGGCAACACATGGCTCGAGATGAACAATAGCTTGGGCCGGCTCTCGCCCGATCTTCAGCTTCGCAATTTCACGCGCAGTGACGGTCTACTCTGGGACGACACGAATTGCGGCGCGTTCTGGCAGGAAACCGACGGGACTCTACTGATTGGAACCAGCCACGGCCTTGCGCGTTACGATCCCCGCCAGGAAGAATTGCCGCGATTGCCGCCGACGGTTGTGTTGACCGCCGCGGAGTTTGCCGGTGAGGACAGCTTCACCAAGATCAATCCGCGAGTGCCGTACGACCAGGCGTGGTTCTCGGTGCAGTTTTCCGCGATGACTTTCCGTGATCCCGATCAAGTCACTTGCCGCTACCGTTTGAAAGGCCTCGAACGCGAGTTTTCGGAAACGTCTCTGCGAGAAGTGCGTTATTCGGCGTTGCAGCCCGGGGGTTATACGTTCGAAGTTGCGTGCGGTTCGCAGGACGTTGGCTGGAGCGCAAAGCCGGCGCAGTATTCCTTCACTGTGCTCGCGCCGTGGTGGCGCACGCCATGGGCGCGCACCGGCGGAATCATTCTTGTCGCGCTGCTGATACTGGCGCTGATCCACTTCCGCACGCGACGCCTCGAATCGGATCGCCGCCGCCTCGAAACTGCCGTCGAGGAACGCAGCAGCGAACTCGCGCGAGTCAATCGCGAGCTGCAAGAGGCTTCGCTCACCGATCCGCTGACGGGCGTTCGGAATCGCCGATTCTTCTACACGACGATCGCCGCTGACGCCAATCAGGCCACGCGCGCTTATTTCGCCGACAAGTCACTTTACAGCCGCGATCACCGCGACATCGTCTTCTATCTGATAGACCTCGACCACTTCAAACTTATCAACGATGCTTACGGGCACGACGCGGGCGATGAAGTTCTCGTCGAGTGCTCGCGCAGGCTGTCGCTGATCGTCCGCAAGTCCGATTTTCTGATTCGCTGGGGCGGGGAAGAGTTCCTAATCGTTTGCCGCGCGGCGGAACGCAAAGACGCGACGATCGTCGCTGAAAAAATACTGAGCGCGATTGCCGAGGAGCCCTTCACGATTGCCGGCGGGAAAAAAGTGAATCGCACGTGTTCAGTCGGCTGGGCGCCCTTCCCGTGGGATCCGGCGCTCGCGCCGCTCACCGTGGACGAGGTGCTGAAGATGGCCGACCGCGGCCTCTATCGCGCGAAAGATCGCGGCCGCAACCACGCGATCGGAATGCTTCCGATGGAATTCGCCGAAGTGCCTGTGGCCGCGGGCCCCGAGGAAGATAGAGAAGAGGACGCGAGTGTGTCGGTGCGCGAAGTTGTCTCGCCGGGCCCAGGCTGGTAGCGCGCGATTCGCGCGATTTCTTGCGATGGCTTACCTTCGGCTTAACTAACTCTACCGTCTTAACCCGGATTACTATTGCCGCTAGCTTCAACGAGCTTTTGAATCGCGGGCGCGATCATCAACAAGAGATCAGCTTGCGGCTTTTTTGCTTGTTCGATCGACGCGAGCTGCTGCGATTTCCAGTCGGCGGGCGCGGCCTGGCTTTTGTCGATGAAATCGAGGGATTGCAAACCAGCTGCTCCAAGCGCGGAGAGTTCTTGCGAGAGCGGCTCGACTTGCTGCAGCAGGAACGAGCGTTGAAGCGTCGGCTGAAGCCTAGCATCGTTATCGCGCCAGATAGCTAGTTGCGCGCGGACTTGAACTTCAGTGGCGCGATCGTGAAAACGGCTCGCGATCAAAATGTCCACGGCGTTCGAGAATTTGCGAGCGACTTCGCTTTCCGGCGCGACAGCGTCCACGAGCCGGTTCAGCGGCGTATCGCTCTTGAGCGCGAGTCCAGCTTCCTGCGCCGCTTGTTCGCGGCCATAACCCTTCACAGGCTCGACGACATCGGCGAGCACTGCAAGCGAGGACACGTCCGCAGCGCCCGCCATCCGGCGCAGCATCGCGTTCAATCCAGTGCGTTGCGTCAAGCCGCGGCGCTCGAGCCGCCAACTTTCATCTTCAATTCGCCGGTACATCGAATCCACATCCGTCACGTTTTGCGGCGACCATAGCCGCTCCGCGATCGCGGCAGTCCGCGGCCAGATGCGGGAATCGATATTTTCTCCAGTCACATATTCCGACCACATGCACGCTTCGCCGCCAAGAACGAGGCGCTGCTGCTCCGGCGTAAGGCCCGACGCATCGCCGCTCAGAGGATCGTCCGCATAATGCTGAGCGGCGGGCCACATGTAATCGAGGTAGTAGCCGAAAGAAAGGATGCTGCGGAAGCCGAGCCGCGCCGCGTCGGCCAGAGATTTCTGCCCGCGCCACGACTGAATGACGATGTCCTTCGGCAAGTCGGGAGCGAGAACTTCGTCCCAGCCGACCATAATTTTCCCGTGCTTGCTGACGATTTTCTGGACGCGCGTATTGAAGTAGGCCTGAAGCGCGTGATTGTCCTGCAGGCCGTGTGCGTGCATGAATGCCTGAATCTGCGGATTCGCATCCCACTGCTTGCCGTTCACTTCATCTCCGCCAATGTGAAAGTAAGGATCGGGGAAGAGGCGGCTCATCTCGCCGATAAACTTATCGAGGAATTTGTAAGTGGATTCTTTCGTCGGGTCCATCGCCGGATCGAAGATGCCCCACGTGCGTTCGATCTGATACGGCCCCGGAGCGCTTGCAAGTTCCGGATAGCCGACAAACCACGCGGTGCTGTGCCCCGGCATATCGAATTCGGGCACGACGCGTACGCCGCGGTCGCGCGCATATTCGATCAGCTCGCGCGCCTCGTCCTGCGTGTAATAGAGGCCATCGGAGCCGAGCTCCTGGAGCTTCGGGTACACCTTGCTCTCGATCCGGAATCCCTGGTTCTCGGAGAGATGCCAGTGGAAGACGTTCATCTTTACCGCGGCCAACGCGTCGACGTTTCTCTTGATTACATCGAGCGGGATGAAATGGCGCGACACGTCGATCATGACGCCGCGCCAGACGAATCGCGGCTTGTCGTCGATCCGCGCCGCCGGAACCGCGAAGCCATCGGGCGAAATCGCGACGAGCTGGGAAAACGTTTCTAAGCCGTGAAGAATTCCAAGCGGATTTGGAGCATTTAATTTCGCGCCGGTGTTCGTGATTTCAAGCGTATAACTTTCATCTTCGCTGGCGTCTTGAACCGGCTTGCTCGCCTGATCGGCGTGGATGACAAGTGTCGCTTTATCGGGTTCGCCGGGGCGTGTCGACAGCGGCAGTCCCGTTTCGCGCGAAATGGTATGCAGAAATCTCTGAACCGCGCGGGCGAGCCGAGGCTCATTGTGGCCGGTAATCGCGACGGAGAAAGTTTGGTCGATGAGAAGCCGGCCCGACTGCGTCTGAATGCTCGCGGGCAAGGGAACGAGGTCGGGCGAGTCGTGAGATTCCTGCGCTGTTGCGTACCCGAAGGCGATGCAAAGCATGAAGGCGACTGAGACGATTCGCATGCGTTGATTAATCCGCGAGTGGCCCTCCGCTTTTGCCGGACGAGGCAGGATAGTACACACGCGGACATGCGCCAAGATGTTTCCGGGCCGGCGATTCGAGCGCTACAACTCGCGCAAAGACGCTGCTATCGGCCGAATCGCGGCGCGAATCGCGGGCGGCACGCCTCCCACGAATCCCATGAACAGCGCGAACACGATTCCGATGGCAAGCAGAATCGGCGTCACTCGAAACGCGAATGCGACGTGCGAAAACGTCTGGAAATTCATCGCGCCAGTTGTGAAGCCGTTCAAAGGCAGGACGGCGAGACAACCAAGCAGCCCGCCAATCAGAGCGATGAACAGAGCTTCGAAGACGAACGACGTCACTACGCTCCAGGCGCCAAATCCCAGCGCGCGCATCGTCGCGATTTCTCGCGATCTTTCCGTGATCGCCGAATACATCGTGTTCAAGCCTCCAAACACCGCGCCGATCCCCATCACCAACGCCACGATGCCGCCGAGGATTTCGATCAGCGTCGTCAGCGCGCGCGACTGCTTATCGTAATAATCGATTTCACGTTCCACCTTCACGTTTAATCGCGGGTCGGACGTGAGCGTGTCTTTGAATGAGTTCAGCGCATCCGGCGAAGTCAGATGAACTGTAACCGACTGGAAGATGTCTTCGGGGCGCTTGAACACTTGATTCAGCACGCGCGAATCGCACCACACTTCCGAATCGAAGGCGCTGCCGCCTGCGTCGAAAACGCCGACGACAGTCCACGTCGCGCCGCCGAAACGAAGTGTGTCGCCGAGATCCAGGCCGACGTACTCGTGCGACACATTGCGCCCAACGACTAACTCGTTCAGCCCCGGCTGAAAAAATCGCCCCGCCATCATTTTTACCGACGGCCGGACGTCCAGAACTTTGGGCGAAACGCCGCGCACTTCCACGTTCGCGTCCGTGCCGGTGGATCTCAGCGGGAACGCCACGACCACGACAACCTCGGGCGAAACCAGAGGTCCGTCTTTCCCCCTAGCGACGCCAGTAGTGTCTTCAATCACGCGTTCCGCAGTGAGTTGGATGGCGCTATCCATCTCCGAAGAGGAACCCGCGCGACTGACGATCGCGTTATCGGGCGAGCCTGAAGATACGAGCGTAGCCTTGAATCCTCGCGCGAGCGCCAGCATGGCAATGAAAACGCCGACGGTCCCCGCGACACCGAGAATCGCGACCACGGCCGAAGTCCATCGCGCGCGGACGCTGCGAATGTTATAGACGAGCGGGATCGCCATAGCTCACACCCTCCGAAGCGCATCGACCACGCGCAATCGCATCGCCGAAATCGCCGGCAGAATCCCCGCAACCGTTCCCACCGCCAACGCGAGAAGGATGCCGGCGATCATGAACTTCACCGGGAAATAGAAGAACGGCAGCAGACCTCCAGTCGGATCGCCCATAAGCGACCATCCCTTGGCGAGCAAGAGACCCAGGCCCCCGCCGATGAATGCAAGGAACAGCGACTCCGCGAGCACGAACGTCATGACGAACCGATCGGAGAATCCTACGGCTTTCAGCACGGCAAGCTCGGCCGTCCGCTCGCGCACCGCGATTGCCATCGTGTTCCCGGTGACGAGCAAAAGCGTGAAGAACACAACGGCACCGATGGACAGAATCAGGAACTCGATATTTCCCATCTGCTTCACCCACGATGCGGCGAAGGCTTTTTCGGTGTCGGTCTTTGTCTCGTACGGCGAATTCGCGAATTGGTCATCAATGGATTTCGCAACTTTCGCTGCGTCATCAGGATTCTTTACCCGTACGATGTACCAGCCGACGGCGCCCTTCTGCGGCGAAGCTTCGTCGAGCCTTTTCCAATGGAACCAGAACTGCGTCGTATCGTCCTGCGGCCGTTTGGCTTTGTAGATTCCTCGTATGTTGAATTCCCAATTGCCTGGATAGATCGTACCCATAATCGGAATGCGATCTCCGATTTTCCAGCCAAAACGCTTCGCGGTTTTCTCGCCTACGAATGCGCCTTCGCGATCCCCCATGAACGCCGCCCACTGGTCATTGTCAATCTCGAACTCGGGATACATCTGGCGATAGGTGTCTTCATCAATCGCAAATTCGGGGATGAAGTTTTTGGGGTCCTGATAAACGCCGCCGAACCAATTCGAGAACGTAACTTCTTTCACGCCCGGTGTCGCGAGCAGCCGGTCGCGATACGAAAGCGGCAACGATTGGATGATGGAGACCTTATTGATGATGAAGAGGCGATCCACGCCGGCGATGTCGACGCCCTGGCCGAACGCACCACGCACGATAACGAGGAGACCAAATAGAAATAGCGCCACAACGAACGAACCGATCGTCAGCAGCGTTCGAATTTTCTTGCGCTTGAGATTGGCGGTCAGCAGATGAAGGTATTTCATACGCGAGCCTCCGCGGCGGCGCCTTCGACGAGCACGCCTTTATCCAGATGCAGCGTTACGTTCGCGCGTTCGGCCACCATCGGGTCGTGCGTTACCAGCAGCACGGTCTTGCCGAACTCGCGCACCAATCGCTCGATCAAAGCCATGATTTCATCCGCGCTCTTGCGGTCGAGGTCGCCGGTCGGCTCGTCACACAGCAGAAAAGTCGGATCCGCGACAATCGCGCGCGCGATCGCAACTCGCTGCTCCTGTCCTCCGGAAAGCTGCCGGGGATAATGGTTCATGCGATCGGCCAAGCCGACCACCGAAAGCGCCGTCTCGACGTGCTTCCGCCGCTCGGAGCCCGAAAGCTTCGTGAGCAGCAGAGGCAATTCGACATTTTGAAACGCGGTCAACACCGGCAGCAGGTTGTACATCTGAAAAATGAATCCGACGTGCCTCGCTCGCCAGGTCGTCAGCTTGCCGCCCGACATGTGCGAGATTTCGTCGCCGTCAACCGTGATGCTGCCCTTTGACGGCAAGTCAATTCCGCCGAGAAGATTCAAAAGCGTGCTCTTGCCGGAGCCGCTTGGGCCCATGAATGCGACGAATTCGCCTTTGTCCACGTCAAGATTCAAATTCTGAAGAACGTGAATCACTTCGCTGCCGCGGCGATAATTCTTCTCGAGGCCGCGAACGCACACCAGGCTTTTGCCGTCGCCTCTTCCATCCACTCGAACCATCGGGCTCTCCTCTAGCGCTTGATTTCGACTTCCTCGCCGTCGTGCAATCCTTCGGGTGGCTTCACCACCACCGATTCGCCGCTCGTGATTCCGGCGAACACTTCCACGTCGCTTCCATGATTTCCGCCGAGGCTGACGGCGCGCCGCTCCACTTTCGTATCGTGAAGGACGAAGACCACAGGCTTGCCGTCGGTCTGAATCACGGCATCCTGCGGGATCAGCGTCTGCGGCGCAGCGTTCGCGGATTTGGATTTTCCGCTGGATTGTTCAGACGTGTCGAGAAACGCGACCTTCACTCCCATGTCCGGCAAAATTCTCGGATCGAGATGATCGAACGAAATGCGGACCTTCACCGTCGCTTTCTGGCGGTCCGCTGTTGGAATCACCGTGCGGACTTTCGCTGGAATCTTCCAGTCCGGATAGGCATCGAGGGTCGCGACCACAGGTTGGCCATCTTTCACGCGCGCGATGAATGATTCGTTCACGTCGACTTCAATTTCGTTGGAATTCATATCGACGATGGTGGCGATTCCTGTGCGCGTGAATCCGCCGCCGGCCGACACCGGCGACACCATTTCGCCTACTTGCGCGTCCTTCGAAACCACCTCGCCCGCGAACGGCGCGCGCACCGTGCAATTGTCCACGTCCTGCTGCGCGACGGCGATCATCGACTGCGACGCATTCACCTGTTCCTTCGCCAGCGAAATTTTTGCGCGCAAGCTGTCCGCCGCGGCGCGCGATGTGTCGAGCGTCTCGACGCTGTCGATCCCTTCTTTCTGCAATTCGTCGGCGCGGTGCAATTCGCGCTCGGCTAGAGCCAACTGCACTTGCAGGTCCTGGATGGCGGCCTGCGCGGCATCGCGATTGGCTTGCGCGGAAGCGAGCCGCACTTTGGCGTCCGAATCGTCGAGCCGCGCCAGGATATCGCCCTCGCGAACGTGGAGGCCTTCTTCGGCGTACACGGCCGTCACGCGTGCAGTGATTTTTGCCGCGATGGTTGCCCGGCGGCGCGGCGTAACGTATCCGCTCGCGTTCAATAGCGTTGCGGCCTCGCCCGCCTGAGCTTTGCGCGCTGCCATCACTTCGACTACGGGTTTGTGCGTTCGCAGCGCGAACACCAGTCCTGCGACGATTAGCACCAAGCCGCCGCCCGCGGAAACAAAGGCCAAGACCTTACCCAAACCGCCGCGCCGGCGCGCGTGATCGTCAATTTTCAGCGACGATAAATCGTGCCTGGATGAACTTGAACTCATGGTGATTCTCGGCGCTCCCGTACAAACTACTGCCCGCTAGTTCCTCTACTCTTTAACTACGCAATCGCCGGAGCAATGTTTCACCCTCAACAACTCCGGCCGACTCTCCGACCCCGGTGCTTCGCTAAGAAATAATCCTCCATTCAGGGATGAATGGCATTGATCGGACGGGTAGGTAAACTCAACATGATTTTAGCTGTTCGGGGCGGTGCTGGGCAACCGCAATTGAATGCGGCTAGGAGGCCTAAAAATGAAGGGAGGGGAGGTGCTTTTCGTCAGCTGAATTGCACCTGCGTGACTTGCCGCTCGGCGCCGGTCGCTTGAAAAAGCTCGCGCGGCTTCATCCCCAGCGGCATCGCGACGAAAACTTCCGGCAACTGCCGGATGCGCGTGTTGTACGTGGTCACCGCCGCATTGAAATATTCGCGGCGGTCCGCGATTCGCTCTTCGAGATCGGCGATCATCTTCTGCAATTGGACGAACACGGCGATCGCTTTGAGTTCGGGGTAGCTCTCGGCCACGCCGAAAAGCGTCTTCAACGCCCCGGACGTCATGGCGTCCGCCTGCGCTTTCTGTCCGACTGTCGCGGCGTTCATGTACGCGCTGCGCGCCTGCGCTACCGTCGTGAACACCGATTGCTCGTGCCGCATGTAGCCCTGGCACGCGGCCACAAGATTCGGGATTTCATCGTTCCTCTGTTTCAATAAGACGTCGATATCCGACCAGGCGCGGTCGTTTTCGTTTCGGAGGCGGATGAGTTCATTGAAAAGAATGAGGCCATAAAGCACGAGGCCGCCGCCGAGGAACCCCCAGATCGCGTAGTGCATGATGTCTTGGCCCATTTGGGGGTCTCCGCTGTCAGAGCAGGTGGCTCAAGCTGAGAATGAAATACAAGCAGACGACCGAAAGCGCGGCACCGCCGAAAATCATATACGTGGCGCGATTCCGAAGTTCGACTTCCACCTCGCCTGCTGTCTTGCAGGAGATTTGAAACGTTTTGTCGTCGCGCCCTTTCGCGATCATGCTGTGGTCGCTTGGATCGGCCGTATCCGGATTATCCATGCACGTGCCAACGATGTCGTACGTTGAGTTGGGAATCACGCAATATTCGATCAGCTTGTACTCTTCTTCGCCAGCTTGGAGCGTGTCTTCGCGCGCAGCCGCTGCCAACAGTTCGGCGTTGTGCTCTTTGAATGCCTCAAGAATCTTCTCTGCTAGCGGACCGGCGCTCGCAGCTCGCGCCTCGATTAATTCACGCATTCTATCGAGGCGTCCTTCGGGGCTCGTCACCTCTGCCTCGCCGGATTCGCGCAGCAAGTCGAGAAGAGCCAGACGAGTCTGCTCTTTGCGAGAACCGAGCTGCGGTGTCGCGTCTTCCGGACGCGAGTTCATCCGCCCCGCATCACTCGTAAGGCCCGTCATGCTCACGTACTCCTGCAACTCGCGCTCGGAAGGCGGTACGTATGCTTTTGGAGGTTCACCGGAAACAGCTGATTCAAGGTCAATCATCGTCGCCGGTATGGAGTTAGACGTACCATCGAGTATTCTTTCTCCGGTTTGCTCCAATTCAAATTTCGCACCGTGCAGGTCCACGAGAATTTTTCCGGATTCGTCGGCGATATGGAAGCGCGGCCCAGACGAATCCGTTCGCCATGGCTCGAAGTGGCCTCCCTCATTGTTCACCACGGCAGGACGTGAGCCCTGTACTGCCACGTCTGAGTCTTGTGTCCATTGCTGGATGTCGACGAGATAAAAACAGCACGGCGTGCGGCTGACCGGGCTGAGAATGGTCTCACTCGTTTGTGCTGTTCCTTGAACTCGGACGAGTCCCATGGCGGCGCTGGCGATCGGGACATGCGGAGTGTCTTCAATGAGTTTATATTCGCGGTAGACGCTAAAGCCTCTGAAGAAAGTCACGATGCCAGCGACGAACCCGACGGCAAGATACGCCCTGGGATCTGAATTCCCTAGAGTCACCCGCGCCTCCGGAATTGTCGCAGCTTAACGAAACAAACAATACCACGGCAATGACGTATTTTGCCTCTAGCACGACTCGACGATTTGCTGGCGATTGTGGCAAGATAATCGTTCGCGTATATATGAAGTCGACTGGGGGCGTGAAATGGCAAAGGCCACGTTTGCAGCGGGATGCTTTTGGGGAGTCGAAGCGGAATTCCGGAATTTGAAGGGTGTTACCGGCGCGCAGGTCGGATACATCGGCGGCACGACCACGAATCCGACGTACAAAGAAGTTTGCACGGACCGGACCGGCCACGCCGAAGCCGTTGAAGTGGATTACGATCCCGCGCAAATCAGCTACGGCGATCTCTTGAAGGCTTTCTGGGAATTGCACGACCCGACGACGATGAATCGCCAGGGCCCGGACATCGGCTCACAGTATCGTTCCGCGATTTTCTTCCACACGCCCGAGCAGGAAGCTGAAGCGAAGGCTTCGCGCGACGCCCTCGCGGCCTCAGGAAAATTCAAGCGCCCCATCGTTACCGAAATCAAGCCCGCGCCGCAATTCTGGCGCGCTGAGGAATATCATCAGCAGTATTTCGAAAAGCACGGGATGGCGGCCTGCCACTTGCCTGGCAAGAATTAAGCGAACAGCCTAAAGCATCCATATCCAAGCGACGCTCCGATCGCCGATCCCGCGATCACGTCGCTCAAGAAGTGCATCCCCAAAATGATCCGCGAGGCCGCGATGCATACGGCCGCGAACATCAGGATGTCGAAGAGTTGCGGATAAAACATTCCGATACAAATCGCGATCGCGAACGCCGTGATGGAATGACCAGACGGAAATGAGAATTGGTCGGGCGGCAAAATCGCGGACCAGCAATGCGGTTCGAGCTGGCATGGCCGCGGCCGGTGGCTCGCGCTTTTCAAAATCTTGAAAATGCAAATCCCGATTCCAACGGCCAGCGTCGCAGCCCCGAACGCGGCAAATCGCGATGGCCCGCCGTACGTAAGCAGAATCGCGCCCAGCGCGTACCACAGCCAGCCATCTCCGCAGCGCGTCGCCATGATCATCCAGATTCGAAACCATCGCGGCGCTCGCCAGCGATGCACGCGGCGCATCAGCCGGTGATCGCGAGTTTCGATGAATCCCCAGACGTCTCGTGCGACAGTCATCTCCGTTACTCCACTGCGCTCGCCTCCATGGCAAAAAGAGGAAAGCGGCTGCGGGCGGAAACTTTCGGGATGGCGCGCTCAGCCCAACGGCGCGCGAAAATGCGTTCTGAAAAATAATTCACGGCAATCACTGCTGGGACAAGCAAGGCGAGCGGCGCCATTATCGTCGTCCATCGGCGCTCGCGCATCATCTCGCGCGCGATCAGAAGGACGTCGCGCGTGAGCTTCGCGTAGCTGCCGGATTTTCCGCGCGGCTTTCCGAGTCCTTGCCGCACGCCGGCCAGAAAATCTTCTTTCGTCGCCGCGCCGGAAACTTCCGTGTACGCCGTGCCCGCGGACGCAAGCGTGTGAGCGTCGCTTCCGCCGAGCGCGATCTTTCGCATGCGCCGCGCGAGCCGCACTGCATGCCGATTGTTGCCAAGCGGCATGAGGCTGTTGAGCGTTTCCATCGCTGGAAAATATTCCTCGAACCATTCGAAATCCTCTTCTTCGCGGCGTCCGGTGAGCGCGGAAAAGACGTGATTGACGCAGAAAAATAGCCGGTGCTCGGTGAGATACATCAGCAGCGCGATCAAATCGCCGCGGCGGCGCTGAATCTCGATGTGCTGGCGCTCGGTGATGTCGTAGACACCGACGTGCGCCTGCGTGCCGCTTGGCATCCGGCACGTCGCCTCAACGCTCACGAAGAAATCCGGATAGCGGCGCAGCGGCTCGCAGCCTTCAATCGAGTCGTGATCGGTCAGCGTGACGAAATCCATCCCGCGCTGTTTCAGGACGGCGTAGACAGCTTCCGGATCGCTATAGCATTCGCGGCAAATTGGCCCGAGAAACGCCGGCGACTGGCACGGCCCTGAGTAATACGAGTGAACATGCAGGTCGCATCGCATGAAACTTTTGTAACAGACGCGCGTTACAAGCGCGTGACGCGAGCGCGAACTTCATGTAAAAGCGCGAGTTATAACTGATTCGACACCATGTCCTGAGTTGTAACAGGACTTTAATAGTGCGTGGAATTGCGTGTGCCAGAATTCCGCGGCTCATGAAGCGAATCGAATTCGTTTTCTTTGACGCGGGCGGCGGGCATCGAAGCGCGGCGACGGCTCTTCAAATGGCCATCGCGTCGCGCAATTTGCCGTGGGACGTCCACCTCCTGAACCTGCAAGAATCGCTCGACAAACTCGACATTCTCCGGCGCTTCACCGGAATTCGCATTCAGGATTTCTACAACAAAATGCTCGCGTCCGGGTGGACGCTCGGAAGCGCGCAATTGCTGCGCGTCCTGCAAGCGCTGATCGCCATCTATCACCGCCCGATGGTGAAAATGTTGGCGGAGTATTGGCGCTCGACCGCGCCTGACATGGTCGTTTCATTCGTGCCGCATTTCAATCTGGCGCTGGGGCAAAGTCTGCAGTTAGCTTGTCCGGGAAAACCATTCGTAACGATTCTGACCGACCTCGCAAATTATCCGCCGCGCTTCTGGATCGAACGGCAGGATCAGGATTTCATCTGCGGCACCGAACGCGCCGTCGAACAAGCGCGCGCGCCCGGCAACGCTCCCGATCGCATTCACCGCGTCTCCGGAATGATTTTGCACCCGAGATTTTACAAGCCCGTTGAAGTCGACCCCGCTGCGGACCGGCAAGCGCTTGGCCTGTCGGCGGATCTGCCGGTGGGACTGGTGCTATTTGGCGGACAGGGGTCAAACGTCATCACGGACATCGTGAAGCGACTCGATGATTCACAGCTAGAAGTTCAGCTCATCGTGATCTGCGGCCGCAACGACAAGCTCGTGCAGAAACTCCGTGCACGCGACGGCCGTACACGCATTTTAGTCGAAGGCTTTACCACTCGTATTCCTTATTACATGCGGCTCTCGGATTTCTTCATCGGCAAGCCGGGGCCCGGCAGCTTGAGCGAAGCTGTGGCGATGAAGCTGCCCGTCATTACGGAATGCAATTCCTGGACGCTCCCGCAGGAGCGCTACAACGCGGAATGGATACGCGAGAATCAAATTGGGATCGTAGTGAAGAATTTCAAGGCGGTTGACGCCGCCGTTCGCGAATTATTGCAGCCGGAAAATCTCGAGAGATTCAGAAACAACACAGAAGCGATGCCCAACAACGCCGTCTTTGAGATCCCCGGAATTCTCGATCGAATTCTGCGTCGGTCCGCACTTCATTGCGCGCCCGGCTCTGGTAAGTGCTAATTCCCGCTTGCCCCGGTTCAAGGCTGCGCATCCATCACGGCATGCAATTGCACCTGCCCATCTTTCACGACTTCGAGATCGCGTTCCCACGTTTTCTTTCCGTGCGCCGAAATCGCGATGTGGTGCATCCCCGCGCTGAGCGGCAGGACGGACGGCGTGTTCCCGACAAATTTTCCGTCCACGTAAATATCCGCGTTTTCGGGCTCGGATTGGATCGTCACGTTGCCATTTCCGGCGGGCGCATCAGTCGCGCGGATCGTGGCGTTCGGAAACGCACGCTTCATCACATCAAACAAATCCTGCGCGCTCAACGCAAAATTCATGCCTTCGAGTTGTATTCCAGGCGGCGTCTCCACGCGCTCCGGCTTCGTGATCCCCGGCGCGCCGCCTTGCGCGGGCGAATTTGGCTGCGTTCTTGCGCGCCTCAAAGTCGCGATTCCAGTTGAATCGTCGTCTGCCGGTGCGCTCAGCGGCGTTTCCACCAGCTTCATCGTCGTAATCCCGACGACATCGCCCTCCGCGTCGAGCAGCGGCCCGCCGCTATTTCCCGGATTCAGTGCAACGTCTGTCTGAATCCACGTCCCGTCGTGATGCTCGATCTTTCCCACCGCGCTGACGATGCCCTTTGTCACTGTCCCCGGCATCCCGCCGCCTGGATATCCGACCGCGAGCACCGTCGCACCGGGATGCACGGCCGCAAGGTCAACAAGCGAAAGATGCGGGAAGCCGCTGCCATCCACTTTGACGAGCGCGAGATCGAGGTGAGGATCGGAATAGATCACGCGGCCGAGTAGCCGCGCGCCCGTTGACGTCACTACGAAGAGCGTCGCCGATCCTTCGGCGACGTGCCGGTTTGTCGCGATCAGCCCTTCCTCAGTGATGAAAAATCCGGTTCCTTGGAGCTCAGTCCCGAAAAGCTGCACCACGGCCGGCGACGCGTGCCGCACGATTTCCTCCGTCGGCATTTCGCGCCGCTCGCTGTGTTTCGTTGAAGCGGCCACCGAAGCAGGAACTGCGGCCGGCGCGTGCAGCGCCGCCGTCGATTCGAGCGAAATTTCGATGTGGCTGTTTTTAAGCAGGTAATACGAGCCGTGCACGACGCCGGTCGCGGAAATCCATTTGTACGGCCCTTCAGTGAGAACCACTTCCTGCGCCGCGAATCCATCTTTGTAAATTCTCGCGGTCATCTGATGCTCGAGTTTTTCGCTGAAGACGGAACGCGGCTTGTGAAGATAGCTGCCGGGCACCTTCATCTGATATGGCGTCGTGCCGACCACAACGCCGTTCATCTCGACTTTTGCTCCGGGAGGCGTGCTCGCGATCGTAAGACTATCGGCGCGCGCAACATGCGCCGCGGAGAGGATCGAAGTCGCGACGAGACACCAAATGCACAAAGACCGGCGATTCGCCATGATGTGCGGCCTCACGGGGATAATGTCCGGCGCAAACTCTCACCGCGGCGCAGCTCTGTCAATTGTGGAAACTACGGTGTAGCTGCAAAGTGAGAATGTCCGGTTTGTGCAAAGTAGAAATGTCCGCTTTTCTAGGGGCCGGGGGGCCCGATGGAAGAGGAGCGGATCGCGTTGAGCGCCAAAGAGCGAGAGCGATTGAAG
>JBAPOP010000017.1:0-16990 GCA_049279675.1 Candidatus Acidiferrales bacterium
CACCACGCCCGCCGCGGAAGCTGCCGCCGCCGCGACCGCCTGGTCGTATTGCTGCTGCGAAATCTCTTGCTTGGCGACGAGTTGCTTATAGCGCGCGAGATCGGCTTGCGCTTTGGCGTCGTTGGCTTCGGCTTGCACGAGCGCCGCTTTCGCCGCATCGGCTTGTCCCTGGGCGCCACGGATTCCTGCTATCGTGCTCGTAACATCCGCGTTTGCGGACTCGAGTTGGCTCGCCGAGTTTACGGTCGTGATCGGCACGTTGCGCCCGGCAGCCATCGCAGTGGCTTCCGCCGATGCGAGATCCGCCTCCGCTTTGTCCACTGCGACTTGATAATCTTTCGGATCGATCTGCGCGAGGACCGTTCCTGCGTCAACGTATTGGTTGTCGTCGACGTTCACCTTTTGAATGTAGCCGCCGACGCGCGCGCTGATCGGATTGATATGCCCGTCCACTTGCGCGTCATCGGTGGTTTCGAACGTGGAGTAATAATTCCAAACGAAAATCGCGGCGCCAACGATCACAATAATAGCGGCGATGATCACCCACGCCGGAATCGAGCGGCGCCGCCGCGCGGCCGCCACATCGCCGGGAGGCGCCGACGCCGAATGATCTGCCGCCGGGCTGCTCGCGACTGCGTCTCGAATTCCCTGGGGGGATTCAGTTTCCGTCTTTTGTGGCATCTGCTCTTCCTTTCAAATATTGCATGACGCCGGTCTCCGCGATTCCCTCCGCGCGGGCCAGCGAAATCCTCGCGATGTTGTAATTGAAGAGGCTCGTAATCAGCGATTCGTTCGCCGAGGCGAGCGCGTCCTGCGCTTGAACGACTTCGATGTTGTCCGTTACGCCCGCGGAGAATCGGTCGCGCGCTTGATCGAGCGTCTGCGAGGCAAGATCGACGTTGCTGCGCGCCACTGTGACTTGATCGGTGGCGGACTGAACGTCGAAGAGCGCATCGCGGACGTCTTGATCGATTTGATTCTTCAAATTGTCGAGTTGCGCGCGGCTGTTGGCGAGATTCGAATCGGCTTGCAAAATGTCGCCGTGAACTTTTCCGCCCTGGAAAATTGGAACTTTCAGCGAGCCACTGACTTCGAACGATCCGTGCGTGCGATCGAGCACGGGTCCGCCGACGCCGTAGTTTCCGTCGAAAGAAACCGTCGGGTAATACTCGGCAATCGCCGCGCGGCGCGTGAGCTCGGCGGCGTGCATCTGCGCTTCCGCGCTCAAATAATCGGAGCGCATGGTGTACGCGCGTTGGAGCGCTTCGTCAACCGTGACGGGCGGCTGCGGATCGTACGGAATTTTTTCGGTTAGCTCAAACGTCTGCCCCGGCGGCAAACCGATCGTGCGGGCGAACGCGATGCGCTGCTTTTCGTAGTCGTTGCGCGCGGAAATCAATTGCTGCTGGCGCGTCTGGAATTCCACTTTCGCGCGAAGCGCGTCAATGGCCGGAGAGGTTCCCGCTTTCAATTGGTCGTCGGCCTGGGTGTAAAGCGCTTCGGCGGTTTTCATTTGCGCTTCCGCCGTTTCCACGCGCGATGCCGCGGAAATCGTTTGCAGATAGTTGTATCCCACAACGAGGATCACAAGTTCGCGCGCGTCTTTATAGGAGTGCTGCGAGGCGCGAACGCTCTGTTCGGCGGAGCGCGCATTATTCCATGCGTTCATATTGAAGAGCGGGACGCTGAGATACGCGCGCGTGTCGAAGTAACCGAACGGCCCGACGATTGGATTGACGGACCCGAAGGAAAATCCCGGCACGCTGATTTTCGTGAAGCCGGTCTGCGCCAAGTTGACCTGGCTCGCGGTTTCGGTCGTGTTCGTCGTCAAATTCGGCAGCGCGTCGCTCAACTGCTTCCATTTTTGTCCCCGGGCCGCTTCGATTCCGTTGGTCGCAAGCAATGCGCCCAGGTTCTGTTTCAGTCCGCGCTCGAGCGCATCAATAAAGCTGAGCTTGACGACGTCAGACGTCGGCTTGCCCGTCGAGACGCTGCCGGTGTAAGGACTCTGCGGTTGCAATGGATTTGACGGCGCCGCCGACTGGCCGAAAGCAAATGAAGCCGAAAGCAGGGCCAGCGCGCCGGTTAGCGCAAAGCGTTTTGCAATCATCGCTCACTGCCTTTCTGTTCGCTGTGGCCGCGATTCGCTGCCGCCGACCAAAAGTAGTCGAAAGCACGTTGAAACGTGGGAGCAAGCCGCGACGACGGTGATATTGACCAGGCCATCAGCGAACCGAGATAAGCCTCTTTGTAGGACCTTGCAAGATCGGCGGCGGCGGCGTCGCGCCGCACTTCACCGCGTTCCTGTGCGATTTTGAAAATTTTGGTCATGATGATGTGACCCTGCGCGAAGCGCGTGCAGAACTTCAAGCGCACCGCCTCCTTCGAGAGCATCGTCAGAAGCATGCCGCGCGCGAGTTCGGGCGACCTGCCGGGATCTTCGCCGAGGCGAATGTACAAACGCCTCAAGATCACCCCGACGGGTTCATCGCCGCGCTCCACTTCCTCAAGCGCGGCGCGAATCTTGCCGATGCGAAAATCGGCGAATGCGGTGAGCAATTCTTCCTTGCTCGGGAAATAATTGAAAAACGTTCCCTTGCCCACGTCCGCTGCGTTGGTGATGTCTTCGACGGTCGTTTCGGTGAATCCGCGCCGCGCGAACAAGCGCATCGCAGCGTCGAATAGCCGCTGGCGCACGGCAGCCGAATGGCGTTCCCGGCGAGACGGCGGACGGGGTGCTCGAGAGTTGCGGGTTGCGTGGGAACGTGTGTTGGTTTTCATGGATTCCGACTTGCAGTCAACTATGACTATAAGTCAGTAATTCAAAAATTGTCAAGCCAAAGTTTTTGCCGGGCCAGTAGGCAGACGCGCGGCAGTGACACCCGCTTTTCTATGAGATGTTTGAAATGAAAAAGGGATTCGGCAGGCGTCCGGGTTTATTCCCGGAACGCCTGCCTATCAAAACTACTGGAAGGGGATTGCGCGTTTAGTGTGAAATATTATGCGGGGAACGCTTGGTGAGCACGGAGATCAGTATCGACGCCGAGGCGGGTGCTGGAACTGCGTCCTTCAGCACGATGTCGCGCGCTTCGATCTTCTTTCCGTACACAGCTTCGTTTCCGTCATTGTCCGGCCGCACTGTCGAGCCTTCGAGAGAAATGCCCGCGAACAAGCCGCGAGCGCGTGAGTAGGTTAGGACTTCGGCGCGCATGGTCACGTCTGTTGCTGCCTCGGCATCGCGGCCCTTGGGTCCGGCTGCCGCTGAGGCATCCGCCCCGAGTTTCACTTTGCTCGAAAGAATCGAGCTGGCGCCGCGATCGTTCATCACCAGCAGAACAAAGTCAGTTGCCTGCGCTCCGAGTTGGAAGCCGATACTGCCGCCTTCAAGTGCCATCATCGAAGGAGCGCCCCACGGCCCCTTGAAATTTTCGCCTTTGCGGCACGTCATGACACCGCGCCCGTAACTCGCGCCGACGCCGAACGCCGCTTTGAGCACGGATGGATAAACGATTACACATTCCGCCTTATCAATCAGGTCTTGTGGAATGTCGTCAGGGACGTTCAGGATTTCCTTCATTACGACTCCGGCATTCTCGACGCGGTCGTTCCACTTGGACTTGTCGTCCGCTCGAACCGGTTGTGGGAGAACCAGGGAAGATAACCCCATCATCGACAACGTAAGCATGCAGGACAAAAACTTCTTCATCTTTCCTCCTAAATAGGCTGTACCGCCGCCCAACATCATATCGGTCATCAACCGCGTACCGCAATCCATTTAGTGGGATGCGCCAGCTGTGTGAGAAGTTTGGACTATAATTGATGCGAACGAAATTTTCAAAAGGAGTCGTGAATGCGCCTGAGGCGCAGTGGACGGAGCGCGCGCTGGATTTTCATGCTGATGTTCGTGTGCGGCACTGTCGTGTACTCGATCGGTGCGAGCGCGCAGCAGCGCAACGCCAGCAAGCCGCAAAAATCGGCGCCTGCGAAGACAAAACCGCGGCCCGATTTGGCGCGATTCGCCGCGCGCGTGGCCGCCGTTCTCGGCGAACAACATGCCGCGAAGGCCGCGTGGGGCATCATCGTCGTGGATCAAGCGACGGGCGAAACGCTCTATGAGCGCAACGCCGATCTTTATTTCACGCCCGCATCGAACGCCAAGCTCTATACAACTGCATTTGCGCTCGCGACGCTCGGGCCCGACTACCATTTTCGCACCACGATCGAGAGCGCCGCGCCGCCCGACGCGACCGGCCGCGTTCACGGCGACATCGTTTTCGTCGGACGCGGCGATCCGGATCTCTCGAATCGCAAATTTCCCTACGTGCAAAAGGCCGAGCGCGACGGCATCCCCGAAAAAGCCATCGCGGAATTGGCAGACGCCGTGGCCGCGAAAGGCGTGAAACAAATTGACGGCGACATCGTCGCCGACGACAGCTATTTCGCCTACGATCCGTACCCCGAAGGCTGGACTGCCGGAGATTTGTATTTCAGCTTTGGCGCGCCGATCAGCGCCATCGATCTCGACGACAACACGCTCACGGTCGCGGTTCAGCCCGGCGAGCATCTCGGCGATCCCGCGGTTCTGGCGGTCGAACCGTGGGCCGCATACGAACCGTTCGGCCACGACGTGACCACGGGAGCGAGCACATCGAAGCAGAGATTTTCTGTGGTTCGCCAGCCCGGCCCGCACCCGATTCTCTTGCGCGGTTCGATTCCGCTCGACGCGCCGCCCGCCAAGCTCGATCTCGCGCTTGACGAGCCCGCCGAATACACCGGCCAACTATTGAAGCTTCTGCTCGCAGCGCGCGGCGTGCGCGTTGTCGGCGGCGTAAGGGTGCTACATGGTCCGCCTCCAGAACGCGAAGCTGATGGCTCGACTGCGCTCGTTCCTCCCGCCGCGCCCGCCGTCGCAGCCGCCGATCCGGTGGTTCTCGCCGAACATACTTCGCCGCCGCTGCTCGAATCGATCCGGCTGCTCAATAAAATCAGCCAGAATCTCCACGCCGAACTTTTGCTGCGCACCATCGCGCGGGAAAAGGCGGGCGTCGGCACCACGGACGCAGGCGTCGTGATCGAGCACAATTTTTTGAATTCCATCGGGATCGCGGATGAGGACGCCGTGCTCGCGGACGGCTCAGGCCTCTCGCGGCAGGATCTCGTCACGCCGCGCGCCACCGCGCAACTTCTCCAGTACGCCGCGAAGCAGCCGTGGGGCGAGGGCTATATCTCGACGCTTCCCATCGCCGGCGAAGATGGAACGCTTGAAGACCGGATGAAGGGAACCGCTGCGGCCGGCCGAATTCACGCGAAAACCGGCGCGCTCGAACACGTTCGCGGAATTTCCGGTTATGCTTCGACGGTGCATGGCGCAAATGTTGTGTTCTCGATTTTCATGAACAATAATCCGCAGCCGCCGCGTGATACGGCGCGGCTTTTCGACGCGATTTGCATCGCGATGGTGGAGGAAATTCAACCGCCGCCGTCGCACCGCAAGCAATAAACAGCAATCGTCAGCGGTTCGTCGTCGCCGGCCGTATTCTTGACACTTCGTGCTTCCTATTCCATGGTGAGCCTGTGAGCCGCACTGCTGAAGAGTTGCTCGAATTTCCGCGATTGCGCGAGATCGTCGCGCGAAGGACCACGTGTGCGCCCGGCCATCGCGCGATTCTTGCGCTCGAGCCCGGCAACGACGCCGCTGTGCTTGCCGCGCAGTTTGATCTGATTCGCGAGGCCGTGGAATATTTGCGCGCAGGCTCCGAGCTTGGCTTTGGCTCGCTTGCCGATCCGGAAGGATGGCTCGAGCGCCTCGGCGTTCCGGCGTCGGTTCTCTCGGCTGCGGAACTTCTCGATGCCGCCTCGCTTCTCGACGCATCCACAAATCTGCGCCTCACGTTTCACGGCGCTGCGGATAAATTTCCGAAACTCGCCGAGCGCGCGTCAGCTCTGGCCGATCTTCGCTTCCTAGCGGCATCGATTCGCAAAGCCGTTCTGCCGAATGGAGATATCAGCGACAATGCTTCGCCGGCTCTCAAAAAAATCCGCGGCGCAAGCGCGCAGACGCGCGACAAAATCCAAAAATCGCTCGAAACAATTCTGCGCGCCCGCGGCGGCGAGGCTGGCCACGACTACGTAACGCTGCGCAACGATCGCTTCGTGATTCCCGTTCGCGCGTCCGATCGCCGCGCCGTTCCAGGCGTCGTTCACAGTGCGAGCGCGACGGGGCAAACCGTTTTCGTCGAGCCGCTCGAAACGATCGATCTCAATAATCGACTCGTGCAGCTTTCGGAAGATGAAGCCGCGGAAATCGCGCGCATCCTCACCGAGTTGACCGAGCAATTGCGGCTCGCCCGCGGGCCGCTCGCTTTCGCCGCGGAGCGCATCGCGGATTTCGATTCGGTGTTTGCGCGCGGCCGGTTTGCGCGTGAATTCGATGCGTGCATGCCGGAATTCATTTCTGAAATCTCGATTCATCTGAGGGACGCGCGAAATCCGGTTTTGGAAGATTCGCTGCGGCCGCAAGGCCGGAAAGTCGTGCCTGTATCGCTCGATCTCGGAGGACCAGCCGGCACGGTGATGGTCATCAGCGGGCCGAACACCGGCGGCAAGACGGTCGCGCTGAAGACGCTGGGCCTCGCCGCACTCGCTGGGCAGTCGGGAATTCCAGTGGCCGCGCAACGCGCGCAGTTGCCGATTCTCGACGCGGTGCTTGCGGACATCGGCGACGAGCAATCCATCACCGCCGACCTTTCGACTTTCTCCGCGCACGTACTCAACCTGAAAGACATGCTCGCGCGCGCAACGGAACGAACACTCGTCCTCGTGGACGAGATGGGGACCGGAACAGCGCCCGAAGAAGGAGCCGCGCTCGCCGTGGCGCTGCTCGAAGAATTTCGCCGCCTCAAGTCGCTGACTCTGGCGACGACGCATCACGACCGCCTCAAGTCGTACGCTTCGACGACTCCCGGCGTGATCAACGCAGCTGTCGAATTCGACGAAGAGCAACTCCGTCCGACCTATCGCCTTCTCGTTGGCGTGCCGGGCGTTTCGAGCGGACTCGAGATCGCGAGGCGGCTTGGATTGCCGGAAGCCGTCATCGAGCGCGCGCGGGCCGGGCTCTCGCCGGAGACGCTCGAGGCGCGTGGGTTGATTGCTTACTTGCATCGCAGCCGCGACGAAGTGGAAGAAATCAAGCGCGAAGCTCGCGCGGAACTCGATGCGCTCGAATCCGAGCGGCGCGCGTTGCGCACCGAGTGGGTCGACCGCCAAAAGAAGCGCATCGCGGAACTCGAGAAGAATTTCGCGGAGACCGTGAAGCAGCTCGAAGCCGAGGTCACGCGGCTGGCTGGCGATATTCAAGATCGCAAACTGCGCGCGGAGATCGAAAAATCTACCGGCCGCAAGTTCGGAAAAGTTGAAGCCAGCGCGCGCAACGACGCGGATGCTGCCGTCTTGGAGACGCTCGCGTCTTCGCAGGCGGATCTCGGCGTCGCAACGGAATCCGCGAAGCCGTTCGCGCCCGAAAAATTGATCGAGGGCACACGGATTCACATTCGCGGCATGAAGCAGGCGGTCGTATTGCGAAGAGTAGATGGGAACTCGGCGGAAGTGGAAGCTGGCCCGATGCGAATGAAGGTGCCACTAAGCGACATAGTCGGCGTCGAGGAGCCGTCCGCAAAAGTAACTCGCCCCGGCGTGCCGAACCGCGGAATTCGCGTCCAGGCGCAGCGAACCGATGAGCCCTCAGCCGAAGAAATCAACGTCATCGGAAGCACCGTCGAGCAAGCCATCGAGCGCGTCGACAAATTCATCGATTCCGCCGCAGTGGCGAATCTGCCGCAGGTGCGCATCATTCACGGCCACGGAACCGGCGCGCTCCGCCGCGGCCTCGCCGAATTTTTGCGCACTCACCCGCTCGTCGAGCAAATCCACGCGGAAGCCACCGATCGCGGCGGCACAGCCATCACCGTGGTCGAGTTGAAAGGTTGAACGCGCAGTGCTAAACCTTGTGACACAGAGATACTAACTATCGTGGCAGAAGCCGGATCTTTTGCGGATCGTGTCAAGCAACAGGCGGACATCGTCCGCGTGGTGGGCGAATACGTTCGCCTGAAAAAGAGCGGCCAAAATTTCACGGGGCTCTGCCCGTTCCATCAGGAGAAAACGCCCTCATTCGCTGTCCATCCGGTGAAGCAGATTTATCACTGCTTCGGCTGCGGCGTCGGCGGCGATGCTTTTAAGTTCGTGATGGAGATGGAGAAGGTCGCTTTCCCCGAAGCGATTCGAATCGTCGCCGAAAAATGCGGCATCGCGATTCCCAAGCCGCGCGAACGCTCGCCCGAAGAACGAAAAGAAAATCAGCAGCGCTCCGCGCTCGTCGAAATGCATCGCGAAGCCGCGGCCTTCTTCGCGCGGCAATTGAACGACACGCCTGAGGGAAAGGCCGCTCGCGGTTATCTGGAAGATCGCGGCCTCGACCGCGAAGCCATCGCTCGTTTCGGCCTCGGCTACGCGCCATCCGGCGGCGACATTCTCCACCGTTTCCTCAAGCAAAAATATCCGGACAAGCTTCTCGAGCCTTCGGGCCTCGTAATGAAAGATCAAAGCGGCCGCTTCTACGACAAATTCCGGCGCCGCATCATGTTCCCAATCGCGAATGAGTCGGGCAAAGTAATCGCGTTCGGCGGGCGCGCTCTCGGCGATGACATGCCGAAATACATGAACTCGCCCGAGACGCCGGTCTATTCGAAGAGCAACGTCCTCTATCATCTCGATCGCGCGAAAGAAGCGATACGCCAAAAGAATTTCGCAATCCTGGTCGAAGGCTACATGGACACAATTGCCGTAGCGCGCGGCGGATTCGCAAACGTCGTCGCGAGTTGCGGGACAAGCCTCGCGGAGCCGCAAGTAAAACTACTCAGCCGGTTCACGAAGACCGTCGTCGTAAACTATGATCCCGACGTAGCCGGCCAGGCTGCGACAGAACGCTCATTCGCTGTCCTTCTCGAAAAAGAATTCGAGATCAGGGTTCTGACGTTGCCCGGCGGCGCCGATCCGGATAAATATTTGAAAGAGAATGGCGCAGCCGCGTACGAAAAGCAGCTCAAGGCCGCGCCGCCCTATCTCGACTTTCTGATTTCCCGCGCACGGCGCATGGATCGCTCAACGGCAACCGGCAAACTCGCCGCGCTGAATTACCTGATGCCCTACGTCCAGCGCGTGCCGAATCGCCTGATTCGCTCCGAGTGGGCGTCGAGAATTGCGAGCGCTCTTCCGGTTGACGAGCCCGTGCTACGTGCGGCTCTGAGCCGTGCGGCAACGGAGCGCCACAGCGAAGTGAAGCCGAAGGCCGAACTTGTCTCCTCCGCTATGAAGCAGGCAGACAGGCGGCTGATGCAGATGCTCGTCGAAGCCGATGATTTCCGCGAAAGGCTTGCGCAGCAAATCGTGGACGAATCCCTGCACAAAGGACTCGACACCGAGCGGATATTCGAAGTGTTGCTCGCCACCGCGATAACCGGCGCTCAGCCCGACCCGGCGGCTTTGGCGGAGTCGCTCGCGGAGCCGGATCGGCGGCTTTTCTTCACAGTGGTATTCGAGTCAGCCGCGGAACCGTCGTGGGACGAAGCCGAAAGCTGCCTCAGCGTCCTTCGTCGTCGCCACATCGAAACCGAATTACAGGCCGTGCAGAAGGAACTCGAATCGCATCCCGCCGCGGCCGACCTCAACCGCCTGCTCGCTCGCAAACAGGATCTGCGAAAGCGGCTTTCAGGCCACTCGGCCTGACGCTCGCTTGTAATTCCGTGAACGGTTTTCGTCGCGCGGCCGGATTGCAGTAGAATGCATTCATGATCGGACGCCCGCAAACCATCGAAGCTGCGCCAAGCTACTTCACTTACATTAATCAAGTCACCGGCGAAAATCCTCTCGGCACGATCGAAAGCCAACTGGACGAGGCGATGGCCTTGTTTTCCGGGATCTCGGTTACCAAATCGCTCTACCGTTACGCGCCCGAAAAATGGAGCATCCGGCAAGTCTTGAATCACGTCACCGATACCGAGAGAGCATTCGCGTTCCGAGCCCTTTGGTTTGCCCGAGGCTTCGACTCACCTTTGCCCGGCTACGACCAGAACATCGCGGCCAGTGGCGCCGAAGCGGATCGAGTCTCCTGGGCTGAGCATGTGGAAGAGTTCCGCGGCGTCCGCCTCTCCACCATATCGCTTTTCAAGAACATGCCAGCCGACGCCTGGGCGCGAAGCGGTATCGCCAGCGACAACCCTTTTACCGTTCGGGCGCTGGCCTATATCATCCCAGGCCATGTGGCACACCACATTTCGCTGCTCCGCGAACGATATCTGTAGCAACTATTGCCTATCAGGGGCATTTGGCCCCCATTTGCGCGCCTCTACTTATCCACCGAAGCCCGAAACCAGTAGCTTCCGGCATCCGACGTGCCTCGCTGACAGGAAAAGGCTTGCGCCGAAGACCCGAAATGAATCAAAATGCCCGCTTCAAACATCTAATTGACGTAAACGCCTGTGCCGATATATGCTCCGAGGGTTTTGGAGGAAACGGGCTGAATCCGTCGTGCATCCTATCGGCGTAGGGCATGGCGTGAACGGGTCTGGCGTGGGCAGAGGGATTTGGATCAAGTTCGCAAACGGGTTTACCAGCATCACATCCGCCATTCGAGAAAATTCTGACACACGGAATTGGCCGGGGTGTCTCGCCCCGCCCTCTAACGTGATTGACGCAAGTTTGCGCGGCGCTCGCGCATCGGCTGACTCTGCCGGGAGCTAAATTGTGACTCTCGCAATCGAAGAAAAATACGATCAGGTACGGCAGCTCATCAACATGGGCAAGGAGCGCGGTTACCTCCTTTATGATGAGGTGAACGATCTTCTGCCGGCTGAGATTCATTCCTCCGAAGAAATCGACGATTTGCTTTCGACCTTCGAGCGATATGGAATCGATGTGTACGAAGATCTCTCGAGCGCGAAGGCTGCGCTCGCGGGAGACGCTGGCGAGGTCGAAGTCGTCAAGGAAGAGGCTCCAGCCGATGATTCGGAGCTGGACCTCACACCGGGCTCGCTCGAGAAGACGAACGATCCCGTCCGCATGTATCTCCGCGAGATGGGCACCGTTCCGCTGCTCACGCGCGAGGGCGAAGTCGCCATTGCCAAGCGCATCGAGCGGGGGCAGTTGCTCGTCCTCAAGACAATCTCGCGCTCTCCGATCATCCTGAAAGAATTGCTTGGCGTCGGCGAAGATCTGCGCCGCGGCTCGCGCTCCATCAAGGAAATCGTTCAGTTCGACGACGAAGAGCTCACCGAAGAGAAGATCGAAGCCAAGACCCGCGAAACGCTGAAGGAAATCGACAAGATCGGCAAGCTTTACCTGCTTTCGGTGAAGCAAGCCGAGAAACTCGATAACACGGCGCGCTCGAACAAGCGCACCTACCTCCGCGCCCGCTTCGCGCTGGGCCGCACGCGTGTGGATATGTCCATGCGCGTCCGCGAAATCGATTTCAATCCGTTCGAGAAGAAGCGCCTGATCGACAAGATGCGCCAGTCGGTCGAGCGCGTTCAGGCGCTCGAGCGCGAGATTGTAAAGCTCGAGCGGCGCGTCGAGGCGTCGAAGGCCGACGTTCTCGCCGAAGCCCGCAAGGAATTGAAGGCGCGCCGGCAGGAACTCCGCGAAATCGAAGTCATCGCCGAAGCGAATCCCACCGAACTGAAGCGGATGCTGCAAGTCATCGTCCGCGGCGAAGTGGAAGCCGAGCAGGCGAAAAAGGAACTCATCGAAGCCAACCTTCGCCTCGTCGTTTCCATCGCGAAGAAATATACGAACCGCGGCTTGCAGTTCCTCGACCTGATTCAGGAAGGCAACATCGGCTTGATGAAGGCCGTGGACAAGTTCGAATGGCGCCGCGGCTACAAATTCTCGACCTACGCTACGTGGTGGATCCGGCAGGCCATCACCCGCGCCATCGCCGATCAGGCTCGCACCATTCGCATCCCGGTGCACATGATCGAGACGATCAACAAGCTCGTCCGCACCAGCCGCCAGCTCGTTCAGGAACTCGGCCGCGAGCCTACTTCCGAAGAAATCGCCAAGCGGATGGACATTCCTGTCGCGAAAGTCCGCAAGATTCTGAAAATCGCGCAGGAGCCCATCTCTCTCGAAACGCCCATCGGCGAAGAGGAAGATTCGCATCTTGGCGATTTCATCGAGGACAAGGCCGTCGTTTCGCCTTCCGACGCCGTCATCAATCTCAGCCTTAAGGAACAAACGTCCTCGGTGCTGAAGACGCTCACGCCTCGCGAAGAAAAAGTCATCAAGATGCGTTTCGGCCTCGACGATGGCAGCGAACACACCCTCGAAGAAGTCGGCCAGTCATTCGCCGTCACGCGCGAACGCATCCGCCAGATCGAAGCGAAAGCGCTCCGCAAGCTGCGCCACCCCTCGCGCTCGCGCAAGCTCCGCGCCTTCCTCGAAGGCTCCGCCAACGATTACTGACTGCATTCAAATTAATCGGATTTTCACCAGGGCCGGCGATCGCCGGCCCTTTTTTATTTTGGAAGTTTGTAATTTATGTAAACCAGCCCAAAATCGAGGGTGCGCCCATCTTTTTAGTGCAATACTTCCGAATAAGAGCTAAATCTGTCAGCCTTGAACCGGACGAAGGCGATGAAACTTATCTTCAGAATGCTTGCGATCATCGTGCTGTTGAGCGTTCTGACTAAGACAACCCCGAACGTCACGGCTCAGGAACCGAGGATATTGCAAAAACCCGTCACGATCCTCACACCCACTGGCGGCGTGGACTTTAATCAGTACATTATCAAGATGTTGAAAGCAGTGAAGCAGGATTGGAATGCAGCCATGCCTGACGCCGCGCGCGCCGGCCAAAAAGGCAAGACGGTCGTTCAATTCCGGATTCTAAGAAACGGGAAAGCTAAAAGGTTCTCAATCGAAGTGAGTTCAGGAAGCGATGTGCTCGACAAGGCCGCGATTAAGGGAATCCGCGACTCAAGTCCTTTCGATCCGCTTCCACCGGCCTTTAAGGGACGTTACATTGATCTTCGTATGGTCTTCCTGTACAACCTGCCGCTCGAATATGGCCCACTAGCGGCGAAGTCGAATACCAATTCCAAGCCTCTTTTATAATTACGAGCACGACGAATCGCGGGTCGCCTACGTAAAACACTTACCTCTGTTTTATTTTGATCCGAGCGTTGATTCCAATCGGGCCACTGCCGCGGTCCAGAAATCCTTCATGCGTTTCGATGCCGCCGCGCTTTCGAGCTTCATGTGATCGACGACAACCTGCGTTTTCTCCGCGCCCTTCGGATAAAAATAAACACTGATTCGATCCGTTTCGTCCCATTTGGCGCGGATGGATTTGTTCGCCGTAGCCGTGGTGATTTCCATCTTGTCGACCTTGAGCCACGCCTTCCGCGCTTTTTCGTCGGCCCAGGCCTTGTAAATCTTCGCGAGCGGAATGGGTAGAGTTCGGCTCACACCCGCCGCGAAATCTCCGGCGCACGTCTGATGGATTTCACGTAACCCGTGCTTCTGCTCGTATTCCACCGCCACCATCTGGCACCACCAGCCCGGAACTTTCTGCTCGTGGTAGAGGTACCGCGCCATTTCCGGGTGGTTCATCTTTTTCGCGCCCGCCGCATCAAGAATCTTGAACCACTCTGCCCACACCTTGCCCGTCTTGGCCTTGACGGCCTCGTCGCTGAATCGCCGCGGCTCCTTTGCCTTCGCCATCACGCCTTCCTCCCAGATTGCAGTTCGATAAACGTGGAATATGTATGGGGCTCAGGAACTTCGCACCCTTCGCGACGGAGGCCTTCAAGATGAAACGCGACCGCCTCCCGCATGTTCGACTCGACTTCTTCGCGCGTACTGCCGCTCGCGACGCAGCCGTCGAAATCGGGTGAATAAGCCGAATATCCCGACGCCATCGCTTCGACCACGATCAAATATTTTTTCATCGCCCCAGTCCTTGTTCGCTTGGCTTCTATTTCTGCGGTTGCGCCGTGGTCCAATCCACCGCCGAGCCGTATTGATACACAAGCTGCGCCCCACGATCCGCTCCCAGCGTCAACAGGATTGCCAGCACGCAAAGTCCCGCGAGCAGAATCTTGCGCAGATTCGCTGTGAAATTTTTGCGCGTCACGAACGCGAAAAGGCTCAAGCCGATCCCGACGCTTGTCGTAATCATCATCAGCGTCTCGTGAATTCCCACGATCTCCATCGCCGGCCCTGGCGGGATGGACTTCTCCGCGTTGAGCCCGGTGAAAATCGTCACGATGGCCGCAAAGGTGCCGAGATAGAGAAGCCGCGCGGCCGTGCGGTGCCATTCGTCGCTCCCGCGCAGGATCGCCAGCGCTTCGAAGAGCAGCGCCGCAAGCCACAGCGCGATCGGAAAGTGGACGAACAGCGGATGAACATTAAGAATTGCCCTCAAGCCGGGCAGCATCGCGCACCTCCCCTTGAATGAACTGTCGCGGATTATCGTCGAACGCCGCAACAACGTAAAGCAGCACGCTTCTCCTCGAATATCAGCGACCGCTGGCACGTGGCGTGATAATCGGCAAGACTGCTGCTCCGGCACTTGTAGCGCCCGGCTTCAGCCGGGCATCTTCGCATTTCTCCATTCGAACCACTCAAGAAGTTGTGCACAGTTATTCCTCGTAGCCGCGAAATTTGCGAGCACTTCATCCCGAGCGCTTCATCCTATGATATTTTCGGAGTCATTCTCCCATGCCCAAGCCGCCCAAGAAGCCTCGCCCAGCCGAGCGCGACTATTCTCACCGCTCGCTTCTCGACAAACTCGGCGTGAAACCGCAGCAGCGAATTCTAATTCTCGATGTCACGGACGGCGCATTCATCAACGACATTGAGCCGTTCGCGCCATCGTTCGCCGAACGCAAGCCCTCTGGCGACATCGATCTGATTTTCTTAGCCGCCGAGGAAAAGGGCGCCCTGAAGCGCCTCGCGTCCCTACGAAAATCCATCGTGAAGAATGGCGCAATCTGGGTGGTCTACCCGAAGGGCAAGCAGCACATTCGCGAAATTGATGTCATCAACGCCGCAAAATCCTCTGGCCTCGTCGACAACAAAGTCTGCAGCTTCTCGAACACTCACACCGCCCTGCGCTGCGTCATCCCCATCGCCGACCGTTGAAGAGTGGCGCTGTTTCCCGTGGAACGCTTGCTCTCAAGCTCAATTAGCTCAACGACATTTCAGTCGTAAGATGTAGGCATGCCGAATTTGCTCGAAGTGCGCGGGCTGACGGTGGAGTTGCCGACCGAGAAGGGCTGGGTGCGCCCGGTGAACGACGTTTCGTTCACGCTTGCAGGCGGCGAAACACTCGGCATCGTCGGCGAATCGGGCTCCGGCAAGACGATGTTGTCGCTCGCGCTCATGGGACTAACTCCGCCGGGCGCGCGGCGCACGGGCGAAGCGCTGCTTTTGGATCGCGACAGCAACAAATCGGCGGCTGCCGTCCGCTACACAAATCTCATCAATGCATCGTCGAATGAAATCCGCGCGCTTCGCGGCCGCGAGATTGCCATGATTTTTCAAGAGCCGATGACCGCGCTCAATCCCGTAATGCGAATCGGCGTGCAGATTGAAGAAGCGATTCGCGTTCACGACGCGCGCTGTTCGTCGACGGAAGCGCGCAGCCGCGCAGTTGAAGCGCTCAAACTCGCGTCGGTGCCGGAGCCCGCGCTTCGCGCGCGGCAATATCCGCACCAGCTATCGGGCGGATTGCGCCAGCGCGCGCTGATCGCGATGGCGCTCGCCGCAGGGCCGCGCGTGCTGATCGCGGACGAGCCCACCACGGCGCTCGACGCTACCGTGCAAAAGCAAATTCTCGAATTGCTAGCGCGGCTGCAGCGTGAACTCGGCCTCGCGATGATTTTCATCACGCACGATCTTGGCGTTGTCGCGCAGGTGGCAGACCGCGTCGCGGTCATGTACGCCGGCCGAATCGTCGAAGAAGGGCCGACGAAAGAGATTTTGCACGAGCCCGCGCATCCTTACACCTCTGGCTTGCTACGCGCGGCGCCACGGCTGAAGCGTGGCACGCTCACGCCGATTCCGGGCACGGTGCCGTCGCTCGATGCATTGCCTCCGGGCTGTGCGTTCGCGCCGCGCTGCGAATTCCATCGCGCCGAATGCGACATTGCCGTGCCGGAGTTAGCCGCCGCATCGCCGGATCACAGCGCTCGCTGCATTCTGGTTTCGGAAGGCGTCGCCCGATGAACGCGAAACCAATTCTCATCGCGCGAAATTTGCGGAAATCGTATCCCGCCGCAACGACTGCGTTCGGCGCTCCCGGGCGTCGCGGCGTTGCCGTCGACGGCGTGAGCTTCGAGCTCGAGCGCGGCGAAACGCTCGGCATCGTCGGCGAATCGGGATGCGGCAAGACGACGCTCGCGCGAATGCTGCTGTGCCTGATCGAGCCGGACGCCGGCGAAATTGAATTTCGCGGCGAGAATTTTCTCGCGGCGCGCGGAAGCAAACTGCGCGCGATGCGTCGCGGCATTCAGATGGTGTTTCAGGATCCGGCTGCCTCGCTCAATCCGCGAATGCGAGTCGGCGCGATCGTCGGCGAGCCGCTCGCCATCCACGAGCCGCAGCTCTCGCAGCCAGAGCGCCGAACGAGAATCGCCGAAACGCTCGCGACGGTAGGTCTCGACGAAGAGTCGCTCAAGCGCTTCCCCCACGAATTCTCCGGCGGCCAGCGCCAAAGAATCGGAATTGCGCGGGCGCTGATTTTGCGGCCAGATGTTGTCGTCGGCGACGAACCGGTCTCCGCGCTCGACGTCTCCGTCGGCGCGCAAATTCTCGAACTGCTAGCGCGCTTGCAGCGCGAGCTGAATCTCACTTACATCCTTATTTCGCATTCGCTGCCGGTGGTGGCTCAATTGGCGACGCGAGTCGCCGTGATGCGCGCCGGGCGATTCGT
>JBAPOP010000018.1:0-32147 GCA_049279675.1 Candidatus Acidiferrales bacterium
GAAACTTCCTATCAGCATAATTGGAATTTTTCTGGCACTCGAATTTTCATTGAGAGCCAGCCAATCGATGCTGCGTCAAAAAATATCATTATCGGCTTAACGGACCTCCTTGGCGAACAGCCGTCGGGGAACATAGATCAGATTGAAAAGTTGGCTTCCGCTTTGAATTGAACGTTTAGGATCCCACCGATATTTAGTCGCTGAGTCGTAAAACACGCCGGGACGCGTCGAATTTGGCGACGTGTGTGTGGCTGGTTGAAAACCTAAAGGCGGGCGCAGCGAGCAGCGCCCTACGACGGGAAGAAAACGCCGACACGATGCCGGCGCTACGAAGGCGTTGCGCGGCTACGACGCTAAGGGGACGGAGAAGTGGAATTGGGAGCCGGCGCCGATGGTGCTTTCGACCCAGAGGCGGCCGCCGTGGGCTTCGACGATGTGCTTGGCGATGGATAGGCCGAGGCCGGTGCCGCCGACTTCGCGGGAGCGGGCGGCGTCGACGCGATAGAAGCGCTCGAAAATGCGCTCCTGATCAGCGAGCGGAATTCCGATGCCGGTGTCGGCGACGGTGATGACGGCTTCGTGATCGCGCGTGGCGGCGCTCAGATCCACGCGGCCGCCGGGCGAAGTGTACTGCACGGCGTTATCGAGCAAGTTCTGGAGAACTTCGCGGAGCAGGCCGGCATCGCCGCGAACCGGAGGAAGCTCCGGAGGATAAGAAAGATTGAGTGCGATATTGCGCTGGCTGGCTTTGAAGAGAGTGGTGGCGGCGCAGCCCTCGACGAGTTCGGCGACGGAGACGGGCTGGTATTGAACGTCGAGCTTGCCGGCTTCGATGCGCGCGAGCTTGAGGAGATCGTCGGTGAGGCGGCCGAGGCGCGCGGCGTGATCGCGAATGATTCCGAGAAAGCGGCGATTATTTTTTTCGTCCTCGAGCGCGCCGCCAAGCAGCGTCTCAGCGAAGCCCTGGATGGCGGTGAGCGGCGTCTTGAATTCGTGCGAGACGTTGGCGACGAAATCCTGGCGCACGCGTTCGAGGCGGCGGAGTTCGGTGATGTCGTGCAGTACGATCACCGCGCCATTGGCCGCGGGCTCGAGCGCCTTCACGGGCGTGGCCGTGACGGCGAAGCTGCGCGGCATCACGGTGCCGATCGCGATGCTGCCTTGGAGATTGTCGGTGCCGGCGAGCGCGCGGCGTGCGAGATCGAGCAAGTCAGCCTGGCGCACCAGCTCGACGAGCGGCCGGCCTTCGAATCGCGCGGCATCGAGATTCAAAATTTCGGCGAAGGCGCGATTGCAGAAGACGACGTGTTCCTTGGCGTCAATCACGGCCACGCCTTCGATCATGCTGCGGAGAATTGCGCTTGACTGATTTCGCTCGCCAGTGAGCGTGCGAATCGTGCGATCGAGATTCGCCGCGGTTTCGTTCAGAGCGCGGGCGAGGTCGGTGAGTTCGTCCTCGGTGTCGTCGCTCGGCAGAGGCTCGAAGTTACCGCCGGCCACCCGGTGAGTGAAATCTTTGAGGCGCTCGATGCGAGCGGAAAATCCGCGCGAATAAATTAGCGAAGCAGCGCCACCGAGGATCAGCATCACGAGCGACGCAAAGAGCAATCTGCGGCGGAATTCGGCGATGGTCGCATTTACTTGCGCGAGCGGCAGCGCGAAGCGGATCACCACGGGCGCGCCCGAGGCGGGTTGGAAACGATAGGCGCGATAGACGAGCGCGCGGCCGAGCGTGGCGCTTTGGCGCACATCTTTTCCGGTGCCATTTGCGAGCGCCGCCTGGACTTCGGGGCGGTTGGCGTGATTTTCCATGTTCGCGGGATCGGCGGCGGAATCGCTGAGAACGGTGCCGTCCGATGCGATCACGGTGACGCGAGCGCCTCCGCCCGATGTGGATTGAACCCACTCATGAAGCGCCGCAGGATCTTGAATGTCTGGCGGGCGGGCGCGCGCGACGCTTTCGACCAAGGCGAGTTGATCGTCAACGGCGCTCAGAGCATCGCTGCGAAAAATCCGAGTGGCGTAAAAATCAAGCGCGAACAGGGCCAGGACGAGCAGGGCCAGATAGGTGAGACCGAGTTTCCAGAAAAGCTTAGCTCTCACGAGTTTCAGTTTCGAACAAGTAGCCGGCGCCGCGAATCGTTTTGACGAACGCGGGGTATTGCGGATTCTCTTCGATTTTTTCGCGCAGGCGCCGGACGTAAACATCCACGCTGCGCGGCGTGACGAAGCGATCGGTGCCCCAGACGGCGTCGAGCAATTGATCGCGGGAGAACACTTTGTTCGGCCGCGCGGCTAGATAATACAGCAAGCGGAACTCGAGCGTGCTGAGCGGAACGGCTTTGCCCGAGCGCGTGACGCGATAGGCCGCTGGATCGATGCGCAGAGCGCCGATGTCGATCATTTTTTCCGCGACGCTCGCGGGCTCGACGCGACGCAGCAACGCCTTCACGCGCGCCGCAAGCTCGCGCGGGCTGAACGGCTTGGTGACGTAATCATCGGCGCCGAGCTCGAGGCCGACGACGCGATCCGCTTCTTCGCCGCGCGCCGTCAACATCAGAATCGGCAGACGATTGAGAGAAGGGTCGCGGCGAATTTCCTTGCAGATTTCGAGGCCGGAAACTTTTGGAAGCATCAGGTCGAGAACGAGTAAATCAGGCGGTGTTTTTTTTACCTGCGCCATGCCGGTCGAACCGTCGCTCGCCGTGAGAACCTGGAAGCCGTCTTTTTCGAGATTGTAACGAACCAACTCGACGATGTCGCGGTCGTCTTCGATGACAAGGATTTTCTTCTTGATCACGTCCGCAGGACCTTTCTCCCGTACACCTTAATGGAAGCTGCCGCGCCAGGCAAGGCGCGCACACCTCCATTCTGCCTTGAGCGAGCGTGAAAAAGGTTACGGGAAGGTTACAGCGGAATTTCTGGTTGGCGACGGCTGGGTTTCAATTTGGAACGCCGAATTGGGATTCGAGCGAACGATGTCTGGAGGTTCTACGCGTGCCGCAAGGAATTCCTTTAAGCTATTTCCCTCTAATTAGTTAGCGGCGTGTTCCGAATTGAATTTGGCGTGCGCGGTGCATGTAATTCTGCGGAGGAGTCTCCGCACCCTCAGGCTCTGCACTCAGAGATTCTACGCGACGCATGATCGGACTCAGATACGGATCGCTTAGCCAGAAATTGACGCGCGCGGCGCTATTGAGTTGTGCCGTGGCAGTAGTGCTCATGTACTCGACGTTTGCACTGCTCGACCAACTCAATCTCCGAAAAGAAGCGGCGAAGGATTTGGAGGAGGCGTCGCGGATTGCGGCGGAGAGAAGCGCGGCGGTAATTGCATCGCGAGACCCGGAAGCGGGCGCGCAGATTTTGAGATCGCTGGCCACGCGCGGGGAGATTGCGCGCGCATGGATTTTCGATCGCGACGGCAGCGTGATCGCGTATTACAGCGCCGACGGAAAATCGTTTGGCGCGCCACAAGCGCCACGGAATAGCACTTCTGTCGATTCGGCGCGAATCACGTCGTCGCAAGACGTCACGCGCGGGCAGCAAATCATCGGCTCCGTGGTTCTCGAGACCGACATGAGCCAGATCCGCTCGCAACTCTTACACGACCTCAGCATTCTTTCCATCGCAGTTATGATCGCCGCCGCGGCGGGGCTATTCATCTCGTGGCAATTGCAACTGGCAGTCTCGGAACCGATCCTGGCGCTCGCGCGAACCGCGTTCAGCGTCGCGGCAACGAAGGACTACTCGCTGCGCGCGATAAAAACGACCGACGATGAAATCGGCTACCTCTACGACCAATTCAACTCGATGCTCGAGCGCGTTCAGGAGCGCGAGCAAATCTCGCTTCGAAACAAGGACGCGCTTGAGCAGCGTGTGGTCGATCGAACGCGTGCTCTCCAATCCGAAATTGCGGAACGCGAAAAGGCCGCGCACGCGCTGCAGAAAAATAAAGAGCGCTTGCAAACGCTGATCAATTCTATCGACGACTTCGTCTTCGAGTTCGACGCGGACGGAACCTACCTCAACATCTGGACGCAACGCGAGGATCTGCTCATCAGGCCGAGAAGCGAGTTGATGGGCCAGCGCGTTTCCGAGGTGTTCGGCAACGACATCCTGACGAACAAACTCCGCAGCCTGATGCAAACCGGGCAGACCGAATCGTTCGAGATGCCGGTGGACTTGCCGAGCGGGCGGCGCTGGTTCCAGTGCCGTTGCAATCCGATTCCTTCCGAAAACGGCTCGTACCAAACCATCTGCGTTCTTTCGCGGGATGTGACCGACCGAAGGGCCGCAGAAGAGGAGTTGGTGCGGGCGACGGCGGCGGCCGAAGCGGCGAGCCGCGCGAAAGGCGAATTCCTCGCGAACATGAGCCACGAGATCCGGACGCCGATGAACGGAATACTCGGCATGGTGGAACTCACGCTCGACACTGACCTGAGCGACGAGCAACGGGAGTATCTCGCGACGGTCAAGTCTTCAGCCGACTCGCTGCTTACGGTAATCAACGACATCCTCGATTTTTCGAAAATTGAAGCAGGAAAACTCGAATTCGAGAACGTCGAGATGTGCGTTCGCGACACTCTGGGCGACACGATGCGCACTCTCGCGCAACGCGCGCACGAGCGCGGCCTGGAATTCGCCTGCCGGATCAAACCGGACGTTCCCGCCTGGGTGACGGGAGATCCGGGGCGGCTCCGGCAAGTGGTCGTAAATCTGATCGGCAACGCAATCAAGTTCACCGAGCAAGGCGAAGTCGTGCTCGAAGTGGAGAAAGTGGCGGAAGACGAAAAAACGGTCACGCTGCATTTCGCCGTCCGCGATACGGGAATCGGCATTCCGCCGGCCAAGCTTTCGCTCATCTTCGAAGCCTTCACGCAAGCCGACACTTCGACAACCCGGCAATACGGCGGCACAGGACTTGGCCTGGCGATTACGCGCCGGCTCGTCGAAATCTTCAACGGGCAGATCTGGGCGGAGAGTGAAGTGGGACGCGGCAGCACGTTTCATTTCACGGCTCGCCTCGAACGTGTCGCTGACAGCGCGCGACGCGAACCACAGGACGATCCGCAGATTCTGAGCGGCATGAAAGTTCTCGTCGTGGACGACAACCAGACGATGCGGACGATTCTCGACGAACTGCTGAAGAACTGGGAAATGGCGCCAACGTGCGTTACGAGCGGCGCCCTGGCTCTTGAAGCGCTTGAGCGCGCCGAAGCCTCGAATGAGCCCTTCGCACTGGTGCTCGCGGATGTGCAGATGCCGGGCATGGACGGCTTTTCGCTCGCCGAGGAGATTCGGCGGCGTTACGCGGAGAACGCGCCAAAGATTTTGATGCTCAGTTCAAGCGCTCAGCGCGGCGAGGGCGCGCGCTGCCGCGAAGCGGGGATTGCGGCCTATCTATCGAAGCCAGTGCAGCAGTCGGAACTTCTCAACACGATTCTTTACGTGATGGCTCGCGGAATCGAAACAGCAGAGGCGAGGCTCGTCACGCGCTATTCCATCCGGAAAGGAAGTGGAGGCATGCGGGTATTGCTGGCAGAGGACAATGCGGTGAATCGATTGGTGGCGACTCGGATGATCGAGAAACGCGGACACGATGTGCTCGTCGCGGTGAATGGACGTGAAGCCGTGGAGATGGCGGAGGACCAAACTTTCGACATGGCGTTCATGGACGTACAGATGCCGGAGATGGACGGCCTGGAAGCGACGCGCGCGATCCGCGAACGGGAAAAAATCACGGGACGCCACCTACCTATCGTAGCGATGACGGCTCACGCGATGAAAGGCGATCGAGAACGATGTCTCGACGCCGGGATGGACGATTACCTGACGAAGCCCATTCGCACTCCCGAACTCATCGAAATCCTGAAGCGATATCTGAGCGCGCTCCAGCCGCCGGAATCCTCGTGGGACCCCGTACAGGCGCTTGAACGATTGAGCGGGAATCAGGATCTACTCGGAGAGCTGATCATTCTGTTCGAAACGGAAGGCCCGAAGATTCTTGCGGAGGCTCAAACAGCGCTCGCGGGCCACGATGCGATGTCGCTCGAGCGCGCGGCGCACTCGCTGAGAGGCGCGGCCGGATTCTTCTTTGCCGAAGCGGTGGTGACGACGGCGCGAGAACTGGAACTTCAGTCGCGGAAGAACGATCTCTCCGGCGCTGCATCGCTCGTCGGCCAGCTTTCGGATCATATGCGCCTGCTGCTCGCCGAATTTGAAGCGCACTCACGAAAGGTGCCGAGTTGACGATTGGCGACATCGCGGAGCCTGGCGTAAGCCCGGAGCCACAAATTGAAATCGGCCGGGGAGAGATTCGCCCCGCGCCGAAGATGCGTGAGTCGCTTTTCAAGCGAATCGTGATCGGCGTCGCATTCGTAATCGCTTACATCGTGCTCGACCGCTCGAGTGTTTACTTCCAGATCTGGACCGGCATCAGCGCATGGTACCCGCCGGCCGGCCTTGCTGTCGCGTTCCTGACTGCGTTCGGACTCTCGTACCTGCCGTGGATGGTGCTTGCCAGCGTGATCGCGGGGATTTTCGATTATCGCTTGCGCCTGGCTTCTTTCCAACTCTTCCTGGGTATTCCCATCATTGTCAGCGGCTATGGGACGGCGGCAGCGATTCTCCGGCACAGGCACAAAAGGCTGCAGGATATTCAGCCGCTTCGCGAGGTTATTTTCTACGTCGTGCTCGCGCTCGCGGCGTCATTCTGCGTCGGCGCGGCTGGAACCTGGATGGTGGTTCTGGACCATTTCACATCGAGCGAACACTATCTGCGCGCCACGGTGAACTGGTGGGTCGGCGACGCTGTTGCGCTCATCTGTTTCGCGCCATTCCTGCTAATCGTGCTATTCCCCCGCCTGGCTCAGCTGTACGGCGGTTCGGTCGTCACAATTCTGCCAACGCAGGCAGACCGCGCCGTGCCAACGTCGCCAGGCAAACGAATCATGGGGACGGTCGAAGTCTGCGCGCAAGCAGCCTCCATCGTCATCGCTCTCTGGATGGCTTTCCAATGGGATTCGGGACGGTACTACGATCTCTTCTATCTTTTTTTCCTGCCGATTATCTGGATCGCCGTGCGGCACGGCCTTCCCGGGGCATCGATCGCGATCGCGGCACTGAATTTCGGAGCGATGGGAATACTTTATCTTTTTCCAATCGACGTCGCGGACCTCGCGCTCATGCAGATGTTGATGCTGATTGTGTCATTGACCGGGCTGTGCCTCGGAGCGGTGATCTCACAGCAGCAAAAAACCGAAAAATGCCTGCGGGAAAGCGAGGAGAAATTCCGTCTCGGATTCGAAGAGGGCCCGATGGGAATGATGATGTCCAGCCCGGATCGCCGGATCACAAAAGTGAACCGCGCGATGGCGGCGATGCTCGGATATACCGAAGACGAGATGCTCTCCAAAACATTTCTCGACATCACCCATCCCGAAGACGTCGACGAGACGGTCACACGTTCCAAGTCAGTCCTCAGCGGCGCGCACCCGGGCTACCAACTCGACAAACGCTATGTGACGAAGTTGGGAGCCACAATTTGGGTCCGTCTATCCACCAGCACGGTTCGCGACGACTTCGGGAACGTGCTCTACGGGTTCGCGCTCGTCGAAAACGTCTCCGCGCGCAAGCAAGCCGAAGCGGAAATGCTTCGCGCAAAGGACGCGGCGGAAGCGGCCAATCGGGCGAAGAGCGAATTTCTCGCCAACATGAGCCATGAAATTCGCACGCCGATGAACGGCATTCTGGGCATGACGGAGCTGGCGCTCGATACGCCGCTCAACCGTCAACAGCGCGAATACCTCACGCTTGTGCAGTCCTCGGGCGAGACGCTGCTGAAACTTCTGAACGACATCCTGGATTTCTCGAAAATTGAAGCGGGAAAACTCGATCTCGAGCCGGCGCAGTTCCATCTGCGCACGCTGCTCACGGAGACACTTAAGATTCTGGCCTTATCTGCCGAAGAGAAGGGAGTGAAGATCGCGTGCCTCGTGCGTCCCGAGGTTCCCGACGAACTTGTGGGAGACGAGGTGCGGTTGACCCAGATTCTGATGAATCTCGTCGGGAACGCGATCAAGTTTACGCACGATGGTGAGGTCCGCATCGAGGCCGGTGTGGAAAGCCAAAGCAATAGAGACGTCACGCTGCATTTCAGCGTGCGCGACACGGGAATCGGCATTCCGCCGGAGAAGCTCTCGCTCATCTTCGATGCCTTCACGCAAGCCGACACTTCGACGACAAGGCGCTTCGGAGGCACCGGCCTCGGCTTGAGCATCACGAAGCGGATCGTCGAGATGATGGGCGGGCAGATCTCGGTGGAGAGCGAGCCCGGGCGGGGCAGCACGTTCCATTTTACGGTGCGGTTGGAGCGCAGCGAGCCGGACGCGCACGCGATTCCGGCGGCCGAACGATGGCAGGAACGACAACGCGAACCATGGCAAGAACCACGGCATCGAGAGGAGACGAAATGAAAGTGGGAAATACTGAAAAAATGCGGATCCTGATTGCGGAAGACGACAAGATTTCGCGCCGGGTGCTCGAGGCATCGCTCGCCGAATGGGGCTACGACGTCACGTCGGTGGCCGATGGAAAAGACGCTCTGGGGCTTTTGCGCGGGGAGAATGCGCCGCGGCTCGCGGTGCTCGATTGGATGATGCCGGGGCTCGAGGGCGTGGAGGTGTGCGCGAAGATACGCGAGCGAGTGGATCAGCCGTACGTGTACGTGTTGCTGCTCAGCGCGCGTAACGAGAAGCAGGACATGCTCGCTGGATTGAAAGCGGGCGCGGACGATTACCTCACGAAGCCGTTCGACACGCAGGAATTGCGCGCGCGCCTTTTCGCCGGCGAGCGAATCATCACCCTGCAGGACGAATTGATCGCGGCGCGGGATGCTCTGCAATTCCAGGCGACGCACGACGCGCTGACGGGCCTTCTGAATCGCGGCGCCATTCTCCGCGACGTAACGCGCGAACTGACGCGCGCGAGGCGCGAGCACGCCTCGCTCGGAGTGATCCTCGTGGATGTTGATCACTTCAAGGCAGTGAATGACGATTACGGGCATTTGACAGGCGACGCCGTTCTTCACGGCGTCGCGCTGCGGATGTCGGGATTGCTGCGCGCTTACGATTCGATCGGGCGATATGGCGGCGAGGAGTTTCTCGTGCTCGCGCCGTCGTCTGACGCGGAGGGGGCGATGCAATTCGCGGAGAGGCTGCGGGCAGGAGTCGAATCGACGACGTACGAGACGGAAGCGGGATCGCTGCGATTGACGCTGAGCCTTGGCGTCGCCATCAGCAATCCCGAAGAGGCGCCGAACACGCAAGCGCTCTTGCAGGCCGCCGACGCTGCGCTGTATCGAGCCAAGGCGAGAGGACGAAATCGCGTGGCGGTTGCGACCGCGGCCGATTTCATCATCGAGACCACTGCATCGAGCGCCATGCAATCTTCGCGGCACGCGTAACTCGCGCAGTACGTACGGGATTAACAGACCTACACAACGCGGTCTCCCCTCTGAGAACTTTTTCGCGCGTTTCGGGTTTAATCAAACTGAGGCGGAATCGTGACGAACTGGGCTCGAAGGCGCGCGCTGATTGTCGTGGCTCTCGTGTTGCTTGCGGGAGTGTTGATGGCGCATCGCGCGCGTGTAGACGCAGCATGGCGGCAATCGCTCCCACCATCCCAGGCTGCCGCGGCGTATATGCCGACCGCTGCTGGCTTTGAAACAGGCGAAGTTGACGATCTCGTTCTCCACGACGCGGCGCGAAACAAAGACCTGCACGTCAAGATCACGTATCCGAAAGCCGACGGGAATTTCCCGGTCATCATTTTTTCGCACGGCTATGGCGGCTCGAAGAATACTTACGCTTCGCTGACGCGCTTCTGGGCCGAACATGGTTACGTGGCGCTGCAGCCGACGCACGACGATTCAATCGAGTTAAAGCGCCAGCGCGGCGCCACCGGTATCGGAATGGGCTTCGCGCACGTTGGCGAGGACATCAACGACCCGCAGCAGTGGGCGAATCGCACGCGCGACGTTTCGTTTTTGATTGATTCGCTCGGCGAAATCGAACGCGACGTTCCGCCGGTCGCGGGCAAGCTTGATAAATCGCGTATCGGCGTCGGCGGACATTCTTTCGGCGCACTGACGACAATTCTCATCGGCGGTGCGAAAGTGACTCCCGCGGGTCAGTCGAAGCCGGAGAGCTTTGCCGATCCGCGCGTCCGCGCGCTCGTCGTGATGTCGGGATCAGGGCCGGGGCAAATGGGGCTCGACAATCATTCGTGGGATAGCGTCACGCTGCCAATGATCGTGATGACTGGCACGCGAGATCTGGGGCTTGGCGCGCAGGGCGTGGAGTGGCGAAAGAAGCCGTACGAATTGAGCAAAGGCAAGGACCGCTACTTTCTTCTGCTCGACGGCGGAACGCACATGACGTTCACCGGCATGCCAGCGCAAGCAGGATTGCAGCCGAAAATTCTTTTCGAGACGGTGAAGGTTTCAAGCCTCGCGTTCTGGGATGCGTATCTGAAGGATAGCGAGCAGGCGCGCAAGTATCTCAATACATCGGCGCTCGCCGATTTCAGCGGCGGCAAAGCCACGCTCGAACGCCCCTGAAGCACCTGCCTCCAGCGCATTCGATTCCCACCGGGAAACTTGCCGATGAAATTCGCACGCTTCCCAAATCGAAGCATGCGGCACCCCCAACAGATGGGCGACATCTAAACGATGGCCTCCCGCCCGCCTAGTTTTTTGTGGTCACCCAGAATCTTCGGATTGAGTCAATAAATCGATTTTGCGACGCTTCTGGAGAATTCGTGAGTATGTCCAAGAAGGGCGTCACGGCTGCCCGTAGCGCAAGCTCTAATTCTTTCGACCCTTCCGCAGCGATCTTTTGTTTTTCATAAGATATCGTCAAATGCCCGTCAGCAGTGGCGTCGATCTCGATCGCGTGCGGCTCTTCCTCGATCTCCACACCTACCTGACTGCGCGTACGTAGCTCGCTAACAGCCTCTATCAAGGATGCAAGCCAGGAATCGAGATACGTGGTTTCGAAGACGATTCTAGATAGCCCATCGGAGAGCACGAGATTGCCAAGTGGATCCATTCCGTCCGGCTCAGATTCCTCATCAAATATACAGTTGATCGTCAGCACGTTTTCTCCAAGTAGAAGTCGAGAATATCACTGATGCAATTTACGGTTAAGTACGGCGATTGGATGCGGAACGGCGTGTAGTACGGAAGTACTGTTGAACGGGGCGCGAGAGTGGATAGAATCGCGCGCCGTGACTGAACAACGTTTGTTCGAACAGCATTCCTGCGAAGAGCTTGGCCGATTGTTCCGCGAGGCGTTCGCGACGGTTGCCGGGGCGACGCGAATCCGGCGGTCGAGAGATATGACGTTCAATGAGGATCTCCGCCTGAGCCGCAAAGAATATGAGCGGCTTTACGGCGTGATCAAACACTTGCTGATTGGGCATGAAGGGCAGCCGTGCCCGGCGGGCGGACGGCCGATTGTGCGCGACGTGAAGGCGTGGGATCGCGCGGATTTGGCGATGCGCGGGAAGCGGATGGAGACTAGCGGTGTGAGTTCGCACCACCGCGAGAGTGCGTGAGCGAAATGCCGGTCCGTCTGCCGACGGACCCTACGATTGCCATTTGCCCGATCACGGTAATCCATCAACACCTAGCCGCGCGCGGGCCCCGAGCGAGCAACGCCGCTGTACAGAAACCGCGCGGCGCGCCCGCTCGAGGCAGCGAACGGGTGTTCGAGCCGTTAAAGGATTCGCTGGGCTGCGTCCGCTTCTTCCGCGAGTTGCATCACTGTCTTGAAAAACAGCGGTGACTGGCCGAGGAAGAGGTTGTCGTTTGTGAACCCCGCGATTGCGGCCTGAGCGCCGGCGAATTTGTCATTGCTCGGCCGAATCACGGCGCAGTGTGGCAAATCCGCGCTGATGAATTCGCACGGGACCGGAAAGATCAAACTGGGCTGAATCAGCGGGTTGAGCGGGCTGAAGAAATTCGGGAACGTCAGACCGGACTTGGGATCCGTGAACGGCGCCACTGGAGCTTGCACTCCGTTGCCGGCAAAATCTACCCACTCCAGGAAGTGCGCGACTTCGTCTCCGCCAATGCCCAGCAGAATCTTTAGCACTTCGAGACTGCTAGCTTTCTGGCTGAGCGCCTGATAAAGACTCGAGCCGCCTTGTTCGATCATTCCGAAGTGAAAGCCCGCCACATTGGCGATCGCTTGGGTGTGCACGTTACCGCCAAGGCCGTTCGGGTTGCCGTCCGGGAAGGAAGCGCCGTCGAAATCGGCGTTGGTTCTGGGAATGGCGGTAACCCCATCGAGAGTGATCGCTTGCTTGAAAGTGGCGCCGAAGTCCGGATTGGTTGTGCTGCGGTAGCGGACGTACCAACTGGTGTCGACATTCAGATGCATGAGGTTGGTGAGGCGGCCGATATTCGCGGCTCCTGTCGCTTGGCTGCCCTTCAGTGTTCGAAACTGATCCAAGTTGACTGGCTCCGCGCCTTTTGACACCAGATAGGCATTCAAGAATGTGGCGTGGCTCACTTCATCGAGTGTGTTGCTGGTGATGTATTGCGGGCCATCGCCGTCGAGGTTCGACAAGGCAGCCTGATAGGCGTTCATTGATTGATTCGGATCGACTTCGACGGGTGGATTGTCGCCAATGCCGCCGAGTTCCGCATACTGAATCCACAAATCACTTTCAATGAGTTCGGCGGCGGCGACAAAGCGAAGGATCGCGATATCGCCTTCCGTGAGCGGGTGCCCGTCCTCGCCCGGGTCCTGTCCGAATGCGGGAAGTGACTGCGACAACAGTATGGCGCCCGCAGTCGCGGCGCCCGCCGCCATCGCTCCTTTTTTCAGGAACGACCGGCGATTTACCGTCTCCGGCGTTCCGCGCTCTGATTGCTTCATTTCTTTTTCCTCCATGAATTTGATTTCTCTTCTTGAATTCGTCGAATGATGAATGCGAGTAAAAGAGTGGCTGTGCGAAAATTCCCGCCGCCACACTTCCCTGCTATCCAGCTTCGAGATGGTAGAGAACGCGGCGCGCGGCGTTGTCATGGCGAGGTAAAATGAATGCAAGGTCGATGTCAAAATACGTGCTGAGTACTTTCCATGCCTGAGCGATTCGTGCGAAAGACGAGAATTCCAGCGCCGGCGGAATCATTGTTTCGCTGGCATGCCGAGCCGGGCGCGCTCGAGCGGCTTTCGCCGCCGTGGGAGCCGGTAGAAGTAATCGAACGCGCGCCGGGAGTCCGCAACGGCGATCGCGGAGCTTTGCGCGTGCAGATGGGCCCGCTGCGGCTGCGATGGGTGTTCGAACACCGCAATTACGTCGAGGGACGGCAATTTCAGGACGTGCAAATCCGCGGGCCGTTCAAGCGATGGGAACACACTCACAAATTCACGCCAGACGGTCCGGACGCGTGCTGGCTCGAGGACGAAATCGAATACGAATTTCCGCTTGGCGCGCTTGGGCGATTGATCGCAGGGCGCATGGTGCGGCGGAAACTCGAGCGGCTATTCGAATACCGGCATCGGATTACGGCGGAAGCGATGGCGCAGAAGCAGGAACGCCGCTAGCGAGAATTCAACGTGTGGCGGATCGATGTGACGGTGATCGCGGTGAATACGAAAGGCGTGAGAATGAGCACCACAAGAATCGCGGCGATGAGCCAGGACCAACGATTTGCGAAATTGATTGTGTAGCCGATGCCGAATCGCTTCGGTACGAAGAGCGCGGGATCTTCACGATTGAAATAAAACACGCCGCCTTTCCACGCGCCCTCGGGAACAGGCTTTCTGCCTCGCGCGGTCACACGCGCGAAATAAGAGAGCAATCCGATTAGCGCGATCACGCCGACGAACACCCAGAGAAACCCGATCGGTATCGGATTGTCAGGCGACGACAAAATTATCGAGAACAATGCGTTCACGAGAGAATTCTAGCATCGCTTCGCAGTATCCGAGACACGCACTGGCATGGGATGCCGAAAAGTCTAGATTAACGTTGTGCGAGGAGGAAAATCCGGCGGAACGGGAAGAGAGTTTTGCCATTCGACTGCTTCGGAAACGCGCGCGAGGTTTTTTCGGCGTAAGAATCGAGGAAGTCGCGCTGCTCGGCTTCGTTGAGAGCATGAAGATAAGAGCGAAGCTGCGTGCCGCGAAAGAACTCGACGACAGGTCGATCGCCTGAAAGTTCGTGGACGTAGATCGTCTCCCAGATGTCGAGCTGCGACGCGAGCGGGCGAAGCCAGCGCCAGTATTCTTCTGCCGAATGCACTTTGAGTTGAGTGGCGAGCGGGACGAGGCGCGCGGCCCAGCGCGGATCGCGAGCGATTTCGAGAATCAGCAGGTGGCCGGCGCTCTCAACGTGATGCGGCATTTGCACCGCGAGAAATCCTCCAGTTCGCACCTGCTGCATAAGACTCGGCAAGAGACTCGAGTGGTTCGGTACCCACTGGAACGCGGCGTTGGAAAAGATCAAATCCGCGGGCTCTGGCGCGTGCCATGAGCTGACGTCAGCTTCGACCCAATCGAGATCCGGGAATTCGCTGCGCGCGTGGGCCAGCATTTCAGGTGAATTATCAATGCCAGAGATTTTTGCGTCAGGCCAGCGCTCTTGAAGCAGATTTGTAAGATGTCCCGTGCCGCATCCGAGGTCATACGCGCGGCTGCAATTTGTGAGGGGAATGCGTTGGAGCAGATCCATCGCCGGGCGAAACCGCTCGGCGGCGTACGCCAGATAGGTATTGGGATTCCATGTGGCCATGATTGCGCACCCTCGCGAGCGGCCAGCCAGTATGCCCGATGCAAATCGCGATGCCAATGCGGACATCTAATATTTCGAGTGACGGCAGAATTCTTGCGTGTTACGGAAGTCTGTAAGAAATTGAAACCCCTCACCATCGGCGAGGGAGTTGGTGTAAATTGGAGTTTCGTTCCCCGCCCGCCGGACTCGTCGGGTTGAATTGAGGGAGGCCCCGAAGGTGAACCCAACCAAACCATCCGCCACCGCAGCCGCCACGGCGCCGGAGCAGTCCGCAACCACGGGCCGCGATTCGCTATCCGTCACCGACAATCGCACTGGCAAAACGTACGAACTTCCGATCAAGCACGACACGATTCGCGCGATGGACTTGCGGCAAATCAAGGTGAACGCGGAAGATTTCGGGTTGATCAGCTACGATCCGGCATTCACAAACACGGCATCGTGCACCAGCCGGATCACTTACATTGACGGCGACGCCGGCATCCTGCAATACCGCGGCTATCCGATCGAAGAACTCGCGGAAAAAAGCACGTTCATCGAGACGGCGTATCTGATTCTCTACGGCGAATTGCCCACGCGCGATCAGCTGAGCGATTGGACGTACAACGTCACGCACCACACGTTCATTCACGAGAGCATCAAGAAATTTCTCGACGGCTTTCACTACGACGCGCACCCGATGGGCATGCTGATCTCGACGGTAGCGGCGCTCTCGACCTTTTATCCCGATGCGAAAGACATCTTCAATCCTGATTCGCGGCGGAAGCAGACGTACCGGCTGATCGGAAAAATGCCAACGCTTTCGGCGTTCGCTTACCGGCACAGCCTGGGAATGCCGTTCGCATATCCGGACAACGATCTGACCTACAGCGCGAATTTCTTGAACATGCTCTTCCGCACCACCGAGCTGAAATACCGCGCGAATCCGACGCTCGAGCACGCGCTCGATGTTCTCTTCATCCTGCACGCCGATCACGAGCAAAATTGCTCGTCAACGGCGATGCGCGGCGTGGGAAGCTCGCACGTGGACCCGTACTCCGCGATTGCGGCAGCGACGGCGGCGCTCTACGGCCCGTTGCACGGCGGCGCGAACGAAGCGGTGCTGCGCATGCTGACCGAGATCGGCTCGGTGAGCAAGGTGCCGGACTACATCAAGAGCGTGAAGGCCGGCGAGCACAAGCTGATGGGCTTCGGGCATCGCGTGTACAAGAACTGGGATCCGCGCGCGACGATCGTGAAGCACATCGCTTACGATGTCTTCGACGTGATGGGCCGCAACCCGATGATTGATATCGCGCTCGAATGCGAGCGAATCGCGCTCCAGGACGATTATTTCGTTTCGCGCAAGCTCTATCCGAACGTGGACTTCTACACGGGGCTGATTTACCAATCCATGGGCTTTCCGATGACGATGTTCCCTGTGCTCTTCGCGATTCCGCGCACGGCTGGCTGGATTGCGCAGTGGGAAGAAATGCTGCTCGACCCCGAGCAGAAAATCGCGCGGCCGCGGCAAGTTTACCTCGGCGCGCCAAAGCGCAGCTACGTTTCGATCGACAAGCGCAGTTAAGCTAAGATGTCTCGCGGCGGATTCGTCCTCAGGGGCATACCCTTCCATCCCTGAAACGCACCGGTTTTCGCAAATCGGTTGCAACTCCGCAGAATCTCTGGCACAAAGGCCTACAAACCTAGGGGTGGAGAGCCCGCAAATGAATATGGTGACCCGTCAATCCGGAGATGCAGCCATCGTCGACGTCGCGGGCGACATCACGCTCTACCACTCGCCGGAGCTGCGCAAGACGCTGTTGGATCTCATCAAGGTGAAGCGCACGCCGCGCGTGATCGTGAACATGACGCAAGTTCCGTATATCGATAGCGCGGGCATCGCTTCGCTGATTGAAGCGCTGAAAGCCTCGCGCGATGCCAAGACGAGTTTCGCGCTATACGGCCTCAGCCCGGTCGCGCGAGAAGTTCTCGAACTGACGCACTTGACGAAGGTATTCGAGATTTACGACGCCGAATCTGCGGCGGTTGCAGGGAAGCAATAGATTCCGCCTGAGCCCGGCGGCGATTCGCGCTTCATTTCTCTTGAACCGCTGACTCCCGATCCAGGCACAAATCCTGATGGCATTCGTGGAGACTATCGGCCGCTCGACGATTGACGGGCTGGCCTACGTCGGACAACTCGCGCGGCTCACGGGCCGCGCCGCTCGCGATATTTTCGTCACGCCCCCGCAGGGCCGCGGCTTGCGTTACCGGCGTGCCGTGCATCAAGCGATGGCTGTCGGCGTCGAGTCCATCCCGATTCTTTCGCTCATCACGTTCTTCATCGGAGTAATTCTGGCGTTGCAATCCGCGTACGAACTGCGAAGGTTCGGTGCGCTCGATCTCGTCGCCACCGCCGTGGCGATTTCGCTGACACGCGAACTGGGACCGCTGATGACGGCGATCGTGGTGATCGGGCGCTCGGGTTCGGCATTCGCCGCGGAAATCGGAACGATGAAGGTGAGTGAAGAGATTGACGCGCTGGAAACAATGGCACTCGATCCCGTGCGATTTCTCGTCGCGCCAAAGCTAGTGGCCATGCTGCTGATGATGCCTTGTCTCACGACGTGGGCCGACTTCATGGGAATTACCGGCGGCGCGCTTTTTGGCGTGACGAGCGCCGGATTCACGTTTTCCAGCTATTTTCATGCGACGCTGAATTCTCTTCTGATTCGAGACATCGTGTCGGGACTCATCAAGAGCGTGATGTTCGGCCTGGTAATCACGACCGTCGGGTGCCAGGAAGGATTTCTCACCGGGCTTGGGTCCGAGCAGGTGGGGCGCTCGACGACAACAGCAGTGGTGAAATCCATTTTTCTGGTCATCGTGGTTGACTTCATTTTTACAGCGCTTTTCTACGTGACGGGCCCGGCTTAGATGACCAGACGCGCAAACTGGAATCGCAAATATGGATCGTAACTCCCCACAAGGGCCCTGCGGCATTTCGGTCCGCGATCTGCGCGTCCGCTACGGAGAACGTGAAATTCTTCACGGGATCAGTTTCGAGGTACAGCCCGGCGAGACGCTCGTAATTCTCGGCGGCTCGGGATCGGGCAAGAGCACTTTGCTGCGTACGCTTGTGGGTCTCGAACGAGTGGCGAGCGGCGAAGTGTGGATCGGCGGCAAGAATCTCGCGACGATATCAGCGGACGAACTCGACGATTTGCGAAAGACGATGGGAATGTCGTTTCAGGGCGGCGCGCTATTCGGCTCGATGACCGTCGGCGAAAACGTTTCACTGCCGCTTCGCGAGCATAGCCCGCTCGACCCATCCACGATCGAAATCGTGGTGCGATTGAAGCTCGAGCAGGTGGGGCTTTCCGGATACGAAGACTACATGCCCGCGCAGTTGAGCGGCGGAATGAAGAAGCGCGCCGCGGTTGCCCGCGCTCTCGCCATGGACCCGCAAATTCTTTTTTTCGATGAACCGTCCGCGGGACTCGACCCGATTATCGCGGCTGGGATCGACGACCTCATCCTGAAATTGAAAAAGGTGTTCAAGATGACGATCGTCGTGGTCACGCACGAGTTGGCGAGCGCCTTCTTGATCGCCGACCGGATGGTCCTGATCGATCGCGGCGTGATCGTCGCGAGCGGAACGAAAGAAGAGATGCAATCGAGCACGCAGCCGCGCGTGCGGCAGTTCTTCGACCGCATCCCCGAACCGGAATTGGAAGATGAAATGAGCTACCTGCAAATGCTCATCGGCGAGGAGCCGACGGAACGCCGCTGAGCAAGGCGGCGGTTGCGGCGTGGTATACTGCCGCACCTTTAAGGCGGCGGACGGGCTTTCCGAGTTCGCTGCTCCAGGCGCAAGAGGGTGTGATGGATTCGAAACGCGAGCAAACGCTCGTCGGTCTCTTCGTTCTGATTGCCGTTGGACTGCTGATCGCCGCCGTGTTCTCGATTTCTGGAATCCTCGGCAATCGCGGAACGGAATATCGCGCGTACTTCAAGAACGCGGGCGGTCTTGGACCCGGCACTCAGGTGCGTTACGCAGGCGGCCCACCCCAGGGACGCGTGATCAAGGTGACGAGCGATCCTCAAAATCCGGCGAGAATGGTGATTGTTTTCCGCGTGAACCCAAGCGTTCCGGTGAAATCGGACAGCGTCGCGAAAATTGCGAGCTTGAGCGCGCTTGGAGATTACTTCCTTGAAATCGAGCCAGGCAGCGCGGGAGCGCCGGCGGCAGCGCCCGGCAGCACCCTCAAATCGCTCGATTTCGTCGCGCTCGATCAAATCGAATCCGAAATCGCCGACCTCGGGCCGCAGGCGACGCAACTTCTTCAGAGCCTCAACGCGCGCGTGAACGAGCTTCAAGAAACGATCGCGCGCGTGAACGATATCCTAAACAAGGAAAACCGGGGCAACCTCTCGGCATCGCTCGCCCACATCAACGGCCTTCTCGCGGAAGACCGGCCGGTGATCCATTCGACGCTCAAGCATCTGGACGCCGTGAGCGCCAAGGCCGAGCCGCTGCTCGACGACTTCAAAAAGACGGTGGCGCAGGCGAATGACGCCATCTCGCACATCGACGCGACGCTGATGGAGAACAGGCCCGATCTGCGTGAGTCGATCAAGAAGCTGCACGAGGCGCTGATTTCCGTCGCGGCCCTCGCCGATCAGCTCGACCACACGCTGAACGCCAACGGCGAAGACATTGACGAAGTGCTCGAAAACGTGCGGCTCATCACCGAGAACCTGAAGGAATTCACGGACACGATCAAGGAGAGGCCGTCATCGCTAATTCGGTCTTCATCGCCGAAAGAGCACCGGCCCGGAGACGGAGAAAAACCGTGAGCGGCGTCGCACTGAAACGCAATCCACGCTTCGCGCGGCTCGATTCGACGCGACTTGAGCGGACGAGCGCGAAGCGCTGCACATCTATCGTCTCCGCGGCAACGCTTGTGGCTTGCCTCATTCTCTCGGCCTGCGGCGCGGTCAGGCCCACGAAGTATTACAGGCTCGATATCGCCCCAGGCAGCTCGCTGTCCGGAAGCTCGCCGTTTCCTGTGACGCTCATTCTCGGACAGATTTCCGCACCGGAACTCTTCCGCGACGACCGCTTGGTCTATGGCACCAGTTCGGTGCAAATGGGAACCTACGACAATCAGCGCTGGGCCGAAGCTCCGACGGAAATGCTCGAGAACATGCTCCTCGCTTCGCTGCGCGCTTCTGGACAATACCGCACGGTCGAACGCATTTCGAGCAACGCACGCGGCGATTACGTCTTGCGCGGGCATCTTTCCGCGTTTGAAGAATTGGATTCGCCGCAGGTAGCGGCGCGATTTGCGCTCGAATTGGAATTGTTCGATCGGAAATCGGGCACGGTCGTATGGACGCAGTCGTATGCGCACGATGAGCCGGCGGGCGCCAAAAACGTGACGGCGGTTGTCGAAGCGCTGCAAACGAACGTGCGCTCCGGATTACAGCAATTGACCAGCTCCCTCAATCAATACTTCGCATCGCAAGCGGCACACTAGAATCCACATCAAAAATTGCGGGGGCTCTCTGAGGCAGGCGAGTTCTTAAGTGCCCGCGCTATGCAGGACGCGAAGATTCTCGCTTACAGATCGCTTGTATTCAAATAATCGGGTTGACACTCTCCGTTGTCCCGTGATATTTCGAGCGTAATCGTGCTTCGACGAGTCAGTCGAGGCATTCGGATCCCACCGGACAGAGAGGCCAAGTTTCGACGGGATCCAACCAGCAACACCCCACCCCGGGGGGTGGTAGCCGAAAGGCTGTCACCTCCCGTTTTTATTTCAGCTCGTATCTAGTCGTCGAAGAAAAGTCGCCCGCCATATCCGCACTCATCCTGCTGTGGTACGGAGTCTTGGCGGGAGTATAATGCGCGCGGGTTGATCTCAGGGTACTTGCCCTGTACCGAGGAGACACCTATGGGATTGCAGTTTTGCATTCGCCGCCATGAAGACGTAGTAATCCTCGACCTTCGCGGTCGCGTCACGATCGGCCACAGCAACGACGAGCTGAGCCGCGAGTTGCGCTCGCTGGCGGACAACGAAGCACGCAAAATTCTCGTAAACCTCAACGACGTTCCTCAGCTCGACAGCTCCGGAATAAGCACGATCGTGCGGACGTTCGTAACGCTGCGGCGCGCAGGTGGAAGCCTGAAGCTCTTGCGGCCGACGGGGCACGTATTCGAAGTTCTCGATATGACTCATCTTCTCCAAACGATTCCAACCTTCGACGACGAGAACAAAGCGCTCGAAAGTTTCCGCGAAGCGACGCCATGAGCCTGCGCATTTCCGTTAGCCTTCTCGCGGCGATGGCCTGCCTCGCAAGCCCATCTGTATCCCACGCCCAGAGTCCTGGCATGGCAAAGCTTGCCGAGCAGGCCGGACACAAGATTTCAGGCGAGGAATGGAAAGCTGTTGTTGTCTGGGACTTTTCGGATCAAGCGGGGAAATATTCGAAGCTTGGAGTCGCACTCGCCGACGAGTTTTCCGCGACACTCTCGAATTCGCATCCGAAGTTTGATGTGATCGAGCGCTCGCGTATCGCTGAACTCGCGGCCGAAGAAAAATTGGATCCGAAGGCCGCGAGCAACCCGATTATTATCGGATGGATGGCAAAAAAGCTGGGTGCCAATGGCATAATTTTTGGAGGCACTGAGGCTTCCAGCGATGGGGTCTACCTGGAGCTCTCGCTTTCGAAGGTTTCGGATGCGAAGCCCACCAAGAAAAGCTTTCGAGACGACATTACGTTAACGGATGAACAAAAGGCGTTGCTCGACAAGCCCCGCGGAGATCCGTGGAAGCCGGCCAGAATTACGGCGGCCAGAAATTACGTGAAGCCCCCGCAGTGCACCTATTGCCCTCCCGCGCCATTCTCTGATGAAGCAAGACGCCTGAAGCTTGGGGGTGTCGTCATCGTGCTCGCGGACGTCTCCGAAGAGGGTGAAGTCACGAACGTGCAACTCGTACAAGGCCTTCCGTTTGGTCTAAATGAAACGGCGATGGAAACCATCCGAACGTGGAAGTTCAAGCCCGCCGTCGGACGCGATGACAACCCGGTCGCCGCGAGCGTGCCGATCGAAGTGAGTTTCCACCTCTATTAGCCGCTCACACGTTCATTTTTCAGTTCGGCGAGAGAGATTTTCGGAAGCACGCACACCCTGCGATCCTATATCGATGAGGTAAATACCATGCGATTACTTTGCGTGATTTCCCTACTGGCGACCATTGGTTCGCACAATGCTGGAATCAAGACGTTCAAGAATTTCGTGGTCTTTTGGATTCCGCCTCAGGTAGAGACATACCTTTCGGTGACTCCCGAAAACATAGAGGCCAGGGCGCTCAAAATTGTCCACATCAAAGACGAAGAACAGCCCGATAAGATCATTAGTCTGATCAAGAAGTCGAAGCAGGCGGTTGATACTAAGAGGATCAGGGTCAAGATAACGGCCGACGATAAATTCTACAATTTTGATTCGTACGGAACTGGCGTTTCGTCTGCAGGGGAAGCCGTCCAAATCGATTTTAACAAATTGAAATTGGCCCTTTGTGAGTAGCAGGGGCAAGCTTTACTGAGGGCCGCCGCGAGCGGTCTCACAAATCCGCGGTTTTTCCGGCAGCGATGTCGATCAGGCGTTCTTCTTCAACTCATTGAGCACAAGCTTCGCGACTTCCTTCAGCGTATCGAAGACTCCCTGTCCGGTGATGGCAACTCCTTCGAGAACAGGCTCGTCTTTCACCATGAGCTGTTTCCTCAGCTCATCCACCGGGAGGATATTCGGAAGATCGCGCTTGTTGAGCTGGAGCACGTAGGGAATCGTGTTGAAGTCGATGTTGTGATCGCGGAGATGCTCGCGAAGGTTATCGAGCGTCTCGAGATTCGCGTCGAGCCGCTCTTCCTGCGAATCCGCGACAAAGACGACTCCGTCGGCGCTTTTCAGAATGAGACGGCGGCTGGCTTCGTAAAAAACCTGGCCGGGAACCGTGTAGAGATGAAAGCGAGTTTTGAATCCGCGCACCGTGCCGAGATCGAGAGGAAGAAAATCGAAGAAGAGCGTGCGATCGGTTTCCGTCGCCAGCGAAACCATTTTCCCTTTTTGATTTGAGCCCGTGTGCTCGTAGATCCACTGCAGATTGGCCGTCTTTCCGCCCAATCCGGGACCGTAATAAACGAGCTTGCAGTTGATTTCCCGCGCGGGAAAATTGATAAACGGCACGATTTCCTCAGAATTTAGTAGGCTCGACCTTTATAGCACACCGCTCGGCCACGGGCCAACGCGCCCCATCCCCTTCGCTTCTCAATAGATAATGCCGATTGCGCCACAGTTCGCCGGGTGACCCAAATCCGTTGCGGCCCGTGGCGAATCGCTCTTACTTGGGATCGTACCGCCGGGACTGTGATGCTCGCCGCTGCGCGGCGGTTTACTGACGGCTGGCCTCGGCATCCGTCTGAGTCCCGAACGACGAGCCCGCAGGAACCTGGCGATAATCGCGGTACCACGGAGCATGGTAGCGCATCAGGTTGGCAAAGCCGCGGCACGGGTTCAGGAAAGACATCGAAAACAGATAAAACGGATTCGAGGTTTTTTGGTCGAGCCGGCGGATGATTGCCTTATCCGCGAGATCTTCTCCGATCGCCCAGACCCAGCCGCCAATCGGCGTCACCACGAGGCCCACTGAGCCGGTGCCATTCGTCCACTTCTTTGCGTCATGATCGAAATATACATGCTGTCCCGTGTTGCCGAACGACGCTTCGCTTACCGGCCCCAGTTTCCACTGCGCGCTATAAATCGTTGACCACAGGAGCGCCCAAAGCCGCGAGTGCCAATAGGCTTTCGAGTTTTCGAATTGGAGCGTTTTCCCGCGAGGATCGTTCTGGACGAAAATATCCATCGCGATCGCGCCCATGATCGGATGGCCGACGTAGTCGTCGAGAATTGGGTTCGAATCGTTCCAGCGGCTGAATCGGAATCCGGCATCGGCTTGCATCCAATCCTGAAACCAATGGCCGTGGGTGGTCGCGTACCATATCCATTTGTTTGTGGTGAGATTCCACACTTCCTCGACTGTGAGATCTTCCGCCTGCTCGAGGAGCGCGGGTCTCCAGTGGAACTTGCACGACTTGCCATCGAGCTCGCCCGCAGCGCATTTCTGGCTAATATGGAGCTCTTCTTCGGAGCGAAGCTTGCGCACATGAACTTCGGCGGGGGCTGCGCTGGCAAACGAAGCGGCGGCATCGAATGCGACCTTCGGTTTCGAGGGCTCGAACAGAAAATTGTTGTCGCGCGATTGCCAAACGGGAATGAGGATATCCGCGGGATGCGAATTCGCTACGGTTTGCGCGCGCACTGGAAGCGAAGCGCACCCCAGTAAGAAGGCCAAACTTGTTAGAAAACGCAGTTTCATCAGAGATTCCCAGCCAATATTCAATCCGGCTGAACCGAGCGAGCCACAGAAGCAAGTACCCCAGGTTGCAAGGCATTATAGGAGACGCGAAATCGTTCTCCAAGCATGAAGGCGAGCACGCGTGGGCAAAACGCTAATCCATGCCGCCGCGTTGGCCTCACCTCGCGCTAGGTTGCTCGCTTCTCCCATTCGGTTCTCAGCAGCTCGTAGAGGAGTATGATGCGGCCGCGGCCGGGAATCTCCTCCTGGCTTACGTATTTGAACCCGAACTTCTGCAAAATGTGCTGCGAGGCATCATTCCCTTTTTCCACGTCAGCTAAAAGTCGCTCCGAGCGCACGCGCGTAAATGCGACGTCAATGAAAGCCTTCGCGGCCTCCGAGGCAATTCCTCTTCGCCAATAAGGGCGGGCGAGAATGTATCCGAGATTCGTTTCCGTCTCCGTCTTCCCAGCACGGATGCCGCAAGTTCCTATGTACCTCGCTTCTTCCTTGAAAATCGTCGCCCAGAGGCCGAAGGTTTTTGTTGGCCGTCCGAGATACTCGTCTCGAAAACGACTCTGCGCCTTTTCGCGAGGCCAAGCCTGCCCGCCCATATACCGCCGGACCTCGGGGTCCGTGTGCATGGCCACAAAATCGGCCTCATCCTGAGGCTCATGCGACCGAAAGAGCAATCGTTCTGTATCGAGAAAAATCATCGTGTCACTATCGTTGGGCGCTCGGGTTCGTTCGCGCCAGCTTTGAACATCGCGAAACCGATGCATGCTCCTGCGAGTATCGGCGGACCATGAATATCGCGGAAAAAGACCAGAATTACCGCGCCGATCAGAATCACTGCTCCACCGAAATACGCTTGCGCCACTTTGCCCTTGTATAGAAGCCAAATCGCGAGGCTTCCGAGCAATCCGGCTCCCGCAACCGACGCGCCTGCACCGAGAGGCTGCCACGCGTACCCAGCAATTTCTCCGATCAGCCCGCACGCGAAATACAGAATCAGCCAGCGCCCGCTTCCCCAAACGCGTTCAGCAACAATGCCGACAATCAATATCGCAGGGAAGTTGAACGCAATCTGCCGCCATCCACCGGAGTGCACAAATAACGGTGTAATCAGCCGCCACCATTGATGCTGCGCGAAAGCCGACGGAGTGCGCTCCAGCCAAAACAACAGCTGAGGGAAAATAAACTGCAAGCCGGTAACGAGACCTGTTATGGCGAGAACGCCAAGCGTTGCGACCGGCAGTTTGTTTCCCCTTGCCGGCGGAGATAGAGCTTGTACCCTCTCCCTAGTTCTATCCGTCATATAATTGACCAATCAACAAATTGCATGAGGCTCGCTACGAGCCACTGTACATGACGTGGAGCTTCGCCATGCTCTCGCGCTCAGCTTCATTTGTTCTCGCCGCAGGATTACTGCTGCCGATTGCGGCCAGCGCACACCCGCAACGCCCTACCGCCCGCAACACGCCGAATACGAATCTCCAGGAGCCACAGGCTATACACACCACAACTCGCCTCGTGCAAGTGAGCGTAATCGTTGAAAACAAAAACGGAGCGCCGATTACCGGGTTGAAGAAAGAAGATTTCTCGCTGTTCGACGATGGCGCGGCCCAATCGATCGCCTTCTTCTCTGCAACGGGCCCGGCCGAGACGCCGCGGCAACCTCTGCCCGCCAACGTTTTCACCAATCGCTCGGACCTCACAGGAAAGGAGCCCGGCGAAATCATCGTAATTCTCTACGACGAACTCAATACTTCGTTTGAAGACCAAGCCTATGCGCGCCAACACATTCTGCGTTTCCTAAGATCTATCCAGCCGCAGGATCACGTGGCAATTTTCGCACTGACATCGGACTTGCTTGTGCTCCACACTTTCAGTGACGACTCCGTCGCGCTGGCAAATTCCGTAAGCCGCTTCAGTCCGCAGCTCATCGAGGCCTTCGACACTTCCCATCCCGGGCAGTTCCACGCGCCCGCTCTGTCGAATGATCCCTTTTGGAAAAGCTTTGAGGGACATGTCAACGGCGCAAACGCCGAAATCGCCGATTCCGCCGCCGGCGACCGCTACCGAATCACTTATGCCGCGTTCATGGCGATTGCCGACTATGTCGCAACCATCCCCGGCCGCAAGAGTTTGGTTTGGGTCAGTGGAGGAATTCCGATCAATATCGGAACGACTCGTATCGGCGTTCCGAATCGCGACACTCTTCATCTGGAGAATACGAGCCCGCCGGGGATGGCGGCTGGCAAAAACTTGGGTGGCCTCGCTGGAGTCCTCAATCGAGTGGATATGGCCATCTATCCCATTGACGCCCATGGGATCGATACAGCCTCTGGCGCTGGGGCCTTCTTCTCGCGCTGGTCTTTGCGCTTCACTTTCGAACTCCTCGCCGACACAACGGGCGGCAAAGCGTTCTTTGGCACCAACGACCTCGCGGGAGCGATTCATTCTGCGTTTGAGGACGGGCGCTATTCCTACACTCTCGGCTTTTATCCCGATCACGGAGTTTGGAACGGAAAATTTCGCAAAATCAAAATCAGCCTCGATGCTCCTGATTCGCGATTGCGCTATCGGCGGGGCTACTTCGCTTTCTCCGAACATTCCCCAGACGATACGAACATGAAAACCGATCTGCAGGAGGCGGCTCGCAGCCCCGTGGACGCTACGGATCTAGGCGTCACGGTAAGCGGAAAAGCGCTGCCGCCTGCCTCCGCGCGGTTGCTTCAACTGCAAATCACTCTCGATCCAAAACAATTTCTCTTAAACGACCGCGATAATCGTCGCCACGGCGGTTTGGATCTGCTATTTCTCCAAACGGATACTGTGGGGAAATTTCTCACGGCGGAGAAGCAGCATTTCGACGTGAATTTCCACCATGAGGAATACGATTCGCTCGCGAAGTCCGGCCTGATTCTGCAACGCCGGCTCGAAATCGATCCCGCATCGGCCGGGATCCGCGTCTTGGTGCGCGACGCTGGTTCTGGCGCTCTAGGCTCTGTAACTTTCCCCGTGAAAAAGTTTCTTTGATCCAGCCGGATCGAACCTCATGAGCCGGATTAATCAGACAATACCCACGCTTCAGCGAGTTTGACCGTTTCGCTCCATGGCCGCTATAATTGCTGTTCCCGCTTGGCCCCGAAAAGCTCGCTGTAGGGGTGGGCGCTGAGCGTGCCGTTCGTGGCCCTGCTGCTGGCCCAAGCCCGCTGAATGCGGAATAATCCTTCGAAAGAATCAGGAGTAAGTCATGGTCAAGGCAACACAACTGCGCCCAGGAATGATCATTCGTCACGAGGGCGAGCTCTATACGATTTTCAGCGTCGATCACCGCACTCCGGGAAATAAGCGCGGCTCGATGCAAACGAGGATGCGCAGCCTGCGCACGGGCTCCATGTTGGACTTCAGGTTCCGCGCTGAAGAAACCGTCGAACGCGCCATTCTGGATGACATCCAATTCGAGTATCTCTACGCCGACGGCGACATTTTCCACTTCATGAATTCCGAGAACTACGAGCAACTCTCGCTGCAGAAGGAAATCCTCGGCGATGCGGTGAATTATCTGATCCCGAACATGCCGGTGAAGCTTGAGTTCTACGAAGGAAAAGCGATGGGCATCCTGCTGCCGGATACGGTTGACCTCAAAGTTGTGGACACCGAGCCGAGCATCCAGAAAGCAACGGCCAGCGCCGTGATGAAGTCGGCAAAGCTCGAGACGGGCCTCATCATCAACGTGCCGCCGTTCGTCGGCAACGGCGACATGGTGAAAGTGGATACCGCCGAGGCCCGCTACATCCAGCGCGTGCAGTAACTGACGAGCATTTCGGCTTAGCCACGCACGCTGATTCCGCTGCCGCGCCGAGCTGTGGCCGCTGCTGCTTTAAGAATTCAGACTGCCGCGGAAGATTTCTGCGTGAAGACTCGCCGGAAAATCGCATCCACGTAACGCAATTGACGGCTAAGTTCGAATGTGCGCGCGAGAGCTTTCGCATCGAGAAATTTCGCGATAGCGGAATCGGCGGCAACGCGGTCGCGAAAGCTGGTTTCCGATTCCCACGCGGCCATGGCGTGCGCTTGGATCGTCTTGTAGGCATCTTCGTGCGGCATTCCGTGCTCGATTAAATCCTGCAAGAGCTGACCGGAAAAGACGAGTCCCTGGGTCGCATCCAGGTTGCGGCGCATCCGCTCGGGAAATACTTTCATGTTCGCAACGATATCCGCCATTCGCGCCAGCATGTAATCCACTAGTGTCGTGGAATCCGGAAGAATAATGCGCTCGACCGAGCTGTGCGAAATGTCCCGCTCGTGCCACAGCGCGATATCTTCCGTGGCCGCCACGGCATTCCCGCGAATTACGCGCGCCAGGCCGCAAATCTGCTCGCAGCCCACCGGATTTCGTTTGTGCGGCATCGCCGAACTGCCGCGCTGCTCTCCGCCAAATGGCTCTTCGGCTTCGCGAACTTCCGTGCGCTGCAAGTGCCGGATCTCCGTCGCAATCCGCTCAAGCGACGCCGCGAGTATCGCAAGCGTCCCCACATATTCGGCGTGGCGGTCCCGCTCGATAACTTGCGACGTAATTTGCGCGACGTCGAGGCCGAGCTTGCGGCAGATTTTCTCTTCGATTTCCGGCCCTAAATGGGAACAATTTCCCACTGCCCCGGAAATTTTCCCTACGGCCAGCTGTTTCGCAGCGGTACGGAAGCGCTCGAGATCGCGGCGATTTTCAGCCCACCAGTTGGCCACTTTCAGCCCGAAGGTGATCGGTTCGGCATGAATGCCGTGCGTCCGGCCGATTTCGGGAGTGTCCTTGAACTCGTATGCGCGGCGCTCGAGGATTTCGCCCATGCGCTCGAGGCCAGCGTCGATCAGCCGCGAGGCATCGCGCAATACGAGCGCTTGTGCTGTGTCCACGACGTCATTCGACGTCAACCCATAGTGCAGCCAGCGCGCGGTCTCAGGATCGCCAATTGACTCGCCAACGGCCATTGTGAAGGCAATCACGTCGTGCCGGACGCGCGCCTCGTGCTCGTGTATCCGCGCGACATCCACGCGCGCGCGTTCACGCAATCGTGCCGCCGCTTCGCGAGGCACAACGCCGGCTTCCGCCAGCGCTTCGGTGGCAGCCAGTTCCACTTCGAGCCATTTCTGGAAGCGGTTTTCGTCGCTCCAGACGCGGCCCATCTCAGCGCGCGTATAACGTGGAATCAATTCGCGGTCCTTTCCAGAAGCCATACGATATCAAATCAATTACGAGAAAAGCGGGAGGAACTTCCCTGTTCCATGATAGCTGAATGGCGGAAGAATTGGCAGCGTGGTGGGGGATCGAATCGGCAGACTTGCGCGCGGCGGGGGCTTATGGAATTTCGCGCAAGGCCGGCAAGCCGGACGTCTCTCGAGGACGGGAGAGACGCGGCTTGGAAGATTGCTAGGCTGTGAGAAGACGGCCGAGAGGCCGCACGATATGGCTGCCGCGACGATCGAGCGGTGCCACCGGACGATTTGTCGGAACCAAGGCCGGACTGCCGGCCAGGGAGTCCTGCGTCATCGCCCCTTCGTGTGGTGAACTGCCATTCGCAAACAAGGCTGGCGTCTTGCGGATCAATTCCATGCGGCTGCGCACTTTGAACTTCACAAAAAGCGATGACACATGAAATTTTACCGTGCGCTCTGAAATGCTGAGACGCGACGCGATTTCCTTGTTGGCGAGATTTTCTAGAACGCCGTTGAGGACTTCTTTCTCACGGCGGCTAAGCCCAACCGGGGACGCGATGGCGCGGCCTGCATCCAGTAACTGGCGAGCCTTCGAAGTCACGCGCTCGAACAGGCTGCTAGCGGCCTTGACCATCACTTGATAATCGGTTGGAGCTTCGCCCCGCACCAGACAGTGCATTGCGAGGAGGCTGGCGGCTTCTTCCATCGGAAGCACGCCGTCGGTGCCGGCTCGTACCTGGAAGCGCGCGGCGCCCGTCTCTTTTTCGCAGAATACGTACACTTGAGGAGTGCAGGAGTTGGACTGAAACTGACGGTTGACGATTGAAGCAGCAGCTTTGCGAGTCTTTTTCAGGGCGACCTCCCTGCTGCCGAGATTTAGTAGCGAGGGGAACAAAGTCGAGGAGAGCAGCGCCCTTTCCTACCTTGAGGCGGACCGTTCACTCAACCGCAGTTCCTATCCAAACCTGCACTTTCTGAACACGCAGATTTCGAAAGTGTATCGACCCCCACGGACGACACCGAACCGCGATAGGTACTAGAGCAATCCTAGTACCAGAATTGTCAAAACGAGAAGAAACTGAAAGTTGCTGAAATAATGGCATTTATAGGGGGCTCTAAAGTGTATACCGTATTGAAACGCGTGTAGAGATTACTTGTCACTAGAAGTTTTTCCATTGCAGTAAGTCTTCCACATGCCATCGTGCTGTGGAAATCAAGAAGCGGTTTTACTGAAGATTACTCGAGCCGATTGCTGGCCGATCACTCGCCAATTGCTCATCGATTCTCCAATGATTGCTCACTGATCGAACGATCGCGAAGTACTAAAGTACTAGAGAAGAAGTGGGCCGAGCGGTGTGCGCTGCGATGCGAGCAACAATTCGCCGCGAAATGCACATTCAGTTGGGCGGCGGTTCAATCCTTCCTCCGCGGAAATGCGCGCAAGATCAGGAGTGTTGTTCTGCTCGGAGAGATGCGCGAGGACAATATAACGCGGCCTTCCGTCGAAGAGTTCCGGATCGGCAAAGAATTCGCTCACCACCGTATTCGAGAGATGACCCGTGCGGCTCATCACGCGTTGCTTGATGTACCACGGGTATGGGCCGACCTTGAGCATATCGAGATCGTGATTCGATTCCAAAATCAGGCAATCGGATTCGCGCAGATGATGCTTCACCAATTCGGGGAGATAACCGAGGTCGGTGACGATCGCGACCTTGATTCCATTCGCGCGGAACGTGTAGCCCACGGGATCTGCGGCGTCATGCGGAATTGCGAATGCGGAAATTTCGATATCGCCGATCGTGAAGACGTCTCCGGCGCGAATGTGCTCGACGCGCGATAGTTTCTTGCTCGCGCTCTCGGGAAGAATTTTGCGAATTTCGCGGTGCGTCGATTCGGTGAGATACGCCGTTGCATGCCACTGGTGGCTGATCTGCGGAAGGCCGCAAGTGTGATCGGAATGCTCGTGGGAAATCAGGATGCCGTCAAGCCGCTCGGGGGCAATGCTCGCGGCTTCCATTCGCCGAAGAAGTTCTTTGCGATTGATTCCAGCGTCTATAAGGAGGCAGGTGCTCTCCGTTTGCAGCAACGTTGCGTTGCCCGCACTGCCGGACGCCAGAATGGAAACTCGGAACGAGATGCCGAACCTCACGGGCGAGATATGAAACACGCCCGCCGAGGATAATCGCAAACTGCCGCGCGTGCGTCAATCCTGTTCGTAGTGGTAGTAGTGAGTTTTCGGTAAGCGCGTCTGCACTAATTCTTTTCCAGCGCGCCAGCGTTCGGCTTTGCTCTTAGCGCGTCGATTGACAGCATCACAGCCGCGACGAAAAACATAGCTGGAACGACATATCGGGGCAGCCCGATGGAAGATTTCGCGTAACCCAAATAGAACAGAATCCCAGCTAGCGCGAATGCCACAGCGGCTATGAGCTTTGGCTTGCTATTTATGCGCATCGATCCACCATAGGTCGTTTAGCCGGCAATTTTCCTCTTATTCAGCCTGCCCAATCCACGCCCCGAATGGTTCCACGGATATCTCGTTGGCGTCAACCTGACTAGGGGCGGCGAATGACGACAGCAGCGTCCTCAGCGACTTCGCGTTCATGCCCTTCGATGCGAGATTGAGATTCACTTTACGCGCTTCACCGCTCATATTCAGGATCACGAGCACGTTCTGCCCTTTGTGGCTGCGCGCGTATGAAAGCACATTCGGGT
>JBAPOP010000019.1:0-3443 GCA_049279675.1 Candidatus Acidiferrales bacterium
CTCGAAATCTACGAAAAATTCGTCGGCGTCGATCCTCGCGTCGAGCCCATGAAGGTTTTCCCGGCGATGCATTACACGATGGGCGGCCTCTGGGTGGATAACGAGAACCAGGCGACGAACGTACCGGGAATCTACGCCGCTGGCGAATGCGATTACCAATATCACGGCGCAAATCGCCTCGGCGCGAATTCGCTCGTCTCCTGCATCTACGGCGGGATGCTCGCCGGCCCCGCATCCGTGCGTTACGCGCAGAATCTTGAGAAAGGCTCGGACGCAACCGACGAGAGCGTCTTCGAAGCCGAGCGCGTTCGCCAGCGCGAAGCGAACGACCGCCTTCTCCATCAGCAGGGAAGCGAGAACCCCATTACCATTTGGAAAGAGTTGGGCGATACGATGACGGAGAATGTCACCGTCATCCGCTATAACGACAAGATGCGGCAAACGCTCGCGAAGATTGACGCGCTCGAAGAGCGCTACAAGCGCATCAATCTTTCCGATCGCACGCAGTGGGCGAATCAGACGCTTCAATTCGCTCGCGAGCTCGAGAACATGCTCATCCTCGCGAGAGTCATCACGCTCGGCGCGATCGCTCGCGACGAAACTCGCGGCGCACACTACAAGCCTGAGTTCCCTGAGCGCGACGATGCCAAGTGGTTGAAGACGACGAAGGCGAGTTACAACGGCGGAAAGATCAAGCTCGAGTACGAACCGGTGGACACTTCGCTAATTCCGCCGCGCGAGCGCAAATACACCGCCGCGAAATAGAGCACGCGGCCGTTGGCTCGTAGGAGCGCTGCCGTGCCCTGAACGTGTTTAGTGAAGGGTTGATGCGCCCGGTTTTGCTGGATCGATTACGAGGCACTATGCCCGACAAAACATTCATCGTCCGTGTAAAGCGCCAACAGCATCCGGACGAATCCACGCGCTGGGACGAATTCGAACTCCGCTACCGTCCGCACCTGAATATCATCACCTGCCTGCGCGACATCGCCGAACACCCAACCACCCGCGACGGCCGCGAAGTCACGCCTGTCAGCTACGAAGCCAATTGTCTCGAAGAAGTCTGCGGCGCGTGCGCCATGTTGATCAACGGCCAGCCGCGCCAAGCGTGCTCCGCGCTCGTGGATTCTCTCGACAAGCCCATCCGCCTCGAGCCTCTCGAAAAGTTTCCTCTCGTGCGCGATCTCGTCGTCGATCGCTCGGTAATGTTCGAAAGCCTGAAGCGAATGCACTGCTGGATTCCGATTGATGGCACTTATCCGCTCGGCGAAGGCCCGCGCATGTCGCCCGCGCTGCAGGAGCAGGGCTACCCTCTCTCGCGCTGCATTTCGTGCGGCAATTGCCTTGAAATCTGCCCGAAGGTCAACGAGCACTCAGATTTCGTCGGTGCGGCGATCATCAGCCAAGTGCGTCTCTTCAACCTGCATCCCACCGGCGCGATGCATGCGAGTGAGCGCCTCGAAGCCCTGATGGGCCCCGGCGGAATCGAAGATTGCGACAACGCGCAAAATTGCGTAAAGGTTTGCCCCAAGGGCATCCCGCTCACCGAATCCATCGCCGCCGTCAACGGCCAGGTCCTGCGCCACGCCGTCAAAAGCTGGTTCACCGGCCACGACTAAAGTTATCGCGTGCAGAGCTGTTTGATACAGGCAATTGTAGCGCCCGGCTTCAGCCGGGCACTCTTTTCCCGGTCTCAGCGCATTGCGCGAATGATCTCCCAAGCCGCTTCGCTCGCCAATTCAATAAAATCATTCTAGAAAACCACGCACCCTCCGCCATCCTTGCTCTGGCGGTGCCGCCGCGTTTCGGGTATAACTCCAACGCACGAAATTTTCGCGCGTATTTGCCGAATTCTGGCGCCGCGCATGGAGAGCAATGATTGATCCGTTCAATGATTGCCGGAGCCTCGATTCTGCTCCTGGCCGGACTTCCTCTGATCGAAATGACCGCCGCTGACGAAATTTCACCCAAAGCACGGCAGCTTCATTTCAGCTCCATCGTCGTCGATACGCACGACGACACGACCCAGCGCCTTCTCGATCCCGGTTTCGATATCGGTGTTCGCCACACCGACGGCGACATCGATATCCCGCTCATGCGCGAAGGCGGCCTCGGCGCGATCTTTTTCTCCATCTGGATGTCCGGCAGCGTCACCGGCCCCGAGGCCGTAAAGCGTTCGCTCGATCAGATTGATGCCGTTCGCGAAATGGTCCGCACTCACTCCAAAGATCTCGATCTCTGCACCACCGCTGAGGAAATTCGCCGCGCTCACGCCGCCGGGAAAATCGCCGTCCTGATGGGCGTCGAAGGCGGCCACATGATTGCGAGCGATCTCAGCGTACTTCGTACCTACGCGGCGCTCGGCGTCCGCTACATGACGCTCACTCACAGCGTCAACGACGAATGGGCCGATTCCTCCACCGACAAGCCCGCGCACAACGGCCTCACCGATTTTGGCAAGGAAGTCGTGCGCGAAATGAATCGCCTCGGCGTGATGGTCGACATCTCGCACGTCGCCGACAAAACTTTCTACGACGCGCTCGAAGTCAGCCGCGCGCCTCTCATCGCTTCGCATTCTTCTTGCCGCGCTCTTTGCAACGCGCCGCGCAATATGACCGACGACATGATCAAAGCTCTCGCCGCGAAGGGCGGAGTAATTCAAATTAATTATCACATCGGCTTCCTCAATCAGAAATTCCGCGACGCCGATCAGGCGAACCCCGAGCTCTCCAAGCAAATGAACGCGGAAGTCGAGAAGCGCTGCGGCAAGATCGAAAGTTGCCAGCTCATCGAAGCCGAAAAACTGGTACGCGAAGCGATTGCCGCCGGCAAGCTTCCTCGCGTCGAATGGACCGACATCATCGAGCACATCGATCACGCCGTGAAGCTCGTCGGCGCGGATCACGTCGGCCTCGGCTCCGATTTCGACGGCGCCAACATGCCCTACGGCATGGAAAACGCCTCGCACCTTTCGCGCATCACCGACGCGCTCTTGAAAAAAGGCTATTCGGATTCCGATATCCGGAAAATCCTCGGAGGCAACACGCTCCGTGTGATGGAACAAGTGGAAGCAACCGCACGATCGCTCGCTCAAGAACACACGGCCAAATAAGGCCAAACAAGGAGATGACTGCCGTGAAGATTGTGAAATTCCGCGCGCCGCTGCTCGTTGCCGTCGTCAGTTTTGTTTTGTTTGCAATCAACGCCGCTGGTCAAACCGGAACGCAGGCCCCGGCGAAGAAACCGGCGCCTGCCGCCGGAACAAGGACAACTCACATGAGCTACGATCCCGCACTGCTTCATCCTGCGACGCTGAAGGCGCAGGCTCCCGAAATGTTCGAAGTGAAATTCACCACCACCGCCGGCGATTTCGTCGTGCAAGTGAATCGCTCGTGGGCCCCGATCGGCGCCGACCGCTTCTACAATCTCGTGAAGCATCATTT
>JBAPOP010000020.1:0-51322 GCA_049279675.1 Candidatus Acidiferrales bacterium
GCAAGCCGATGCTGCGGCGCATGATGCCGGACAGCGAGCGTTGCGTGCCGCCTTTCTCGGATTCTTTGTGGACATGTTCGATGTGTATCTTCCCGTCGTGGCGTTGGGACCGGCCATGTCGTACTTCCAGCCGGCAACTCTGAGCCCAGCTCTGCAATCCACGTTGTTCTATATCGTTTTCGCAGTGTCCCTAGTGGGCCGCCCGATTGGAGCGACGCTCTTTGGCCATTACGGCGACGAGATCGGACGGCGAAGGGTGACGATTATTTCCATGGGCGGCTTCGCCGTCGTGACCTTGCTCATTGCACTGTTGCCGGGCTACGAAAGTTGGGGCATGGCCAGCGTCACCATACTTACGCTGCTCCGTTTGGTTGACGGCATTTTCCTCGGAGGCGAATATACCGGCGCCAATCCTCTGGCCATGGAGCATGCGCCGAAAGAGAAGCGAGGAAAGTGGTCGGGCTTCATCCATACGGGTTTTCCGGTTGCTCTCGCCGCAATGTCGCTCATCACTAGCGGCTTGTTGCGCGTGTTGCCGGCAGGTTCTTTACATTCACCGTACATCCAATGGGGCTGGCGAATTCCCTTCTTAGTGGGAGCTGCTTTTGCCAGCGGGGCCTGCCTCTACTACGTCAAGAGAGTGCCGGAGTCGAGAGTTTGGGCCAACGCGGAGAAAATCAAGTCGCCGCTGAAGGAATTGTTCCGCGGAGAGAACTTCCGCTGCCTGCTGCAAGTCTTCCTCGTGATGAGTGGGGTGTGGTTCACGCTGAACGCTGTTACGTCCATTCTTCCCGGCGTTCTGTTGACTGTCAGGCACGTGAGCAGCGTCGTCGTCACCAATGCGCAATTGGTGGCGAGTCTCGTGCTGGCTCTGACCTTTGTTCCGTTCGGCGTGTTGGGCCAGAAGATAGGCCGCCGGAACGTCCTGGCTCTGTTCGGTGTGACGGGACTTACTGTGGGCCCATTCTTCTACTACGTGCTCGTCAAGTCAGGCTACAGAAGTACTCTGCAAGTAATTTTGCTGGTGAGCTTGATCAATCTGTGCGCTTTGCCGGTATGGGCTATCGTCACTTCGTATATCAACGAACGTTTCCCGACCAATGTCAGAGCGTCTGGCTATGGAATCGGTTACAGCGCGGCGACGATCATTCCGGCATTTTCTTCGTTCTACATGTTGGGGCTGAGGGAATTGGGAACGCCGTACGAATACACTGAAATCGTCTTATTCGCATTGGGAGGCCTTCTCCTGTTGGCCGGCGCGCTGTCGGGACCGGAAACCAAGGACGTCGAGATGTCATGATGCGGACGCGGGACCGGCTACGAATTAGCTCGCGGCTGAGTCGCCGATCGGCGCGCGCCATGCGCCGTTGCATATTGCGGATTGTGTTTTATAATGCAAATCCCGAGGCGAAAGAATCAGGCAAGCGCGAGACCGCTCGAGCAAAAGTCCGAACTGTAACCGCCGCGATCTCAACTTATCTACCAGGAGAACAAATTATGTTGCGCATCAACGACGAAGCTCCCAATTTCACTGCGGAAACTTCGCAGGGCTCTCTCAACTTTCACGAATGGATCGGCGACGGCTGGGCGGTCTTGTTTTCGCATCCCAAGGATTTTACGCCGGTGTGCACGACGGAACTCGGTTACATGGCCGGATTGCAACCGGAATTCGAGAAGCGCAACTGCAAGATTGTCGGGCTGAGCGTGGATCCGGTGAGCAGCCACAGTAAGTGGGCCGCGGATATCGAAGAAACGCAGGGGCACAAGGTTAGATACCCGATGATCGGAGACCCAGAACTCAAAGTGGCGAAGCTTTATGACATGCTGCCGGCAGACGCAGGCGATACGAGCGAGGGCCGCACCGCCGCCACAAACGCCACCGTGCGCACCGTGTTCGTGATCGGTCCCGACAAGAAAATCAAGCTGATGCTTAGCTACCCGATGAGCACCGGCCGCAACTTTGACGAAGTGCTGCGCGTGCTCGATTCGATGCAACTCACGGCGAAGCACAAAGTGGCCACGCCAGTGAATTGGAAACAGGGCGAGGACGTCATTATTTTGCCGGCGGTGACGGAAGAAGAGGCCAAACAGAAGTACCCCGGCGGATGGAAAGCGCCGCGGCCGTATCTTCGAATCGTTCCCCAGCCGAAGTAGTATTTTCTCGACGGCCGGCGCGTCGGACGGCTCCTAGAAGGGCCCGCAAGAAATGGGCCGCGCAGGAAGTCCGCGTCGACGCGTCCCGCCTGGCCTTTGCCGAACATCACATAGCGGAAGCCTATTCCCTTGTAGATCACGGATGACAGCCCTTCGTGGAGCTGCGCAGCGATCGCAGCTTCGAGGACGCGTGCGACGCGCCCTCGCACGCCGGCGGGTTACCTGTTGCTTTCCCATAGGAAGTATCGCATTCTCCTGTTGGAAACCAAAATGGCGGTGATATGAAACAAAAAGCGGACGTCCTGCAAGGCACGCTGGCGTTGATGGTCTTGAAGACTCTCGATGTCCTGGGATCGCTGCACGGCTATGGAATCGCGCGGCGCATCGAGCAGATCAGCGGAAATTTGCTGGCCGTGAATCAAGGGACTTTGTATCCCGTGCTGTTGAAGCTGGAGCAAGAAGGCGCCATTGCATCCGAATGGGGCGCCTCGGAAAATAATCGCAAGGCGCGCTTCTACCGGCTGACGCGAGCAGGACGCAAGCGGTTGCGGGCCGAGACGCAAGATTGGGAACAGACCGCAGCGATTATCGGCCGGTTCTTCGACGTGGAAACGGAGGATTTGTCATGAAATCTCTGAGGCGGTTCCTCAGCCGTTTGTTCAACGTGGCGACAAGGCGCGCGCAAGAGGAACGATTGCGGGAAGAGATTGAGGGGCACATCGCTCTGCAAACCGAAGAAAATCTTCGCGCCGGTTTATCGCCGGTGGAGGCGCGACGCCAAGCCATGCTGAAGTTTGGCGGCGTGGAGGCAATGAAACAAGACTATCGAGCCATGGGAGGGCTGCAGTTTATTGAAACTTTCCTGCAGGACATTCGCTTCGCGATCCGGAGCCTGCGCCGCACGTCGGGACTTACCGCGTTCGTGGTGATCACGCTGGCGGTGGGGATCGGGATGACTTCGGGGACGTTCAGTATGGTTGATGGGCTGATCTTCAGGCCTTACCCGGTGCCGCATCCGAGCGGGGTGGTCACTTTGGTGAGCACGACACACGATAGCAGCTTCGACGATTTCTCCTATCGCGAATACCTGGACATCCGCGACAAAACGAAGAGCTACGACGGCGTGATCGCCAACGCGGAAATGGAGGCTGTCGGCTTCAGCGCGGAACCCGGAGCTACGCCGCGGATCAAGGGCGGAATGATGGTTTCGGGCAATTTCTTTCACGTGCTCGGCGTGGAGCCGCGGCTGGGGCGCGGATTTCGGGAGGACGAAGATCAAGTGCCGGGCCGCAATGCCGTGGTAGTGCTCGGGCCAGACTTCTGGCGTCACGAATTCGCGAGCGATCCGTCTGTCTTGGGCAGAACGGTTCGACTGAACGGAACGGACTTCACAGTGATTGGCGTGGCTCCGGATACCTTTCCGGGAATGCTTACGTTCGCGCATCCTGACTTCTATATGCCGCTCGCGATGGCGCGGGTGTTTTCAATCAACCTCCAGAAAAACTTTTTTGAGGACCGCGACGATCGCGAATTGAAAGTGAAGGCGCGCTTGAAACCGGGCGTGACGCTCGAGCAGGCGCGAAATGAACTCGCCGTGCTCGCGAAAAACTTCGAGAGCGAGTACCCGAAGGTCAATCGCAGCCGCAGCGCGACGGTCTACACGCAATTCCAAACGCGAACCACAGAAGACGACAATTGGAAGTTCGGCGTGATCTTCGTGATCCTCGCGCTGGCAGTTCTGCTGGTGGCCTGCACCAATGTTGCGGGACTTCTTCTGAGCCGAGCGCGCGCGCGAACGCGCGAAATTGCCGTGCGGTTGGCGCTCGGCGCCGGGCGGCTCCGCCTCATCCGGCTGCTGCTGACGGAAGGCCTGATCTTGGCGTCCATGGGAGGATTGGCCGGGATCGCCATCGGCTACGGCGTCATCGAGTGGTTCCACTCCAAGGAAAGCATAGTTTTCATGAGCGAGTTGCCGCTCGCAATCCCATTCCAAATGGACAAGCGAGTGTTGCTGGCAAGCCTAGCGTTGGCTCTTCTGAGCGCGATCCTTTGCGGCCTTGCGCCGGCGCTGCAGAGTACGCGCGTGGACCTGGTGAACGGACTCAAGTCGGCGGAAGGAGATGCGCCCGGCCGCAAACGCCAGTGGGGCCGGAATGTGCTGGTGGTGGCGCAGGTGGCGATGTCTCTGATGCTGCTGACGGCATCATTCTTGATGGCGCGGAGTTTTCAACATAGCTTGCTCGATGGAACCGGTTTCGCGAAAGATCATTTGCTGATGACTGGTTTCGATCCCCGCCTCGCGCAGTACAACGCGGCTCAGTCGCAGCAGTTCTACAAGTTGCTGGCCGAACGCATGCGAGAAACGCCGGGAGTTCGAAGCGACGCTCTCACGCAGAATGTTCCGCTAGGAAACGACGACTATGACGGCGTCGCCTTTGTGCCCGACGGATTCCAGATGCCGCGGGATCGCGAGAATTTTACTTCGACGATGGATACGGTTGACGAAGGCTACTTCGAAACGATGGCGATTCCGATTTTGCGCGGCCGCGGCTTCCTGGCTACCGATACCGCGGACGCGCCGCGGGTCGCCGTAGTGAATGAGCGATTCGCGAAGCACTTTTGGCCGGCGGGCGACGCAGTGGGCAAACACCTCCGCCTCGATAGCGCCACGGGGACGCCGGTGGAGATAGTAGGCATCGCGCAGACGATCAAATATCAATCCACATTCGAAAAGCCGATGGATTTCGTATATATGCCGCTGGCCCAACATCCGATCGCGCGAATGATCTTGATGTTGCGATCGAACGGCGATCCGATGCAACTGGTGCAGCCAGTGAAGGACGCTGTCCGCACGCTCGATCCGAACCTGCCGATGAGGCAGATGAGAGCTTACGAGGATCTCTACCTGAATCAGGCCGTGAAAGGGCCAGGGATTGCGATTCAACTGGTCGGCGCTATGGGAGTGGTGGGCCTGCTGCTGGCCATCGCTGGTTTGTATGGATTGGTGGCGTACAACGTGAGCCGCAGAACTCGTGAGATCGGCATACGCATGGCGTTAGGCGCGGCAAGCGCGGATGTGCTGCGCTTGGTGATGGGCAAGGGCATCGTGCTGGTCGGGATTGGAACGGCGATCGGGCTGGTGATGGGTTTCGCCGTCGAACAACTCATGAATTCCATGCTGTTCAATGCGGGCGGCGTGGACATTGTGGCTTACGTCATCGCTGTGCCATCAATGTTTCTGATGGCGATGCTCGCGGCCTACGTGCCCGCGCGACGCGCGTGCAGGATCTCGCCGACGCAGGCGCTGCGATACGAGCAGAGTGATCGCTGTTTGAGTCTGTAGGTTTAGTTTTCGTAGGGCTGGCCGGGAGGCCGGCCGGGTTTTCCTCGGCGATGCGAGATGGAGAAATCAAATTCGTGAAATGCCGGTCCGTCTGCCGACGGACCCTACGGTTGCCAGGTGGGCGATTGTTGCTGAGAATTTGAGATATTTGCTGCATCGACGGAAAGGCGGCGCGCCCTACGATTGCCTGATTCCGGCTTCGAAGATGAGATCACGAATAGCCGAAAATCAGACTTGATTTTCGCTTTTTATTCGCCTACACTTTCTGACCGCACTCCCCCGAGTGACTACATCCTAGGAGGCACCTATGAGTTTGAGCGAAGCGCTGCTGCCTGAGTTTGACAATGAAATGAGCAATACGCGAAAGACGCTTGAGCGTGTCCCGGACGGCAAGTTTTCCTTTAAGCCGCACGAGAAATCCGGATCGATGGGCTGGCTCGCGGGACATCTTGCGACCATACCCGACTGGGCTGTAGTTACGATCAAGCAAGATGATTTCGATTTCTCACCGGGCGGAGCGCCATTCATTCCACCGCCGCAGCCGAAAACGTCGAAGGAGTTGCTTGCGACATTCGATAAGAATGTGGCCGCGGCTCGGGCGGCGATTGCCGGCGCGAGCGACGCTGAACTCTTCAAGACTTGGACGCTCCTGAACAACGGCCAGAAAGTCCTGGCGATGCCGAAGATCGCGTGCCTTCGGAGCTGGGTGATGAACCACTCGATACATCATCGCGCGCAGTTGGGCGTTTATCTGCGCTTGAACAACCTGCCGGTGCCGGCGATATACGGGCCTTCGGCGGATGAGGGCGGCATGTAACCGCATCGGGAGTTCGCGACGAGCGCTGGCGGCGTTTCCGTGAGTGAGTGCATCATAGTAGATTGAAAGACGGTAAATTGAACGACGGTGGGTTGAACGACAGCAGGCAAAACACCGGTAAATTGATGCTCAGAGGCACTCACATGCGTCGGACTTTGCTAGCGCTCGCGATCCCGATGGCCGCGACGATTCTCGTTGCGGGCTGCTCGACAGCACCAGGCGATGCCGCGCTGGCGACCAGCATTAAAGCGGCCATGTTTTCGGATGCGCAGCTAAAGGACGCCAATATTGATGTGTCCGTGAGCAATGGCGTAGCGACGCTGAAAGGCAATGTCGCGAGCGGCGCGGCGCGAGCGGAGGCCGAAACGGTGGCTTCGCATGCAGGCGCCAAGACGGTGGACGATCAGATCGCGATTCAGGTGGCAGAGGCGGCACCGGCGCCAGAGCCGGCGCCAGCGGCCGCGCCGGTTGCGCAAGCCAAGCCAGAGAAACGCAGCCGCGAAGAACGAGAAAAGGAATCGCGCAAAGCGAAGCTTGCGCCAGTCCCTCAGCCCGTAGCAGCGCCTGGGCCGGCGGAGACCCCATCAGCCGCGCAAGATTCAGCGCCGGCGCCCGCGCCGGTACCTGCGCCAGCGGTAGCGCAATCCGCGCCCGCACCTGCTCCAACTCCTGCCGTAGCATCGGCGCCCGCGCCCGAACCCACGGAGGTGCAAGTGGGAGCGGGAACGAAGATGACGGTGCGGATGATTGATGGCGTGGATTCGTCGGTGAATCACACGGGAGAGATTTTTCACGCGTCGCTCGACACGCCGCTGATTGTGGACAACAACGTGATCGTCCCGCGCGGCGCCGACGTGTATATCCGGCTGACCGGCGCGAGCACCGCCGGCACGATGAAGGGCAGAAGCGAGTTGCATCTTGAACTTGTGAAAATGGATTTTCAGGGGCGGTCGTACTCGCTTGTGAGCGGGACGTACTCGCTCGCCGGCAAATCGCGCGGCGAGGGAACGGCGAAGAAAGTGGGAGGCGGCGCCGTGCTAGGCACGATCATCGGCGCAATCGCGGGAGGCGGAAGGGGCGCAGCGATTGGCGCGGCGGTGGGAGCGGCGGGAGGCGGCGTTTATCAGAGCGCGACGAAGCCGCAGCAAGTGAAGGTGCCCGCGGAGACGAAGTTGGATTTCCAACTCGAGCAGCCGGTGACGATCACCGTGCAGCCGCGCGCTGCGAACGCGCCGGATGCGAATAGTGCTTCGAACTGACTATCAGGAGCTAGAGCAGCGTTAATTCACAAACAGGTTGCCGGTTCTCTCGGAGTGTCCTCAGCGGCTAAAGCCGCGTTGCTCACCGCGCCTTATGTCGGAGCTGAAGCTCCGACCCCCTAAAACTTCCGATCCCGAAGAACCACGTACGCGATAAGTCAAAAGCAAAATTAATGTGAATTTTTTTCGAGGGCTTGGAGGCGTGTGCGGGCGTCTTTGTATCCGCTATCGAGTTGGAGCGCGGCGCGATATTGTTCGGCGGCTTCCTGGCGCTTGCCTTCCTGCTCGTAGACGCGGCCAAGCCAGTAGCGCGCGGAGGCGTGAGTGGGCCAATCGCTGCGGTCCGGCGTCGTCGCGAGATACGATTTCAGAATTGGCTCGGCGGCGCCGGGCTGATTATTCGCGAGAATGTGCTGGACGGCGCGATAAAAACCGATTCGCGGATCGCCGGGTTTTACTTTCTCTGCGGCTGCGAGCGCGGGCTCCATATCCGCGGGGCGATTGAGCTGGCGATAGAAATCGGCGATTTCGAGATAGGGATCAATCTTGGCGGGATGCGCGTCCAGAACGAGTTGGTATTCCTTCTCGGCGAGATCGCTTTTCTTCGGAACTTCAACATCGTAGGCAGCGCGAGCGAGGTGGCCTTGGACGGGGTCGATGGCAGCGATTGCGTCCGCCTGATCTTTCGCGTCATCCTTGCTGCCGCCGACGATTCCCGGCGCCTGGATTTCGAATTCCTCGAGATCGCGCCGAGCTTCAATGTTTGAAGGATTGAGCTTTACCGCTGCTTCAAATTCCCTCTTCACTTTGCGCGCGACGAAAAAGCTGTGCTCGCGATCGGCCAGGCCGCCGTAATACTCGCCGAGCCAGCGATGGTAGTCCGAATTTTTCGCATCGAGCGCGATCGAACGCTCTCCTTCGGCGACCGCGTCATCGAGATCTTTCGCCTCGTAATAACTGCGGCCGAGCCAATAGTGAGCCTCCGCGCTATTTGAGTTCTGCGCGATGGCGGACTTCAACGCAGCAATTGCCGCAGCGTAGTTTCCAGCGTCGAAGAGATGCCGGGCTGAATCAACCGACGCATTCGATTGCGGAAGCAGTAGCGCGGCGGAGTGGATTGCCGCGCACAGCGGCGGCGCACCGGCAAAAAGCGCGCAAGACAAAAGTATTCTCGCGATGCGTTGGGCGCGGCGTGTCATCGGGGCACCGTCATTTGGCGTCGACAGGATGGACTTTCATTCCATCTTGCAGCGTGAAATCGCCGGACAGCGCGACGCGATCGCCGTCGGCAAGTCCGGAGACGATTTCATATTTTGAAGCACTGGCAATTCCGACTGCAATTTGTCTTTGGTGCAGGCGGTCGTCGTCCACCAAATAGACCACTCGGCGCGGGCCGTCCGCTACGACGGCAGCGCGGGAAACGGCGAGCACATTATTGCGACGGTGAAGAAGAATCGTGACGCCGACGTTCGTGTTGGGAATCAATTCAAGTTTGTCGTTGTCTACCGAACAGAGAACCTCTCCGACATTTCGCGTTCCGCGCGCCACGACTTGCTTGGGAATTTGCTCGGTGTGGCCAGTCCACTCGTGGCTCGGCATGGCATCCCATGTGATTCGGATCGCCTGTCCGGGCTCGAGGCCACTCAAATCCGGCTCGTCCACGAAGACGCGAACCTGCACGCGGCGCAGGTCCGCCATCTGCGCGAGTTCCTGACCGATGCTGACGTAATCGCCCGCGCGCACGGGGAGCGAATAGAGAGTCCCGTCCACGGGCGAAATGACGGTGGCGGAGCGTACTTTGTGTTCGAGCGAGCGGATCGTCTCGGAATCCTGCTGCACGTGAAGATTCAAGCGCTCAACATCGAGACCTGCCTGCGAATCAAACTGCGCTTTCTTCTCCTGCAGCGTTCGAAGATTAGTCCGCGCGTTATCGAGATCGAGTGAGTTTTGATCGAGTTCGGCCTGCGTTGCAGCTTGCTTGGCGAAGAGTTCGCGCAGCGACTTTTGCACCTTTTCGAGGCTCGCGACGCGCGCTTGAGCCGTGCTGAGTTGGCCCTGCAAATCGGCCGCTTGATCGGGCGAACCACCGGCGCGAGCGTTTTTCAGAACGGATTGAGTGGTGAGCAAATCCTGACGGACGGCGGCGAGCTGCGATTCGATGTCGGCATCATCGAGGCGCAATATCTTGTCGCCGCGACGCACGGATTGGCCTTCTTTCGCGCTCACTTCGGAGACGTACGTCGGGAACTCGGCGCGGAAAACAAAAGCATTGATCGGCTCGATTTTGCCGTTGCTGGTGATCGAAGCTTCGAGATCATCGTGGGTGACGCGCACCACTTGCACGTCCGGCGGCCGGTCGCGCGTGGCGATTGTGACGACGACCAGAACGATTAGGATGAGAATCGCGCTGAGTATGGTCCAGGTGCGTTTGGTCAATCCCGCCATGTAACGCCGGTCGCGCGGTGCGCCGGCATCCCCTCCAAAATCACTGGATTGTAACAGAGGGCTTTACCGCTTGCCTACGAAGCCCCTGCAGCGAGTTCCAAGCAGCACTTGAAACGGATGCGGCCACGCGGTGTGAGGGATGCCAACGCGGGCGAGACGCCGCCAGAGCATTCTCGATCGCAACTAAATCTAACTCTCGCTCGAAATCCATTCCCTTCCGTCATTCTCAAGCAGCGGAATCAAACAGTGTACAATGGCGCCTCCCAAAAGGAGATCGCTGGCAGCGACATGCGCAACGCCAAAGCAAAAGCAATATCGGCTACGCTGAAAAAGTTGGCGATGGGCCTCGGCTTGATTGCGCTGTTCTCGGCGATATTGTTGATTTCCGATCTGGGCCATCGCAAGACGGCCTCGGCGGCTTCTTCGAGCGCCCCTTCTCAGGCCGACGCAACGGACAAAATTTTTAGAGCCGCGATCGTTTACTTCGCTCGTGATGTCGGCACCGACATGTGCGTGCAGGGCCTCATCGACGGATTGAAAGCCAGCGGATTCGAAGAAGGGAAAAACCTGGAAGTTCGCCGCGCGGACGCGCAAGGCGAAATGATGAACATTCCAGCGATCCTCCAGAACTACGATAACTCTGATGTGGACCTCATCATGACCATCACGACGCCGTGCCTAACTGGCGCATGCAACACCGTGAAGCACAAACCCGTGGTTTTTACGTGCGTGACCGATCCGATCGCGGCCGGCGTGGGCAAGAACCGAGCGGACCACTTGCCATTCGTTACGGGCGTGGGCAGCTTTCCGCCCGTGAGCCACACGTTGGATTTCCTGCAGAAACTAATTGCCGGATTACACGCAGTGGGAATCATGTACAACCCCGCCGAGGCCAATTCCGTGAAGGAATTGTCAGTGGCGCGCGAGGTATTTCAGAAGCGTGGCGTGAGGCTCGAAGAGGTCGCCATTGCCGGCTCCAACGAGGTTTTGCAGGCGGTGCAAATTCTCGCGGGACGCGACATCCAAGCGGTGTGGGTCCCCGGAGACAACACCGCCATCGAGGGGTACGAAGGCGCGGTGAAAGGCGCCAAGGATGCGCGGTTGCCACTCATCACTGACGAATGCTCAGAACTCCCCCGCGGAGGCCTGGCATGCGTTGGAATAGGTTTGCAGCCCGCAGGCATGGCTTCCGGAAAGCTGGCGGGCCGGATTCTGCGGGGCGCGAATCCGCGCGACTTGCCTGTGGAAGAAGTGGCAGTCGAGCAAACACTCATCAGCACTGGCAACGCGGCGGAGCTCCACATCGCCATTCCTTCTGAATACTCAAAGGATCTGCGGCCTTAGCTTCCTTGCTATGGAGATCGTTACACAACAGCTCGGGGACGCACTCGAAGTAAAGGTGAGGGGCCGCCTCGATAACTATTGGACCGAGCATCTGCGCAAAAACATCGAGGAAATCATCCGTGGAGGCGCGCATAGCATCCGGCTGAATTTATCCGAAGTTGTATATCTCAGCTCCGCGGGTGTCGGTTTGCTTGTCTTATTTCACAAGCAACTGAAAGCGATCGGCGGAAGTTTCGTAATCGCCAGTCCTTCGGAGCGCGTCAAGCAGGTGCTGGAGCTGTGCGGGCTTGCGCCTATCTTGCTTTCCGAGAAAGGCCCAGTTGCGGCTCCGACGCGTAAGGCGGAAGTGCGGCGTTTCTCGTCTGCGGCGGCGTCTTTCGAAGTGGTGGAGTGCACCCCCGAAAAACCTTTGACATATCAAACGATCGGCAATTCAGCATTGCTGAAAGATTGCAGCTTCGGTCCGAAAGACTGCCGGACGGTCGCGTTTCCGGCGGCGACATTTGGGCTCGGCCTGGGAGCTTTCGGCAATGGCTTCGAAGATGCGCAGGCGCGGTTCGGGGAATTCCTGGCGGTGGGCGGCTCCGCGGCTTATTTGCCGACTGACGGCACGAACGTGGCGGATTTCATGGTCTCCAGCGGCAACTTGGTGCCGGAAATGAACGTCCTCTACGGACTGCGATGCGACGGCGGATTCACGCACCTGATGCGGTTCGAAGCGGTCAGTCCCGAGAGTCCCATTTCACTCGCCGAGGTGGTACGGACCGCGCTCGAAATTTCGCGCGCCCCGGTGATCGGAATGGTGATCGTGGCCGAATCGGCAGGATTGGTGGGAGCCGCGCTTCGCCGCTCTCCCGCTGCAGCAGCTGGAGTAAACAACGCGCCGTTTCAGTATCCCGAAGTCCGCACCTGGCTGTCGTTCTCCACGGAGCGGCTTTACGCTCGATCGCTGGCGCTGGTTTCAGGCATCGCGGCCGGTTTCGAATGCGCTCCGCTCGCGCCGATGCTGCGGCGCGTGGGAACCGAAACGTGGCCGATAGGGCACTTCCACGCCGCAGCGTTTTCCTATCGTCCCCTCAAGAAAGGGGACATTGATCTGAAATCCACGGTCACAACTTTATTCGAGACGGAAAGTTTGCAAGGCGTATTGCACCTGCTGACCGACAGCCGCGAGGCGGCCGGGCCTCAACAAAGCGAGTTCGTCCGAGGCGCGTGCTGGCTCGGCGCTGCGTCTGAGATCAAATGAGAGTGGACCGGATATGAATCTCCTCATTGGCACATTCACGATTGGGTTCATCCTCTCGCTGCTCGCTCTTGGGGTGTTCATCAGCTTCCGCATTTTCGCATTTCCGGATATCACGGCCGATGGATCGATCACGCTCGGCGCGTCCGTCGCCGCGACGCTGTTGGTTCACGGCGTCAGCCCGCTTCTGGCGTCGCTGGCTGGTTTCGTTGCCGGAATGATTGCGGGGGCTTGCACGGGTACTCTGGCTACGCGGTTCAAGATCAACCCGCTGCTTTCTGGAATTCTGGTAATGACCGCGCTCTATTCCATCAATCTGCACATCATGGGCAAGAGCAATATTCCGTTGCTGTCGGCAACTACGCTTGCATCGCAATCGGAGCGGATTGGGCTGAAGCTCACGAGAGGAGCTACAAGTTTCGGCCTTGCCGGGTGGGACGTCAGCGTGCGCGACGCGTCCGTGCTGGGCGCGATCGCTCTCGTGGTCGTGTTGACAGGCGCGTTGCTGTATTGGTTTTTGCGCACGAACCTCGGCATGGCCATGCGAGCCACGGGTGACAACGTGCAGATGATCCGCGCGCTCGGAGTCAACGACGCCAACATGATCGTGTTCGGAGTCGCCATTTCGAATGGCTTCGTCGCGCTGTCTGGTGCTTTGCTGGCGCAGTACCAGGGATTCGCGGACGTGGGCATGGGAATCGGGATGGTTGTGTGGGGACTTGCCAGCGTCATCATTGGGGAAGCTCTGGTGGGGACGAATCAGTTGGGCCTGACGATCGTTGGCGCGGTGATGGGCTCGGTGCTGTTTCGGTTGCTTGTGGCCGTGGCGTTGCGGTGGGGCCTCAGTCCCAATGACCTGAAGCTGATCACGGCAGTGTTCGTCTTCTGCGCTCTCGTCGTGCCGCAATTCTTCCGGAAAAAGCGCATGAGGACCGCGAATGCTTGAGGTTCAAGCGATATCGAAGACGTTTAATCCGGGAACTCCGAACGAAGTGCGTTCCCTGCGCGGCGTGAGCCTCGACTTGGCGGCCGGTTCGTGGGTGATTATTATCGGAACCAATGGCTCCGGAAAATCCACGTTCCTGAATGCCGTCGCCGGAACGTTTCTGGTGGACGAAGGAAAAATTCAGTTGGCAGGCCGCGACGTGACGCGGTGGCCCGAGCATGCGCGCGCCGAACTGATCGGGCGTGTGTTTCAGAATCCTTTCAGCGGCACTTCTCCCAACCTGACCATCGAGGAGAATCTGAGTCTTGCCGCGCGCCGCGGCCAGGCCCGCGGCCTCGGCTGGGGCTTGAAGGTGTCGCTGGTGGAGGCAATGCGCGAGAAGGTCGCCCGGCTCAACATGGGACTCGAAGACCGGCTGGAGAACGCGATCGGGAGTCTCTCAGGAGGGCAGCGGCAGGCTCTTACGCTGCTGATGGCCACTTGGCTGCGTCCGGAACTGCTTCTTCTGGATGAGCACACTGCAGCGCTCGATCCCAAAAGCGCGGACTCGGTGATTGCGCTAACGGAACAAGTGGTCACGCGCGACAAACTCACCACGCTGATGGTGACGCACTCGATGCATCAGGCGGCAAGTTTGGGAGATCGGCTAATCATGATGCACCGCGGCCAGATCATCCACGATTTTCAAGGAGCCGAAAAGCGGCGGCTACGGCCCGATGACTTGCTGGCACGCTTCGAAGATGTGCGGCGCGCGGAGCAACTGGACGAAAGCGCCGCTCAGATGCTGGCCGAACAGTACGTATGAGCTCTCTCCGGCGCCAACTGTAGCTTCGAGATCGAAAAGTGGAGCGGCGCCCCTTGCGAGCTATGATAAAATCCCGCCATGAGTGAGACGCACACCGCCAACGAACGCGCCGAAAACACCGGTGACGGCAAGCCGAAGATTCATCGCGTCTGCATCGGCTGCAACAACATGTTTGAAGTGACGCTCGACAACTACGAAGCGAAACACTGCCCCGTCTGCCACAAGGGCTGATGGACGGTTTTAGCCCGCGAAGTCTTCGCTTTCCCCGCATGCCGCAGTTGAACTTCGTGCAACAAATGCCGGGCTGAAGCCCGGCGCTACAATTGCCATCGCTTCCAGGTCAGCGCAATTGGGACTCGTGTGCTCAACCGGCGATCGAAGAGAGCGGCCGCCGGGCGAAGTGCCGGCGCGTCGAGAGCGATTTCAACTCCCCGCAAACTTCCGTTAGAATGCTCGCGCCATCCTGAGGGGCACGAATGAAAATCTATACGGACGTAATGACGTTCCAAACGGAGAAGAAGCGCGAGTTTTTGAATATCACGCCGCAGGTGAAAGCTGCGCTAGAGAAGAGCGGATTTCGCGACGGATTCATTCTGGTGTCCGTGACGCATTCAAACGCCGCGATTATTGTGAGCGACGACGAACCCGGCTTGCTCGAAGATTTGCAGTCGTGGATCGAGCAAGTGGCGCCGGAACGCGAGGACTACAAGCACCGCGGCCGATTTGAGAGCAATACCGGCATTCACCTGCAAAGTTTGCTGCTGCATCATCAGGTGGTGGTTCCGTTCACGGAGGGCCGGATGGATTTGGGCCCGTGGCAATACGTGTTGTTCGCGGAGCTGGATGGGCAGCGGCCGAAGCGCGTTGTAATCAAGGCGATAGGCGAGTAACGGAAACGCGCGACAAATTCAAGACTGACCCGAAACTTTGCCGAGGCGCTTCGCGTAGTAGGACGACGTACGGGTTTCTCGTATCGAGGCTACGAATAAGCTCAAGGGCGAGCTGGAAAGTGCGCTGATGATTCAGGCAAAAAACCTCAGTAAGGTTTTCCCGGCGACGAAAAAGACCAAGGAAATTCGCGCGGTGGATGGCGTGAGCTTCGAGTGCAAACCGAGCGAGATTTACGGCTTGCTCGGAGCCAATGGCGCGGGAAAGACAACGACGCTGCGAATGCTTGCGACGATCCTAGAACCGACGGGCGGGACCGCAAACGTTGCGGGATATGACGTGATCGAAGAGCCGGAAAAAGTTCGAGCAAACGTTGGATTTCTTTCGACGGCAACCGCGCTTTATGGGCGCCTGACCGCCCGAGAAATGGTGGAGTATTTCGGCCGGCTGCACGGCATGGATGGCGAGCCACTGCGCAAGGCCATTGACTCGCTCTTCGAGATTCTAGGGATGAACGATTTTCGAAACCAACGCTGCGAGAAGCTCTCGACGGGCCAGAAGCAGAAAGTTTCCATCGCGCGAACGCTTGTGCACGACCCGAAGGTGATGATTTTCGACGAACCGACAGTTGGGCTGGACGTGATCGCATCGCGCTCGATCGTCAGCTTCATCCGGCAGTGCCGCGATCGAGGCAAGACCGTGATTTTCTCGACGCACGTGATGACTGAAGCGGAAAGACTCTGCGATCGCATCGGGATCATTCACCGCGGCAAAGTGCTCGCGGAAGGGTCGCTCGCCCAATTGCGCGAACGCTTTGCAAAGCAGGACCTCGAGGACATTTTCGTGGAAGTTTTGGGAGAGCAGCAATGAGCCTGCGAAATATCGGCGTCGTCTACCGGAAAGAGCTTGTCGATTCGCTGCGCGACCGCCGCACCGTGATATCCATGACCGTCGTTCCGCTGCTGCTATTTCCCGCGTTGACGATCGGAATGGGGCTGCTGGGCGCGACGATGATGAGCAAGGCGAAGGGCGAAGTGCCGCGCGTGATGGTGATCGGCGGCGAGGATTCGCCGAAAGTGATCGATGCGCTGAAGAAAAACGAAAAGATCGAGGTCGTTCCCGGCACGGCGGATTTCGCCGATCAAGTGTCGAACAAAACTGTGCGCGCGGCAATTATTCTTCCGAAGGGATTCGACGCGGCGGCCGAGCATGGCGACGAGCAGACCGTTGCGGTGGATTATTACGAGGGCGATATCAAGTCGGAATTGGCGAAGGACACGGCGGAGACATCCCTAAAAGACTACCGGCTATCGCTGGCAAAGCAATTGGTGTCTGAGCGCGGCGTGCCGGGAAATCTTGTCGAGCCATTCAAGGTGGAGAAGAAAAACGTGGCCCCGCCGGAGAAAGTGGCGGGAAGCGCGCTAGGCGGGCTGATTCCCTACTTCGTTATCATTCTATCGCTCACCGGTGCGATGTACCCCGCGATGGATTTGACGGCCGGAGAAAAAGAGCGCGGCACGATGGAAACAATTTTGACGAGCCCCGTGTCGCGAACGGATTTGGTGCTCGGCAAATTTTTCATGGTGCTGACGGCGTCGCTCGCCACGGCGCTGCTTTCACTGACATCGATGGCGATCTCGTTCATGCTGGCGCGCAACATGATTGACAAGCTCGTGTCGCAGGAGAGTCCGGGCGTTCACTATGCAATTGATCCCGTGGGGATCCTCGCAGTACTGCTAATGGTGCTGCCGCTGTCGGTGTTGTTCTCCGCGACGTTGCTGGCCGTCGCGCTTTTCGCGAAGAGTTTCCGCGAAGCGCAGACGTATCTTTCGCCGCTCACCGTGATCGTCATCATGCCGGCAGTTGCGGCGCTGTTGCCGGGCGTGGAGCTGAACACGCGAACGGCGCTGATTCCGATTCTGAGCACGACGCTGGTGGGCAAGGACTTGATGTCCGGAGTTCATCCGTGGGGATTCATCATGCTCATTTTTCTGTCGTCGTGCGTCTATGCGTCGGTGGCGATCGGCGCGGCCGTGACGATGTTCAATCGCGAGAGTGTGCTCTTTCGCGCGTAATTTGGAATTAGATCGATCGACTGCCTGCGCAAAATTCGTGCTGCGCGATTCTGCAGTTGCCCGCCGTGTGAGATAGAATCATCAGTCCGATGGCTGAGCCTCTGATCCAAGTCCGCGAACTTTCCAAACACTTCCGCACCTACCATCGCCGCGAAGGCATATGGGGCGGACTGCAGAATCTTTTCGTGCGCGACTACAAGACTGTTGCCGCAGTGGATCGCGTGAGCTTCACCATCGACCGCGGAGAAATGGTCGGCTACATCGGCCCGAACGGAGCGGGAAAATCCACGAGCATCAAAATGCTTACGGGGATTCTCGTGCCGACTTCGGGAGAGGCCGTCGTAAACGGATTCGTACCTTATCGCCAGCGGCGGCGATACGTGAAGACCATCGGTGTTGTCTTCGGGCAGCGCACGCAGCTCTGGTGGGATATCGCCGTCATCGAATCGTTCAAGCTGCTGCGACGGATTTACGACGTCTCGCAATCGGATTTCGACGCGCGGATGGAACTCTTCAACAGCATTTTGGGGATCAAGGATTATCTCAACACGCCGGTGCGAAAGCTGTCGCTCGGCGAGCGGATGCGCTGCGACCTAGCGGCCGCGCTGCTGCACAATCCGCCGCTCCTTTTTCTCGACGAGCCAACGATCGGGCTCGACGTGGTTGCCAAGCATCACATCCGCGAATTTCTGCGCGAGATCAATCGCGAATTTCAGACGACGGTGCTGCTGACCACGCACGGCATGGATGACATCGAAGAGCTCTGCCGCCGCATTCTCATCATCGATCACGGCAAGGTCCTCTTTGACGGCGAACTTCGGGAACTGAAGCAGCGGCTGCTACGCACGAAGCAGATTAAGTTTGTGGTGAAGGACCGCGAGGTGGGCGAAAGCCTCGGCCGCTTCGCGGTGGATGGCGTCGAGCTCGAGCCCGTGGACGAATTGACGTACCGATTTCGATTTGACCGCACGAAAGTTTCAGCCGCCGATTTGATCCGGCAGATTCTCGCAAGCGTCGATGTGCGCGACCTGCTGATCGAGGACGAGCCAATCGAGGAAGTGATCAAGCGCATTTACGCGGGCGAAGCGTCGCTGGAAGTTCCCGCGTGAGCGCCCTCGCGCCGTATTTCGAATTCGCGCGTGTCGGATTCGTGAATATCCTCGCGTTCCGCCTGCGTTATTACACGGGCATCCTCACGTACATCGTCAACGTGACGATCTACTACTTCATTTGGTCGGCCGTGTACTCAACAGGCGGGCAAATCGCCGGGTACGATTTGCCGCAGATGGTGACGTACGTCAGCGTCGGATGGATTCTGCGGTCGTTCTACTGGAACACGATCGATCAGGAAATGGCGTACGAAGTGATCGAAGGCAAGATCGCGATGGATTTGATCAAGCCCGTCAACGTGCTGTGGATGTGGTTCAGCCGGGCGATGGGCGAGTCGGCCTTTCGTCTCTTGCTGCTGACGGTGCCGACGGCGGTGGTGGTGGCGCTGATATTTCCGGTGCGCGGCCCGGCATCGTATCTCCATCTCGCGCTTTTCTGCGTCGCCGCAGCCGGCAGCTTCTCCATCATGGCGGCGCTCAATTTCATGATCGGGACGTGCGCGATTCCCTTGAAATCCATTCTGGCGCTGATTCGCGCGAAGTATTGGCTGGTCGAATTACTGTCCGGACTTTTGCTTCCGATCTCATTTTTTCCTGCGCCCATTCAAAAACTGATGGCGTGGCTGCCGTTCGAGCATATCGCGTACACGCCGCTGCAAATTTATCTCGGCAAGCTCGACGTGCACAACGCGCTTGTGATGATCCTGCGCGAATGGATTTGGGTGTTCGCGCTGCTGTGGCTGGCGGAGGCATGGTGGAATCGAGCCGTGCGCAAGATCACGATTCAAGGCGGCTGATGTGGACGTGAATTCGCTTGCAAAAAATCCCAGTGAAGATTCGCGGCGGAGCGCGACGATTGCGCGGCAGGTGTGGCTGCACGTGCGGTTGCTATCGGACTATTTCGCGCAGTACGCGAAAGTGCGGCTGGGCTATCGGGGAGATTTCCTGGTCAGCGTTACGGCCAGTATTGCGGCGACGATTTTCGGACTAATTTTCGTCTTCGTGTTGTTCAGGAACGTGCGGAGCCTTTCCGGCTGGCGATTCGAGGAAGTGACTTTCCTTTACGGCTTCGGATTGATTCCGTACGGGCTGTTCAACGTGCTCAGCCTGAATCTCTACGAATTCGGGAATACGTACATCATGGAAGGGAAATTCGATCGCGTGCTGCTGCGGCCGATGTCATCGCTCTTTCAGGTTTTGTTCGAGACGTTTCGGATCGAATCGCTTCAGGAGGTCGTGATTGGCTCCGTCGTCGTTGTCTGGTCCGCGGAGCGCTTGGGAATCCATTGGACGCTCGCGAAAATCGCGCTGCTGCTCGGCTGGGCTGTCTGTGGCGGGGTGATCTACGTTTCATTTTTCCTATTGCTCAGCACGGTCTCGTTCTGGTTCGAAGATCGTATCGGCGTGCATCCGCCCTTCTGGAACGTCATCGGATTTGGACGCTATCCACTTTCAATTTACAGCAGCTACATTCAATTTATTCTGAGCTGGATTATTCCGTTCGGCTTCGCGACGTTCTATCCGAGCGTACATCTTCTCGGACGGGCGGAATTCGCGCGCTACGCGCCGATTATTCCGCTAGTCGCGGCGGCGTGCCTGACGATCGCGATCTGTGCGTGGAATTTCGGCTCGCGCCACTACTCGTCGACGGGATCGTGAATTTTAACAGCCTTGAGGAAACGGCCGATTCGCTTGAAGGAATTGCTACCCAACCAGGCTTAATAATCAGCGCGAATAGTACGGACAATTCGTTCGTAGCGCCGGCATCCTGCCGGCGTTTTTGTGTTGCGTGACTGTGCGGAAAGTCGCCGGCCCTTCGAGACTCAGGGCGAACATGATGCCGGCGCTACGATTGCACGGTTGCCATGTAGCTGAGGTATTACGGCGGCTAATTAAGGCTGTTTGCCGCGGAATTGGATTACGACGAGCGTGATGTCGTCGGATTGGGGCGCGCCGCCCGTGAAATTCTGGACGCCGGCGCGGATGGCTTCGGAGAGTTCCTGAACGGTCTGGCCGCTGAATTCCTGAAGCAGCTTCCGCAATCCGGCATCCTCAAGCAGCTCGCCGGCCACGTTTGTGGCTTCCGTGACGCCGTCCGTATAGATCACCATGTAATCGCCGGGATACATCTGCGCCACGGCCCCGGTGAATTCTGTGTCGGGGAAAAGTCCCGCGGGAAGATTGACGGATTCGAGCGCCTCGAGCGAACGATCCTTTCGCCGGATCAGCGGCGGAACGTGCCCGGCGTTCACGTACTTGATTTTGCCGGTCATATCCAGCACGCCGTAGAAGAGGGTGGCGTAGCGCTCCTCGGCGCTGCGCTCGGTGAAGAATTGATTCACGCGCGCGACGAGATCGGCAGGCGAGACGTCGAGCGCGGCAGTGGTGTAAATGACGCCCTGAAGCACGCTTGCCAGCAGCGACGCCGAAATTCCCTTCACTGAAATATCGCCGACGAAAAATCCATGCCGGCCGCCGGTCAGCTCGACGAAATCGTAACAATCGCCGCCGACGGAATGGCAGGCGAGCGTGAAACCGTCCACTTCGAACTCGGGCTTTTTCGGAAAGCCCTTGGGCAGGAGCTGGCGCTGGATCTGGCTTGCGATTTCAACTTCGTGATCGAGCCGCGCCTTATCGCGCGACGCGGAAAAGAGGCGCGCATTTTCGATGACATTGGCCGCCTCGCGCGCGAGCGTGCGGAGAACTTCGCGATCGAGTTCGGAGAAGGCGCTCGAGGCGACGTGGCTATCGAGATAGAGCACGCCGAGAAGCTCGCCCTGGCGCGCGGACACGGTGGCATCGAGCGCTTCGATGAGCGGCAGCTTCTCGACCGGAATGCAGACCACCGTATGAAGCTCGAGCCGCGCGACGCTTTCCTGCTGGCCCATCGCCGTGTCGTCGCCGGTATCGCTGACGATCAACTCGCGGCGGCTATTCACCACGCGCTTCAAGACGCCGGATGAAATTTGCACAAGATTGTGCGGGATGGAATTGTGCTGATTGTCGCGCGCGACCGTGGTGGTCAATTCGCCTTTAGGGTCCGCGAGCAGGAGCACGCCTCGCTGCGTGCGAGTGAGTTCGATCGCGGCATCGACGACGGTTGTGAGAACGTCTTCGAGCGACAGGCCGGTGCCAAGCGTTCGCGCCACTTCGAGCAGTACGCCGAGGTGATGAAGTTCGCGTGAGCCGGATTGCGTGGGCGCGGGCGCGTCTACTTTATCGATCAGCTCCTCGAGCGTGGCCGCGTCGCCAACGTAAATGAAGCGGTAGGAATCCGTCATCCCGAAATCGACGTTGTCTTTCGGGCGAAGCTCGTGGCGCAGGACTTTTTCGCTGTTGACGTAGGTGCCGTGGCGGCTGCCCATGTCTTCGAGAACGTATTCGCCGTCTGCGGCAACGATGCGCGCTTGCTGGCGGCTGATGCGGCTGTCGCGAAGAGTGAGCTCATTGCCCGCCTGCCGCCCGATGCGGAACGGCATGGTGATAATTTCCACTTCGCGGCGAGCACCGCCGGGTTCAATCAAAATAATTCTAGGAGCGCGGGCCATGGGTGATTTGCCGCCCTCGTTGCGCCGGCTGCGCCGCACGACTAGCCGCTCGCGCGCCAACGGGGGCGAATGCAACGCTCATGGTAGGTAAAGACGCGCTCGATGTAAATAGCTTCACGCGAGCCGGTGCCGCCGAGCGCCGGGACGGCTGGGAAGGATGCTTGCGCGGCAATCGGTCCTCATGTAAGGTTTCAGCACTCGTTTCGGGTCCAGCTTGGCGAATCATTTCGCGTTAGGCCGCAAACATCGTTGTTGGCGATATGCGGCGGGTGCTAGCGCGCTTGACGGAGTTCATTCCACCACATTTTTTAAGACGGTTTTAGGAGGTGATTATGAAGGGTTTCAAGGCGTTTCTCTTGCGTGGCAACGTTGTCGATTTGGCAGTCGGCGTAGTGATCGGAGCGGCGTTCGGCTCCGTGGTGACGGCGATGGTGAAAGATTTGCTTACGCCGCTGATCGCCGCAGTGGTCAAGGCGCCGGATTTCTCCGGCCTTTACTTCACATTGAATGGCAGCAAGTTCTTGTACGGCGAATTCGTGAATGCTGCAATTGCATTCGTCATCGTCTCGGCAGCCGTTTATTTCTTCGTGGTATTGCCGATTAACGCGCTGATAGCGCGTGCCCGGCGCGAACCACCCGCTGATCCGACGACGAAGAAGTGCCCGGAATGCCTGAGTGAAATTCCGATCGGTGCGCGCAAGTGCGCGTTCTGCACTTCGGCGATTTCCGCTTAGTATTTCCGGCCCAACCTGGAATCTCGGCGAGAGCTTGCGAATCAGGCGGTTCGCGCCTCGGAGTGCTCCCGCTCCCATGCATTGCTGAGACGGCGCGTGGTTTCGCGCAATCTAACGGCTAGGTCGAGGACTGTCTCGAGGCGCTGCAGTTGGTTTGTGGCGAGCTTGCCGCGGGAATGAGCGAGGAGAAGCTCGGCGTTTCCGAGAATTCCCGTCAGAGGATTATTGATTTCGTGGCGGAGGATGGACGCGAAGTCCGGCGGTAATTCGCCCCACGGCAGATTCACCGGCGACTCCGCAAGTTCAGCCCATCTGAGGCGGCGGGCGATGAATGCCGCCGCCAAAGAAACAAACTCTCCCACATTCGGCACGAATTCAACGTCGCCGCCGGCAATCCAACGACCGAGTTCGACTTGACGCCAGGGCGCCGCCAGCACGATGACTGGCGATGATTCGGTGAGCTGAAGCAGCGTCTCACCGAGCGACGGCGCGCCCAAGATGGATTCATCGAGCAGCATCACGGCCGCGGCATCCCGCCGGAGACAATCGCGAAGATCGGTCATGTTGCCGCAAATGGTGAATCGAACGCGCTGAGCTTCATTCTGGGCAGCGGCCGTTATTGCGGCTGCGACGGCCTGGTCGCGAAGGCCGAGAACAACGTGGTGGCCGAGGTTAGCAATGCTTAGGTTTGTGCGTTTCACTGCGTGTTCTCGACCTCCGATTCGTTTGTGGCCATGCCGGCCGAATTATTGAATGGCGCGCCGCCAGTTTTCGCGGAGCCTTGTTCCAGGAGACGATTGACGGCGATCTTGAGTTCCTCGAGCAGAAACGGCTTGTCGAGGTGCGGCAGATTGAGCGGCTCGAGGAAATCGCGCGTGCGAGGCGCGAGTGTGTCGCCGGTGATGAAAAGAATTTTTTCGCGCAGAGGACTGCCCGTGCGTACGAGCGATTCGTAGAATGCCTGGCCATCCAAGCGCGGCATGCGCAGATCGCAAATGATGGCGTTGTAGCGATTGCGCGAGAGCCGCGCGAGGCCTTCCTGGCTATCGAGGACGGCGTCCACGTCATGGCCTTCCTCGGTGAGCACGTCCGCGATCAGCCGCGCCACGGTCGGCTCATCTTCGACGACGAGGATGTAGCCCTTGCTCGAACCGGTTCGCGGCGCGGCTTCGGGCACCGCTTCCTTCTCCGGCTCATTCGCGGTGACGGCGACAATCGGCAAATCCACAAGAAAGCGCGCGCCACCGCCCGGCCGATTTTCGAAAGAAATCTCGCCGCCGTGCTGGTGCACGATGCCGTACACGATCGAAAGGCCCAGTCCCGTGCCGACGCCGGATGGCTTGGTGGAAAAGAACGGATCGAATATCCGTGAACTAATCTCGGCAGGAATTCCGGGGCCGTCGTCCGCAATTTCCATCGAGACCCGTTGCGCGGCGGAACGAAACGTCCGGATGCTGACGTGGCCTGAGCCGCGGCTTTCGAGCAGCGCCTGCTCGGCATTGACGAGCAAATTCAAAAGGACTTGCTGCAACTGGTACGGGTCGGCCATCGTCGCGGGGAGATCGGGAGCGAGAGAAGTTTCGACGATGATGTTCTCGATTTTCAGTTCGTAGCTGCGCAGCGCGAGCGTGCGTTCGACGATTTCATTCAAGTCCGCGCGCGAGCGCTCCGGCTTATTTTCGCGCGCGAAAAATAATAAATTTTTCACAATCCGGCGCGCCCGTTCGGCTTCCTGATAAATATGATTTGTTTCGGTGAGGTGGCCGGGCGCGAGGCCGCGGCCCAAAAGAAGCTGCGCGTAACCCATGATGGCCGTCAGAGGATTGTTCAATTCGTGGGCAATGCCGGAAACAAGCTGGCCGAGCGCCGCCATTTTTTCGGTCTGCAGGAGCTTCGATTGGAAGTGGCGCCGGCTGGTGATGTCCTGATAGATCTCGAGCCATCCTGTGGCGCGGCCATCGCGATCTTCCACCGGCAGCGACGAACGCTCAATGACGCGAGGAACCGGATTCAACAATTCCAATTCGTCAAGCGCGGGCTTGCTATCGCCATCGCGGCTGGCGCGCCATCGGAACGAAAGTGATTTCGCGGCGCGGAAACGATTCCGCAGTAGCAGCTCCAAATTTTCAATGTGGCTGGCGCGACGCGCTTGCCGGAAATCAACACCGAAAAGCTGCGCAAACGCGGGATTGAGGAATTGGACTCGGCCCGCGGTATCGAGCAGAAGCACGCCCGCAGGGACCGCGTCGAGAACAACTCGCAGCTCGGCCTCGAGGTGCTTCGCCAGCGAGGAATCTTCCGCGCCAATCCCGGGCGAATGCGATTCCGGCTCTCGATTTTGGGACTCTACCGCCTCTCGCATCGTTGGCATTACCACCGGGCGTTGAGGATTCCATAGCTGCACAGCAATGCGATCGAGATGGTGATGGTGTACTCGAAAACACGACGGGCGATTTTGCGGATTGTGTGCGAATTGTATTTCATCGTTCCCTCGCGCTTATCACTGCAAAAAGCTGACCAAGTTAACGGGAAGATAAGTGGCCTGTAATCCGTAGGATGGGTTGAAGCGTTCTGGAAAAAGTGGGACGGATTCCCAGTTTGAAACGCGACGCCATCCCCTACTGGAAAGGCGAACCCAGGTCGAGAAAAATCGGATATGAAGAATCTCGACTCGGCCGCGCGGCTGGAGATGGTCAGACTTTACGTATTTCGGCGAATTCAGCTTTCGGGGAGCGCTTGCGCTTCGTATTGCTTGAGTTTGCGATAGAGGGTGGTCTTGCCGATGCCGAGCAGGCGCGCGGCGGCAAGCTTGTCGCCTCCGGATTCGCGAAGCGCGCGCAAAATGGCGCGGCGTTCGAGTTCATCGAGCGGCAACACTTCGTCTTTTTCGGGGAAACGATCGGAAGTACCGAATTGAAGATTTGACGGCAAGTCCGCGATCTGAAGAAACGGCCCGGAACTCAGAGCCACGGCGCGCTCGATTGCATTTTCAAGCTCGCGGACGTTGCCGGGCCAGTCGTAAGCAATCAACCGCGCCATGGCGTCGGCCGCGATGGTGTGAGCTCGCGCTCCGGCCTGGCTGAATTTCTCGAGAAACGCGTTCACGAGAAGCGGAATGTCCGTCTTGCGCTCGCGCAACGGCGGCAATTTGATCTGCACGACGTTCAGCCGAAAAAAGAGATCCTGACGAAACGAGCCGTTGCGGACGGCGCCTTCGAGATCGCGATTGGTGGCGGCGATCACTCGCGCGGAAATCGTGACGCGTTCAGTGGAGCCGACGGGCTTGATTTCGCGCTCCTGCAGGGCGCGCAGCAGCTTGGCCTGCAAGTCCACGGGCAAGTCGCCGATTTCGTCGAGAAAGAGCGAGCCGCTGTCGGCTGCTTCGAGCAGTCCCTGCTTGTTCTGCACGGCTCCGGTAAACGCGCCCTTCACATAGCCGAAAAGTTCCGATTCAATCAGGGTGGGAGTGAGCGCCGAGCAATCCACCGGGACGAACGGCTTGTGCTGGCGCGCACCGAGATAATGAATCGAGCGCGCGACGAGTTCCTTGCCGGTGCCGCTCTCGCCCAGAACGAGTACCGGATAATTGTGTTTGCTCACTTTTTCGATCAGTTTGTAGACGCGCTGCATCTTCTGGGAAAAACCGATCAGACCGCCAAAATCCTGGCGCGTGCGCAATTGCTCGCGCAGAACGCGATTCTCGTTGTCGATTTCGAGCGAATGCACGACGCGCTTGAGCTTGCTGCGCAAGTCATCGATGCGGAATGGCTTCGTGACGTAGTCCACGGCGCCGAGGCGCGTGGCTTCAACGGCGGTGTCAATCGTGCCGTACTGCGTCAGCACAATCACAGCCGTATCCGCATAGTGCTCGCGAATTCGCTTGAGTAGTTCGATCCCGCCTAGTTGTGGGACGCGGAGATCGGTGAGAACGATGTCGACTGGCTCTTCGTCGAGGATTTCGAGGGCGGCCTCTGTTGTCGGGGCGGCCAGCGCGTTATATCCGGCTTCGGTGGCCACGTCGCAGCACAGGCGTCGCGTGGCGTCTTCATCATCAACGACCAGAATTTCAATTGTGGCTCGTCGATCGGCCAAAGCTGCTGTGTCTGTGCTCGCACTCAATTCGCACCCCTCCGTAATGTCTCCGTGGATTGCGAAATCGAGTGCAAGCCGCGAACCAAATCAGGAAATCGCCGCAGCCGACACGTGGTGCAAGACTTAGCGTGATTCTTCGCACTCTCGCGGAGGTGGAATGTATTCCCAAATTGATATCCGAAACAATCAGGAAAACTACGGAGTCGCCGGGACAAAGCGCGCGAAATCGGCGGAAAGAATTGATTCGAAGCGAGATGCAAATTTAGAACCGCGTCAAAGACCAATCCGGGATAGCTTTTGCGATCTCGCTACAAATTCTCGAAGCCGCGGCAATCAGGGATTCCATGGAATCTGTGAAGTGACCCGATTGCGGTACACTGCATCTGATTTCCTGTCGGCTTTCACCGGCGTGGAACCGGCAGACAGACAAGCTGAAATTCATCGCCCAATAGGGCGTATGTCATGGAGGAACCCATGCGTAGCACAGCTTGCTGGCTGCTGATGATTCTACTTTTCTCAGCGAGCCAGCCCGCTAGCCTTCGATCACAGCAGCGTCCCGTATCATCATCCTTCAATCAGTCAAACGCCACTCAATCGGGCATTACTCAATCAGCGGGCCAGCCGGAAGAACCGCCGTTCGAGGTTCCGACAGGAACGCGATTTCTCGTTGCGCTTCAGAAAGACATGAACACGAAGAACGCGAAGGCGGGCGAGCGGTTCGCCACGCGAACGCTCGAACCGCTGACGGCGCCGGATGGGACGTTCGTCCCGCGAGGGGCGGAAGTTCGAGGCCACGTGAGCCGCGTCGAGGCTGGGGGAACGACGGGCCGCGCGCGCATTTGGCTGAGCTTCGACGATATTCAGTCGCCGAGCGGACCACTGCCGATCGTCGCGGAAGTGACGCAAGTGCCAGGCGAGCATTCCGTGAAGCCCGGCGAGAACAAAGAAGGCGAAATCGAAGCGCGAACGAGCGCGGGCGCTCGGGAATTTCAGGCGGCCGCAGCCGGCGCGGCCATCGGCGTTTCCGCCGGCGCCGTGAAGGGCGGTCCGAAAGGCGCGGCTATGGCTGCCGCGGTCGGAGCCGTCGCTGGATTTCTTGCCGCGTCGGGCATTGGCCAGGAACTCGATCTGATGGAAGGCACGAAACTCGAGCTCGAGTTGCTCCGTCCGCTGGCACTCGGACGGCGCTAGAGCCAAATCAGAATGACGCAAAACTAGCACCCCCAATGGCCCCGGAAACCCCGTCCAGCGGCGAGCGGTGAACCCTCTTGCGCGCGCGGAGTTGGGGTGCGTTCGGCTTGGCTTTCTCGCTCTCTGCTGATACATTGAAAAATCGGCCATGGCAGAGAACCCATCCCCTCTACGCATCCTCATCGTCGAGGATGAAGAAAACGCGCGAAAAGGCTACGAAGCGCTTCTACACCGCTGGAATTACGAAGTTCTCGGCGTTGGAAGCGGTGAGGATGCCCTCGCGCGCATGGGCGAATTCCATCCCGGCGTGATTCTTGCGGACGTCGAACTGCCGGGAATGAACGGCATCGAACTCCTCGAGCGGCTCAGCGCAGAAAAAGATGGAGTTCCGGTAATCATCATCACGGGCCGGGGCAGCGACGAGCGCGTCGTGCAAGCGATCGAATCGGGCGCGTTTTGGTACATCGAAAAGCCGTTGAAGCCGCCGGTTCTGAAATCGCTGCTCGATCGCCTTGTCGCAATGTTGCGCGACCAGCGCGCCGTTGCATCGCTGACGCGGGAATTGCGCGACGCCGGGAAATTGGGAAGTCTCGTCGGCGCGTCGAAGCCGATGCAGGAAGTGATGCACCAGATCGAGATGGCGGCGCCTTCGACGGCCGCGGTGCTGATCACCGGCGAAACCGGCTCCGGAAAAGAGATGGCCGCGCGGACGATTCACCAACTTTCCCCGCGCGCGGAGCGGCCATTTGTCGCCATCAATTGCTCGGCAATCCCTGAGTCGTTGATGGAAAGCGAAATTTTCGGACACGAGCGCGGCGCTTTCACCGGCGCGGCCGAACGCCGGCTGGGCTGCTTCGAATTGGCTGATGGCGGCACGCTGCTTCTCGACGAAATCGGCGAGATGCCCGCGCCCACGCAGGCAAAACTCTTGCGCGTGCTGGAAGATCACAAAGTCCGGCGCCTCGGCAGCAAATCGGAGACTCCCATTGATGTGAGAGTGCTCGCCGCAACGAACAAGGACCCGCAGCAAGCGGTCTCCAAGGGCCAGTTGCGCCAAGACCTTTATTTCCGGTTGAACGTCTTCCACATTCACTTGCCGCCGCTGCGCGATCACAAAGAAGATTTAAGCGGACTTGTCGAGTACCTGCTGAAAGAGGTCAACGCAAAACACGGGCGGCAGGTCTCGAGTGTCGGAGCGGAAGTGATGGATCTTTTCAAATCCTATCCGTGGCCCGGCAACGTGCGCGAACTGCGCAACGTGATCGAGCGCGCCGCGATCGCGTGCGACCGGGGCACAATTGGCCGGCAACATTTGCCCTCGGACTTCGGCCACGCTGCGGTGACGGAGTCTTCCGAGCTTTCGGGCCTGCGGTTCCCTGTCGGAACAACAGTTGACGCCGCGGAGCGCGAACTTATTCTGCAAACGCTAACTGCCACCAATCAAAATAAAACCCGCGCGGCTGAGTTACTCGGGATCAGCCTCAAAACCCTGCACAACAAACTGAAAGAGTACGAAGTGCTGCAGAAGAATGCCACTGAGTCTTAAGACCAAGTTCACTCTGACGACCTCTCTTGTCGTGCTCGTGGTCGTGGCGCTCGTATCGTGGCTGTTCCTGGCGCGCCTGACCAACATCGTAATCCGGCAAGCGAACGAACGCGCCGGATTCGTGGCGCAGCAAGTGTTCGACGCCTGCCGGCAGGCGCTCGCGAATTCTGCCGAGCACGGCGAAGCTCCGAATTCGGATAGTCCCGCGGACATGCGCGACTACGTTCAGAATTCGCTCGACAACAGCAGCGCGCTCAACACTCTCCTTGAATCCGCGGTGGGATACTCGCCGACGATTTACGAAATCACGATCAGCGACCAGAAAGGAAAAATTCTGGTATCGAGCGACGCGTCGATGCGCGGCGACGAAGTCGTAAGACGGCCCAACGTATCGCTCCTCGTGCATTCGAATTTTTTGCAGCAACTGCAAATTTTGTACGGCCCGCCGCGAGTCTACGAAGTTTCGATTCCGTTCGATCTCGGATCTATCCCATTCGGCGAAGTCCGCGTGGGGCTCTCTTCGATTCTCTTGCGCGATCAAATTTTCCCAGGTCTCGAAAACGCCGGCCTGGTGGCGCTCGGCGCCGTGCTGTTTGCCACGCTGCTCGCCGCGCTGCTGAGCCGCATCGGCCTCGCGCCTCTCGCGCAGATCACAGCGCAACTCGACCAGATCTCGGCGGGCAAATTCGATCTCGCACCGATAGCGCGTGCCGACGAATTGGGATTGGTCAGCACGAAGATCAGCAACATCGGAAAGCAACTGCGCGATGTTCGCGAGGTTTTCAGCACGCTCCGTGAAAATCTGGACCAGGTGATGTCGGGTCTCGAGGATGGCCTCCTGCTCTTCAATGCGGACGGGCGATGTGTGCTGGGTAGTCCGTCGATCGAAAAATTTCTGGGCGTGATGCCGGGGACAATTCTCGGGCGCCGCGTGGGCGAGATTTTCGGCCATGGGCATCCCATGCGCGATGCGCTTGGCCTGCAGGGCGATCGCATCGTGCCGGTGGAGTCCGTGGAAGTGAGGCTGGATAGCCCAAACGGCCCGCGGCGCATCGCAATCAGTGCGCAGGCAATCGCCGAAAAAGGCGAGCAGATGGGAACGCTGGTCTCGCTCCGCGATCTCGAATCGTACGAGCGGCTGGGCTCGCAGCTTCAAGTTTCCGAACGGCTGGCCGCGATTGGACGCGTTACGGCCGGCGTGGCGCACGAAGTGAAGAACCCGCTGAATTCGATGCGCGTGTGGCTCGAAGTGCTTAAAGGTAGCCTCTCGACGGAAGCCGAGCCGCAGCAGGCCGTGAAGATGCTCGATACCGAGATTGACCGGCTGGACCGCGCCGTGAAAACTTTTCTCGACTTCACGCGGCCGGTGGAAATCGAACTCGAAGAGACGGATTTGCCTGGCCTTCTAAACGAAGTGATTGAAGGAGCGAGGCCTTCGATCGCGCGCGCGGGCGTGGTTCTCGCGTTGGAGATTCCCAGCGCATTTCCCACGGTGCGGATGGATCGCCGGCTGATTCACCAGGGGCTGCTCAATTTGATCTTGAACGCTTGCGACGCCATGACACCCGGAGGACAACTCACGATAAGCCTCCGCCAAAACGGCGAGATGGCGGAAATTCGCATTTCGGATACCGGCAAAGGCATCAGCCAGGAAGACCGTGGGAAGATTTTCCAACTGTTCTACACGACTCGTCCGGGTGGTACCGGGATTGGACTCGCCAACACATTTCGATTTGTACAACTGCACAATGGTTCGATAGAATTCGTATCTGAGGTCGGCCGGGGCACCACCTTCACCGTTGAGTTGCCGCTCGGCCGCTCCGTCGAGACTCCAGTTCCGAAACTGCGCGATTACACGAAGCCGTTCGCGCAAGGGAAAATGTAAGTGCCCAGCCATTTCCCATTCGGCTACGGTCTCGCGGTTCCGGCGCGTTGGTGTGCGCCGCTGCTGCTTGCCGTGGCATCGCTACTATTTGCCGGCGCGTCCGGCTGCGGTCACAAGAATGTCCGCGCGGCGGTGGCAAAGCCGACTCCCCCTCGACATCAGCAAATTGCGGTTCCGGCGCCGCCCGACGTGCGGCACGCGGCGCCGGACGATCTCGAATTGGCATTTTTGCCGGTCTCATTCCCGATCGCTCCTCCAGAACATCACACGACTCCACCGCCGCATCACGCGTCGTCCGATACCCCGCCAGCATCGCGCCCGGCGCCGCCGCAAATTTCGCCGCAGATTTCACAAGCCGATCAAGCCGCCTTCGAGCGCCGGACGAATGACAGTATCAACGAGGCGGAAAAAAATCTGAAGCAGGCTGGCGCGCACCAATTGAGTTCGTCGCAGCAGGAGATGGTCGAGAAGATTCGAGGCTTCATCTCTCAGGCGCGCGAAGCCCTGCAAGCCTCCGACTACACGCGGGCGCAGAATCTGGCGCAGAAGGCGCAATTGCTCTCCGTCGAACTCGTCAACACGCTGTAGCGAAACACCCTTTCCGCACTAACTCGCTTAGGAACTTTTGGCATCGCGACGCGCCGCCCTCGGTCCAGTTTGAAATCCTGCTAAGATGATTTCGTGAAAACGTTCGACGCCATCGTCGTGGGCGGCGGAATCATCGGCGCATCGCTGGCGTTCGAGCTCGCAACTCGCGAGCTCAGCGTTTTGCTTATCGATCGCCAGACGCCGGGGCAAGAAGCGTCCTGGGCGGCAGCAGGGATGCTCGCACCCGAGCCGGAATCCGCCGAGGACATTCACGTTTTTCCGCTTGCGAGCATGAGCCTCGCGAGTTATCCGCGATTCGTGGAAGCGGTCGAAGAAGCGTCGGGGCTGCCTGCACAATTTCGCCGCGATGGAACTCTGAAACTTTATTTCGGGGCCGATGGGGAGAGCGAACGCGACCGCGCGGCGGCATCTTACCGTAGCGCTGGCCTTGCGATCGAATTGGTTTCGATGGTGCAAGCCCGCGAAATTGAGCCCAGCATCGCGGACAATGCGACAGCCGCAGGTTGGCTTCCGTATGAATGTTCTATCGACCCGCGCGCTTTGACGCACGCGACTCTAACCGCCGCGGAACGCAAAGGCGTCGAATTCGCGCACGGGACTGCCGTGGATCGAGCGCTCACCCGCGACGGCCGTTGTGATGGCGTCATGGCCGGCGGCGAAACATTTCATTCCAAGCACGTGATTATCGCCGCTGGATGCTTCTCGGCCGGCATGGATGGAATGTCCCGCTACGCGCCCACGTCCCCCGTTCGCGGACAGATCGTCGCGCTGCAGCCCGCGCAGGGCGCCCCGAAACGCGTCCTGCGAGCGGATCACGGATATGTGGTGCCGCGCACCGACGGCCGCATTATTGCCGGAAGCACGAGCGAAAATGTTGGATTCGAAAAGCAAGTGACGACCGAGGGGATTCAACAGATTCTTCGCGCGGCAAAGGAACTTGCACCAAGCCTCGCCAACGCCGTGATTGTGGATGCGTGGTCAGGCTTGCGGCCCGACACGCCCGATCACTTGCCGATCTTGGGTCCGACCGATATCGAAGGTTTGTGGATCGCCACTGGACATTATCGGAATGGAATTCTGCTTGCGCCCGGCACGGCACGCGTGATGCAGGAGTGGATCGTGGATGGAACGCCGTCGCTCGCGCTCGAAAAATTTTCTCCGCTTCGATTCGCGGCGGAGCAACGAACAGCCGCGGGTTAGATCAATTTCCCGCCGCTTTCAAAGTGGCCGCTCTTAAAGCCGACGCACTCAGAATGGATTCAGTTTGACTCGCTGCTCTTCGCGATTCCCCGGCCCGGAAAGCGTTGAAGCTTGGCCCGGCCCGGTGAAAGTGATCTTGTCGGCGTCAAACGTGAGCGGGCGATCCAGCACGGCGTCGAGCGTCGTTCCGCGCGGCAATTCCGCTTCCGGCCCGCGCGTCAAGAGAACGGCTGCCAAGCCGGTTGCGAGCCCTGCAGCCGCGCCAATCCCAAGCCCCGCGCCGGGTCTTCCCGACGCGGCACCGGCGATTCCGCCGATTCCTGCACCCGCGGCGGTTGTTTTGGCGATCGTGCCGATGTCAGATCCCTTATCACTGGCGCCGATAATTTTCCCTTCGGCATCGGTCGTTTCGTTGCCGCCGGTACTTGTGCCGCTCGGCGAACCGGCGAACGACACCATATAGGCGTTCGGCAGAATCAGCGTCTCGAGACGCAGCATGATTTCCGCCTTCCCTTTCACTCTTCCAGGCCGCTTCGTCTCCGTGATTTCTCCGCTGACGTAGGACCCCGCGGGGACGATCACTTTGCCATTCAGCATGACCGGGAATAGCGTCTCGAAATACACAGGATCGCCGACCTTCGCCGTCCGAGTTGAAACCCCGTTGTGTAGGACGAGCGGCAGGTGCGTTCCAACCGGCAGTTCAAGCTTCGTGGGAGCCGCCGCAGGGGCTGCAGCCGGAGCCACGGCAGGAGCTGCGACGGGAGCAGGCGAAGGAGCCGGCGCCGGGCTGGTTGCTGGTGCCGCGGCGGGTGAGGCTGGTTCAATCTGGGGCGCAGCCGTCGGGGCCGGAGTGGGACCTTCCTGCTGCGCACAGGCGCTCGCGGCCAATCCCAGCGTCGACACGACAAGCCCTAACGCAACGTGCGCAACGAGAAGGCGCGGAAACGCGGGAGAAATGACTCGCAGTGAGCTGGAGGCATAGCGGTTCATCGGATTCACCTCAAGTACTGTACCTCTGGGATGCGGGCGCGTCCCAGCCGGATGCCAGCATCCCTGGCCCACGGCGGCTCCTCGTTACGCTTACTGTATATCACCCAACCATCGTCGGAATAGAGGCAATGTACGGTGGATATAATGCAGGCATGGGGTCCCGTGTGCCTAGTACCAGCCGACAAGTCCGTAAGTCGCGCCGCCGGTCTCTGCGGCAGCGGACCCTTTGGTCCATTGGGCTAACGATTTTTGTGCTGGTATGCGGCCTTTACCTCGTTTCCCGCGCCGTCATTCTCAACGGGTTTGAGAACCTCGAAAAGGAAGATGCCGAGCAGAACCTGACTCGTGCAGTCAGCGCATTCCACGACAGCGAGATGGGCGTCTCCCGGCAGGCGAGCGACTTCTCTTCGTGGGATCAAATGTACGCCTACGTGCGCAACGCTACCCCGGCGTTCGTCAAATCCGAGTTTCCGAACGAATCTCTATCGACGCTGAGAATCAATTTTGTGGTGATTGCCGACACTTCATCCCACATCATCTTCAAGAAAGGATTCGATCTTCATACCCAGCGCGAGGTGCCAGTTCCTACGGACTTGGTAACCCTCGTCCTCCCGGGCACGATTCTGACGCACTTTACGGAGACGAGCAGCAAGGCGGTCGGTCTCATTAACCTGAGAGACGGTCCCGCAATTATCTCGTCGCAGCCGATTCTGACGAGCGACAACCACGGTCCTATTGAAGGCACATTCGTCGTGGGCCGCTGGGTCGACGGGCAGGAACTCGATCACCTCGGCGAAGTGACGCACCTGGATCTGAACCTGATTCCTCTCGGTTCATCGCAGGCTTCGCAAGAAACCGCTGAGGCTACCACGCACTTGACAGGCGACTCGCGCCAATACATTCGGGCGATTGACGACGAAAATCTGGGTGCGTACCGGCTTGTGGACGACATTTACGGAAAGCCTACGCTGATACTGAAACTCACCTTGCCACGAACCTTTTATCACCAGGGGCGCGTGAGCTTGCTGCAGTTCATGTTCCTGCTATTGGCGGCGGGGGCTGTGTTTACGGCGGTCACTCTCATCGTGCTGGAGCGCCTCGTACTCTCGCGATTGGGCCGTCTCGGCTCGGACGTGTCGGCTCTGGGGGCCAGCGGAAATCTCGCGGCGCGAATCACGGTCCCGGGAGATGACGAGCTCACCAACCTCGGCGGGTCGATCAACCGGATGCTCGCCGCACTCGAAAAATCGCACGAAGATGGAGTAGCGCAAGGCGCTCGCGTGCGAATGCTGGTCGAGCGAATGCCCGCGGTTCTCTGGACCACGGACATTAATTTGAATTTCGTTTCGACCATGGGCGCAGGATTGAAAGCGCTCCAGCAGCGGCCGAACGAAATTTCCGGCATGAGCATTTTCGACTATTACGGGACGCGCGATTCCTCGCACGAATCCATTGCCGCGCACCTTCGCGCGATCAACGGGCAGCCATCGACGTACATCACGATCTGGCAAGGCCGCACGTTTGAATGCCACACGGAGCCGCTCTTCGACGCGAACAACAACGTTGTCGGCGCCATCGGCATCGCGCTCGACAGCACGGATCGCGTGCAGGCTCAAGAAGCGTTGCGGAAATCTGAATCGAGTTACCGTTCGCTGATTGAAGAAGCGCCGTACGGAATCTGCCGTTGCACGACGGATGGCGCGTTTACACTCGTGAATCGAGCGCTCGTCCAGATGCTTGGTTGCGAGACGGAACGGGAGCTTCTCGCCCTCAACCTCGGCGCGGATCTATTCGAAGTCCTGCAGGCTCATGAGCGCTTCGTGCGCGAATTGACGGAGCAAGGCAGCGCGGAAGGCATTGAAGCGCAATGGAAGCGCCGCGATGGCAAGTCGATGCAAGTTCACCTGGGCGGCCGTGCCGTGCGTGACATGAGCGGCAAGATCGCTTATCTCGAAGTGATCGCGGAAGACGTCTCGGATCGGAAGCATCTCGAGTTGCAATTGCGGCAGTCTCAAAAAATGCAGGCGATCGGCCAACTCGCCGGGGGCGTCGCGCACGATTTCAATAATCTTCTGATGGTCGTAAAAGGCCATCTCGAGTTGATTCTTTCGGGTTTGAAGCCGAGCGATCCGCTGTTCGCGCGGCTCGACCAGGTTCAGAAAGCCGCGAATCGAGCGAGTTCGCTGACGCGCCAGTTGCTTGCCTTCAGCCGGCAACAAGTTCTCCAGAGACAGGTGCTGGATCTCAATAACGTCGTTTCCGGAATGATTCAGATGCTCTCCCGGCTCATCGGCGAAAATATTGAGCTGATTTTCCGGCCCGGCAGCGTGCTCGGCCGCGTGAAGGCAGACGCCGGGCAGATCGAACAGATTCTCCTGAACCTCGTCGTCAACGCGCGCGACGCCATGCCCAACCGCGGGCGGCTCACGATTGAAACGACGAACGTCGAACTCGATGAATCCTACGCGCAGCGGCACACCGTGGTTAAGCCGGGGCCGTACGTGATGCTTGCCGTCAGCGACACGGGCATCGGAATGGATGCGGCGACGCAGGCGCGAATCTTCGAGCCATTCTTCACCACGAAGGAAGCCGGCAAAGGCACGGGGCTGGGCCTCTCGACGGTGTACGGCGTGGTGAAGCAGAGCGACGGATACATCTGGGTGTACAGCGAAGTGGGACACGGCACCACGTTCAAGATTTATCTGCCGCTCGCAACGGATGCTGTCGAGACCTTGAAGCCGCAGACATCGGCGCCCGCTCCGGCTCCCGGCACGGAAACGATTCTTCTCGTCGAGGACGAAGAGAGCGTGCGTTCGCTAGTTTGCGATTTCCTCAAGGGTACCGGCCACACGGTGCTGGAAGCGCAAGACGGCCCGGATGCCATCCGCATCGCCCGCTCACATACCGGGAGAATCGATTTGCTGATCAGCGACGTGGTGATGCCCAAGATGAACGGCCGCGAAGTTTCCATCGAGCTGAAGAAGCAAATGCCGAAGTTGAAGATTCTTTTCATCTCCGGGTACACGGACGACGCCGTATTCCGCGCGGGCGTGCTCGAGGGCGACGTCGCGTTCCTTCAAAAGCCATTTACGCTCCGCGGCCTCTCCTCCAAAATTCGCGACGTGCTCGACGGCGACGCCGACAGAGAATTCACCACACAATCACAAGAGAAGTCCTGAGTCCCGCCAAAACCTGTATCATCCAATCGTAAGAATCTAGCGGGAGATACCTGATGGCAAAGTTGGCGTTGGTCTATGGAATGCGGCTGTTCCCACTCGACGAACTTGAAACCGTCAATGAAGCGACGGTAGCGCTGAAGAACGGGAACACTGGCCGGGTCACGATGCATCTCATCGAAGGAAGCCGCGAGGAAATCGAAAACACGCTGCGGCAATCCGTCGACGCGTTTTTTGATTTGTATCCGGAGATCTAGGAAATTAAGGAGCCGAGCGGCCCGCGCAAATCTGCAACGGCCGGGCGCGCCGCATTAGATCAGCACGACTGTCTGCCCGGTGAGATCGAAACGCTTGCGGCAACGGATATTCCGGCAGGCGACCATGTCGTCCACACGGACCATGTACGAGCGCGCTTTTTCGTAGTGCGCGCGATCGTTTTCGTTGGCCCCGCGCGGTAGTTGCGCTTTCTTCGTGCGCGTCTTCCAGCGAACCGGATACGAATTTTCCTGGCGGCAATGCGGGCAGCTGAGAGGAATTTGCTTCGTCTCTTCTTTTTCGTCGTAAAAATTTTTCTCGTCCATGATTCCGCCCCCTCAGGACTTCGGATTCCAATCGTCAACGGTCGCGAAACTCAGCCCGGCCTCTTTCCACCTTGGCAACCAGTATTCCATGGCACGAACCGTATGCCGCCGGTCGCCTTGCGCGACGCGATGATCGCCGTCATGCAGGAGGACGATATCGCCTCCGCGCACGCGCCGCAAGCGTTCAATCACGGGCTCGGCCGGCTGCACTTTCCAATCCTTCGCCCACTTCGACCACATCACCACGCCCACTATGCCAGCCGCGCCCGCGGTCCGATCGAGGCTCGGCCCGCGCCCGCCAAATGGCGGTCGCATCCATCGAGCATCGCGTCCCGTGGCTGATGATATGGCCTCGTGGCATCGCGCCAGCTCGCCGGCAACTCGGCGCGAAGATTGGAAAGCTAAGTTGGGATGCGTCTCCGTATGGTTCCCAACGGCGTGGCCGCGCGCGATAACATCCGCCGCGATTTTCGGAAACTCGCGAACGCGCCGGCCGATCATAAAAAATGTCGCGCGCGCCCCATGCTTCTCCAGCAAATCGAGCAACGCAGGCGTCGCCGCCGGATTCGGCCCATCGTCAAACGTGAGCGCGATGGCGCGGGGATGTCCGGTCTGCCGCATCGTGGGCCCGAACAACTGCGAAGAAGGCACGAACGCGCCCCACGCTCCCACCGCAGCGAACACCGCGCCTGCGCCTGCAACCGTCGCTGTTATCGCCGCTGGATCCATCTTTTCAATTTTCGCATGCGGCGCGCCTCGGCGTCAGCCGGAGATTCTGTTAGGATTCGCGCACTGATTTGAACCAAATGGCAGAGCTCGCGCCTTCTTCTCGTCCGCTGCCCACTTGGGCGCGGTGGGCGGCGCTGATTTGGCTGGCTATCTGGGTGCCGACGTATCTCTATTACTGGGGGCCGAGTTCGTTTCTATTTCTTTGCGATCTCGCCGTGGTGCTGGCGTGCGCTGGAATTTGGACGAGTAACGCGCTATTGATTTCGAGTCAGGCGGTCAGCTCGCTGGTGGTGGATGCCGCGTGGGTCATCGATATTTCATGGACGCTGATTTTTGGGCGTCACTTGATCGGCGGGACTGAGTATTTCTTTGATCCGCACTATCCGCTCGTCGTGCGGCTAATGAGTTTGTTTCATGTTGTGCTGCCGATTGTCCTGCTGCTTTCGTTGCGGCGAACTGGATACGATGCGCGGGCGCTGAAGCTCCAGTCGCTGATTGCTGGAGTGGCGTTGGTTGCGTCGCGATTTGTCGGCCCACAGAGAAATATTAATTTTGCGTTCGCCGATCCATTTTTTCGGCGATCGTGGGGGCCGGCACCCGTTCACTTGGCATTGGTCCTCGCTCCATTAATTCTCCTCATCTACGTGCCGACGCATATCGTGTTGACGCGCTGCTTCAGGCCAGCCAAGAAAAAATCCGCTTGAAATTAATTATTTGCCTCGGGGTCCTGGAGATCATTGCGCGCGCAATCCAGTGAAATACGAGCTATTCCGAGTGGCGGATGGCGTGAAGATCGATGCCGAGCTGCTGGCATTTTTTATACAGGTGACTGCGTTCCAGTCCGAGAGCTTTCGCCGTGTTCGTCATATGGTTGCCGTGCCGCTTGAGCTCTTCGAGAATCGTCTCGCGCTCAAACTGCGCGGTTCTCTCGGCAAGCTCGCCGCTTGAACCCACGGAACCAGCCGTTCCATCGCCGGCTCCAGCGGCTAGCCGCGCTTGCGGCAACGCGAGCCGGACATCGCCCGCTTGAATCGTGTCGCTGGTCGCAAGTAACAGCACTCTCTCGACCACGTTGCGCAGCTCTCGCACATTGCCCGGCCACGCGTATCTTTCGAGCTCCTGAATCGCCTCGGCGGAAAAAGCTCGCGGCTTCCACCCATTCTGCTCGGCCACTTGCCGCGCGAAATGTGCCGCAAGAACTGAAATGTCCTCGCGGCGCTCGCGCAGCGGCGGAAGCATCAGAGGGAAGACATAGACACGATGGTAGAGGTCCTCGCGAAACGATCCCTGTTTGACCTGATTCTCGAGATCGCGATGCGTGGCAACAATCACGCGAACATCCACCGGAATCGGCTTCTCGCCGCCGACTCGCTCAATTTCGCCCTCCTCAAGCACGCGCAACAACTTCGCCTGCATCGCGACTGGCATGTCGCCAATTTCATCGAGAAAAAATGTGCCACGATGAGCCTGCTCAAATTTCCCGACGTGGCGCGAAGCAGCGCCAGTGAATGAGCCTTTCTCGTGGCCGAATAATTCCGATTCCATCAGCTCGGCGGGAATCGCGGCGCAATTGAGCGTGACAAACGGTCCGGCGTGCCGCGCGCTTTTCTCGTGAATCGTCCGAGCGACGAGCTCTTTACCCGTTCCCGTCTCGCCACGAATGCAAACGCGCGTTTCGCTCGCGGCAACCCGTTCGAGCTGCTCCATCAATTGCTTCATCGCCGGACTCGCCCAGAGAATCTGGTGCTTGCCGAGGCGTTTTCTTAGATCGCGATTTTCGTTTTCGAGGCGCGCGATGCGCAGGCCGTTTTCAATGGTAAGCAGAAGTTTTTCGGTGGAAATCGGCTTTTCGAGAAAATCGGCGGCGCCGAGCCGCGTCGCGCGCACCGCCATTTCAATAGTGGCTTGGCCTGACATCATGATCGCCGGAATCGAAATTCCAGCGGCCTTCAGATCTTCAAGGAACGCGATACCGTCTTTTCCCGGCATCACGACGTCCGAAAGGATTACATCGATGCGCTCAGATTTCGCGATCTCGAGGCCACGCGCTGCGTTATCGCATACGGTTGCTTCGTAGCCGGCAAGTCGAAACGCGCGAGCGAGAGAGGCGAGCGTGTTCGCGTCGTCATCAATGATTAGAATGTGGGCTTTTGCGGCAGGCACCGAAGATCACGTCTCCTCGACAGGAGCGGGCGTCCCGGCGCCGGTATCGTTGGTGCTTGGCGGAATGTCACTCACGAAAGCTTCAGCTTCGGGAGGATGCGGCGGAATCAGCTCGTGCGGATGCTCGTAATGGCTCACGGGAAGATCGATCCGGAACGTGGATCCGACGCCGGCCTCGCTATCAACCGAAATCGTTCCGCCGTGATCGCTCACCACCGATTGCACGATCGCCAGGCCGAGTCCCGTGCCGTGCTGCTTCGTCGTGTAATACGGCGTGAACAGACGCTTGCACTCTTCGGGCGTCAGCCCGGCGCCTGAATCCGAAACTTCGAGGCGCACCGTTCCATCGCGATGCGACGTGGTCAGTGCGAGCATTCCGCCGCTGGGCATCGCGTCCATCGCATTCAGAATTAGATTTTCGATGGCGCGCTGCAGCAGGACGGGATCGGCCTGAATAATTGGCAGCGCCTCGTCGAGATGCAATTCTGAAGTGATAGGCGGCTTGCCGACGGCGCTGAACTGCGCTTCGTAAAGCTTCAAGACGTTGCGGACCACTTCGTTCAGGTACACCGGGCTCAACACCGGCGGCGGCATTTTGGCGAAATCGCTGAACCGGGCGACGATAGCCTTCATATTCTCGATTTCGAAAAGCAGCGTCGCTGTCGACTCGCGGAATACCTCGTCGAACTGCTCCGGATTGTGTTCGCGCGCGTGGCGGAGATTTTCGACGGTGATTTGCAACGGGAATAGAGGATTCTTCAGCTCATGCGCGAGCCGCCGCGCCAATTCGCGCCACGCAGCCACGCGCTCCGATTGGACAATTCGCTCGCGCTGCGCGAGGAGTTGCTCGCTCATCTGGTTGAATGCGCGCGCAAGCTGACCAATCTCATCCTTCGACGTGACGGAAACCCAAGTGTTCAAATTCCCGGCCGCAATTTGCCTCGCGCCCTCGACCAGCTTCGTCACCGGCTGAGTGACCCGCGTCGCGCCCCACCAGCTCAATAGCGCGCCGAGGAGGACGCCGAGGACCGTAACGCCGACTGAAAGCAGTATGATTCGCCGCTCGACGCCAACGCGCTCGCGCTGCGAACTGCCAACCAGCAGCACGCCGAGCAACTCGCCGTTTCGTCCCTTGAGAGGCAGCACGTGGAAAGATTCCGCGCTCGCCGGATCCGCGCTCCAATTTATCCGCATCGTCTGCTCGACGGGATGCTGGCGTTCCTTCTCGACGAGCGGCGCCAGACGTTCGGCCTGTTCGAACGGCCCGGTCGCGTCAATCAAATCCATGGCCGAAAAATTTGGATCGAGATTGCGGTAAAGCACGGCGCGCATGCCTTCGGGAAGCGCCAGCGTGCTGAGGAATTCCTTTCCGAGTTTCTCTCCGCCGACGACGTAAAGATTTTTGTCGCCTACTCGCAGCGTTGCCACCGCGAGCAGCCCGAGAGCCGGCCCGGCTTCGGTATCCACGCGCGTCAGAAACGCGCCGCGCGTCGCCCAGTCCTCGGGCTGAATCACCCATTCCAACTTGTATCCAAACCGCGTCGGCCAATCGGCGGATGAAATGATCGAGCCGTCGTTATTGATGAAATCGAGAAAATCGAGCTGATGTGAAGTCGCCACGCCGCGCGCGTCGTTCACATAGATGGATACGTCGGCATTCTGGCGGCTCAATTCGATCGCCATGCGGATCGTCGCTTCGGCGTCCGCGATTCCGCGCACCTGCAGCGCGACTTCCTGGCCGCGGCGCTGATATTCACGCTGAAACTGGGCGACGAGCGCCTCGGTGTGGCGCGCGTCGAGCTGCTCGAAGGCGTGGCGCGTGGTGATCGTAACGCCCGTAGCCACGAGCCCGACGGCGAGCACGACGAAAAATGTAAATAGCCAAAAGAGCTTCGAGCGAAACGTCACTTCGCGTCCCCTTCAACCCAAACGTCGGCGAGCTGCCAACCCCCAAGAGCGCTTCCCGCGCGGATTTCCCAGTTCCTTACGCGATTTCCCACGCCGCAAATCTGCGGTAAATGCACGATCGGCACAACGACGTAGTCATCGAGCGCCAGCCGCTCGCGAACATATATTTCTTCCGCGCTCGCCGGATTGGGCAACGGCACAGCGTTCTTGCTCGAGACCGGCGCGAGATCGGCCAGCAAATCATGCAGCGCCGCTCGCGGTTCCGGTGAGGCGAACTGCAGCCGAACGAGCCGCGCGTCGAAATCCGTCCCAATCTGCGTGGCCGGCAGCGCGCGCGTCGTAATCGTAATTCCCGGCCCCCGAGCGTTCACCGCGATTCGCTCCGCAATAGCCTGATCGATGGCGTCGCCAGAATCATATCGCAAGACCAGCGCGGGAGCAGGCTTGATCTCATCAGAGAGTTTGCCGGTGGCAAGTGCGTCTGCAGGGGCGGAAAACAGAAATGCGGTGCCGCTCAGCCATTGCGGCAAAAGGCCTCCGGCCGCTTCGCCTTGTTTCTGCAAAATAAAATTAACGATCGACGTCCGGTCAATCGAGCGAGCTACCGCTTCGCGAATACGCGGGTCCTGGACCGTACGGCGATCCATTTGAAATACCAAAGCTATCAACTTGGTCGTGACAGATACAGTCGTGCGCAGTTTGTCGTCTGCCGCGCGCCGCACAAACTCCGGCGGCAATTCCACCAGGTCCGCCTTGTCGAGTTGGAGATCGATCATGCGGGTCTGCGATGTATTGCCCATCGTGAGGTCCACTGCATCCAAAAATGGCCGGCCGGACCAGTAATTCGAGTTAAAAGTGAACAGAGCGTGCTTCCCCGGGTCCCACGAAGTGATCTTGAAGGGGCCGGTTCCAGCCAGCGCGCCGTCTCCCGCACGATGCACGAGCGCGTGGCGCGGTTCAGCGAGGAGATAGGGTAGATCGGGAGTTGGATCGCTTGTCTCAATGCTAACAGCGTCGGCTGAGGTGCTAATTTGCCACGACATATCGGGATTCGCGAGCGCAGCCGCAGCGATTTCAGCCGAGAGCGGCGCGTCGTCGTGAAAACGGATGCCCGGCCTCAAATGAAAATTCCAATGGCGGCTGGTGGCGTCGTGATCCCAAGAGATCGCGAGCGCCGGCTGAGGAGTTCCGCTGCCATCGAGCGCGACGAGCGTTTCGAATACCAGCGGAATGAGCTCCGTCTTCGCGTCTCGTTCATACGCGTTCAACGTGGTGCGCGCAGGATCGAGATTTGAGACACTCGCACCGATTTCAACTCGCAGCGCCCCGCCATATTGCGGGCGTTCTTCGCCCCGAAAACCTACGAGCACGATCGCGCTAACGATTGCAGGAAATAGATACGATCGAAGCTTCATACATTCCTGTCAAAAGATTCCGAGAGACGACACGCGCCGACCTTCGATCGCTCGACGGCCACAGAACTAGCACGGGGCCGGCGTATTCGAGTGGTCCGCTCAGTGCCTGCGGCTGCTGATCAGCCAAAGCATGGGCGCGAATTGCATCCGGCTGCGTCCAGTCGCCGATGCCACCCGCGAGCAATACTGAATCCGGGCCGCACGTAGCGTTCATCCTGACGGCATCAACTTCTCGTCCGGCGATTTGGATCGTAGCGTCGGCCGATAGCTGGGGCACCGCTTCTTCCGACGGCGTTTCCGTGCATTGAATCGTCCCGGGATCACTAAAATTCCCGACGCAATGCAATCCCGGCAAGCTCGCACTGTGCGCGTCGAGATCAATCCTGCCGTGCAAATCCCGGGGCCACGGCTTCGCATGCGCAATTGCAACGGCTCGATCCAACTCCAGTTGTTCTCCAGCGGATTTGTAAAATGCCAATCGTTCAGGCTCGAGCACTATGAGAGCGAACGCGCCTCCTGCGTCATTCGTGCTCACCGCGAAATCGAGAATCTTGCCCGCCTGCCTCCAAATAATTTGACGCTGCAAGGAAATCGCTGGTTCCGGCGCAGCGGCGGGCGTTGCCGCTGCGCGCGGAACGCTTACAATCGCAATCCGCTCTCCGTCACCACGGTAAATTCTTGCCGCCCACACGTACTCTCGGAGATTTTCCGAGAGCGTCACATCGATAGATGTACTGGCGGCCGCTTTTCCCGAATCCAGCGAGGGGAATGCAAATCCGTGATGTTGAAGTCCCATCTCCAAATCCGCGCGAATGCCGGCGACAGCAGCTGAATCGAGCGACGACAGATTTTTCACGGTCAGCGAAATCGTGGCGTGCAGCGCGACGTCTCCCGCAATTTTTGAGGCGAGCGATTCGACCGCCGAATCCCACCAATGCGCGTCTTGAGGCGGAGGCACGGCGACGGATGAAAGCGCGAGTAAGAATAGTGTTGGAAGCGGAAGCAATCGGCGGGCAGCCCGCATCGTTGTGCGCCAAGCGTTCGTGATTCGTCATGATAGCACAGGGAGAATGCGGACTTCCGCGACGCCGCCGTGAATCGGGAATCAAGGCGCGCGCAACGATCAGCGCCGCGAGCCGCGACGCGTGAAATTTGAAAATGGAAATTCGCGGCTTCCCGCAAACGCCGGCAGGGCGGCTTCGCTGCGGCGAAAGCGAATCCGCCCACAAGGGTTTTTGCCAGCGTTTACATCCGCACCGGCCACCGATCTTCGACGCGAACCGGCGAGGAACTTTCATGGATGCCGCACCCGTCCATCGAGCGAGCGCCTGTCCAAGCGGCGCACCGGCAGCACAACTTCCGCGCGATGATTCAAGCGTTCGAGTTCTAGCGCGAGATAGATGTCGTATCCCACCATCGCGACCATCGCCAGCAGGCCGAGTCCGCTCACCACCAGAAGCAACTTGAGAAACAGCATGACGGCCTCCCTGCCTCAGCCTGCTTCAACTCGCCTCATCGCCCAGCCGCGTGTAGCCGCAACCGGCGCGAATGAATCGCGACCACTCGCTGTGGCGTCGGCGTGGCTAGCGCCGTTGGAATCGGCGCAGCAAACACCGCTGGCATCGGCGCCGGATGCGTCGCCGGCATCAGCTTCATCAAGCCCCACAAGCTCAGCCACTCCAGCAACAGCGCAAACGAAATCGAAACCAGCACCACCACTGCCAATCCAGCGAATTGAAGAGCGGCTTCCATTGGCGTCTCCTTCTTCCGGCTGGGCGTGTGATCCTCAACTCCCGACATGCACACTGGCAAGGCGCGCGCCAAATTGAATTTGCTGAAAGCGAGGCGGTTAGTGGCAGCCAGCGGCCCATCCGGCGTGGGGGCGGCGACACGGCGTGGAATCCCAGACGCAACGATTCTGGATTGCTATAATCGGCGGCGGAGGAATTAGATGGATCGTGCGTCTGGCATTCGGCTTGGAAAGGTGTTCGGGATACCGATCTATCTGCATCCAAGCTGGTTCATAATTTTCGCTCTGATCACGTTTTCATTGGGCACGCAGTTCACGTCGCAGCATCCTTCCTGGAGCCCGGCGCAGCACTGGAGCGTGGGGATCGCAACGTCCCTGCTCTTCTTCGCCTCCGTCGTATTCCACGAGCTCAGCCATAGCGTCGTCGCGCTCCGCTATCGCTTGCCCGTGCTTTCGATCACGCTCTTCGTTTTCGGCGGAATCGCGCGGATCAGCGCCGAGCCGTCGAGCGCCAAGCAGGAATTCAATATCGCCATCGCCGGGCCTGCCTCAAGCTTCTTCCTCTCGGGTGTTTTTTATCTGATCACCAGAGTTGTGCCGGGCAACGAAATCATCTTTGCCACAACCACGTGGCTTTGGCAGATCAATTTCGCCCTCGCCGCGTTCAATCTCCTTCCGGGCTTCCCGCTTGATGGCGGCAGAATTTTCCGTTCGATCGTGTGGGGCATCACGAACAATTTCACGAAGGCTACGCGGTACGCGTCCGGCTCGGGCCAACTTCTCGCCTACCTGATGATTTTCGGCGGCATCTGGCAGTTCGTCAGCGGCAATCGCTTCGGCGGGCTTTGGCTCGCGTTCATCGGCTGGTTCCTGCTCAACGCCGCGCAAGAAAGTTACGCGCAGGTGGCCGTGCAATCCGTGCTGGCAGGCGTGACCGCGGGTGACATCATGTCCAAAGACGTGCCCACGGTGGGGCGCGATATGTCGCTTTCCGATTACGTTCAAGAAGTCCTGCGCACCGGCCGGCGCTGCCACATCGTGACGGGCGCCGGCACGCCCGTTGGCCTGATCACGCTTCACGCCGCCCGCGCGATTCCTCGCGATGAATGGGACACGAACTCCGTGCAGGCGGCGATGCTGCCGCTCGACAAGATTCACTGGGCGGCGCCGGCCGATCCGGTCCTCAAAATCCTCGAGCGCATGCAGCGCGAAGACGTCAACCAGATGCCGGTTCTCGATCAAGGGAACATCGTGGGAATCATCGGCCGCGATTCGATTTTGGGTGCGCTGCAGACGCGCATCAGCGCCTCCCATCTTTCAAGCTAATAGGGCAAGTTAGAAGGGCAGGACGATGAGCACCGCAAATAGAAGAAATGCGATTTCGACGTCGTTGATCCTGGCGGTGTTCGTGGCGATCGTGACGATTTTGTTTTCGATGTCCCCGGATGCTCAAGGCAACACGCGAATCAACGTTTCGGCACAAAAGGAACACGAAGCCCCGCAACACGAACCGCAAGACGCCGTCGTCACCGGCTGCCTTCACCGTCGCGACAAGCCCGGCGATTTTGCTCTTACCACGCGAGACACAAAGCTCTACTACATCGAAAGCTCAACGGTCGACCTCGCAGCGCACGTCGGGCACACCGTGACCATCACGGGCATTTTCTTGCCGGACAAAGAGACGAAAGACGATCCCGATAAGAATCAGGAAGTGCCGACAATCTCAGCCACAAAGCTCGAAATGATCCGAAAAACCTGCCACTAGCATGCCCCGTGCTTTTCAGAGAGAGTCAATGTGTGCCTCTAGACGGGAGCACTCGCACGCCTCTGGGGGAGCCCGTGCTTGCCTCTAGGTGGGAGCCCCCTGCTTCAGCAGGGGGAGCTGGACTTCAGTCCAGCGAAATAAAGCCCCGCCCTCGGCGGGCTTCAGCCCTGGCCCCGCTTCGAATGAGTCTGAATGTTCGCTCGTGGAGGGCTTGAATCCGTCGTCAAAATGCATCCTTCACGCTAGGCCAGCGAGCCGGTCTTAGGTCATCCGAAATACGGCGCGCGGCATGGTGCTAGCCGCACCCCACACGTTTTCAACTTCGGAGAGCGGAAAGATTTTAGTTGCGATTTTGAAGCCGCCGGGCACAGTGGCCTGCATCAATTCGCCGATTGATTTCACCATGCTGTCCACAGGAATGCTGCCGATGCCGCTTCCCATGAGCGTGATCGCTGAAGAACGAAGCGCCGCGCTAGGAAGCGTAATATTCGGCGCGCTCACCGCGCCGATATGCACGAAGCGGATCGGCACCGCGTCTTTTCCCGCCTTCGCCCCGGCAATGATGATCCGTTCGGCGCTTTGCCCCCACAGGTAATCCAAAACGACATCAATTCCATCGCCACCGAATTGCTCCTGTAAAGCGTCCTCGAACGCATCACCGCTGTCACCAAGCGGGATTGTCACATCGGCTCCCAAGGCAGACAGTGCTTTCAGAGCGTCCGCATTTCTGCCCGTGGCCACAACCTTTCTCGCGCCCATATATTTGGCGATCTGAACTGCCAGACGGCCCGCCGTGCCAGTTGCTCCATTTACGAGGACAGTTTCTCCTGGCGCGAGCTTGGCGCGTTCTTTGAACGCAGCCCACGCCGACATGCCGGGATTTGCGATGGCCGCGGCGGTCACATCATCCAAATCATCCGGCAGCGAAACACATTGTGAAGGCTGAACGATCGTCTTCTCGGACATGCTTCCGAACGGCGCTCTCGGAAGCACAAAATACACACGGCGCCCATCATCGAGATCGCCCACACCGTCAATGCCCACAACGAAGGGCAGCTGGCCAGACGAACTATAGTGCTTGCCCGATGCCCTGCTCTTAACCACGTGGCTTAGCGCGGCGGCCTTGACTGCGACCAGGACTTCTCGATCTGCCGGGACAGGCTCTCTGAAATCCCCATAGATGGGCAACTTGCCCGCTTCCACTACGATTGCGGCTTTCATGTTTTGCTCCTCCTCGTTTATATGTGTATTATACACATATAAAATGCTACGCCGTCAATGGGAGATGCCTCATGAATAAGGAAATTCGCCAGCTTCACCACACGCTTGTTGATTTGGTGGGCCTCATGAACAGGCCGCAGCGTGATAGCGCGCTGCTCGAGGAAGCGGGGATATCACTCGACCGGGCGCTATTTCCATTGCTGATTGCAATCGAGCACAAAGGCCCGATTGGTGTAGTTGATTTGTCCGAACTAGTTGGCAGGGATTACACCACCGTGAGCCGCCAAATCACCAAACTCAATGACCTCGGCCTAATTAAACGGCGCCACTCGAAAACGGATAGCCGGTTACGCGAAGCGGTAATCAGCCCTAAAGGCAAACAAATGACACGGGCGATTGATTTAGCCCGCGGACAAATGGCAAAAGTGCTCTTTGCGAAGTGGAGCAAACGCGATCTTCGAGACTTGGCGCGGCTGATGCGGCGGTTCGCGGATGATTTTCAGTCCCTGCCGATGGCCGAACAGCCGTAATTCGTTCGGCGACTGTTTCATAAACGGCGCCTATTGAGACGCCGTATGAGTATCGCGCAATAGTACTGCGTCGGAGACAACGTGCATGCGCGTGACGGCGAGCGTCTTGCCATCGGGCGAGAATTGAAACGTGCGGATTTGATCTGATGTGAAGTTCGTTAACCGGCGCCCCGGCGAGCCATCAATAGGTTGCGCCCATATATTGCCGACGCCGTTTTCGACAATATGGTAAGCCACGGCCTTGCCGTCCGGCGTGAAACCGATGCCATTTGAGATGTCAGCTCGAGGATTCAGATATCTCGCGGGCGTCTCTGAGCCCGCGCTGACGTCGATGACCGCAACTTTGATCGCGACCGATTGCGTCGCCGTGTCGGCTGCGTCTGCGACCTCCGGCATCCACCTGCCATCGGGCGAAAAGTTCACCGCGCCTTCCATGAAACCGCTGGGAACTACGCTAGCCTTGACGAGTTCCGGAGATCCACCGTTGATGGCCATTTTCATCGTCTGAAACGTGGCACGGTCAAAGTAGTAGAAGGATGCTCCATCCGGCGAGCAGAGCGGGAATTCTTCATCCTTGCCACTCGTGAGCTGCTTTGGCCGCGACCCATCCGCTTCGATGCGCCAGATGTTTGTCGTCGTCTTCCCCTCCCGGAGATGCGCGGCGAAGAGAATGACCCCGCTTCGGCCGCAAACCGAGGAGGCGTATATCGTCTCCGATGGGTCGCTTAGCAGAGAAGCTTGCCGGCTGCCGTCAGCCGACATTCGCAGGATCGAAGTCGTCGTCGTGACGATCAGATCTCCCTGCGTGTTCCAGTTCACGCCTTGAATTACGGCCCGATTGGGGAGGCTCGAAATCGAGGTAGGAGCTCCTTTACCCGTCACCGGCTGCAACGAGACTGAATCCGTTTCTTGCCGCTGAATCGAGACCATCGCCTTGCCATCGCCAGAAATACTCAGCCATTGGTAACCACGCGTGTCGTTCGTGAGCGATTGAAAGCGGCCGCCTGGATAGGAAACAAAACCGATTTGCTGGTTGGTTGATCCCGACGAGAGATAGACCACCAGAAGCCCGCGCCCATCGGGATTCCATGCCAGGTCTGTGAAAGTCTTGTCCACGAACGACGTGAGCGGGGCCTCTTTGCCGTTCGCAATCTCGAGCGCACTGATCTGCCCCGGAGCGTTGCTCTGGGAATAGGAAATAAAGGCGATGCGTTTTCCGTCGGGCGACCACGAGAGATTGTCCGGAAACGGCAGCGGAGCGATTTGAAGAACCTTTTCGTCGCTTCCGTCCAGATTGGACGACAGGATACGATATTTGCCGTTTTCTGGATCGTTCGCACGCATGTATGCCATGCGCTTGCCGTCGGGCGAGAATGTTGGCCCCTGATCAACATCGTGCGCCAGGACTTGCGGCGTGCCGCCCAGCACCGGCATTCGATACATCACGAACACAGTCTGCGTGGCATCCGCCGCTTTTCGGTAAAAGATATAGTTCGCGTCGGGAGAAAACCCGGAGCTTCGAATCGGAAACGCGTCAGCTTCGAGAATTTGGGTATTGCTTCCTGTAGGCACGTTGCGAAGCCACAGACTTTGTTTTCCGTTCTCGTCTACCACGCTTACCACGTACTTGCCGTCCGGGGAAATTGCCGCGAACACCGCCTTGCCCGAATTCGTGATTTGTGTGATGGCGAAGCTCTGAAATGGGATCGTCACGCTTCGATTCGCGAAAAGCGAATAGAGGCCGAATCCAGCAGCGGCGATCAGCAGCAACGCAACCAAAATTCCGCCGATGAGCGCCCCCTTGTGCTGCTTCGCCGCGGCGACGACCACGGAACTCCCCGACGCGTGCGCAGGCTGCGCC
>JBAPOP010000021.1:0-6820 GCA_049279675.1 Candidatus Acidiferrales bacterium
CTCCCTCGGAGTGGGAGCACTACCGGAAAATGGGTGCGCTGGCTCGAACGATGCTCGTTCAGGCAGCTTCGCAAAAATGGAATGTGGATGCGGCAAGTTGCCACGTCGAGAAGGGCGTGGTGATTCATGGACCGTCGGGACGGCGAGCGACCTACGGCTCGCTCGCGAGCGCCGCGGCCGAGCTGCCTGCGCCTGCCGATGTGCCGCTGAAACCTGCGAGCGAATTTACGCAGATCGGAAAGCCGACGCGCCGATTGGACACGCCATCAAAAACGAACGGCTCGGCGCAATTCGGCCTCGATGTGATTCTGCCTGGCATGCTCACAGCGGTAGTCGCGCGTCCTCCGGTGTTCGGCGGAAAAGCGCTGAAGATCGACGCGACGGAAACACTGAAAATTCCGGGCGTGAAAGCGGTTGAGGAAATTCCATCGGGCGTCGCGGTGATCGCCGACGGCTTTTGGCCGGCGAAAGTCGGGCGCGACAAACTGGTGATCGAATGGGATCCCGGACCAAATGCCGGCCTCACTTCCGAACAGATGGTGCGCGAATTTTCCGAGACATCGAAACAGCCGGGAGCCATCGCGAAGAAAGTGGGAGATCCCGCAGCGGCCCTTGCATCTGCCGCGAAAACAATTTCTGCTGAGTACGACGTGCCATACCTCGCGCACGCGATGATGGAGCCGTTGAATTGCGTCGTGGATTTGCGCGCCGATAGTTGCGAAATCTGGACGGGCACGCAATTTGAAACTGTGGACAGAGCCAATGCGGCGCACGTCGTGGGGCTGGCGCCGGAGAAAGTTCAACTTCACACGACGCTGCTCGGAGGCGGTTTTGGCAGGCGCGCAAATCCTAATTCCGACTTTGTCGTCGAAGCCGCTCACGTAGCCAAGGTGGCGAAGGCGCCAGTGAAAGTCATTTGGACGCGCGAAGACGACATCCGCGGCGGCTGGTACCGGCCGATGTGGCACGACCGATTTGCCGCCGGGCTCGATGCGAGCGGCAACCCCATTGCATGGACGCACACAATCGTGGGCCAATCCATCATGATGGGCACTCCATTTGCGGCCTTCACGATCAAAGAGGGCGTAGATAGCACTTCGGTCGAAGGCGCGTCTGACATTCTCTACGGCATTCCAAATCTGCAGGTGGACTTGCATACTCCGACGATCGGCGTCCCAGTGCAGTGGTGGCGTTCGGTCGGCCATTCGCACACTGGCTTCGCCGTCGAAGCGTTTCTCGATGAAGTGGCGCATGCAGGCGGCAAGGATCCTTACGAATTGCGCCGAATGCTGCTTGCGAAACAGCCGCGAATGCTAGCCGTGCTCGATCTCGCGGCGAAAAAGGCGAATTGGGGATCGAAACTTCCGGCGGGAGTGGGCCGCGGCATCGCCACGCATTTTTCGTTCGATAGCTACGTCGCGCAAGTGGTCGAAGCGTCGGTTGGAAAAGGCGGGGTGGTTCGGGTGCATCGCGTGGTTTGCGCCGTGGATTGCGGACTGGTGATCAATCCGGACACGGTGAAAGCACAAATGGAAGGCGGAATCGTCTTTGGATTGACGGCCGCGCTCAAAACGGAAATCACGCTAAAGGACGGCAGAGTCGAACAGGGAAATTTCAACGACTACCCGATGTTGCGAATGCACGAATCGCCCGAAATTGAAGTCTACATCGTGCCAAGCACGGAGCATCCGACGGGCGTCGGCGAACCGGGAGTTCCGCCAGCCGCGCCCGCGCTCGCGAACGCAATTTTCGCGGCAACCGGAAAACGCATCCGCCGGCTCCCGATTCGTTCGAGCTATCTTGCGTAAGAATTCGGAGCGAAATGATGACTTCGACTAACGTACCCAAAGCAAACGAGATGAAATCTCGCGGGAGATTCCGAATCGTAGCGCGATACACCGCTGCAATCGCGGCAATGGGCGGCGCTCTCGCACTGGTGGCGGCTTCGCCAGCGGGCAGCGGACCCGCGAAGCCTGACGCGGCCGCTTCCCGCGCGGCATTCCTGCAGGTCTACAGCGTTTTGACGTCTCCGCGATGCCAAAATTGCCACCCCGCGGGCGATGCGCCTCTTCAAGGTGACGATAGCCACGTGCATATTCAGAACGTGAAGCGCGGCAGAGATGGGCACGGAGTGTATGGAATGCGCTGCGACACGTGCCATCAATCAAAGAATTTGCCGGGCGCGCACATGCCTCCGGGAAATCCGAAGTGGAGCCTTCCTCCGGCCGATCAGAAAATGACGTTCGTTGGGCGCTCGCCCGCGGAACTTTGCAAGCAGATCAAAGATCCCAATCAGAATGGCAAAAGATCTCTCGAAGCGCTGCTCGACCACGTAGCGAACGACGATCTCGTCGCTTGGGGCTGGAATCCCGGCGACGGCCGCACACTGCCGCCGCTCACCCGCCCCGAGACGGTCGCGCAGATGAAGATTTGGATAAGCGGCGGCGCTGCCTGCCCGGAATAGCCGCCCTGACTTTATTCCAAAATTGAATTTTGCGTGGGCGCGCCGTGGAACAGCATCCTGAATGTTCAAGCAAATTCAGCTCGAGGAATATTGCCGCCATCCTCAGTGTTGCACCGAGTGTTGCAGCGAGTTCGCCACTCCGATTTCAAGCAACTTGGCGAATTGTTTGGGCAGCACCGGCCGGCTGAAATAATATCCTTGCGCTTCGTCACATTCGTGAGCCTGAAGAAATGCCAACTGCTCTTGCGTTTCCACGCCCTCCGCGACCACTCGAAGATTGAGGCTTCGCCCCATGCCAATCACTGCGGTAACGATGGTCGTATCGTCGGCAACCGTGGTGATCTGGCGGACGAACGACTGATCGATTTTAAGAGCGTCAATTGGAAGCCTTCTCAAGTAGCTCAAGCTGGAGTATCCCGTTCCGAAATCATCCACGGCAACCTGCACGCCTCTTGCTCGCAGCGTTTTGAGAATTGACTCCGTGGCCTCGGCGCGTTTCATCAGAACGCTTTCGGTGAGTTCCAGTTCGAGCGATCGTGGATTCAAGCCCGTGTCATTGAGAATTTTGAATACGCCTTCTAAAAAGTGCTCGTTCCGGAACTCCATCGCGGAGATGTTCACCGCCACCGTCCCGAACGCCAAGCCTGCATCCTGCCAAGCTCGAGCTTGCCTGCAAGCCTCGCCAAGCACCCAGTTGCCAATCGACAGAATCAAGCCGCAATCTTCGGCGACGGGAATAAATTGCGCCGGAGACACGGGCCCTCGAACGGGATGCGTCCAACGCAGCAATGCTTCCGCGCCGGTAATCTCGCCTTTCCGGAGATCGATCTTCGGCTGATAGTGCAGCGAGAATTCCTCCCGTTCCAGGGCGCGGCGTAGATTCTCTTCGATGGACTGCCGCTCCACGGCCCGGGTGTTCATCGCCGGCTTGAAAAACTGATAGCTCTGGCGGCCGTTTTCCTTGGCCTGATACATCGCGGTATCCGCGTTTTTTATCAGCGTCTCCGCATCCACGCCGTCATCGGGGTAGACGCTCACGCCTATGCTCGTCGTGACGTGAAGATCGTGCTGATCGATGGAATGCGCTTCCGCGACGGCCTGCAGCAGCCTCACGGCAGAAATGGCGGCGTCTTCCGATTGCGCCACTTCGGACAGCAGCACGACGAATTCGTCGCCTCCCTGCCGGCTCACCGTGTCCGAGCCGCGGACACATTCCACCAGGCGTTTTGAAATCGATTGAAGGAGCTTGTCGCCGATCGGATGACCGAGAGAATCGTTGATGTGCTTGAAGCCATCCAAATCCATAAAAAGTATCGCGACTTTTTTCATGTGGCGCGGCGCGAGGGTGATCGCCTGGGTTACCCGGTCGTTCAGAAGCATGCGGTTGGGCAAGCCGGTGAGAAAGTCGTGTTCGGCCGAATGCGCCAGTTGCAGCGCCATCGCTCTCGCCGCGCTCACGTCGCGGAACACAATCACCGCTCCGGTGGCGCGCCCTTCCCGATCGTGAATGGGAGCCACCGAGTCTTCAATCGGAGTTTCAAATCCATCGCGCCGGATGAGCAAGCAGTTGGACGCCAGATGCATGGTCTTGTCCAGCCCAACCGCCATCGCCATCGGGTTGGGATTCGTTTGGCGGCTGGTAGCGTCGAGGATACGAAAAACCTCGGCCATGGGTTGGCCGGCAGCTTCAGGCAACGACCAGCCCGTCATTTTTTCGGCGACGAGATTGAGGAAAGTGATATCTCCGGAGATGTCCGTGCAGATCACGGCATCGCCGATGCAATTGAGAGTGACCTGGGCGCGTTCCTTTTCGATGAACAACGCGTCTTCCGTAGTCTTGCGCTCGACGGCGTAGCGCAAGGCTCGAAGCAGACCGCGCACATCGATTTGGCCTTTGATCAGATAATCCTGCGCGCCCTCCTGCAAGGCTTGCGTCGCAAGCGTGTCGTCTTCGTTTCCTGTCAGCACAACGAGCGGAACGCGAGGCGCAGCGGTGCGAGCCCGCCGCACGACTTCCACTCCTTGCGCATCGGGCAAACCGAGGTCGAGCAAGACCATGTCAATCGGACGCTCAGCGAGATGCTTTTCGGCATCGCTCATGAGCTCCACGTGGATCAATTCGATTCGGCTCGAGCCTTGCTCGTTGAGCATCTCGCGCAGCAGTCGGGCGTCTCCGCGGTTATCCTCGACCAGAAGGACTGTCTTGATCGCTTTCGTGCTCATCCGCCTCACCTCTGAGGTAGTTTGACCTTCGTCAGCCAGAAATCGTTGATGCTCTTCACCAATCCCTCGAACGCATCCAATTGCACTGGCTTACTGAGATAGCAGTTCGCCTGGAGTTGATAGCTTTTTACGATGTCCGCCTCCGCGTCGGAGGTGGTCAGGATCACGGTGGGGATGAGTTTTAAGCTGGCATCCTCCTTGATGTGAGCGAGCACTTCGCGGCCATCCATCTTGGGTAGGTTCAGATCCAGCAAGATCAGATCGGGGCGAGGGGCGTGCGCGTGCGCACCCTCTCTTCTCAGAAAGGCCATGGCCTCGATGCCGTCCGCAGCGACGTGCATATGAATGGAAGTATTGGCGTCGCGGAAAGCTTCCTGCGTGAGCCGGACGTCGCCGGGACTATCTTCGACCAAAAGAACTTCTATGGGCATTCCATCTCCTCCGATTGGCTTCATAATCTCCTCTCATTCCGCTTCCTGATTCCTTGCGTCATGCGGTTTTCTCCCCTTGAGGCAACTTGACTCTCGACAGCCAGAAATCGTTGATGCTCTTCATTAGGCTGTCGAATTCATCCAACTGTACGGGCTTCGCTAGGTAGCAGTTCGCCTGAAGCTGATAGCTTTTCAAGATGTCCGACTCCGCCTGGGACGTGGTCAGGATCACAGTAGGGATGAGTTTTAAGCTGGCATCCTCCTTGATGTGAGCCAGAACTTCGCGGCCGTCCATCCTGGGAAGATTGAGATCCAGCAGAATAAGGCCCGGCCGCGGGGCATCGACGTACGGCCCCTTGTGCGTGAGAAATTGCATGGCTTCGACACCGTCCGTGACCACGTGCAAATAGACGGACGAATTGGCGTCGTGGAACGCTTCCTGCGTCAGGCGGACATCACCGGGGCTGTCTTCGACCAAGAGAACCCGAGTTGTTATGAATTTGCCACCGTAATCTTTCATGAATTTTTCTCCTCTGCTGCCAGTGCGAATCGAAATGTGGAGCCTTGTCCTGGTTGTGACTCAACTGAAATAACGCCGCCGTGACGCTCGACTATTTTTTTGCAAATGGCCAGCCCGATGCCGGTGCCCTCAAATTCTTCCCGCTTGTGGAGCCGCTGGAACATGCCGAAAATTCTGTCGAAGTACTGCGGGTGGATTCCGAGTCCGTTGTCTTTGACCGAAAAGATCCATTTCTTCCCGCCATCCCTCGCGGCGGAGACGTGAATCCGCGGGACGCCGGGATTTTGGTACTTGATGGCGTTGCCAATGAGGTTTTGAAATAGCTGAACCAGTTGCATCTCGTCCGCAGCTACCATGGGCAAAGGATCGTGCGTCACCTGAGCGCCGCTATCTTTGACGGCGCCGCGCAGATTGATGAGCGCCTGCTGAAATGCTTCCTCGCTCGAGGTAATGAGCAGTTCCTTACCCTTTGTCCCGACGCGCGAAAAGGCCAGCAGGTCTTGGATGAGCCGCTGCATGCGTGCGGCGCCGTCCACCGCAAATGAGATGAACTCATCGGCATCGGCGTCGAGCTTGCCCTTGTACCGTCTGGATAGAAGCTGCGTGTAACTGGCCACCATCCGAAGCGGCTCCTGCAAATCGTGCGAGGCGATGTAAGCGAATTGCCCCAATTCCTCGTTCGAGCGCTTCAATTCGTCAACTTTTTCCAAAAGATTCGCTTCGGCCGCTTTGCGGGCTGTGATGTCGCGAATTGCCGCCGTCACCAGGATTCCTTCGGCGCTTTCGAGCGGGCTCAACATGATCTCGATTGGAAAGTCGCTTCCATTCTTTCGCCGCCCGGAGAGCTCGATGCCGGTGCCAATCTGCTGCGCCAGCGCGTCTTCCGCGGATCGCAGAGCGTCGGCGATCAGCCGCTCCGCGAATCCTTCCGGAATCAGGCTCTTTACTTTTCGCCCGACGAGTTCATCGCGGCGGTATCCAAACTGCTTCTCCGCTTGAACGTTGAGCAGGACGATTTCACCGATCTGATTCACCACCACCATCGCATCCGGAGCCGCTTCGAGCAGGCCGCGGTATCTGCCCTCCATTTGCGCCAGATGCTTTTCCGCTTCCTTGCGCACGCTGATATCCCGGATCGCCGCCGTTACCAGAATTCCTTCGGCGCTCTCAAGCGGGCTCAGC
>JBAPOP010000022.1:0-27451 GCA_049279675.1 Candidatus Acidiferrales bacterium
CAGGTCGAGCAGGGATCGCTCTATCCCGCGCTGCACCGCCTGATCAAGCGCGAATGGATCTCGGTCGAAGAAGGCACCTCCGAAAACAATCGCCGCGCCAAATTTTACCGCCTCACCACCAAGGGCCGGCGGCAACTGAAGCTCGAAACCAGCAAGTGGGACAAGCTCGCGGGCGCGATCGCGCGGATCCTACGCCCTGCCGAGCAAGAAGGCGAGTCATGAGCCGCCGCACGCGCATGATGCATGATCTCGAGCAAGACATCCGCGATCACATCGAAATCGAGACTCGCGACAACATTGCGCGCGGTATGTCGCCAGAAGAAGCGCGCTACGCGGCGCTGCGAAAATTCGGCAACATGACGAAGCTCAAGGAAGAGACCCGCGAAGTTTGGAGCTTCGTTTGGCTCGAGCAGCTATTCCAGGACTTCCGTTACGGGCTCCGCACGCTGCGCAAATCTCCCGGCTTCTCCGCCGTTGCCGTTCTCACCCTCGCTCTCGGCATTGGCGCCAACACGGCCATCTTCAGCGTAGTCAGCGGCGTGCTTCTTCGTCCTCTTCCCTACCCCGAACCGGAACGATTGGTTGCCATCGCTTCGTACGATTCGCTGCCGAATATGGACGACATCGAGAAGCAAAGCCGGTCCTTCGAGGCGCTGGGCGCAAACACGATGCAGAGGCTCGACTACACGGGCGGCGCCGAGCCGATTCAGGTGTTCGCCATCACCTGCAATGCGGAACTCTTTCAAGCGTTGCGCGCGAAGCCCGCTTTGGGCAGATTGATCACGGCAGACGACGATCGCTACGGCGCGCCCGGCGCCGTCGTGCTCAGCCACGGTTTTTGGACGCGCCAATTCGGAGCCGATCCGAGCGTAATCGGCAAATCCATTCCGCTGAGTGGGAATCCTTATACGATCGTCGGCGTCCTGCCCGAAGATTTCTGGCTGCCGGGAAGACCGGGAGACGTCTACGCCTCGCTGCGCGTGGTATATCCCGCGGCGGCGCAGGCGCGCAACGTCCACTTCCTATATACATATCTTCGCTTGAAACCGGGCGTAACGCTGGCGCAAGCGCAGTCGGAAATGGATCGGATCGACGAATCGCTGGCGCGCGCGTATCCCAACTTCAACCAAAACCGTCATCGGCGGCTCATTCCTTTGCTCGATAAGATCGTGGGAGATTCGCGCCAAGCGTTACTGATTTTCTTCGGCGCAGTCGCGTTGGTGCTGCTGATCGCTTGCGTCAATTTCGCGAATCTGCTCTTGGGCCGCAGTGCATCGCGACAGCGGGAAATCGCGATTCGCTCCGCTCTCGGCGCAGGATCGCGGCGCCTGACCGCACAAATGCTGGTCGAGAGCACGATACTTTCGCTGGCAGGCGGGGCGGCCGGAATTCTGCTGGCGCAAACGGGGTTGCGCGTCCTGCTCGCGCTTTCGCCCAGGAACGTTCCGCGGCTTGACGGCATCAGCATCGATGCTCGCGTCCTCGCGTTCACTCTGGGTATCTCGATGCTCACCGGCATTGTGTTTGGGCTGCTTCCCGCATGGAACGCCACGCGGCTCGGCCTCGGCGAGGGGCTGAAAGAGTCTGGCCGCACGGTGTCCGGAAGCCGCGCAAGTCTCCGTCTGCGACGGACTCTGGTGATTTCCGAAACCGCACTGGCGCTGATGCTGCTCGTGGCAGCGGGGCTGCTGATCCGCAGCTTCGAGAAAATGGAGTCCGAAGCGCCAGGCTTCCGGCCTGACAACATTCTCACTATGCGCGTCGAACTTCCGGCCGCGCGATACGAAGAAATTCCCAAGCAGAGGCTATTTCGCGCGCAATTACTTGACTCTCTGAATTCGCTTCCCGGCGTGCAAGCCGCGATGGTCAGCGAACTGCCGATGAGCGGCGATTCTCTCAGCCACGATCTCGCCATCGAGGGGCGGCCGGTGAATCCTGCCGATGCTCCCGAAGTGCAGACACGCACCATCCTTGGCGATTACTTTTCGCTCATGAGTATTCCGCTTCTTCGCGGACGCGAGTTTTCCGGCCAGGACCGCGCGGATACTCTTGTCGTTGTGGTCGTAAACGAAACCTTAGCCAAGAAATTTTTCCCGCACCAGGACCCCATCGGCGCGCGCATCGGATGGGCTAGCGAAATCCCCGTGCACTGGAAAACGATTGTCGGAGTGGTCGGCGATGTAAAGCATTTCGGCCTGGATCAGCCGGAGGAGCCCGCCGCTTACGATTTATATTCGCAAACTGACCAGCCGTGGAAGCGCTGGATGTCAATCGCGGTCCGCAGTTCGAGAGACACCGGCGAGCTCACGAGAGAAGTCGAAAATCAGATCTGGGCGCTCGATCGCGACATCCCTCCGAGTTCCGTGCTCACGATGAAATTCCTGATGAATGCGTCCGTGGATCCGCAGAAATTCAATTTGACGCTACTGGCGATTTTTGCGGCCGTTGCGCTGGCGCTCGCGGCCGTCGGAATCTACGGCGTGGTGGCGTATTCGGTGACACAGCGCACGCACGAGATCGGCATCCGCACGGCGCTCGGCGCGCAACGGCGCAACATTCTATGGCTGGTGCTCGGCGAAGGAGGCAGGCTCGCCGTCCTTGGAACCATCATTGGACTCGCCGGAGCCGCGGCGCTCACGCGCTTCATGGCGAGCTTGCTCTTTGGAATTGACGCGCGCGATCCGCTCACGTTTCTCGCGGTCGCACTGATTCTCATTTGCGTTGCCACAGCTGCCTGCTGCATCCCCGCGCGCCGCGCAATGCGCGTCGATCCAATGGTGGCGCTGCGATATGAGTGACGCGCAGTGGATGAATTCCGAATGGAGTGTGCGGAGTGAATTGACCCGTAGGCGTTCGCGCGGATTTTCCGGCCCGCGGAATAGGTGAAACGATGAGCCGCCGCACGCGCATGATGCAAGATTTCGAGCAAGACGTCCGCGACCACATCGAAATCGAGACTCGCGACAACATCGCGCGCGGCATGTCCCCCGACGAAGCACGCTACGCTGCGATTCGAAAGTTTGGCAATGTAACCAAAGTCAAAGAAGATACGCGGGAAGTCTGGAGTCTCGTCTGGCTGGAGCAGTTACTGCAAGACATCCGCTTCGGGCTCCGCATGCTCCGGAAGAATCCCGGATTCACCGCCGTTGTCGTGCTCACGCTGGCCCTGGGCATCGGCGCCAACACCGCGCTCTTTTCCGTCGTGAACGCCGTTTTGCTCCGCCCTCTCCCGTTTGAGAATTCCTCGCGGCTCATTTGGGCGTGGGGAAACTGTTCGCTCTGCTCTCAGGCTGCGGTGTCGCCATCTGATTTCGTCGATTACCGCGCACAGAATCACTCCTTCGAATATTTCGGCGCGATGGCAGGCGGAGATTCTCTCTTTAATCTCGCGGGCAGCGATAAGCCGATTCAGATTAAAGGCTCGATGGTGACAGCCGGCTTCTTCGATGCACTCAGCATCCACACCCGTTATGGCCGCATCTTCGAGCTATCCGACGAAAAGGCGACGGATCCACAGGTTGTAATTCTCAGCAATCATTTATGGCACGAACGGTTTGGCGGCGATCCGAACATCATTGGACAATCGATTACGCTCGATGACAAGACGCGCACGATCGTCGGTGTCCTCGCGAAAGACATCTCCGTTCTCTCGCAAGCCGATCTTTGGTTTCCCGCTCCCTTTCAAAATCAGGGAATGCAAACTCACCGTTCGCATTTCCTCCGCCCCGTCGGGCTTCTGAGGCGCGGCGTTTCGATCGCTCAAGCGCAAGCTGAATTCGACATTATCGCCGGGCGTCTTGCACGCGATTACCCCGATACGAATGCCGGATGGAGCCTCCGTCTTGAGCCGCTTCAGAGCGTTCTCGTCGGCAGTGTCCGGCTCCCGTTGCTGGTGCTTCTAGCCGCGGTCGGGTTCGTGTTGCTGATTGCCTGCGCGAATGTCGCGAGTCTGCTTCTATCGCGAAATACCGTTCGGCAGCGAGAGATTGTCATTCGGACCGCGATTGGTGCGGGACGTTCCCGGCTCGTAAGACAGTTGTTGACCGAAAGCCTTCTTCTCGCCGTCGCCGGCGGAGTAGCTGGTATTTTCCTGGCCAATGCAAGTGTGGAACTTTTGAAGAGGCTCGGCCCGCAGAGTCTCCCGCGTCTCGACGAAGTGAATGTGAGTGGTGTCGTACTTGCATTCACGTTCGCAATCGCGATTTTCACCGGGATACTTTTTGGCCTGGGGCCGGCGCTGAAAGCGAGTCGTCGCGATCTGGCTCAAAGCTTGAGAGAAGGCGGCGCTTCTGGTGATTCGCGTTCGAAGCATCGCACGCACAATGCGCTTGTCGTCGTGGAGGTGGCGCTTTCGGTGGTCGTATTGATTGCCTCGGGTCTCTTGCTCAATAGTTTCTGGCGGCTGATACACGTTCAGCTCGGTTTCGATCCCGCAAACGTCCTCACGACAGAGGTAACGCTCGTCTCGCCGAGATACGACGACGTCCAGCGGCGGGAATCGTTCTTCCATGAACTCGAGGACCGAATCGAATCCAAGTCGGGCGTCGGGAGCGCCGGCTTCGTTTCCGAATTGCCTCTGAGCGGCGAGGCCAATGACACATTTTTCACGATTGTCGAGCGGCCGCCTGCGAGCCCGAACGACAACGAAGACGCGGATTTCCGAGTCATTGACGGCGACTATTTCGGTGCGATGCGAATTCCACTATTGGCCGGGCGAGCTTTTGAACGGCATGATTCATTGGAATCCCGGAAGTTTCTGATCGTCAATGAGCCGTTCGTAAAGAAGTACTTCCCGAACGACAACCCGATGGGCAAGCACTTGAAAATGTTTGAAGGTAAGCCAGGATTCGTCGCGCGTGAAATTGTCGGAATCGTGGGAGGCAACAAGCACTTCGCATTGCAAGAATCCACTCGCCCCGCAATCTTTATACCGGGATCCTTCACGAGAATGAATGTGGTAGTTCGCAGCGCCGGCGATCCGGCGATGCTCGCGACTGCCGTGCGCGAATCCATTCGCGCGATTGATCCGGATGAGGCGACATCGGCGTTCCGCACGATGCAGGATGTCGTCTCGAGTTCAACCGCGGGCGACCGTTTCAACGCACTCCTCCTCGGAGCTTTTGGCGGCATCGCGCTGCTGCTCACGGCAGCGGGAATTTTTGGGGTTTTGTCTTATCTGGTGACACAGCGTACGCGCGAAATCGGTTTGCGAATGGCGCTCGGCGCGCAGCGAACCGATGTTCTGCGTGAAATTGTGGGGCATGGAGTGCGGCTCGCCATGTTCGGCCTGTGCATCGGCGTCGTGGCAGCGTTTGTGGTGACGCGCTGGATGTCCAGCGTCTTGTTTGATGTCAACCCAACCGATCCGCTGACCTTTGCCGCCGTGGCAGTGGTGCTCGGTACCGTTGCTTTTCTAGCGTCGTATGTTCCCGCACGCCGCGCGATGCGCGTCGATCCCATGGTCGCGCTGCGATACGAGTGATGTGTAGACCAACTATGGGATAGAGAGCGTGCCACGGATAGTCGCCTCTTTACGATGTGTAAAATTCGCTGGCCCTCGGAACGGAAAGGCAATTCATGAGTCGCCAGAAGCGCATGCTCAATGATCTTGAGCAAGATATTCGCGATCACATCGAAATCGAAACTCGCGACAACATCGCCCGCGGAATGCCGCCCGACGAAGCTCGGTACACGGCCTTGAGAAAATTCGGCAACATGACGAAGATCAAGGAGGAAACCCGCGAAGTCTGGACCTTCGTCTGGCTCGAGCAACTAATGCAGGACATCGGCTTCGGCCTCCGCATGCTGCGCAAGTCCCCCGGCTTCACCGCCGTCGCCGTCCTGACGCTCGCGCTCGGCATTGGCGCCAACACCGCAATCTTCAGCTTGGTCGATTCCGCTCTGCTCCGCTCGCTTCCCGTCAGCGATCCGCACAATCTCATGCTGCTCGAATGGACTGCGCACTCCAGCCCGGCTCAACTCAACTACAGTAACTACGGCGATTGCGACGACCATCTCTCCAAAACCAGTCCGATCGGATGCTCGTTTTCGGAGCCGATGTTCAACGATATTCGCACCGATACGAACGTCTTCTCGGCCATGGCCGCGTTTGCAGGCGGCGACCGCCTCGATTTAAGCGGCAATGGAGCGGCCAGCACAGTCGAAAACCCCGAGTACATCTCCGGCGATTATTTCCAGACTCTCGGCGTGAGGCCATTTCTTGGCCGCCTGATCGCTTCCGCCGACGACACACCCTCCGCTTCACCCGTCGTCGTCCTCAGCCATAACTATTGGAGAAGCAATTTCGGCGGCTCGACTTCGGCCGTTGGCAAGACGATTCTCCTCAATAAAGTTCCCTTCACAATTGTCGGCATCGCCGATCAGCAATTTGACGCGCTTTCACCCGGCAATCCCATTCAACTTTGGCTGCCGCTCTCGGCGTTGCCCCGGATCAATGTGCCTTGGGACAATCGCGACGCCGATTTCAATTACTGGTGGCTCGTCATCGTCGGCAGGCTGAAGGCAGGCACGTCGCGCGCGCAAGCGCAGGCCGCCGTCAGCACGCTCTTCCGCAATGAAGTAACTCACAGCGCCAAACCGATGTTGAAGTCTGAGGACGCTCCCGCGATTTCTCTATTGCCCGCGCAGAAAGGCCTTACGGGCGACACGTCGGAAATCTCGGCGCCTATTTACGTTCTCATGCTTGCGGTCGGAGTTGTTCTTCTCATCGCCTGCGCGAATGTCGCGGGACTCTTGCTTTCGCGCGCTTCGGCTCGGCAAAAAGAATTCGCGCTCCGGTTCGCGCTCGGCGCGCGTCGTGCGCGGGTCGTACGCCAACTTTTAACCGAAAGCCTTCTTCTCTCCGCCGCCGGTGGGGCTCTCGGAATTGTTTTCGCGTCGTGGGCCGCCGCGGCCATCGCTGCGTTCGTGAATTCGAGCCAGGACAATCCGAGCGCGTTGAATCCCGGAATTGATGGGCGCGTTCTGGCATTTACCGCGGCCGCCTCAATCTTGACGGGGATTCTATTTGGCCTCGCTCCGGCGCTGCGCGGCCTGCGTGCCGATCTCATTCCCGCGCTAAAGGAAGGATCGGACAACAGCGCGTCGCCTGCGCGCCGGATCGCGCGATGGCTCAGCGCGGCGAACGCGCTTGCCGTCTCCCAGGTCGCTCTCACGATGATCGTGCTCGTCGCCGCGGGACTCCTGGTGCGCACGCTGCAAAATCTAAAGTCCCTCGATCCGGGCTTTGATACGCGAAACATCTTAACGTTCCGAATCGACCCCACCTTGATCGGCTACAAGCGCGCTGACACGGACAGTTTCTACAAGGACCTCCAGAGCCGCCTCGGCACCATTCCAGGCGTCAAGTCCGTCAGCTATTCGTGGCTGCCCCTGCTCGGCGGTGGATTATGGACCACGGGCTTTCACCTCCCAGGCACGCCCGAGAATGAAGTGTCTGAAGCAGATGAGCTTCCCGTGGGCGCCGATTTCTTTAACACGATGCGAATTCCACTGCGCCTTGGCCGCGAGTTTACGCCTGCGGATTTCGCCGAAGCCGAGCGCGTCGAAGAAGTTCTCGCCGAGGAAAATGAGCGGGTGGCGGCTGGAGTCAAAGGTCCCCGAAGCGCGGTTGTGGAGCAGAACAAGAATGCGGCAGTCGGTCTGCCTCCTATGCCGGCAATTGTGAACGACTCTTTCGTCCGCAAGTACTTTTCGAAAACGAATCCAATCGGACTACGGTTTGGCAGCCACGGCACGGACGAGTCAAATTCTGTCTCGATGCCGGGATGGGAAATCGTCGGCGTAGTCGGCGACGCCAAGTACAACAAATTGCGCCGCGACGTCGCGCCAACGCTCTACGTCCCGACGAGTGGCCGCGCCACCTCCTTCACGCTACGCACAGGGATCAACCCTTCGAGCTTGGTTCCACAGATTCGCGCCGTCGTCAGCCAGATGGACGACAACCTTCCGGTATTCTCAATCCGCACGGAAACAGAACAAATTGAACGCCAGCTTTTCGTGGAGCGTCTTGTCGCGCGCCTCTCTAGCTTTTTTGGTTTGCTCGCGCTCGTGCTCGCCTGCATCGGCCTCTACGGGCTGCTTTCCTACGAAGTGACGCGGCGAACGCGCGAGATCGGTATTCGAATGGCTCTCGGCGCACAGCAAAGCGAGGTGCTTCGCCTCGTCATTGGTCAGGGAATCGCGCTCGCCGCTATTGGTGCCGCGATCGGCGCCGCCGCCGCTCTCGGCATCACGCGATTTCTCGGGTCGCTGCTCTTCAACGTGAAGGCAGCCGATCCGCTGACGTTCGTGGGAGTAGCGGCGTTGCTCGCAGCCGTCGCCGCGCTCGCGTGCTACATTCCCGCGGTCCGCGCCGCCCGCGTCGATCCCATGGTCGCGCTGCGCTACGAATAGCTCTTCATATAAGAGACCGCCAACCTGTAGAATTCCCGGATATTGGCTTCCCAAATAAACGACCGAGCGATCATTTCGCCGACAATTCACTCGCTCGAAGAATCCTTCGGTCAAGGAGCCTGAGTGCGCCTCTTTAATTTTCACTCATGTATCGCTGTGTTTTTGTCTTTGCTTCTTTTCCTCACGGTCGTCGCGCAATCATCACCCTCTCTCGAATCTCGTCGAAAGGCGCTCAACGATCTTCTAGCCGAACAATGGGAATACAGGCTGCGCACCAGCCCAATCTTCGCCTCCTTCCTCGGAGACAAGCGCTGGAACGACAAACTCGACGACCGTTCGCAGGAAGCCATCAACAAAGATCTTGAGCAAGCTCGGAAATTTCTCACACGTTTCGAGGCCATCGACACTTCGGGCTTCCCCGAACAGGAGGCACTCAACAAAGTATTGATGGTTCGCGGCCTTCAAATGCAATTGGAAGGTGCCCGCTTCAAGCCCTGGGAAATGCCGGTGGATCAGGAGAACGGTATCCAGATCGAATTGCCCGATTTGGTCAACACGCTCTCATTCGATTCCGTCAAAGACTTCGACGATTATATTTCGCGCCTGAAGCAAATTCCTCAATTGCTCGATCAGATCACTGTCCAAATGCGGAAGGGCATCAGCGAAAAATTGATGCCGCCCCGTTTTCTCCTCGAAAAAGTCGTGGAACAGTGCAACGGCGTCGCCTCTGAGAAACCGGATAATTCTCCCTTCGCTCAGCCATTTTCCAATTTCCCCGCAAGCATTTCCGAATCCGATCGCAAGCGCTTGCGCGAAGCCGGCCTTGCCGCAATAAAAAGTTCAGTATTGCCCGCGTATGCCCGCTTTACTGCGTTCATCCGCGACGACTACGCCCCGAAGGGCCGCGTCGATCCCGGCATCTGGGCTCTTCCCGACGGCGCAGCGCGGTATCGCTTTCAAATCCGCCTGATGACCACCACCGATCTCACGCCGGATCAAATTCACGAAATCGGGCTCAAGCAAGTAGACGAAATCGAAGCGGAAATGCTTGCCGTTGCGCACAAACTCGGATTCAAAGATCTCGCCAGCCTCAACGAGCACATCAAGAACGAGCGCAGTTTCTACGCCACTTCCGGCCAGCAACTCCTGGACCTATACGCGAAATACGTTCACGACATGGAGCCTGAATTGCCGAAGCTCTTCGGCCATCTTCCTAAGAACAAGCTTGCCGTCATTCCCATGGTCGCTTCGCGTTCCAAGGACGCCGTCCCGGCTGATTACACCGATGGCACAGCGGACGGTTCTCGCCCTGGACACATCAACGTCAATGAATGGGACCCCGAGCACCGCCTCTTGCTGAACGTCGAAGCGATCGCCTACCACGAGGGAATTCCCGGCCATCATCTTCAAATCTCACTCGCGCAGGAATTGACCGATCTGCCTTCATTCCGGAAATATGCGGATTACACGGCGTTCGTCGAGGGCTGGGCTTTTTACTCTGAGCGGCTGGGAAAGGATGTCGGCCGTTACGAAGATCCCTACAGTGATTACGGGCGGCTGGAAAATGAAATGTGGCGAGCCATTCGTCTGGTCGTGGATACCGGCGTGCACGAGAAGAAATGGTCTCGCGATCAGATGGTTGAATATTTCCATCGTTACACTGCGATGGACGAACCGAATGTTCAGAGTGAAGTCGACCGTTACATCGCGTGGCCCGCTCAAGCGCTTGCTTACAAACTAGGCCAGCTCGAAATTCTCAAACTTCGCGAATACGCCAAGGATCAGCTAGGCGATAAATTCGACATTCGCGCGTTCCACGATCAAATCCTCGGCGGCGGCGCGCTCCCGCTCGATATCCTCGATACGCGCATCCGCGATTGGATCGCCAAACAGAAGCGCTGACCGTTACATCGCTGCCGGCAGGAGCGCCGCTAAGGCACTTGTAGCGGCCGGCTTCGGCCGGGCATCTTCGCCTTTAGTCAGTCAGTAACGATGTGGCAGATCCGAGTTACTTCGCAACCGGCGCAGCCGCCGACCAATGCACATTCCGAAATTGCCAGCAGCCATCTCGCCTTTCCACAGTCCCCGTAAAAAATCCGTGCTCGTCCACTTGCTTCCCCGCCGTGTCCACGCGAACCTCACGATAGGACGCTGCCACGACAGCCAAATTCTCCGCAAGCGGATCCACTCTCAAATCGTCGCCCCATCGCAACTCAATGTGCTTGAACATTCCCGCGGCGCCCTGAATTCCCGCCGTCGCCGCCGCGCTATTCGGGAACACCAAATGGCCGTCAACAGCCATGAAGAACGCGGGGCGGTCGGCAAAATGCTTCCGCCACGCCGCCGGGCCATCTTGCGTAACATCGTGAGCCACAACTCGCATGAAAGCCCGCACGCCGTTTTCGATGTCAGTAGCACGCGCCTTCGTCAACGATTGCGGCTCTCCGGACGCATGGACGCGAGCCCCAAATCCCACAAACGTCAATGCAGCCAGCAGAAAAGCGCCGCACCAGATACGCATCTCAACTCCTTCGCCAATCGCTGAGTGCCCGAACGCGCGATTGTGTGCCACCGGCAATCGTAGGGTCCGTCGGAAGACGGACCGGCATTTCAAGATTTGGGTTTTTCGCTTCGTCGTGATTCAAACTCCGGCCGATGTTATCGTAATTCCGCTCAGATCGCTCTCCGATCGTTGAGCATCGACAGTCGCACTCTCGCGCCGGTGTCAGGCGTCACTTTTCACTGCGTACGTAAATCCAATTTAACTTAGCGTAGACTGCCAATGATCTCCAATCGCTCATGAACCTACTAGACCTCGTAGTCGGCCGGCCGATAAAAACAAGCGACGAGCGCGCCGAACAAGTCGGTGCTGCAAAAGGCATCCCGATCTTTGGTCTCGATGCGCTCAGCTCGGCCGCTTACGGCCCGGAAGCGGGCCTCAGTCTCCTAATTCCGCTGGGCCTTCTTGCCGTTCGGTATCTCATCCCGATCAGCGCCGCGATCATCATCTTGCTGGTGATCGTCTACTTTTCCTATCGCCAGACCATCGCCGCCTATCCGAACGGCGGCGGTTCCTACACCGTAGCGCGCTTCAATCTTGGCGCGCGTGCAAGCCTGCTGGCCGCCGCCGCGCTCCTCACCGATTACATTCTCACGGCCGCCGTCGGCATTTCCGCCGGGGTCGGCGCGCTTGTCTCCGCCGTTCCATCCTTGCTGCCGCACACGGTTTCTATTTGCGTCGGCATTCTGATCGTTATCACCATCATCAATCTTCGCGGCGTGCGCGAGGCCGGCCTTGTCTTTGCCGTCCCCACGTATCTTTTTGTCGGCACACTTCTCATCACCATCGGCGCAGGCATTCTCCACGTTGTCCTCAGCCACGGTAATCCAACGCCGATCGCGCCGCTTCCGCCTCCGCCCCCAATGACCCAAGCAGTCACTTACTGGCTGCTGCTCAAGGCTTTCGCGAGCGGTTGCACGGCGTTGACCGGCGTCGAAGCTGTCAGCAACGGTGTGAAGGCCTTTCGCAAGCCCGCCGTCAAAAATGCTCAGCGCACCCTCACCGTAATTATTTTTATTCTTGCGGTGATGCTGGCTGGAATTTCCTATCTTGTGAAGATTTATGGAATCACCGCAACAGATCCAGGCCTGCCCGGCTACCAGAGCCTCCTCTCCATGCTCATCGCTTCTGTTTTCGGCAAAGGTGTTTTCTACTATGTGACGATCGCTTCGATTCTTCTCGTTCTCTCGCTCTCCGCCAACACAGCTTTCGCCGATTTCCCGCGACTTTGCCGCGCCATCGCGCAAAATAATTATCTTCCGCACGTGTTCAGTTATCGAGGGCGGCGGCTCGTCTATACCTACGGGATCGTCGTCCTGGCACTGCTCTGCGGCGTCCTTCTCATATCTTTTGGCGGCGTCACCGATCGGCTCATTCCGCTCTATGCCGTCGGCGCTTTTCTGGCGTTCACGCTTTCTCAGGCTGGAATGGTCGTGCATTGGCGGAAACACCGCGGCCCGCACTGGCTCAAAAGCGCGTGCGTCAATGGACTCGGCGCGTTCGTCACCGGCATCACGGTGATCGTCGTCCTCGTTGCGAAATTCGCTGAAGGCGCGTGGATCACGGTGATTTTCATCCCGTTCTTGATTTTCTTTTTCATCGTTGTTCGCCGTCACTATCACCGGATCAAAGTCGTCACCACGTGCAAAGATCCCGTCCACGCGAAGAGTCTGAATCATCCTCCCATCGCCGTCATTCCTGTCGATCGCTGGAGCACAGTCACATGCCAGGCCATTGAATTTGCCGCGCGGCTATCACCTCAAGTGATCGCTCTTCACGTCGAGATCGCCGAGTACTCCGAATTGCTCCTGGCGGATTGGGAGCGCTACGTTGACGATCCCTTCCGCTCCGCCGGTAAAGAGCCGCCCAAGCTTAAGCTTTTGCCGTCGCCTTACCGCTTCGTAATCATTCCCATCGTTCAGTTCGTTCTCGAACTTTCGAAGAAGCATCCGTCACGCACCATCATCGTCGTCATACCCGAGCTCGTCGAAAATAAGTGGTATGAATACTTTCTCCATAATCAGCGTGGACGTCTTCTCGAATGGGTGTTGCTCGCCCGCGGCAATGACCGCATCTTTGCGGTGAATGCGCCCTGGTACGTCGGAGATCGCTCCTGATTGCATTGTCAGTTTGAGCCTGAAATTGCGGAGGACGCGCATGCCTGCCTTGCCAGACAACGGAATGGTTCACCTCAGCAGTCTCTATTCAGTTCCGGACACGCTGAAGCGGCTCGAGTCCCTGCTGCAAGCCAAAAATCTCACAGTATTTGCGCGCGTCGATCACAGCGGCGAAGCGGAGAAAGTCGGCCTGACGATGCGTCCCACTCAACTCATTATTTTCGGCAGTCCGAAGGGCGGCACGCCTATGATGGCCGCCTCCCCAACGCTCGCAATCGACCTGCCGCTAAAAGCGCTGGCCTGGGAAGACGCTGATGGCAAGGTCTGGCTCTCCTACAACAGTCCCGACTATCTCAAGAATCGGCACCAAATCCCGGACGACCTGATCAAAAATATCGCCGGCGTAGGCGCAATCCTCGAACAAGCCGTAAAATAGCCAATCTCAGTAATCGCCTTTCGAATTCTCTGAGGAGCCATGGCCGAGTCTAAGCTGAACGACAATCCATCGCCCGCCGGTGCAAATTTCAATCGCGCGAGCGACCATCTCGCAAACGAACGCACTTTTCTTGCCTGGGTGCGCACCGGCATCGCCATCGTCGTCTTCGGCTTCGCCATCGGACGCTTCGCCATCGCCATCCGCGAATTCATGCAACTCCAAGGTCACGTGTCAGCAGGCGAAGGGCTTTCCGTTTGGTTCGGTACGATCGCGATTATCGGCGGCGTGGCATTGACCCTCGCTGGCTTGCTTCGTTATCGCCGGACGCGCGCTCAATTGGAATCCGGAAATTTCGAGCCGGCCGGTTTTCTCATCGACCTCATAGGCATTCTCGTGGCGTTGTTCGGCCTGGTCCTCGCCGGCTATCTCGTCTTCATCGCTTTGCGCCTCTAATCTACGACACCTCAACGATGGAACCGGCGTCGGGTGCTCCGTCCTTCGTCCGCCAGCGGCGAACGAAGGGTCGGTGGCTTGATTTCTCGCCTACGTCGATTCGATCTTTGTCAAATCGCGAACTCACTTCAACATTCGCGTACAATCCTGACGTATGAAGCGCGCATCCATCGGCGTTCGAATGCACTCCGGCTGGGGAGCGCTCGTTGCAGTCTCGCTGACCGCCGGTAAAGTGGAAGTAATCGAACGCCGGCGCATCGCTCTCACGACTCCCGGAACACCCGGCGCTATTCAGCCCTATCACTTCGCAAAGAATCTCGAACTTACAGCCGCAGAGAAATTCATCGCAGGTTGCTTTGCAGCTTCAAAGCGACTAGCAGCAGCGGCGATTCGCGATGTAATAAGTGAATTGCACGCTCGCAAATATCGCGTCGTAGCTTCCGCAATAATCTTGGCCTCGGGCCGCTCGCTCCCGCCCCTTCCCAAAATCCTTGCCGCGCACCCACTCCTTCATGCGGCGGAAGGTGAATTCTTTCGCGAAGCCTTCTCAAAAGCATGCGACGACCTAAACATTCCCGTCACCGGTGTCCGCCAGCGTGAACTCGAAGATCGCTCCCGCGAAACATTCGGCAAAGCAGCCACTCGCATCTCGAAGCAAATTTCCATCGCCGGTCGCTCTCTCGGCCCGCCCTGGACCACGGATCAGAAAACAGCCACACTCGCCGCACTATTAGTTCTGACGACCAAGCAAAAATAATTCCTCCAATCTCGATCGTGGCAGCCTGCACTATAATGTCGCCGAGATTGCCTTTGGAGGAATCCATGCGTCCAGATCAAGTAGAAGTCTCATGGGATGCGGCGAAGTCGAAGTGGCAGGTCCGTATCCAATCCGGCGAAGAGGTGATTCACCGCCATTTCGACGCGCCGAAGAATGCCGACGACGCGAGTCTCCGCTCGGTCGCCGCAAAAACCGTCGCGGACGAAGGCTACGAATTCGACTCCGCCCGCATTACCATCCGTCGTTAACCGGCGCACGCGAAGTCGAGTGACAGAACGCAAAACTTTCATTGTCGCGCTCTCTGTTGAATATCAACAGAAACGAACCCAAATGAAATTAATACGCAACATTCCGCAGTCTGAAGAATCATCCGTCGCAAGTCCGGATTGCGACCATTCTCGCCGCCGCTTTTTGAAAACATTAGGCGCGAGCAGCAGTGCTATTGGCCTGGCAGGAATTTTCGGATCCCTCAATGTCGCGGCCCAGGAACCATCCGCTCCGCGCAGCGTCCCCGATTTTACCGGCCCCGGTGCGAATCCATACTGGAATTCCATCGGCCCCATCGTTACCGAGCCGCAGAAAGCTCCGCTAATTCTACTGGCTGACCGCCCCGTCCAACTCGAAACCCCGCGCCACTTTTTCCTGAATCCATTCACTCCGAACGACGCGTTCTACGTCCGCTGGCATCTCGAAACGCTGCCGAATTCCGTGGATCTAAAAGAGTGGCGCCTCCATGTCGAGGGCAACGTCGGAAATCCTCTCGCCCTCAGCCTTCCCGACTTGATCAATCGCTTCAAGCCCGCTTCGATCGCCGCCGTAAATCAGTGCTCAGGCAACAGCCGCAGCCGCGTGCAGCCTCGTGTCCCCGGCGGGCAATGGGGCAACGGCGCAATGGGCAACGCGCTCTGGACCGGCGTCAAACTCCGCGAAATTCTGAGCGCTGCTCAAATAAAAAGCGGCTCGCTCCAGGCGCAATTCGAAGGATTGGATCGCGGCAAAGGGCCCGAAGGCTACGGCTCGAATCGATTCCTGAAATCTCTCGATCTCACCGATCCTATTCTCGACGAATGCATCGTCGCCTACCTGATGAACGGCGAGTCCCTGCCAATGCTCAATGGCTTCCCTGTCCGCCTCGTCGTTCCCGGTAATTTCGCAACATATTGGGTGAAGTGCCTCTCCTGGATTCGCGTTCTCGACAAGCCCGACGATAATTTCTGGATGAAGTCCGCCTACCGCATTCCCGATACTCCCGGCGGCACAACCACGCCCGACGAAGTTAAAGCCGGAAAAGTCAAAACGGTCCCCATCTCAAAAATGCCCGTCCGGTCATTTCTGATCTCTCCGGATGGCTCCGCAAAACTTCCGTCCGGCTTGCCGGAAGTATTGCGCGGCATCGCATTCAGCGGATACGGCGGCATCAAGAAAGTCGAAGTCTCCGCCGACAGCGGAAAGAGTTGGCTCGCGGCCCATCTCGGCGAAGACTTGGGTCCGTATTCATTCCGAACCTGGGAGTTCGCCTGGACGCCAAAGCGCGCAGGAAAATATGAATTGGCTGTTCGCGCAACCGATCAAAAAGACCACACCCAGCCCGAGGGCGCAGTTTGGAATCCCGGCGGTTATATGTGGAATCGAATCGAGCGGCAAGAAATCACGGTAGGAAGCGCCGAGTGAAGAGGGGCATCTGAACTCACGCAAAATATTCGCGCTCGCATCCGTGCTCTGCGCACTTCTCGCCAGCACGGCTCTCTACGCCGAATTCAATGCCGGCTACTATTCGCAGAACGAACCCGGCACCATTCGCCAGACACTTCCCTTCGCGGCGTCAACCAGCACATCCTACGAAGTCGGAGCCTATCCGCTGTTCCCCTTCACACTGGCACCCGGCGATGGCCGCCAGGAAGTCACGTCATACTGCAACACCTGCCACACTCCTCGATTCATCATCACGCAACCTCCTCTACCCGGGGATGTGTGGGCTGCCGAAGTAAATAAAATGGTGAAGACCTACGGCGCATCCATCCCCGATGACGCCACTCAAAAAATTATCCAATACCTCCAGTCTCACTACACGCCCGAAACGCGCAAAAAGTGAACGCGCCGGGTGCTTGCATTCCCTCCGTATTCACTCAACCAATTCCATGAGTCAAACTTTCATCTCATACATCAGATGTATCTCGCATGAATCTCGCGCGGATCGCGCATCGACATGAATAAAAATCAGCCTCCACCAAAGCTAATCTCGTTGAACACCGGCCTCCCCCGCGAAGTAACCTGGCACGGAAACCCCGTCACCACCGCAATTTTCAAACAACCGGTCACCGGGCGCATCTCCCTGCGCAAATTGAATCTCGACGGCGACCGCCAGGCCGACCTCACCGTCCACGGCGGCGAATTCAAAGCCGTCTACTGCTATCCATTCGCTCACTACGAGTATTGGAAACGAGAATTGCCCGGCCGCCAGCTGTCCATGGGCATCTTTGGCGAGAACTTCACTACCGAAGGCTTGCTCGAAGATTCAGTCCATCTCGGCGACGCCTTCTCCGTCGGCACCGCAGAGGTCGTCGTAACGCAGCCGCGCCTCCCCTGCTACAAACTTGGCATAAGATTCAATTCCGACGGCATGGTGCGCCGATTCCTCGCAAGCGGCCGCACCGGATTCTATCTCGCCGTAACTCGCGAAGGCGAAGTCGCCGCCGGCGACGCACTCAAGCTAATCGATCGCGACCCAAACGCTGTCCCTGTCCCCGAAATCACCCGCCTCTACATCGCAAAAAGTTACTCCGACGACGACCTCGCCTCATTGCAACGCGTCCTCAAAGTCGCCGCCCTCCCCGACAGTTGGAAAAATTATTTCCGTGAACGCATGCAAGGTACAAACGGGTAAACTCAAGAATCGTCACGGAATGGTTTTTCGGGTGCCCCACTCTTCGCGAAGCGAAGGGTGGGTCTTGATTTTCCTTTCGCCTATTCTCGGCTGTCATTTGCGGTGTTTGCATCTCCGATTTCGGGAGTCCGGTGGACTCCATCGGAGTCCCGACACCGGACCCGATCCATCGGGGCCGAGGACGATCCGACCAGGATCGGACGAGGAATCTGCGGTTTCTCTCTTCCGCTCGCGCGCACGCAGAAACCATAAATCAATCTCGTGACTTGCGATTGGTCAGAACATAAACAGGAATGAGAATCACCACCGCGCAGATCACTTCAATTTGGCGTATTCGGATTTCGCAGCGACGAGGATGGGAATGTCAGGATCAGCGTCTTTCCACAACGCAAAGAAATCATCATACGCAGCCTTCGCCTTCGCGGTGTCGCCGGAAAGAGCGTAAGCGCGAGCGAGTCCGAGATGAGCGAGTGCCCCGACTGGGAAGTTCACTGTGATTCCTCGGTGGTCCAGAAATTTCTGAAACTCGGTGGCCGCCGCAGCCCCATTGTGCGCCATCAACTGCGCTTGCCCGCGAATATAGACCGGATACATTGTCGCCACTGGTAATTGGGGCGGCCCGCCTAGTTCGTACGGCGCAGCTGCTTCGAGGTCCTCCACAGCTTGCGTGGAATTGTTGGCATTTAATTCCATCGCGGCCTTAATGGTCGGCAGCCAGTAGACTTTCAGGATCGTATCCGACGCATTAGTCTTTTCCAACTCTTCTACGATCACCTTCGCGCGAGCCGATTCACCAACTCGCGCCAGCGCCAGGGCGGCAAGCAGTTTCACATCGCGGCCCGGAGCCAGCGACATTGCCGCTCCAACATCTTGCTTCGCGGCTGCAGCGTTGCCGAATTCCGCTTCCCGCAAAGCGGCATTCACCTGCCAGAGCGCGGCACCTTCCTTGGCGTCATCGCGGACTGCCGAATCCACCGCGCGCCGGGAAAAGTCGCGTGCCCTCACGAGCCGTCCGTGATACGCCTCTGTATCGGATTGGAACGAGAGCAGGCGATCTTCGCTTCCGGGCTTCCCAGCGGCCCAAGCCACTTGCCGATCCATCTCCGCGGCGTCGCTCGATAGAAAAGCTTCTAGATAGATTACCCAGTGCATTATGTCGCCATCCAGCTTGCGTTCTTGAGCCTGCTGAATCGCTCTTTTCGCGTCGTCCAGACGGTTGAGGGCAAGGTAGATGCTGGCGATGTTGGCATAGGAAACGACTGAATTGGGTTCCAGCCGCAAGCCCTCCTGGAGCACAGCCGCAGCCTTTTCATATTGGCCAAGCTCGTTATACAGATACGACAAATTGCCAAGAGCCACGGAATCCTGCGGATAGCTCTTGGCCCACAGTTCGCAGACTTGGCTGTCCTGCTCCAGGTCCCCCAAGACGATGCCGTAATACAAATCAGCGATACGGTATTTTTCATGTTCGCTAATTCGGTCGCGCAGCGCATACGCCTTCTTGATGCTCTCCGCTGCCAAACTGGCTTGCCCGAGATTGGCGTATTCGACTCCGAGACCCGCATAGGCCGTAGCGAAATTCGGGTCGAGCTCCAGAGCGCGCTTCATAAAAGGAATCGCGGCTGCGTCTCCTTTTGTGCGCTGGGTTGTTATCCCCATGCTGTAGGCTTTCAGCGCCTCGAGCGATGGTGTCGTGGCCTCAACGGGAACATCGAACTTCTGAACGGAAGCCAGCGATTCGCCAAGCTTGCCTCTTATGCTGGACGCTGCCTTACTCAGTGCTTTCAGCACGTCCTGTTTCGTCGAAGCCTGTTCCTGCTCGGTGGCCAACGTGTCCCCGGTGCTGCAACCGACCGCATCGATGCCGACCACGTACTGCCCGCCCAAGTTGGAAATCGAACCCAACATAATCGCCTTGCTGCCTGTGCGCACGCAGAGTTCTCTAGCTACGTCGCGCGTCACGCGCTCATTCGATGGACGCCCCATCAGCCGCAGAGTGTCCTCCACTTTGCGCTCCGAGAGGATGTTGAGAAACGGAGATTGCCCGAGCTGAACAGCCAGCGCCTGCTTCAAGGCGCCATCGAACACTGGGTCGCCGGTTGTGTTGTCGAAATCGGCGAGGACGATGGTGTCCTTCTCGGTCAACGTCGCCGCCGGATGTGGACGGAAGTAGAAAAATCCCGCGATCAACGCAGCCACCACAACAACAGCCGCAGGAACCAAAATCTTCCAGAGTTTTTTCCCGTCCGCCACCGGAACTTCAGCAGCTTTCACGGCGGATGACGATGCCGGAACTGCGGCAACTGCCGACACGGAACTCGATCCGGACCCAGTCTGTTGCGCAATAGAATGAGATCCGCTGTCCTGCGCGACCGCAACTGTCCCCGAGGCTGCCGATACGCCGGACCGTGTTTCCGTCTCCCGTTTCACCCGCTTCAAATCGGCCCGCATTTCCGCCGCGCCCTGATAGCGGAGTTCCCGGTCTTTCTCGAGCGCCTTGTTGATGATGTCTTCGAGTTTCGCCGGAAGGTCGGGATTCAGCCGAATCGCCGGAACCGGATCGCGATCCAGAATTTCGTGAAAGATGACTCCCGAGCTTTCTCCACGGAATGGCAACGTCCCCGTCGCCATTTCATACAGAACCGATCCAAACGAGAAGAGGTCGCTTCGCGCATCCAATTCTTTCGCTCGCACCTGCTCCGGCGACATATACGATACCGTCCCGATTGTGCTGCCTGGACTCGTCAGATGCTCGGGCGACACCGCGTCAGCGGTGTCTTGCGTCTCCGACATCGAAAGCGGCGACGCCGACGGCAACGTCTTCGCCAGCCCGAAATCGAGAATCTTCGCGTGCCCCCGCTTCGTCACAAAAATATTAGCAGGCTTGATATCGCGATGAACGATTCCCTCGGAATGCGCAGCATCGAGCGCATCCGCGATCTCAATCGCCAGCGACAGCAGCGTTTCCGTCTCCAGCGGCTTCCCCGCGATTCGGTGCTTCAGCGTCACGCCATCCAGATACTCCATGACGATGAATGGCTGGCCATCTTGCTGTCCGATTTCATGGATCGTGCAGATATTCGGATGGTTCAGCGCGGACGCTGCCTGGGCCTCACGCTGGAATCGCGCCAACGCTTGCGGGTCTCTGGCTACGTCATCAGGAAGAAACTTCACGGCGACAAATCGGTGCAGGCTTACGTCCTCGGCCTTGTACACCACGCCCATCCCACCGCCGCCGAGTTTTTCGACGATGCGATAGTGGGAAACAGTCCGGCCGATCATGGATTGCGACTCAGGCACTGGCGCGAATCTTATGACGCACACTCACTCAAGTCAACGCGCCAAAGTCGGGATCATTTCAGCTTGGCGTACTCGGATTTCGCGGCCATGAAAATGGGAATGTCGGGGTCGGCATCTTTCCAGAGCGTGAAGAAATCGTTGTAAGCGGTTTTCGCCTTAGCGGCATCTCCCTGCAACGCGTAGGCGCGGCCAAGCCCGAGATGCGCGAGCGCGCCGATGGGTTCCATCAAAACCACGGTGCGGTGATCGAGAATTTTCTGAAACTCGTTCGCGGCTTCGCCTGCCCGATGCGCAGCCAGGTACGCTTCTCCGCGCACATAGACGGGATAGAGACTCATGAAATTAAAAACGCTCGCGCGCGTCAGTGAACCGAGCTCGTAAGGAGCAGCGGGCTGAAGTATCTCGATCGCTTTCGGGGATTCATTGCGGTCGAGCGCGAGCTGAGCGCGGATCGTGGGCAGGTAATTGAATTGCACGATGGTGTCTTCCGGGAATCGTTTATTCAAATCTTCGGCAAGCGCCTGCGCCCGGGATGTATCCCCGGCGAGGGCCAGCGCGAGTGCCGCTCCGTACTGCACATCGCGGCCGGTCGAAAGGGCCAACGCCGCCGTGGCTCGCTGTCGCGCCTCAGAAGCGTCGCCAAAAAGCGCTTCGCGCAAAGCCTCATCCGCTTCGTAAGTTGCCGAAGTCTCTTTTTGTTGAACGTGGCCGGCCGATTCCGCCGCGAGCCGCGAGAAATCCCGGGCTTTCCCAAGATGCCCGGAGAACGCAGCGGTATCCGCCTCGAACGCCAGCATCACGTCCTCCGCGCCTGGCTTGTCCCCCATCCAAGTGACTTGCTGCGCCATCCCTGCCGGATCGTTTTTCAAGAAGGCGATTTGATAAAGGAGTAAGTGCAGCGTCGTCAAATCAAAGTTCTTCCCTTGCGCTTCGTCGATCGTCGCACGGGCCTCGTCTATGCGATTCACAAAGAGATAGCTTTGCGCGAGGACTGCGTACGTCCAGCCGGCCGGCGGACGGGCGTGAAACGCCTCGCTCCCCTCTGCAAACGCTTTGTCATATTGTCCGAGGTTGACATAGATGACGCGCAGATTGTTCAGTGGAGCGAAATCTCGCGGATAGGTCTGCGCCCAGAGCTCATAATCCTGGCGCGCTCTTTCCAGGTCGCCAATCGCACCGAGGTGGTAAATCGATTCGATGCCGAGTCTTTCCCGCTCGCTCGCGTGGTCCCGAAGTTCGTAGGCCTTGCGAATGTTTTCCGTCGCCAGCGCCGTCTCGCCCAGGTTGTAGTAATAGATGCCCAGGCTGGCATAGGCCACGGCGAAGTTCGGATCGAGACTTATGGCTCGCTGCGCCAGTGACGCCGCGCCGGCAATGTCCAGCTTCTGCGTCGCGATCTTCTCAGCGAGGCTGTAGGCCTGAAGGGCTTCGAGCGAGGGCGTCGTGGCCTGCGCGATCGGCGTATCAAGTTTTTGCAACGTGCTCAGCGACTCTCCGAGCTTCGCGCGCATATCGGTTGAGACCTTGCTGAGCGCATCGAGGACGTGATTCTTATCGCTTGCCTCGGCTTCCGTGCCCGCCAGCGATTGTCCGCTGGCGCAGTTGATCGCTTTCAGCGTGAGGAGATACTGCGTGCCAATCTGGGCGATCGATCCTTCCAGAACTGCCGCGCTGCTGGTGCGCCGGCAGAGTTCGCGCGCAACCTGGCCCGTGAGCTTGGCGTCCGGCTTCTGACCCATCAGCTTCAAGGTCTGCTGAATCTGCTCTTCGGAGGCGATGCTAAGGAAAGGGGATTGTTCCAGCTGCACAGAAAGCCCCTTCTGCAGCGAGCCGTCAAAGACAGGGTCGCCGGTTGAGTTTGTGAAATCCGCCAACAGGATGGTGTCTTTCTCGGTCAACGGCGCGGCGTGATGCGCGCGGAAATAAAGACTGACGGCGACAATCCCAACTACCCAGATTCCAATCGCGGGAACGAGAATCTTCCAGAGCCTCGGCCCATAGGCTTTGGGAATTTCGGCTGCCGTGGCGGCAGATGACGGCGTGGCCGGAGAAGAAATGGCCGAGGCGGATGCCGGCGCGGACCCGGCCGAAGACGCTGTAGAGCTGAGCGATATTCCTTCGAGCGCGACGCGAAGTTCGCGCGCCGTCTGGTAGCGCTGCGATGCCTCCTTTTCCAGTGACTTCAGGATTACGCTCTCAAGCGCTGGAGAGATGTGCGCGCCTGAGGCGCTCGGCGCCGGTGCAGCTTTGTGCAGAATCGCGCCCATCAACTGCGGCCCTTGCGTCTGCGGAAAAGGCCGTTGCCCCGCCGCCATCTCGTAAAGAACTGCTCCAGCCGAGTAAATGTCGCTTCGCGCGTCGGTCGGCTCTCCGCGCAATTGTTCCGGCGGCATGTAAGGAACAGTGCCCGAAATCGTGCCACTCTCCATCGTGATGCTGCGCGTCGCGTCGTTCGCCGCTTCCGGATGGATCAATCGTGCGAGGCCGAAATCGAGAATCTTCAACCGGCCATCCGGCGTGACAAATAAATTTCCGGGCTTGAGATCGCGATGAATGACGCCTTGGTCGTGTGCGGCGGCGAGGCCTTCAGCAAGCTGCATCCCCAGCCGCACGATTTCTCTCTCCGCAAGTGGTCCGGCCTTGATCTTTTCGCGCAGCGAATCGCCGGGAATCAACTCCATCGCAAGGAAATCGACGCCGTCCTGCGAGCCAAATTCGTAAACGGTCTCGATATTCGGATGATTCAGTTTCGCGAGCGCCAGAGCTTCCTTGCGAAATTGTTTGCGCGCAGCTTCGTCAGCAAGCAGCCCCGCGGGGAGAATCTTTAGCGCGACGTCGCGGTCGAGTTGGTCGTCATGAGCGCGATACACTTCGCCCATGCCGCCTTCACCTATTTTCTCAATCACGCGATAGTGCGAAATCGTCCGGCCGGCGAGTGGAGACGATTCGGGCATTTGCGCGAATGTTATGCCGCGCCCAACAGCAAGTCAACGCGCCGCCGTTCGGCACCATTGCAATCGTAGCGCCGGCATCCTGCCGGCGTTTTTGACTTTGCCTTCGCTCGTAGGGGCGCTGCTTGTTCACCCTGAGTTTCGAAGGGCTGCGCCCGCCTTTTCGATTTAACGTCGTTCGCGATTTCGCTTCGTCGCGCCGGCCTGCCCTGAGTTTTCGAAGGGCATCATGCCGGCGTTTTTGACGTTGCCTTTCGGTGGGAGCCCCCGCATTTATGCGGGGGAGGAGCGCTTCAGCGCTCCGTTACGAGCCTTGCCTATCACTTGCGCTTTAGCGCTGGCCCTCGAGCAGCCCACCAAGCCAATGCCCGGAAATAGCATCCCGCGTCAAAGTTCGCGCTCTCACCAAAATCAAATTTCCTACGTCACTTCAGTTTGTCGGATTCAGTTTTGGCTCGCTGCAGGTTGGGAATCTCGGGGTCGGCGTCTTTCCAGAGCGGGAGGTAGTTACCGGGTCCGTGGCGCTAAAACCGCGATTTCCCTCAGCGGGATGATGCGGTGGTGTCTCGTAGCAGAACGACGTCGGAAACAATGTGCTGCTGGGCGACGGCGAGCGATTTGCCGTCGGGCGAAAATTGGAATGTGCGGATCTGGTCGGAAGCGAAGTTCGTCAGCCGATGTCCGGGTGAACCATCCAGCGGCTGCGCCCAGACGTTCCCTACGCCGTTCTCGACAATTGTGTAAGCCACGGCCTTGCCATCAGGAGTGAAGGCGATGGGGAGCCGAATCTCGGGACGTGGAATCAGAAACTTCGTGGATGCCAGGGAATTCGCGTTGACATCGATCAGCGCCACCTTGGTAGTGGCAGTTTGCGTCGCGGGATCCGTGAACGCCGCAATCTCCGGCATCCACTTGCCATCCGGAGAGAAGTTCGTGCCTTCTGCCATGAACCCGTTTGAGACTACGCTGCCCTCCACTAGCTCCGGAGTTCCGCCTTCGATGGGGACTCTCATAATGTGGGTGGTGGCATTATCGACATAATAGGCCCACTTTCCGTCCGACGAGCAAAGCGGAAACTCTTCATCCTTGCCGTTCGTGAGCTGCTTGGGATGCGATCCGTCGGCGTCCACTCGCCAGATATTTATGGTGGTCTTCCCTTCCCTCAAATACCACTGCAAGAGAATCGGACCACCGTTGCGGCACGCGGACGACCACCCCATAGTAGCGCTGGGGTCAGAGACCAAAGTTGTCTGCTGGCTCCCGTCCGGTGACAGCCGCAGCATGGAGGTCGAAGTCGTGACAATCAAGTTCCCGCCACTGTCCCAACCAACACCGCGAACGGTTGCCTGATTCGGAACGCCGGGGACTTGGATCGGTGATCCGTTGGCACCCAAGGTCTGCACGTGAACCGAATCCGACTGCTGTTGTTGAATGGAGACCATGGCCTTGCCATCCGCTGAAATGCTCAGCGTTCGATACCCGTGGATGTCGTTTGTCACGGACTGGAAGCGGCCGTCAGGATACGACACGAATCCGATTTGCCGGTTGGTCGAGCCCGACGCACGGTCCGCGTAATTCACGAGGAGGCCGCGGCCGTCCGGGGACCAGGCAAGAGCAACGAAAGCCCTGTCAGGAAACGCTGTGAGTGAAGTGTCTTTGCTGCTGGCAATGTCGAACACACTGATCTGTCCCGGCGCTTTGCTTTCCGCGTAAGAGTCATAAGCGATGCTCTTCCCGTCCGGAGACCAGGAGAGCGAGTCCGGAATCGGAAGCGGAGCGATCAGAAGAACCTTCTCATCGGTACCGTCGAGATTGGCCGAAAGAATCCGGAACTTGCCCACCTCCGGATCGTTGCCTCGCATATAGGCCATGCGCTTGCCGTCGGGGGAAAAGGTTGGACCCAGGTCAACGTCGCCGGCCAGACGCTGCGGCGAGCCACCAAGCACCGGCATCCGGTAAAGATTCCACGAGGTCTGTGTGGCATCCACGGCCTTTCGATAAAAGATATAGTTCGTGTCAACCGAGAACGCCGGGCTCGCGATAACGGCAGGATCGGGAGCGAGAATCTGCGTGTCGCTGCCGGTAGCGACATTTCGGAGCCACAAACTGGATTTGCCTTTCTCGTCCATCACGCTGACCACGAATTTCCCATCCGGTGAGATCGCTGCGAACAAAGCCTTCCCGGAATTTGTGACCTGCGAGGCAGCGAAACTTTGGAACGGAATTGCGGCCGGCTTTTTGCCCAAAAACGAATAAAGCCCATAACCCGCGCCGGCAATAAGTACAAGCGCGACGACGATAATGCCGCCGAGCGCGCCCTTGTGCTGCTTCGCCGCAGCGGCGACAGAACTGTCCGATACCTGCGACGGCAGCGGCTGGGCAACGGCTGAAGCAGCTGAAATATGTGAAGCGCTCGTACCGGAATCTGTCGTCGCGGGCTGCGCTGCCGACGACGATGCCGTTTGCACCACTACCGTTCCGCTCTGCACTCCCGATGTCGTCTCCCGCTTCAGCCGTTTCAGATCGGCGCGCATTTCCGAGGCGTGCTGGTAACGCAAGTCGGGATCCTTCTCCAGCGCCTTATTGATGATCTCCTCGAACTTGGGTGGCAAGTCCGGATTCAGCCGGACCGCAGGGACAGGCGCGCGGTCAAGTATCGCCTGAAAAATCAGTGCCGACGTGTCGCCGCGAAACGGCAAAGTACCCGTGGTCATCTCGTAGAGCACGACACCGAACGAAAACAAGTCCGTTCGCGCATCCAACTCTTTTCCCTTCGCCTGCTCCGGCGACATGTAGGCGACCGTACCGATCGTGCTTCCGGGACTGGTCAGATGCTCGGGCGAGACCGCATCCACCGTGTCCTGTGATTCCGAACCGGAGGCCGCCGCCGAAGCCATCGTTTTTGCCAAACCGAAGTCCAGAATCTTCGCGTGTCCGCGCTTCGTGATGAAAATATTCGCCGGCTTGATGTCCCGATGCACGATGCCATTCGAGTGTGCGGCGTCGAGCGCGTCGGCGATCTCAATCACAATGTCGAGCGTTTCCTCTAGCGGCTGCGCCTTGCCCGAAATCCTTTGCTTGAGAGTCACGCCATCCAAAAATTGCATGGCGATGAACGGCTGCCCGTTCGCTTCGCCTACTTCGTAAATCGTGCAGATGTTCGGATGGTCCAGCGCGGAAGCTGACTCCGCCTCGCGGCGGAATCGTTCGAGTGCCTGGCGATCTTTGGCCAGTTCATCGGGCAGGAATTTCAAAGCGACAAAGCGATGCAGCGTGGTGTCTTCAGCCTTGTACACCACGCCCATCCCGCCGCCGCCTAATTTTTCCAGGATGCGGTAGTGCGAAATCGTTCGACCAGAGAGTGGAGAAGAATCGGGCATCGGCGCAAAATCATATGCTGGCCCTTCGGCCAAGTCAACGCGCCCCCGTTCGGTGTAGCTGCAAAGTGAGAATGTCCGGTTTGTGCAAAGTAGAAATGTCCGCTTTTCTAGGGGCCGGGGGGCCCGATGGAAGAGGAGCGGATCGCGTTGAGCGCCAAAGAGCGAGAGCGATTGAAG
>JBAPOP010000023.1:0-16458 GCA_049279675.1 Candidatus Acidiferrales bacterium
AAACCATCACTCCGCCCTTCTTCACCACCGCGAATGAGCGCGTCGCCGTCTCGCCGCCGATCAGGTCCAGCACCGCGTCCACCTGGCCCACGGTTTCAAACCGCTCGTGCTTATAGTCCACTACCTGCACGTGACCCAGGGAGCGCAGGTACACGATGTCTTCGCCCGAAGCCGTCCCGATCACTTGCGCGCCCCAGAGCTTGGCGATCTGGGTCGCAAACGAGCCCACGCCCCCCGCCGCGCCGTGGATCAGAATTCGCGTTCCCGGCTTCGGCTGCACATAGTCGCGAATTGCCTGCAAGGCCGTCAGTCCCCCAGTCGGCAGCGCCGCGGCCACCGCGAACTCCATTTTCTCCGGAATCGCCGCGATGTAGGTAATCGCCGCCGCTGTGAATTCCGCATAGCTTCCTTCGCCGAACCCGAACACCCGCTCGCCCGTCCGGAAATTGCCCGGGTCGCCGCCAGCCGTCGCGATCTCTCCCGCGAAATCCTGCCCCAGCGTAAGCGGGAAACTCGCCGGGCGGAGCTTCTTCATGAAGCCTTCGCGGATTTTCCAATCGATCGGGTTCACGCCCGCGTAGCGCACTTTCGCGAGAACTTGGCCCGGGCCCGTCTCCGGTAGCGGTGCCTCTTCGTATTTCAGTTGTTCGGAGCCGCCGTACTGCGCGATCCGAACCGCCTTTATCAGGCTCGGCAGCGCCGCCGGTTTTGTCGTTGCCATTTTCGTTTCTCCTTTCGCTGTGCTGAGGCACTCTCTCGTTTTCCGGGTTGCCCATCCGTTTTTGTTGAGGGGTGGAGTCTCGCTCATTCCATGAGATTCGAGAAGGCTATTCAGACTCCTCGTAAGAGTTGTTGTTTTCGCGGATCGTGCTTTTTGTACTGCGCCATGGCTGGAGTCTGATTGCCCGGCAAGTCGCTCTTCGGATCGATCGGTGGTTGTCCGCCCTTCGCCGACGCAAGGGTCAGCTCGACACCAGCGTCCTTGAAGACAAAGTATGGAGCTGCGAATTCTTCGAGCCAGATCCCGGTCTTGCGACGAATGTTGCCGAGTTAATCGTGCGGTGTTAGCACCATAACTATTTTCATTCGTCTTTCCTTTCTATTTCTTGATCTGGCAGCTTTTTCTGAGTCTCAATTAACGCAATGATCTGAACGACACCCGAAGCTCCTCACTGAAGAGTTGCGGCTGCTCCCATGCAGCGAAGTGTCCGCCCTTCGGCAGCCGGTTGTAGTGAATGAGTTTCGGATAGGCTTTCTCCGCCCAGCTCCTCGGCGCTTGGTAGATTTCGTCTGGGAACGCGCTCACCGCTACCGGGATGGTGACGTTCCTGACGTCGAAAAAGCCACCCTTGTATTCCCAATAGAGACGCGCCGACGAGACCGCCGTATTCGTCAACCAATAGAGCGTGATGTTGTCGAGAATGTCGTCTCGCGTCAGGCCCTCGGTCTGACCGTCGAATACGCGTGCAATTAGCGCGTAGCTGGCTGCATCGTGATCAAGGATCCACGCAGCAAGTCCGACCGGCGAATCCGCAATGCCGTACAGCGTCTGCGGGCGATTCGCCATTTCCCCGGCGTAGCCGAGGCCGTGCTTGTAGAAAAAGACCAGCTGGTTGTACGCGCGAAGTTCGTCGGCTGAAAAATTGGCCGCTGGCGGAGCCCCGGCAAGCGCCGCCTTGTCAATGTCGGCCGGAACAGTGGCCGCCATGTTGGTGGACATGCCGAGCAATTCCGGAGGCGCCTGCAAAGCCATCAGCTCCGTGACACAATTCCCCCAATCGCCGCCTTGCGCAACATATCGTTTGTATCCCAGGCGCTTCATCAGCACGATCCACGCGCGTGCGATGCGCTCCGGGTCCCAACCCGTCGCGGTCGGCTTGCCTGAATAGCCGTAGCCCGGCAGAGATGGAATCACCACATCGAAAGCGTCTTCCGCTTTTCCGCCATAGGCAGTCGGATCGGTGAGCGGCCCGACGACTTTCAGCTGCTCGATGATCGATCCGGGCCACCCATGCGTAATGATCACCGGCAAAGCGTTCGGATGTTTCGAACGGACTTGAATGAAGTGGATGTCGAGCCCATCAATCGAGGTGATGAATTGCGGTAGGGCCTTCAGCCGCGCCTCGCACTTGCGCCAATCGTGTTCAGTCGCCCAATAGCGCGCGAGCTTCTGTGTGGTCGCGAGCTGTACACCTTGCGTCGCATCACTGACCAATTCCCGCTCGGGCCATCGCGTCGCCGCAACGCGCCGGCGGAGTTCGACGATCTCCTGTTCCGGAACGCTGATATGGAATGGGCGAATTGCGATGTCTCCGCTATCGGCTGGCCGATTTTCAGTGACCGGGGTCGAACCCGGCGGAGTTGTCAGTTTGGATGGAACGTTCGCGGAACTCATCATGCCGAACTTGGCAGCGGCAATACTCATGGCCGCGGTGCCGACGAAGCGGCGGCGATCATGATTGATTGCCTCGGAACTGTCGTTGTTACTCATCGGGGTGTTTCCTCTTTTCGAAGTTTGGCTGGGTTGCGCGACTGGAGCGAAAGGAGATGGAAGACGGGCCGAGCACATCATTTAGCGCATGTTTGCCTGACTGTCAACGTGAATGGAGCCTCTCCACCCGCGCCGAAAAACGCGCTCGCCGAAAAAATGGATGCAGGCAAGCGCAGATGTCGCGCGGTGGCAAACGCAGGGTGCGTCATTGCACGCTACGGGTTTCGTCAATCGATGCGAGATGCGGAACCTGAACAATCAGGATTTACACAAGGTGAACGATTAGCTACGCCTTGTTAGAACGACGTGCGTGGCGTTCGGAGTCGCGACATGCTCGGTACACTGATAGCCGAGCTTTAGCGTGTCGATACCGGTGAAAAGATGCTCCCCCGAACCCAGGAGCACGGGTGAAATTGCGAAGTGCATCTCATCGATCAGCGCCGCGCGAAGGTACTGTCGAATCGTTTCAACTCCTCCGCCAATTTGGACGTCTTGCCCTTTCGCCGCTTCGGTCGCGCGCGCCAGTGCGGCGTTGATGCCGTCGGAAACGAAATGGAAGACGGTACCGCCGTCCATGGTGATCGATGGTCGGGGATGATTGGTGAGTACGAAGACGGGAGCGTGGAAAGGCGGGTTTTCGCCCCACCACCCCTTCCAAGGGTTGTCGGGCCAAGACCCACGAACCGGCCCGAACATGTTCCGGCCCATGATCCAAGCTCCGACATTTCCGGACCACCGTGCCGCAAAGTCGTCATCGACTCCCGTCGCTCCGCCGTCACTTCCATGCATCCGCTTAAACGTTCTGGTGGCAACCAACCATTGGTGTAACCCTCTGCCTCGGACGCCAAGCGGGTTAGCGAGGTCTTGATTGGGGCCAGCGCCGTAGCCATCCAGAGAAATTGAAAAATTGTGAACCCGCAGTTTAGTCATGATTGTCCCGCCGTCTTGGCTTCATAAGCAGGTTGGCACCCGCAGTTCAATCTGTGCGAGGCGTCGCACTGGCGAGCGCCAGAATCGTTCCGGCAAAGAGCAGCGTGTCCGCGAAGTAGTTGATGCCCTCTATTTTAACCGCGGTGCTCGGATCGATCAGCGATGCGATCAGGATGGGCCCGTAGATGAACAAAACCAGCAGCACAATCCACGTGCCGAGATAAGTTGCCGCCATCCGCGTCTTCTTCGCCAGCAGGATGCTTACTCCGGCAACCAGAAGAATTGCGCCCGTCAGATATCCAATGAGCAGGCGACCGGGAATCCACGCAGGCATTACTTTTTCGAGCGGGACTCCGGGGGCTCCCAACGGGTGGAGAAAATGCTCAACGCCATAAAATATAGCGGCGATAACGATCAGCACGCGGCCGACGGCGATGAGCTTGCTCTTCGCTGGCCCGCGCATTGCGTTTCCAGCAAGAATCCAGCCTCCGCCTCCGAATGTCATTTCTCGGATGAGTAACGTCCATCCAAACCTGTCTCTGGGGGTGGCGAGCGCTCCCGGGATGTCCATCATCGCTACAAAAAGAAACATCGCGATCCCGAACAGCAGGCCGGACCAACGCACCTGAATTTTTGTGGCGATGCTCAACGACGCCGCCAGCAGCGCAACTCCGAAGAAATACGCCCAAAACAATGGCCACGGCATATACGAGGGCACTAACGGCAAGACGATCTCTACGCCCGAGACATGAAGTGCGCCGAAGACCGCCAAGGGGACGGCAAAACACAAATTGCTCAAGGCTACGATCTTGTCCAGGCCGCGCGCCTTCGCGATATCGGTCCTCGCAGCCCACAGCGCAACAACGAAAACTACGATGCCGGCGGCGCACATCGAAACCACCGTGGGAGAGACCGCAAAAAATGTGGCGAAAATTGTTATGTGCATGTGGATGCCACGCGCAAGTTCGCGTGCACCGTCCGGGCTAATATACCCTGCTCGCGACCGGTTTTAGCAAAGTCAAATTGGCAAATGATGCCGTAAGGAATGCCGGGGGACGGTTCCTCACGATCCGTGCAGCTTCAGTCTGAGCACCTTGATCAGTTGAACTCTAAGGTCGAGAGTGACAGACCACGCGTCACTTTGGATCTGGATGGACTCGATCTGGTGGATATTGATGCTGTTCGATTTCTAAACGCATGTGAGTCGGCAAGGGTCTCGATCCTGCACTGTTCTCCGTATCAGGGAATCGATGCTGCAAGAGCGAAGTTGGCCGAAAGTCGATCCGGAACCGTTTTAACGGGCTTTATGTTATACCGTCAACCGCAAGCCCCCGGACCTGAATGATTCAGCGAAGCTCAGATTGGAGAGGAGAGAGGAGAATAATCATGAAGAAGATTTACGCTGTTGTATCGCTCGCTGCTGTGCTGATGGGCACGACTCTGCTGCTGGAGAGGACTGGTAGAGTTGCCGCGGCGGCGCCAAGCGGCATCAAGAATGTGGTTCTGGTCCACGGTGCATTCGCCGATGGCTCCGGCTGGGAAGCCGTCTTCAACATCCTCACGCACGACGGGTACTCGGTCGCCGTAGTTCAGCAGCCGGAAACCTCGTTTGCCGAAGACGTCAAGTTCGCAACAGCGATGATCGACCGGCAGCCCGGGCCCGTGGTTCTCGTCGGCCACAGCTACGGCGGAGCCGTCATCACCGAAGCCGGCAACGATCCAAAAGTCGCCGCCCTCGTCTATATCAACGCCTTCGCGCTGGACGCCGGAGAAAGCTGCGCCACCATCGAGAAAGCCGTGCCCCCAGCCGGACAGGGCATCAAAGCTACCGCCGATGGCTACCTCTACATTGACCCGGCATCCTTCCATTCCGATTTTGCAGCGGACGTTCCGGAGTCGAAGACGGCGTTCATGGCGGTGTCCCAGGTTTTGTTCTCGCTCGACTCGTTCACGGCGCCTGTTAAGACTCCAGCCTGGAAGACGAAACCCACATGGTACATGATGTCGACCGCAGACCATTCAATCAATCCGGAGCAGGAGCGCATGATGGCCAAGCGCGCCAACGCCAAGACCATCGAAGTCAATTCCAGCCACGCGGCCTACATCTCTCATCCCAAGGAAACAGCCAAGCTAATCGAAGAGGCCGCCACCTCCGCGCCCGTCCATCAATAGCCTGCCAGTTTTGGTTGCGGGTTTCGTTAACCTAACGCGTGGCTGCGATGCTGAAACCAACTCGCCCGAGAGCAGGGCTTCCTCCGATCCGGACGAAGTCGGCGAAGGTCCAGTTGAACGTCGCCGTCTGAAGGGAACAATGACTGGCAAACCGGAACTAATCATCAAGTCCTGGTAAACGCATCAATCGGAAAAGTGAAGCGCTGCTTCAAATATTCAGTTATCCGACTTTTTAGGGCCTAACGGAAAGGTAGAGGATAGATTCGCGGAACTAGGCCGCAACGAGGCGCTTGAAAGAGAGTCTCGGTTGGGTTACACGTGAATAGGTTCTCTGACGCTTCGTTTTCGCATATGGTCACGATATGTCGTTCTGGCAAAATTTACGCTATACGTTTCGCGTCCTGGGAAAGAATCCCAGCTTCACGATCGTCGCTGTGCTCTCTCTGGCACTGGGAATTGGCGCGAACACGGCAATCTTCACATTGATCAACGCTCTGCTTCTTCGCAGCCTTCCCGTCCGCCAGCCCGATCGCCTTGTCGAAGTTTCCTCGGTCCGAATCCGTCTCGACGACAAAGTTCCCTTCTCCTATCGCATGTTCCGCGAACTCGAGCGAGGCCAGCGCGTATTCACTGGATTGATTGGCGTCGACCTCGGCTACCAATGGCACGCGGGCAAAATGCTCAACGTGGAAGCGAACGGAGTCCTTTCGCAGAACCACCTGCTTTGGGTCACGGGAAATTTTTATTCTGAGCTCGGCGTGGCTCCCGCACTGGGACGATTGTTTACCGCGCAGGATGCTGACCCCGCGAATGGCGCGGCATCAGAAGTCGCTGTTATCAGCTACGAGTTTTGGCAGCGTCGCCTTGGAGGCGCGTCCGACGTTGTGGGCAAGCAAATTCGCGTCGAGGGCCATCCATTCACCATCGTAGGCGTGACTCAAAAGTGGTTCACCGGATTGACGAGAGGCGAGCCGCCAGAAATTACCTTACCGATTACGGCCGCGCCTCTGATTGAGGATGAAGACTCTAGCCTCGACAGGGGCGGCGCCTATTGGCTGTTTGTGATCGGCCGGTTGAAGGACGGTGTCAGCATCGAGCAGGCCCGCGCGCAACTTCAATCCATCTGGCCGGAAGTGCTGCGGACAACCGCTGACAACCGGCAGGGCTCGCGACTCCAGGCATATCTCTCGCTGCGCGTGGATGTCTCATCAGCTGAAGTAGGCGTCGTCGAGGGCTTGCGCTCCCAGTTTACGAGACCTCTCGCCCTTCTCACGGGCCTCGCCGGATTAACTTTGCTCGTTGCTTGTCTGAACTTGGCGAATTTGATGCTGGCGCACGCGACGGCCCGCAGCCATGAAATGAGCGTGCGCGCGGTTCTCGGTGCGAGCCGCTGGTCGTTGGTGCGTCAGGTATTGATCGAGAGCCTCACTCTTTCACTCACCGGCGCACTTTTGGGGCTGGCCTTTGCCTATTGGGCGTGCCGCCTTCTCTTGCTTCTCATTACGCGGGGGAACCCGATGCTGGTCGCTCTCGATTTGAGCCCCGATTGGCGCGTGCTCTGTTTCACGATGTTTCTGGCGCTCTTGACGGGGATTCTGTTTGGCATCGTGCCCGCATGGCGCTGCTCGCTTCTAAATCCCGCAGCCGCGCTGCAGGGCACACACAATTTGGCTGAGCGAACTGGCAAGCTGGGTAAGATATTGGTCTGCTCGCAAGTTGCCTTTTCACTTGTCTTGCTGCTGGGTGCAGGACTTTTGGCGAAAACCCTTGAAAAATTGCGATCTTCGGATCTCGGATTCCAAACGGACAAGGTGCTGGAAGTCAGCTTGTATCCGAAGCCTGGCGGATACCAAGACTTCGACATGAACGCTTATCACTCCGAGCTTCTAGAGCGCGTCGCAAGCATTCCCGGTGTAATTTCTGCGGGCTATTCAAACAATTCGATAGTCGGCGGCCGAGAGTCTGGATGGCAGGACGACGTGTCGCCCGAGTCAGGCGGTGGAGCCGTCGCTGTCAAGGTAAGGTCGTATGGAACGATGATCTCGCCGGATTTTTTCAGAACACTCGAGATTCCACTGATTCGCGGCCGGGACTTTAATCAGACGGACGACGCGACGCATCCGCGTGTTGCGATCGTCAGCAGCAGTCTCGCGAAACGCCTGTTCCCGAACGGCGATGCGATTGGGAAGCGCATTCGCATCGTTGTGAATCGAAATGTCGAAATCGTGGGCGTTGCCGGCGATGCGCGGATTTTCGATCTTCGCGACGCCGCCGCACCAGTTATTTATTTTTCCTGTCTTCAAATCCCTCCTAAATGGGGCGGCCTCGTGGTCCGCACCAAAGAACCTCCGGAGGAACTCGCGAACACGGTGGGCCATGAGATTGAATCGCTCGGACGCGAATATCCGTTTTGGACGGGAACGATTGCCGAGTTGATGAGTCAGCAATTGGCGAAGGAGCGCGTCACTGCCCTGCTCTCTGGCTTCTTTGCGCTGCTCGCGCTCTTGCTCGCATGCATCGGCTTGTACGGACTCATGTCCTACACAGTGACTCGCCGCACGCGTGAAATCGGTATCCGCGTCGCGCTCGGAGCACAGCGGACAGCTGTTCTCTGGATCGTGCTACGAGAAACTCTTGTGCTCGCGCTCGTCGGCATAGCCATCGGCATTCCGTCCGCACTTTTGTCTACCCGGCTAATAGATAGCATGCTCTTCGGACTTTCCCCAGGCGATCTGCCGACGATTACCAGCGCTTCCCTGCTGCTCCTCCTCGTGGCGTTGTTTGCGGGTTTTCTTCCAGCGTGGCGCGCTTCTGCCGTGGACCCAGCAGTTGCTCTGCGCGCGGAATGAGCCGCGTTAGTTTTCTTGAACAGCTGCTCGTCGTCCTTGTTTGAATTCTGCTCGCTAGGACTGCTTGGGACTGTGCCGCATCGTTGTATGGATTGCGCGCATCGCCGAGGGTACAGCCGCAACCAACGCGAGCGGCCCCAGTATCATCACCGATATAGCGCCCCAGTCGAAGCCCTGCCCACGCATCACCACCGCGGACGTCACCACCGAAATTAGACCGTAGCCAGTGAGCAGAATTCGCCCGTATCGGTCGAGCGGCTCCGAACCGCGCCGCAGCTCGCGCATCAAGCGCTCGTCGAAATCAGGCGAAAGGCTAGGGACAGGCGCGGCCATGGAACGCCGCAGCAATCTATCAATCTCGGCTTCGCGAGGTTCCATCTCAGTCATAAAGAATATCCCTTCTCTTTCAGCATGCCGTGGAGAAGCTGGCGCGCGCGGTGCAGATACGACTTGGCGGTATTCTCGGGAACGCCAATCAGCGCCGCCACTTCGCCGACTCCGGCGTCCATCCAATAATAAAGTCGTAAGGCCGATTGGTAGACTTCGGGAAGCGTTCCGATGCACTCCGCGAGGGCCTGATCGCGCTGCGCCGTTTCAACCTGCCGGTGCGGACCCGGCTCCGGGCTCGCCGCACGATAAAGAACCGTCTCGTCCGCATGTGGGCTTCGGAATCGAACCCGGGCTTTCAGGTTCACCGCTTGGTTGAACGTGATTCGATAGATCCAGGAACTAAATTCGGCTTCGCCACGAAACGTCGCGATCGCGTGGTGCACCTTCACAAATACCTCCTGCGCCACGTCTTCCGCTTCTGGAATAAACTCCTGGCCCAAAATCGAGACCGCGAGGCGAAATACGCGAGCGCGATGCCGGCGAACCAGTTCTGCGAATGCCTCCTGGTCGCCGGTCTGCGCGCGGGCTACGAGTTGGGAATCATTCTCCAATCGCGTTAGCGCCCAGGCTTGCCCTTCAGGAAATGGAAGGCAATCAGGCCCACGCCCAAAAATGCGAACGGCAGCGGAGACACCCAAAATCGATTCGACGAAGCGGGAGCGCTCTGATAGAGCACGATCATGGTTCCAACTGAAAGAGTTGAAAGAACAATTCCCAGGATCGGCAGTACGGTCGGGTCGGGCGGACGACTCTCCCGTGCCGGCTCCAGCGGAAACTCCGGCAACGGTATTCCCTTTTCCATCGCCGCCATCCGCTCCTGATGAATGATTTCGAGCCTTTTCTGCCGGCTCTGGTGCCTGATGTAAAGATAACCAACAATGCCTAGCGCCAACGCGAGCGTAACCATACCATCGCCAATCGTGTAGTGCATTTCTCTCACCTCAACCTTAAGACAAGGCGTGCCGGCGTGCGGTTGCGGCTGGCCAAAGCAAAATTCTCATTCGAACAGGCGTGGGGATAGGAACCAAGTTCGACTGTAATAGGGCTAATTACAGTGCGGAACGGCAAAGGTCTCGGCTCCGGCTGCCGCTCAGAGGCCGGTCATTTTCTCCAATCGTTCTGGATAACGGGCTTCCACCTTGGCCTTCGACGCGGCGGCATCGATGTCGCTCAGGTCTTCGGGCGTCAGTTGAATCGATACCGCTCCAATGTTCTCTTCGACGCGCGCCAATTTCGTCGTGCCGGGAATCGGAACAATCCAACTCTTTTGCGCGAGGAGCCAAGCGAGCGCGATCTGAGCGGTAGTCGCGTTCTTGCGCTTCGCGATCTGCCCGAGCAGGTCGATCAGTTCCTGGTTCGCCTTGAGAGCCTCGGGCGTAAATCGAGGCAGCGTGCTGCGGAAATCGGAGCTTTCGAATCTCGCATTTTCATCGATCTTGCCCGTCAGGAAACCCCGCCCAAGCGGGCTATAAGGCACGAAACCAATTCCAAGCTCCTCAAGTACGGGCAGCACTTCCTGCTCCGGCTTCCTCCACCACAGCGAATATTCGCTCTGCAGCACGGTGAGCGGCTGGACCGCGTGTGCGCGGCGAATCGTCTTTGCGCCTGCCTCGGAGAGTCCGAAGTGCTTCACCTTGCCGGCCTGGATCAGTTCCTTCACCGCTCCCGCCACGTCTTCGATGGGCACGTTCGGGTCAACGCGGTGCTGATACAACAAATCAATGGAATCAACTTTAAGCCGCTTGAGCGATCCTTCAACAGCTTGCTTGATGTGCTCCGGCCGGCTATTCAGACCTCCCGTCCCCGGCCGATTGTCGCTATCACTCAGATCAAATCCAAACTTTGTGGCGATCACCACTTTCCCGCGAAACGGCGCAAGCGCTTCGCCCACAAGTTCCTCGTTCGTGAACGGCCCGTACACCTCCGCCGTATCGAAGAAAGTGATTCCGCGCTCCACCGCAGCGTGTAGAAGATCGGTCATCTCCATCTTGTCTTTCGGCGGGCCGTACGAAAAGCTCATTCCCATGCAGCCGAGCCCAAGCGCCGAAACCTCCAAATTGCTTTTTCCCAGTTTGCGCTTCTGCATTGCGTCTCCTTCTGATCTGATTGCTCGCACGATGGCGCTGATGCGTTATCGAGATATTTAGGATTTCACTTACGTGGGTAGATGACCTTCCCGGTTCGGATGGTGTAGCGCACCTTCGAAAATGCCGTAGAGTCCGTCGAAGGATCGGCGCTTAGGATCACGACATCGGCTTCCATTCCTTTCGCGATGCGGCCTCTGCGGTCGGAATATCCAAACTTCCGCGCCGGATTCGTGGTGAGCGATGCAAGAATTTGCTGAAAACTCATTCCCGCCTGCGACATCAAAGTGAATTCCATCGCGGTATCGTAATGGTTGATGTAGCCGATATCAGTCCCAAACAGGATGTCTCCACCTGCCTGCGAGTAAGCACGCAGCTCCGCAACCATTTGGGCGATCCAAGTTTCGCGTTCCTGGCCGGAACCGTTCCCCTTGCGCGCCTCAAAATCAAATAGCGTCAGCGTCGGTATCAGCGATATGTTCGCGCTCTTTAATCGCGCGACGAAATCAGGCGTCCATGGCGGTGATTGCGGAACCGTGTGCGCGAGCACATCCACGCCGCTGTCCAACGCGACTTCCACGCCTTCCGAATTCTGCGGATGCGCAAACACCGGCATGTGGTGGCGATGCGCCTCCGCGACCGCTGCCTTCGCAATGGCCGACGGCAGGATCGCCACCTTGCCGTCGCCCTGATAAGAACCGGCGAACAGCTTGATGCCATCGGCGCCTTTCGCGGCATGATCGCGCACCAGAGCTATCGCCTGCTCGGGGGTTTCGGTGTATGGGATAGCGATTTGCTGTTCCTTCAGAAAATCGCGCACGTAAATTGGTTCGATCGTCCAAATCGGCCCGCCCACAGTAAGAATGTGCGGACCGCGAAGCTCGTCGCTATCGATTCGATTGCGGAGCGCGATCGTGTTGTCGAGAACTGAGGAGATGTCGAACACGGTGGTAAAGCCCCAACGGTTAAACATCATATCCAGCTGTTCGTCTAACTCGGCGCTACGGGAGTCGCGTATGTGAAGAAGACCGGGGGTGAAAATATGGACGTGGCTGTTCCAGAAACCCGCCGTCACAACGAGGCCTTTACAATTAATTATCGTTGCGTCTCGAGGGATTTTGATCGTGCGGCTTGGTCCAACGTCAAGGATCTGACCGTTGTGTATAAGGATCGAGCCGTTTTCGATTGTCGGTTCAGTCGGCGACGGATAAATCTTCGCGCCAACCAGGGCCAGATCGGAGCTCCGGCTCGGGCCGACCGCAACGAATACAACACTCAGCAGCAGAGTTAGAGCGAGTCGGATGCGCACACCTGCAATATACGGCCTCACGAGAAGAATATTTTCAGAAATCTTTTGGAACAGCCGTCCGCGATAAGCAGCATCGGATGTTAGAAGATTTCCCCACTGAATCCCGGTCTTTCGAGTTTTGCGATAAGATCTTTCGATGTCAGTTGAACTTCAAACCAAACGTCTCCTGCTCCGCCCGCTCGAGCTCGCCGACGCCGAACAAACACAGCGACTCTTTCCGCAATGGGAGATCGTGAAGTTCCTCACTTCAAAAGTTCTATGGCCGTATCCCGCCGGTCGAGCGCTCACTTACTATCGCGACGAGGCGCTTCCAAATATCGCGCGCGGCGACGAGTGGCAGTGGACTTTGCGATTGAAGGAATCGCCAGACTCGCATATTGGAGTCATAGGTCTATACAAAGGAGATTTGGACAACCGTGGATACTGGCTCGGGCTTCCATGGCACGGACGCGGCCTGATGACCGAGGCCGTCGTTGCAGTGAACGATTACTGGTTCGACGTTCTCGGCTTCCCGGTTCTGCGCGCGCCAAAGGCCATCGCAAACATCGCCTCGCGACGCATCTCGGAGAAGACGGGTATGCGCGTTATCTCCTCCGAGGAGCGCGACTACGTATCCGGCCGGCTCATGGCGGAAATATGGGAGATCACTGCCGAGGAATGGCGCGCTAAGAGGGTGGAGTTTTGAGTGGATATGCCAGCGCCGTACCCTTCGCCGCGAAGTGCGCGAGTTTTGTCTTTCTCCTTCACCCGCGTATCGCTACGGCTTCTCTCTAGTCTGGTCAGTTATACAATTCGTCTCCCATGTTTTCCCCCATCGGCAGAAAACGACTGTTCGAAGCGTGGCGAACTTGTTGTGACGCCTGTCCAGAGGAATCGGGCATAGCCTCGGACACATGTTGGTTATAGAATTCCCCTTGTCCCTCGCTAAACCGCCCAACCATGGGATTCTGCTCTAGGACTCCATCGGCCGCGTTTGCCCAGTAAATGCTCCACTGACGTGACTGCAGGTTGTAAAGCCGCGGCGCCAAACCCTGCATGTGAATTTGCGTGTCCGCGCTTTCTACGTTCATCTCTTCTACTTCCGCACGACCGTCCAAGACCTTCCGGCAGACCGTGCTCCCGTCGGATCCGACCCATACGGTGGAGCCTGCCAACCGCCGCTTCGATCGTTTCAGGTGAAATTTCCAGGAGCCAACGAGAAAATCAAAATCGCGTTGCGCGTCTCGTTCGTTGGACACAGTCTGTTGGGCGCGAACCGTTCCGTACCGCCCCGCACTCTTTCGGCCAGGAGAACAAGCAGCGCACCGATCAGACCAAAGACCAGCAGGCATTTGTATAATTTCATTGCGGGTTCCTCTCGGACACAGGCTTTAGCGGAAAAGTCGATGCTTTTCCCAAAGAGCTTTCCACTTGCGCCACAGAATCGCGACATTGAAGAAATCGATCGCGACACGTGATTGCACTGCAGTATCATCCCTCGAACAAACGGCGTCTCCCAAGGAGGGAAATTTGATGCTCGAACTCGAATGTAAGCCCACTCGGCGCAACTTTTTGAAGGGCGGCGTCGGAATGGCAGTTGGACTCTCCACACTTGCCGTACTTCCAGTCTCAGCCAACGCTGCGGAAGACGCATGGATTGTCGGACCGCAATCGGGCTTCACGCCCGAGGTCGGAACGTTGACATCCATGCTGGCTTTCACTCGCGAGCAGGTTGTAAATAACGTGAAGGGCCTGTCACAACAGGATCTTGACTTTCTGCTGGATGCCAATGCGAACACCATTGGCGCGCTGCTCCTGCATCTCGCGGCCACCGAAACTTACTATCAGATGAACACTTTTGGCGGGATGAAGTGGGATTCGTGGTCCGACGAGGTGAAGAGAAAGTGGGAGATTCCCATGAACCTCGGAGAGCCAGCACGCAAGGCAATTAAGGGAAACAGTCTCGACTATTACCTCGATGCTCTGCATCAAGCTCGAGAGAAGAGCCTTGCCGAATTTCGCAAGCGCGACGATAAGTGGTTAGCGACGCTGGTTACGGACGGCAACTTCTCGGCTAACAACTACGCCAAATGGTTTCATGTCGCCGAACACGAATCCAACCACGATGGCCAGATCAAATTCCTGAGAAAGCGCATTCCAGGCGCGAAGCCAACGTCCGAATAAAGAAGCTGGTTGTCGCGGCAGAATTTTCTTCATGCCGGGTGTAATATCAGAAGAATGACTGCAGATAGACCCAATCCGAGAGAACAGTGGTTGGGGGGCAGCGCCAAATTCGTGATAATTTTCGCCCTGATCTGGCTGGGGGAAGCTTTCCTGATCTTGATGTTTTGCAAGTGGGCCTTTCACAGGAGCGCAGCTCTATATTTGCTTATGATTCCTTGGTCCTTCGTCGGTTGGGTATTGGCTGTGCGCCCGAACTGGTTTATCCGAATGTCGAAGACGATGGAGAGTCGGTTGAATCGAGATTTGGAGCGCGCCGATAAATGGATTCCGCCAGGCTTTCCGTAAAGCTGTGCATCCATGCAAAATCTAATCGAGAAGCCGGCACTATGACTGCTTTCCCAACGGGTTACCCTTCAATGAACGATTAATCGGAAACTGGGGCTTAATCTCCGGCACCCCGACTAATCGGGACTTCGCGACCGCATCCGAAAATTACCTCTGGCTGGCCTCTACATCTCAGGCTTCGATTCTTTGTATCAAGGTGCGTAATAGGTGAAGACATAGTCGTGAGCCTTGCCAGGCTCGTGGCAGGGGAAGCAGGTCTCGATCTTCGCCGTAGGATCGGGCTTGCCGAGTTTGAACTGGGCGAATCCCCAACCGCCTGTCGCCGCGTACTTTTTTGAGTCCTTGACCATGAACTGCACATTTATGGCGGGCCCAGGAACGAAAGATTGTTGGCGGCCAAAGATTTTGTCGTTTTTTTCCGACGCGGTGTACACCCAAGCGAGGCGCGCGATGATGGCGCCGTCCGGGAAAGGCAGCGTCCCTTTCCGGTAGGCCTTCATCGCGATGTCATTGCCGAGAACCGCGCGCAAATCGTTGTTGTCGCCTGCTTCATGCGCCACTGAGATCACAGGCCAGTCGCGGTATTCGCGGGGGATTTTGATTCCAAAAATCGGGGAGGCCCGTTCATCGGCTTGACCAAACGCGGTGGAGATGGGTGTGAGTACGCCAACTGCTGCAATAAATAAGAAAGCGATCCATCTCATAGGGCTCTCCTTCTAAAGGCACCTGCCAGCTTCGCGTGACCGGCCACGTTCGGAAACCGGATGCTGCCATCGGGCGTTATCGCCCCGCTTACCGGAGAAGCGAGGTACTGCTCCAAATCTCCGGTAAGGCGACTTACCGTTCACTGACACCCAGCGTGTAATTATGATCGGCTCGGCGACGCGGGTCGCATTCTTCGTCATGCTGCCACTTGCCAAAGATGGCGCCCGAAGAACCGTTGGAATAAATCAAGGAGCGTACTGCGTGAAAACAAGGTCGTGGGTTTTATTCTGCTCGTGGCAGGGAAAGCAGGGTTTCATAAACGCCGCATCCACAGGTTTTCCATTTGCGTTGAAATGACCAAACCCCCAGCCTCCCGTCGCGGCGTACTTTTTTGAGTCCTTAACCATAAACTGAACGTTTGTCGGGGAACCAGGTACGAAAGATTGTGCCTGGCCGAAGATCTTGTCATTCTCCTCCGACGGAGAGTGACTGTAGTGCAAAGCGGCAATGATTGTGCCATCAGGAAAGGGGACCGTCCCTTCCCGGTAGGCCTTGATCGCTACTTCGTTGCCCAAAACAGCCCCCAAACTATTGAGCTTGCCCGCTTCATGGGCCGAGGAGATCCACTTCCAATCACGATATCCAGCGGGCTTTTCTGTGACCCACGGCGCGGCCACGTCATCAGCATTTCCAGATGCAGGGGCCATCGAGGCCGCAACGCCAGTCATCGTCGCAACTGACACCAGCAAAAAAACGATCCCTCTCATAGTTGCTCCTTACAAGATGCGATTTCTGTGCGTCTTCCACCGCGAGTGATCGTAACGCACACCTTTCCGATGCTCATCACGGCGAAAAGGAGTCAATCCAGAGCTTACTCTCGAAGCCGCGTGAAAAATCGAAACGTAATCGCACCCCGGTAAAGCACGTCGGTTCCAATTTCGATGAGCGGTGAAGTTAGCTCCTGATTGACGCATTAATCGGAGAAGTGAAGCACCACATCAAATGTCCTGTAACCCGACT
>JBAPOP010000024.1:0-17758 GCA_049279675.1 Candidatus Acidiferrales bacterium
CCCGAATCCCGGCCGGCAAATCGCGTGGCGCGCCGGACTCGGCGACGACGTTCCCGGCTTCACGGTCAACATGGCGTGCGCGTCGGGCCTGCGCGCCGTCGCACTCGGCCGCCAGCAAATTCTTACGGGCGAAGCGGAAATCATCGTCGCGGGCGGCGCCGAATCCATGAGCCGCGTGCCGTATCTGCTCGAAGGCCGCTGGGGATTCAAGATGGGCAATCAGCCGCTCGTGGACGCGATGTATCGCGACGGCTTCTTCTGCCAGATTTCAAAAATGGTGATGGGCGAAACGGCTGAGCTTCTCGCCAAGCAATACAAGATTTCGCGCACCGAGCAGGATGAATTCGCGCTCGAAAGCCAGCGCCGCGCCGCTCGCGCGCTCGCCGAATGCCGCTTCTTGGCGGAAATCGTTCCCATCGAACGCAAAGACAAAAAGGGCAACATCATCCGCATCGAGAAGGACGAACACGTCCGCGCCGACACGACTCTCGAGTCGCTTGCGAAATTACCGCCCGTATTCAGCAAGACCGGCACCGTCACCGCCGGAAATTCGAGCGGCATCACCGACGGCGCCGCGGCCCTCGTCCTGGCGAGCGAAGAAAAAGTGCGCGAGCTCGGCCTCAAGCCTCTCGCGCGCATTGTGGACGCAACGCTCGCCGCGGTCGACCCGCGCGTCATGGGCATCGGCCCCGTCCCGGCAATTCGCAAACTCACCGCGCGCACGGGCACTCGCCTGGATGACTACGTCGCCATCGAATTGAACGAAGCCTTCGCCGCGCAAGTGCTCGCTTGCGATCGCGATCTCCACTTTCAGCGCGAGCGCCTCAATCCCAACGGAGGCGCGATCGCCATCGGACATCCCATCGGCTGCACCGGCGCGCGCATTCTCACCACTCTCATTTGCGAGCTTCGCCGCGACGGAAAAACCGGCCGGAGGGGGTTAGCTACTTTGTGCGTTTCTGGCGGCTTGGGCATGGCGGTCGAAGTGGAGTCGGTCTAAGCTTGGGGGCGATAGAGGGACCGTATGCAAGTCGAGCGCGAACGCGAAGGAAGCATGATCGGGACGGCTTCAACGCTGCGTCTTCCGAGCGTTGAAGAATTCCAATTTGTCCGCTATCGCATTGACGGCGAAGTCGCGCACCTCACTCTCGACCGGCCCGAACACAATCTCCTCAACGAGCGGATGCTGAACGAGCTCACCGCTGGTATCAACAAGCTCGGAGACATTCGCGAAATCAAGCTCGTCGTTCTCGACTCGGCCTCGAAATCTTTTTGCGGCGGCATTGAACTCGGCGAGTACACGCCGCGCCGCGTCTTCCAACTCCTCGACGCATTTCACAACGCATTCATCGCGATGATGGACACGGCGAAGCCGGTGCTCGTCGTCATCAACGGCCCGGCGTTTGGCGGCGGCTCGGAGTTGGCGGCGCTCGCCGATCTCGTCGTCGCCACGCCGCGCGCGCGATTCGCGCAGCCTGAAATCAAGCTCGGCGTTTTTCCGCCGCTTTCCGCCGTGATTCTTCCCTACATTCTCGGACCGAAGGTCGCGCTCGAGTTGGTGCTCACCGGCGAAACGATGACGGCAGAGCGAGCTTTCGAGCTTGGCCTAGTCAATCGACTCGTGCCGGAAAATCAGCTTGAGAAAACCGTGAACGATTTGATTGCGAAAGTTACGGCGCAGTCCGGGCCGGTGCTGACGATGGCGAAGCGGGCGATTCTCGGCAGCATGGGGCTTTCGTTGCGCGATGGCGTGCGAAATTCAATGAAGATTTTCTTGAACGAGCTTTCCGATCTCGAAGATTCGCAGGAAGGCCTGCGCGCGCTGGTGGAAAAACGCGCGCCGAAGTGGAAGAACCGCTAGCGCGCTGAATTCGCTCGAAACAATTTCGGCTCGCGCCCCTCCATGGACAAATCAAACAAACATGGATGAACCTGACAGCACGAATCCTCAATCCGCCGGCGCACCTCCCGCGGCAACTTTTTCTCCGCCAACGCTCCGCGGGAGGCCGCGCCACGCAAATTCATTTTTGCCTCGGCGGCTCGCCGTGCTCTTCGCGGCAAGCTTCGCCGCATTCTCGCTGACGACGTGGTTTCTCGCGCGCATGAACACCGTCGCCGACATGCCCCGCGATGCGAACACCGCCGAAGGAGTGATTCGGCAGCAGCTCGACGCGCTCACTCAAGGCGAAACGCGCGTTGCCTACGCGCTCTTCTCTCCGCGCTACCGCAGCGAAGTCCCATTCGACAATTTCGAAGCCGCGGTTCGCGCTCACGGCGCGATGTTCCGCGCGACGTCCATCCGCAAAGAGAGCGAAATCGAAACGCTTTCGCGCGCCGAGATCAAGCTAAAGCTCGAAACCTCTGGCGGCGATCATTTTGTTGCGCGCTACACCCTGATCGAAATCGAAGGCCGCTGGTGGATCGACGAGATGCACTGGCACATTGACACGCCCGCCGCCGGCAGAATTCTCGCGTTCGAACTGCGGCGCCACGGCGTGCTTACAGAACCGTGCGGTTGACGTGGCTTCATCAAGAAGTGATGCACGTCACTGTTGACACAATCCGCGATTTGGAGCAGCCTGTGGCGATTTTGTGAGTCCAAATTTTCCTGGAGGGAAAATATGAGGCTTAAGATTGCCTTCGCGTGCGCGCTATTTGCTCTCGCGGCTGCGACATCGTTCGCGCAAGCGCCGGGCGCGTTCACGATACACAGCGGCACGGTGATTGTTAGTCAAGACATCACGCCCACATCCCAAGTCTTTACATCGACAGGCACAACGACCGCGCAGATCAATGGAGTTGCGATCACAGGCTTGAAGTATTCCGGTTACGGGGAAACCACCCCTACTGCAATTAAAGTCTGGGGCGTCATGATCGGAGCGCTCGCCAACGGCGATCAGATTAATATGATCTACCAAAGAGTTTCCCCCGTTCGTAACCGGGTAACGCTCGTGGGAACGTTGACTTATAAAATTGTGGGCGGGACTGGCGTGGCAAAAGGCATCACGGGGTCGGGCACATGTACAGTTCCACCGCCTACACCCACTGGCAACGACATGGCGTGCGCCGGTTCCTACGCGATTCCTTGAGTCGCCGCTTCCAAGTTTTTCCTCGGGGAAGGAGCAAATTTCTCACGACTTGCGATTGAGATTCGTGATTGAAGCGCGACGCGCGGTTGACACCGCGCGCTGCGCCGCATAGACTGCGAATGAAAATTGATTTGGCCGGGGGAACGGGAAGGCCGTGAGAATCGGCCACGGTCCCGCCACTGTAATCGGCCGGCGCTGTGAAGTGCGATCGCCCACTGGTTTCGCGAATATTTTGCGAGCGAACCGGGAAGGGCCGTTCCGTTACACATTTGACGGACCGCACAGCGCCCTTGCTTCCGTAAATGAAAGTTCCGCACGGAATATTTTGGCGCGGCTACGGAAGGACCGAAAGTCAGGACACCTGCCCCTGCCTGCATTTGCCCGGACCCTTCGCGAGAGAGGGAGCGGAACGAAGCCCCATTTTCTCGTGGGGCTTTTTTATTGGAGCAGAGTTTTTTGAATCGAAAAGTTCACGCGTGGCAAATTGGATTCGTCGCTTTGACGCTCGCGACTGGTTTGTTCGCGGCACACGCTGCCGCGTCTACGCGCGCGACGCAAGATTCGACGCCGGTATCCCCGCATTCGACGCGCGAATCGCATGTCGTTGTCGATGAAACCGGCCGTCACGTCACTGTGCCCGCCGAAGTCCGCCGCATCGTTTCGCTTGCGCCGAATCTCACGGAGACGATTTACGCGTTGGGGGCGGAATCGCGGCTTGCCGGCGACACGGATTATTGCGACGTCCCCGCCGACGCACGAGCGAAACCGCACGTCGGCTCAGTGATTAGCCCGAGCCTCGAAGCAATCGTTGGACTCAAGCCCGATCTCGTTCTTGCAACAACCACGATCAATCGCCCCGAGACCGCCGACGCGCTCGAGCACCTCGGCGTGCCTGTTTACTCTACCGATCCGCACACGATTGACGGCTTACTCGCTGGCATCGAGCATCTTGCTGGCATTCTTGGCGTCGCGCAGCAAGGCCGCGAGCTTGTCGCGCGTTTGCAGGCGCGGCTCGCCGCGGTGCAAACGGTGCTCGCAGGCCAACCGCGTTCCCGCGTCCTTTTCGTCGTGTGGGACAATCCGCTAATTTCGATTGGGCCGCACACGTTCATCGCCGATGCGCTTCGGCGCGCGGGCGCGGAATCGGTGGTGGAGACGACTCAGGACTGGCCGCACGTGAGTCTCGAATCCGTCGTTCACTCACAACCCGACTATTTGATTTTCGTCGGCGACCATGGCGATGAAGTTCCGGCACTCTCCGACTTGCGCGCGCGCCCGGCCTGGCGCGACCTCAACGCGGTAAAGCAGGGCAACATCGCGCTCGTCAGCGGCGAAGTGGACCGTCCTTCACCGGGTTTGATTGATGCCATCGAGATTCTCGCCAAACAGTTGCACCCGTCGGCATTCGAAAATTCAGCCGCGGGGAAGGCGCAGTGATGCAGCCGATGACGCCTCGAAGAATCATAGGAGTTTGCGGGATTTTGGCGAGCGCGCTGTTCGTCGCGATGGTGATTTCGCTCAGGCTTGGCGCGTATCCGATGTCGATAACGTCGGTTGTCACGACGCTTTACCACGGCGCGCGCGGCCAGATGGATCAGATTCCGTCTGATTTTCGGCTCGTGATTTTTGGATTGCGGCTGCCGCGTATCGCGATGGGCATCGTCGTGGGCGCGTCACTCGCGGTGGCGGGAGCCGGATTTCAATCGCTGCTGCGAAATCCGCTGGCAGATCCGTACGTTCTCGGCGTTTCGACGGGCGCGGCGCTCGGCGCGATCATCAGCTTGATCGTGGCGCCGCACCTTCCGCTGGCCATGCAAGGCGCGGCGTTTGCAGGCGCGGCCGCGACAATCGCGGCTGTTTATTTTCTCGGACGCCGCGGCGGGCAACTCGACAGCTCAACGCTGCTTCTCGCGGGAATTATTTCAGCGTCGTTTCTTTCGGCCGTGATCATGTTCCTGATGACCACGTTGAGCGGGCGCGATCTTCGCGGCATGGCGTTCTGGCTGATGGGCGATCTCGCAACGCCGCCGCAGATTTCGATCAGCTTTCTCTTCGTCGTGATGATCGCGGCGGCGGGAGCGATCTACACAACCGCTTCAGATCTGAATTTGATTTTGACCGGCGAGCAGGAAGCTCGTCATCTCGGCGTGAACGTGGCGCGTGTGAAAATCGTTGTCTATATTTCCGCATCGCTGCTTACGGGCCTCGCCGTATCGGTGAGCGGGGCGATCGGATACGTCGGGTTGCTCGTGCCGCACGTGATGCGAATGATGTTTGGTTCGGACTATCGCGTGCTGATTCCGGCGTCGGCATTCGGTGGCGCGATCGCGATCGTGCTCGCGGACACGCTCGCGCGCACCGTGGTTGCACCAACGGAATTGCCGGTCGGTGCGATGACGGCGATTGTCGGCGCGCCCGTGTTCATTTATCTCTTGCGGCGGAGGGTGCGATGAACGCGCATGGCGCGCGCATCGAGAATGCTCCGCGCGGCGGAAATCCAGCCGCGCCGGCGAGCGACATTCGCCTGACCGTTGAGCAGGCGAGCTACGCGTACTCCGTGACGGAGCGCGGCGCGCCGAAGTTCGCGCTCGGACCCGTATCATTCGAAGCGCGGCGGCGCGAGATTGTCGCGATTCTTGGCCCCAACGCCAGCGGCAAATCCACGCTACTCAAACTTCTGGCCGGGCTGTGCAAGCCGCTCTCCGGTTTCGTGCGTGTGGACGACAAGGAACCGAGCCAACTCGATCCGCGCGAGCGTGCGCAGCGAATTGCTCTCGTACAGCAGGAAAGCGCGCTGCTATTTCCATTGCGCGTGTGGGAATACGTATTGCAAGGCCGCTATCCTTATGGGAAGCGGCTGCGATTTGAATCCAAAGAAGATTGCGTGATGGCGGAAAATGCGCTTTCGCAGGTGGGCGCGACCGAACTGCGCGATCGCTGGATGGAGCAGCTTTCCGGCGGTGAAAAGCAGCGAGTGATTTTGGCGCGTGCGCTGGCGCAGCAGCCATCGCTCCTGCTTCTCGACGAGCCCACGCAGCACCTCGACATCGGCGGCAAAGTGGAATTGCTGCGGCGGCTGCGCCGGCTCGTGGATGAGAATCGCTACACGGTAGTGGTCGTCACACACGAGCTGAATCTTGCGGCGGAATTTTCCGACCGCATCGTGCTGCTGCATCGCGGAAAATGCGAAATTACCGGCACGCCAAGAGAAGTTTATCAGCGCGATATTCTCGAGGATGTGTTTGCCGCGCCGCTCGACGTGGAGATTCGCCCGGGCGGAAAGCCGCGCGTTCTGCTGCGTGATGCGAATGGAAGAGGCGAGAGGTTGGAGTAGCGAGGTTTGCGATGATGCAGATTCGGACGGCCGATCGAATGCTTAAGACGAAGAATTTCAGATTTCAAATTTGACATTTCAGATTTGCAACCAAGAGTAATTAAATTTCGCATTTGAGATTTAAAATTCGAGTTCGACGAGCAATACGGAAGTAGGCAAAGAGAAGGAAAGAGTAAGCAGCAAAGAGAAGAAGCAAAGTTCCCGCGGCGCATGCAGCCTGCGTTTTGCGCAGGTTTCGCGCGCCGTTCACAATTACCGAGACTCCGTGCACGGGAAGACGGTGAAAAGCCGTCGCCGCCGCGCGACTGTAAGGCGGAAATTGCCGGGCGCGCACCACTGTTTCGCTCGCTGATTCGAATCCCTCGAATCGGCGCCGGAATGGGAAGGCCGCGCTCAACGATACTGCCGCCAAGCCAGGAGACCGACGGAGCCTCAATCCCGATTCGGCTATCGAGAGCACATCTCGATGCGCCGCGTTGGGACAACCTTCAACTCCCGCGCGAGAGGGAGAGGAGGAATCAATGAAAACTAGCTGGCTGGCATTGGCTGTTATTTCTGTCCTGGCAGTTTCCCTGCCCGTGGTTTCATTTGCACAGACGGAAGCGCGCGCCACTCTGACAGGCAATCTTACGGATCCAAGCGGCGCGGCAATTCCCAACGTCACCATCAACGCAATCAAGTACGAGGAACCTCAAAAAAACAAAAATGTCGCGGCAAAAACACAGAGCGACGCCGCGGGACACTTTTCTCTCACGCTCGCACCGGGGCGCTATCGCACCGTGGTTTCCGCTCCATCGTTCGCGCGTACGGAAGAAATCGTGACGCTCGTTGCTGGCGAGTCGCGCGAGTTGAACGCGAAGCTCGCGCTTGAAAAGCTCGCAGCCAGCGTCGTCGTCACGGCAGCGGCAGAGCCAACGCTCGGCACGGACAGTTCGGCGCCGGTGGACGTAGTTACGAAGGACGACATTGCCCAACTCGACGCGATGTGGCTGGCACCCGTGATCGCGAGCGAATCGGGCGCAGCGCTTTCGCGCCTCGGGCCGGAGGGCGGCGTCACGACGTATTTTCTCGACGGCGGAGATTCGAATTTCACAAAGTTCCTCGTGGACGGCATTCCGATGAACGAACCAGGAGGCGCGATCGAGCTCGAGAATTACAGCCTCCAAAGCGTGGACAAGATCGAGATCGTGCACGGAGCGTCGAGCGCGCTTTTCGGCTCCGACGCGGTTGATGGCGTTGTGCAGATTTTCTCGCATCGCGGCACGACTACGGCTCCCGAGTTGGAACTTACCGGGGAAGGCGGAACTTTCGGAACGGGCTTGGGCAACGTGCAATTGAGCGGAGTCGCGGGGCGGTTCGATTATTCCGCGTCGGGAGGTTATTTTGCGACTGGCGGCCAGGGACCGAACGATTATTTTCGCGATGTGCCTTTCGCTGGAAATTTCGGCTGGAAATTCTCGGACACGGACACGCTGCGATTGACGGTGCGAGAGGCGGAAAGCGATGGGGGCGTGCCTGGGCAGACGATTTTCCTTCCGCCAAGTCTCACAGATCACGACGACCTGCATAATCTCGCAGCCGGCATCACGTGGGATTTCATGGCGGGCGATCACTGGCAGAACGAACTGCGTGCGACGGACGCGCGGATTCAAGAGGCGTACATCAATTCGTTCGGCAACTCGTACAATCTGTACAATCGCGCAAACTTCGAGGACCAAGCCACCTATCTTTTTCCGCACGGCGGCGTGTCTGCCGGTTACATGTACGAAGTCGAGAACGGCGCCGAAGGCGGACCGGACTCGCGGCGAAACAATCAGGCTGGCTACGTGGAGGTGCGCTATCAATTCGGACGGCGCGTGACGGCGACGGCGGGCGGGCGCGCGGAAGCGAATGCGAGTTTCGGCACGCGCGTGGTGCCGCGAGCGGGCATTGCATACGCACTGCGCTACGGCCACGATTTCTGGGGCGCGACGCGGCTACGCGTTTCCTATGGCGAAGGCATCAAAGAGCCGGATTTCTTCGACTCCTTTTCCAACGACCCGTGCGATCCGGGCAATCCGAATTTGATGCCGGAGCAAAGCACGACGATTCACGGGGGCGCGGACCAGGTGCTGGCGAGCGATCGTTTCCGAATTTCGGTCGACTATTTTCACAACGATTTCACCGACATCGTCAGCTTCGCGTCGCTCCCGCCGACCACCGCGTGCCCCTATGGCACGGGCCAATTTTTCAACACGGACAAAGCACGCGCGTTTGGCGCAAACAGCAAGTTCGAAACAAAGGTGACGCGGTGGCTGCACATCAGCGGAAACTACACGTACGATGACACGCTGGTGATCGCGTCGCCAAATTACTACGATCCGACTCTGGCGCCGGGAAATCGCCTCGCGAAGAGACCGCTGCACTCGGCGACGCTCATCGCGAATGCGAATTTCCATCGAATGAATTGGAATCTCGCAGGCTATTACGTTGGCCGGCGCACCGACAGTGACTATCTCGGATTGGGGATTACAAGCAATCCGAGCTACGTGCGTTGGGATCTCGGCACTAGCTATCACTTCACGCGAAAGCTTTCGGCGCTCGGGCGCGTCGAGAATTTGTTCGACCGGCGGTATCAGGACGCCGTCGGATATCCCGCGCTGGGGCTGAATTGGCGGCTGGGGATGAAATACGTGTGGGGCGGCGAGTAGCGCGGCGGATGCTATAATTCCCGCTTTCTCATGGCGAAAACGACCACAGAGGGAGCGGGCATCGCGCCGGAGGTGCTGGCGAAGTACGAGGCCGTTATCGGCCTCGAAGTCCACGCGCAGCTTTTGACAGCGACGAAAGCGTTCTGCGCGTGCTCGCCGCGCTTTGGCGATCCGCCGAATACGAACACGTGCCCGGTATGCCTGGGGCTGCCGGGCGCGCTGCCTGTGCTGAATTCGAAGGCGCTCGAACTCGCGTTGCGGGCGTCGATTGCGCTCAACTGCGAAGTGCAGGAACGCTCGCGGTTCGCGCGCAAGAATTATTTTTATCCTGATTTGCCGAAGGGCTACCAGATTTCGATGTACGAGCTGCCGCTGGCGACGGGCGGCTGGCTTGAAGTGGACGTGGCGGGCGCGGCGAAGCGAATCGGGATCACGCGCGTTCACATGGAAGAAGACGCGGCGAAGAACTTGCACGAGGGCTTCGATGATTCCGACCGCTATAGCTACATTGATTTCAATCGCTGCGGCGCGCCGTTGATCGAAATTGTCTCGGAGCCGGATTTGCGCGCGCCTGCGGAAGCGCATGCGTATCTCACGTCACTGAAACAAATACTTCTTTACACCGAAGTGAGCGATTGCAACATGGAGGAAGGGTCGCTGCGTTGCGACGCGAACGTGAGTGTGCGATTGCGCGGCGCGGAGAAATTCGGGACGAAGGCCGAAGTGAAAAACTTGAACTCGTTCCGCTTCCTGCAGCGCGCGCTGGAGCATGAAATCGAACGGCAAATCGGCGTGATTGAATCGGGCGGGACGATTCCGCAAGAGACGCGGCTTTACAATTCCGCAACGGGGCGCACGGAGCCCATGCGCTCGAAGGAATTCGCGCACGATTATCGCTATTTTCCTGATCCCGATCTTTTGCCCGTGCGCGTGAACGCGAAACTGCAGGAGCAGGTGCGGGCCGAAATGCCGGAATTGCCGGCTGCGAGGCGGGCGCGATTTATCAGCGCGTTTGGGCTGACTGCGTACGACGCCGGGGTCCTGACCGCGTCGCGCGCGCTTGCCGATTACTTTGAAGCGGCGGTTCGCGCGCGCGCGCCGGCGAAAGCTGCGGCCAACTGGATTTCGACAGAGCTTTTGGGACGATTGAACGACACCGACAAAGAGATCGGCGATTCGATTGTGTCGCCGGCGGCTCTTGCAGAACTCTTGGCAAAGATCGAGTCGGGAGAAATTACGGGCTCGACGGGAAAGAAAGTATTCGCGCGGATGTTTGAGAGCGGTAAAGCGCCTGCCGAGATCATTGCGGCCGAGGGATATTCGCAAATCAGCGATACCGGCGCGATTGAGGGTGTCGCGCGCGCGATTGTCGCGAAGAATCCGGAGAATGTGGCGAAGTACAAGGCCGGCAATGAAGGTGTTTTCAAGTTTTTCGTGGGGCAGGTGATGCGCGAAATGCGCGGGCAGGCGAATCCGCAAGCGGTGAACGAGATTCTCAAACGCGTTCTGGGCGAGGTGTAGGCGCATGGCCACGCTGAAAGAAGGGGAAAAGGCGCCGGCGTTCCGCCTGCCTGCGGACGACGGCGGCGAGGTCGCGCTCGCCGACTATCGCGGCAAGAACGTGATCTTTTATTTTTTCCCGAAGGCGCTGACGCCGGGCTGAACCAACGAAGCGACCGAGTTTCGGGACGCAAAAAAGAAATTCGACGCGCTGCACGCGGTCGTTATCGGCTGTAGCGCAGACAGCGTAGCGACGCAGGCGAAATTCAAAGAGCGGCACAAACTGAACTTTCCGCTGCTTTCGGATCCGGAGTTTAAGGCCATTGAAGCGTACGGCGCGCGGCGGATGAAGCGATTTCTTGGGAAATCGTATCTCGGAATCGTGAGAATGACGTTCTGGATTGGCAAAGACGGCCAGATTCGGAAGATCTGGGACAGCGTTTCGGTAAAAGGCCACGCTGCCGATGTGTTGAAGGCGCTGGAGCAAGGCGCGGCGGGATAGCGTGCAGGGCATCGTTTCACTCCTCGACGGCGCGGATCGCGAACGGGTCGAGCAATTGTGGGAGGAGTTGCGGCGGGACTTCGGCGTTCGCGGAATTCATTCGAAGCGCTTTCCTCATTTTTCCTACCACGTAGCGGAAGAATACGATTTGCCGCGCGCGCAGGCGGTACTTCAAGCGCTTGCGTCGCAAACTCGATCCTTCCCGGCGCAGTCCAGTGGAATTGGAATTTTCACGCGCAAGGAGCCGGCGATTTATCTGCCGGTGGTGAAAACGTGGGAGCTTGCGGTGCTGCATCGCGAAATTGCGGCGGCGGTTTCGTCTTTTGCGACCGGCATCAACGAATACTACGCGGAGGACATCTGGATCCCGCACATAACGATTGCGGAAGGCGATGTGGACCAGCTCGTGCTGCCGGAAATTGTGCGGCGATTCGGCGAGAGAAATCTCCGGTGGAAATTGCAGGCCACGAATTTCGCGGTGATTCGCGCGACGGAGGACGTGCAGGAAGTGTGCTTCCGGTGCGATTTTGCGCGGTGAGAAAGACAATGCAGATTCCTCCTCCGACCCTCGTCGGGTCGTTGTCGGAATGACATCGTTAGCCCCCATTCGAGAAAGTGCTAGAGCGTGACCGAGAAGGAACCGGCGGATTCCTCGATTAGGGCGTTGTCGATGAGGCGCGTCTTGCCGATGAAGGCGGCGACTAGCGCAAGGCAGGATTTGCGCAAGCGGATTACGGGCTCGAGAGAATTAGCGTCAACAATTTCAGCGTAATCGAGCGCGGCGCCGGGTTCCGCGTCAAAGACGCCGCGGATCGTTGCGATGAGCCGCGCGGCGTCGAGTTCGCCTGCCTCAATTTCCTTTTTCATAGCGTTGAGAGAACGGAATAGGACAGTTGCGTCGCGCCGGTCATCGCCGAATAGGTATGCGTTGCGCGACGACATCGCGAGGCCGTCCGGCTCGCGCACAATCGGGCACGCGATCACCTGCGTATCGAGATTCAGATCTCCCGCCATTTGTTGAATGATTCTCACTTGCTGGGCATCTTTGCGGCCGAAATAGGCGAAGCGCGGCTGAATGATTTCGAATAGCTTCAGGACCACGGTTGCGACGCCGCGAAAATGGCTGGGGCGAGAGCGGCCTTCGAGACGATCGCCCAAGCCTTCGACGGTGACAGCCGTGCGGAATCCATCGGGATACATGTCGGCTGCGGAAGGCGCGAACAAATAATCCACGCTGAGCGATTCGAGAGCCGCGGCGTCCTGCTCCATGCTTCTCGGATACTTCTTGAAATCTTCAGTGGGGCCGAATTGCATCGGATTCACAAAAATAGAGACAACGACGGGCGAGCATTCTTTTCTGGCGGCGCGGACGAGGGATTGATGGCCTGCATGGAGCGCGCCCATGGTGGGAACGAGACCGACGAGACGCTCTTTGGCCTGCGCGTCGCGCGCAACCTGCTTCATCCATTCGACCGTGCGGATTATTTCCATGAGGTCGAAGTCACGAAAAAGAATCTGCGATGAGCGCGAACGTTTGCGGCGAGATCACGCTTTGGCCTGAGCGGCGCGCTGGCGATAGAACACGATCATATCGGTGCTCTGCGATTTATTGCCAAGCTGGCGAAGCATCGTGGCGATCTGGCCGCGGTGATACGTCCCGTGATTGACGACGTGCTGGAGCATTTGCCAGGCGGGCGAGGCATAGGGCACGCCTTCGGTGGTCTTGTATTCGTAGACGCGGGAGATATCGTCATCGGTAAGAGACGCGACGAAATCGGTGAGGTCGCGCTCGACTTCTTCCCAGCGAGCGCGGATGGCATTGAGATCGGAAAAATCTCCCGCAAAAGGCAAACTTGAATGCGAGCGGCCGTGCCAGCGCTCAAGCCAAAGCCATTCGGCGCCGAGGATGTGAGCGAGCGTGTCGCGTACGGAATGGAAGCTCGAGACGAGGTCGCGCGCGAATTGATCGTTGTTCAATTGGGCGCACGATTCCATCACTCGGCGATTCGCCCACGCATTGTATTCATAGAGAGTGCGGAATTCTTCTGCGTTCATTTGGTCCCCTCGCGGCCCAGTTAGGGTTTGAAGCGTACGTTAGTGGCCGAAGAGACTCAAGGGTTTAAGCACGTTCGCGGGCGAGGAAACGGCTGCGCAATTCGGCCGGAAGATGATACGACTCCTCGTCCGAAGGGAAGCGGCCATTGCGGACATCGTCGCAATATTCGGCGGCAGCGCGCGCGATGATTTCCGAGAGATTCGCGTAACGGCGCGAGAATTTCGGCGTATGGCCGAGGGTCAAGCCGAGCGCGTCGTTGATGACGAGCACCTGTCCATCGCAATCGGGCCCTGCGCCGATGCCAATTGTTGGAATATGAAGCTCTTCCGTGATGCGCGCGGCAATTTCGCGCGGGATCGATTCGAGGACGATCGAAAATGCGCCGGCGGCTTCCACGGCGCGTGCATCGCGGAGAAGTTGTTGCGCGGCATCGGCGCTGCGTCCCTGCACTTTGAAGCCACCGAGTGCGTTGACGGATTGCGGCGTAAGGCCAACGTGGCCCATCACAGGAATTTCGGCTTCGACAAGCCGCGAGATCAGCTCGATGCGGCGCTCGCCGCCTTCGACTTTTACAGCTTCGGCCCCGCCTTCTTTGATAAAGCGCAGAGCTGCGCGGATGGAATCGTCGATCGAAGCGTGGTAGCTGCCGTAAGGCATGTCGGCCACAACGAGCGCGTGGTGCGTGCCGCGGCGCACTGCCTTAACGTGGTGCAACATTTCATCGACGGTGACGGGAAGAGTGCTGTCGTAGCCGAGAACGACCATGGCGAGCGAATCGCCGACGAGGAGAATGTCCACATTCGCATCGTCGAGAATCCGTGCCGTCGGATAGTCGTACGCCGTCAAGCAGATGATTTTTTCGATGGTGGAAGTTGAATCGGAAAAACGGCGGGACTTGCGTTCGACGATGTCAGGCACGGTGATTTTGCCGTTGCCCGCACGAGGTGCAGCGCTCATAACAGCCTCCGGTGCCGCTCCGTAAACACAGGATGCAGCCCTTCAATCGGGATTCTAGCAAAACGCGAGGTCGAGCGCCACCGATGCCGATGCGCGCAGCGATCAGATTACACTAGCCTGGAAATCCGATTTTCCGGCGAAGCTCAGCAAAACGCGGGTCGGAGCTGAGGACATCCAGACGCGAGTCCGTGGTGAAGTACTCCGCCAAATAGTATGAGCGGTCGGTGAAGGCGCGATCGAGCCAGGCGAATGCCTGATCCTTTTCTCCCAGACCCGCATAAATGACTGCGAAGTCGTATGGCGCGGCGTAGCCGTGCGCTGATAACTCTTTCAAATGATCAAGGACTTCTTGCGCTTGCGCTCTCTTCCCCGAGATCGCGTAGGCGTGCCCCAAACTTGACCAAATCTCGGGATTGTCCTTCTCCAATTCGCGCGCGTGCTCAAATTCGGCAATCGCTTCCGGCAACCTTCCCTTTTGCTCATAAGCGCGGCCGAGGAAACAAGGATCAAACCAGAAAGTCGGGTCAAGCTCCTTGGCTTTACGAAGTTGCGCAATCGCCGGGTCCCACTGGCGAGCGAATAGCAAAACAGATCCGACGAAGAAATTTGACAGTGACGAGATCGGATCGAGTTGCTGAGCTCGCCTCGCTTCGGTGAGCGCCTCTCCGTTTCGCCCCATCGGCGCCAAAAACCAAGAATAGTAACCGTGAGCCTCCGAATCGTCAGGATTCAGCTCGATGGCGCGTTTGAACTCGCGCTCCGAAGCTGTCCAATCCCACTCGTACCATTGGGTTTCAATTGCCAGCGAAAGGTGAGCGTCAGCGTCCGTATCGTCTATCGCCAAAGCCCTTTTCGCGGCATCTCTGGCTCTAGGTCCCGCTTCGTTGGGAGGCATGTACCAATCGATTTGATTGATGTAATTGAAGGCCAAACCGCTGTAGGCCAAGCCATAATTTGGATCCGCGGCGATAGCCTTGTTGAAATAATCGATGCCTTTATGGAACCCGTCCTCACTGAGTTCGTTCGTGAAGTATTTGCCTTTTAGGTAGAACTGATAGGCTTCGGGGTTTTCTGTTGAGCCTTTCGCCAGCTTCTGCTGGTCATCCGCGGAAAGTTGCGAGCGTAGCTGCCGGGAAACCGCTTTGGCGATGTCGCTCTGAACCGTCAGTAGATCGGCCACTTTGCGGTTGTACTGTTCGCCCCAAAGCTGTTTGCCGTTACGAACGTCGTCGAGTTCGACGCCGATTGTGAGGTCGTCGCCTCGCTGCGCGACGTGGCCCGTGAGCACGGCTTGAACGCCAAGCGCGTCGCCGACCTTTTGGAAATCCATCGCTTTGCCTTTGTAGTGCGAAGCGGCACTGTTTGGAATCACTTTCAGACTGGGCAACCGCGCCAGGCTGTCACTGATGCTTTCGGTGATTCCGTCGGAAATGTAGTTCGCGTCGGGATCATTGCTCCGATTCTCAAGAGGTAGAACGGCGATGGAATCAATCTGGCCTGTTTTCGCGCCCTTGAGATAAATGCCGAGGCCGATGGCGCCGATCACAAGCAGAGCGACCGCAGCGGCCAAAGCAATTTTGCGCCATTCGAATTCAGGGGTGCTGCGCGTGCGCGCGTCTGAGGACGCTACTTCGAGCGCTTGGTGGAGTTCCGTGGCTGTCTGAAAACGAGCATCCGGAGATTTCGCGAGGCACTTGAGCACAATCGCTTTGAGCGCAGGCGGCGCGCTGAATGGTTCCGGCTCTTTGTGAACAATGGCGCCGATTGTCGCGGCGGCCGAGCCTCCGGAGAAAGCGTGGCGGCCCGCCAGCATTTCGTAGAGCACGGTTCCGAACGAGAAAATGTCGGAGCGCGCGTCGGCGGGCTTGCCTTCCGCTTGCTCCGGCGACATGTACGCCGGAGTGCCCATGATCGCTCCAACTTCGGTGACGCCGAGGGATTGGGTGAGGTCCTCGACGGCGCTGCTATGACTCTGTTTCGCGAGTCCGAAATCCAGAAGCTTTACGACGCCGCCCGGAGTCGCGAGGATGTTCGCCGGCTTGAGGCCGCGGTGAATGATCCCTTTGGCGTGCGCGGCTTCGAGAGCTGCAGCAATTTGCTTGGCAATCCGCAATGCCTCAGCCGGTGGGAGAGGCTGAGGATGCTCGCGTGAAACTATCGGCGCGCCGTCGATGCACTCCATCACGAGATAATTCGGACCGAGGTCGTAAATCTGGCAGATGTTGGGATGATTCAGAGCGGCGATGGATTTGGCTTCACGCTCGAAGCGCTCGCTGAACTGCTCGCCGGAAATTTTGATCGCGACGTCGCGATTCAAGCGCGCGTCTCTAGCGCGATACACTTCGCCCATTCCACCCGCGCCAATTGGCGCGAGGATTTCATAAGGGCCGAGTTTATCGCCAGCGGAGAGCGGCATGTAGGTAAGCAGGCCAAGTCTATCTCATCAACAGATTTGAGAGGAAATGTATCGCGGCACACTCGGAAACGAACCGGACAGAAGCTAGCCGACGTCTTGGACTGAGAGAATCTCGGCCTCGTTCTTCACAGGGGTCTTCGCTTTCGTCGTTGTGATCACCACCACGCTGACCAGAACGAACAGAGTCCCCAGAACCGTTCGCAGGCCCAGCGCTTCGCCGCCGAGAAAATATCCGACCGTCACGGCCACAATCGGATTTACGTACGCGTAGGTCCCAACTTTTGTCGGCGATTCATGATGGAGGAGCCACACGTAGGCGGTGAAGCCCATGATGGAACCCGCGACGATCAGGTAGAGCAATGCGAACCACACCTCGCGCGAAACAGCCGACGGATGAAAATTACGAAATTCTCCCAGCGCGGCTGCCATGAAAGCGAGAAATACTCCACCGGCCAGCATTTGCGTGCCCGAGCTCATGACTTTGGAGCGCGGGTGCGGCAGCTTGCGTGAAAGCGCCGCCGCCACCGACCAGCTGACTGCTGCAAAAATGAGCGCGAGAGCGCCCATCCTGTCGATCGGCGCGCCGCCGAGACTCAACGAGCGGCTCATGAGTACTGCCACTCCGCCAATTCCGATCAGAAGCGCCAATGCCAGGCGAACTGTGAGCGTTTGCGTTTTTAAGAATACGATTTCCGACAGCGCCATAAACACGGGAATCGTGGCCAGCATGACTGCGGCAAGGCCAGAAGGCACGCGCGTCTCAGCCCAGAACAAGAATCCATAATCGAATACGAAGATTATGAAGCCGAGTATTGACGCCGACTTCCATTCGCGCGCGCTCGGCGAGGGTTCGCCGCGTGCGATCATCCAGACATAAATAGCGGTTCCCGCCGCCAAGAAGCGCATCGCGGCGAAAATCAACGGCGGAACTTCGCGGACGCCAACGCGAACTGCTAGGAATGTGGATCCCCAGACGAAATAGATAATCGAGAAGGCTAGCAGAGTCTTCCACTTTGGGGGGCGAGTGTGGGCTTCCATGGCAGATTCCTACAAAGAATCTACCAAGTTACCGGGCTGATTGCGCGGACAACCCAAGCGACAGTGCACTTGCGAGCGATCAATTTGGCAGTAGGCACGCGGCAGCTGAGTTGCTGCCGAACGCTTCTACGCCAAATCCTCCGCGCGGATCGGGAGGCGGCGAATGCGCTTGCCGG
>JBAPOP010000025.1:0-45690 GCA_049279675.1 Candidatus Acidiferrales bacterium
TTACGGACGAATGATGGCCATACGAGAAGGGCGATACTCCCATGCACCGCTTCCCGACCACGCGCTTGGGCCGCGCACGGTAGACATCGAAAACCTTTACAACACCCAGCGCTACCGGCCTCGTTACGCCGGCAAGCTTGGCGCCCCGGTGTTCCTCATCACTGCTTAATTTCGCGGGGCGGCGCGCCGGCTGGTGGCAGTCTGTGCGGTAATCGGCGCGAGCAGTGCCTTTCATGAACACTGAAATTTGTGCGATATTGAGAAACCAGTAAAATATTGGTACGGTGGTCCGATGGGTGTAGTACCCACTCCCGACACGAAGTCGCAAAAACGTCGCCGGAGCCAGCGTCTAAAAGCGCGTGTGTCCATCGAAGTTCGGACTCAAACGCTCGAGAAACACACTGCTTCGGAGAGAACCGAAGCGTTAATCATCAACGCTCACGGCGGGCTGATTCTTCTTTCGATGAAAGTCGCACCGGATCAGCTGGTAACTGTGGTGAATTTGAAGACCGGGGACGAACTGCTCTCGCGCGTCACATCCCTTGGGCCTAGTTTCATGGGAAAGACGGAAGTGGGAGTGGAATTCATCAAACCATCGCCGGAATTTTGGGGCGTGGCGACGGCGTAAAATCGGCAAGATCGTGCGAATCGAAGTTCGAGAAGCATTCCTCCTGAACCACAATTCCTCAAAATCCTCAATTTAAGCGCGTGGACCCTGGCTTAAGGTCTTGCCTGCAATTTAGGCGCTCACTTTAAGTCAGAGTCGAATTCAAGTTCAAAGCGTCTAAGAGTGTGGAGTTTTGGGGTGGAAGTGTCTTAAGATGATTGTCCTGTCCTCTAGGAGAACCTTCGCTCTGTATGTGTGTCACACCACTTAAATTAGCGGCGTTGCAGCTGCGTCCAGCATCTCGCGCGAGGCGACCGGGATTGGCGGGAATGTATGCGCTCGGCCTCGCAGCGTTGTTTCTGGTTGGCTGCGGAAAGAAGGACGCCGCTGCGGAAGGCCCGCCACCCGCCGTCGCGGTGAAAACAATCGTTGCCCAGAACGCCAGGATTCCGGATGAATCCGAATATCTCGCGACGTTGAAGTCTCGCCATTCGGCGACGATCAATCCTCAGGTCGAAGGGTCGATCACGAAAATCTTCGTCAAGTCAGGCGACCGCGTCGAGGCCGGCAAATCGCTGATGGAGATTGATCCGATCAAACAGCAGGCGACGCTGCAAAGCCAGACGGCGGCGCGATCGGCGCAGGAAGCGACACTCGCCTACGCGAAAGTGCAGCTCGATCGAGAAAAGAAGCTGTACGACGCGGGCATCGTTGCGAAACAAGAACTCGACCAGGCACAAACGACCTACGACGCCGCCGAAAAGCAGCTCGAATCGCTGCAAGCGCAGGAAAACGAGCAACAAGTCGAGCTTCACTATTACAGCGTCCACGCGCCTTCGAGCGGAATTATCGGCGATGTGCCGGTGCGCGTGGGAGATCGCGTTACGAATACGACCATGCTCACGACGGTCGACGAGCTAGGCGGCCTCGAAGCCTACATCTCAGTTCCCGTTGAGAACGCGAAGAACTTGAAACTGGGATTGCCGGTCGAGTTGCTCGACCCGAGCGGAGCGCTGATCGGCGAAACGAAGATCGATTTCATTTCACCGCAGGCCGATTCTTCCACGCAATCAGTGCTTGCAAAGGCCACCGTCAGCAACCCGAAGGATTTATTGCGCACGGCGCAATTCACGCGCGCGCGCATCATCTGGGGGACTCATCAGGGGCCGCTGATCCCCGTGCTGGCCGTGTCGCGGATCAATGGGCAATATTTCGCGTTTGTCGCGGAGAAATCCGGTAACTCTACGGTCGCGAAACAACGGATGCTGCACGTCGGCGATTTGATCGGCAATAGCTACCCAGTGCTCGACGGAATTAAACCGGGCGACCACGTCATCGTCGAGGGTACGCAAATCCTTGGCGATGGTTCTCCCGTCACCGAGTCGCCGGCCGAATCCTCCGCTGGAGCAAGCGCTGGAACTGCGGCCGGAACACCGCAACCTTAAAGCCGGGCTGAAACGAATTCATGTTCGTTGACTTCTTCATCAAGCGGCCAATCTTCGCGACGGTGTGCGCGCTGCTGATTATTTTGGCGGGCGCCGTTTCGATTCCTACGCTCCCGGTCGCTCAGTTCCCCGATCTCGCTCCGCCGCAAGTATCGGTTTCGGCGTTCTATAACGGCGCGAGCGCGCAGACGGTCGAAACGTCCGTCACGATTCCACTCGAACAACAGATCAACGGCGTCGAGGGCATGAAGTATATGACTTCGACAAGCGGCAACGACGGCTCGTGCGCAATCACTGTGACGTTCGACGTCTCGCGCAACGTGGACCTTGCCGCGGTGGACGTGCAAAATCGCGTCAACACGGCGCTTGGGCGCATGCCGAACGAGGTCAAGACCACCGGCATCACGATCACGAAGGCCGCGAGCGGGTTTGTTCTCGGCGCGGGCGTCTACGCGGAGAACGGCGAATACGACAGCCTGTTCATTAGCAACTACGTGGATATCTACGTTCGCGATGCGCTGAAGCGAGTGAAAGGCGTCGCCGACGTATTCAACTTTTCGCCGCGCGAATACTCGATGCGCCTTTGGCTCGATCCGACGCGGCTTGCGAGCCGCGGGCTTACGGCGACGGACGTTGTCAGCGCGCTCAGCGAGCAGAACGTTCAAGTAGCGGCGGGTCAGGTCGGCCAGCCGCCATCAATGCCCGGCCAGATGTATCAAATCAGCGTGCGCGCCGTCGGGCGTCTCACCGAACCATCCGAATTCGACAACATTATTTTGAAGACTGGAAATGACGGTACCCTGATTCGATTGAAGGACGTTGGGCGCGCGGAGCTCGGCGCGGAAAGCTACGCATCCGATTTGCGTTTCAACGGCCACGACGCCATCGGCTTCGGCGTCACGCAGCTTCCCGGCGCGAACGCGCTCGACGTGGATCGCCAGGTAAAAGCGGAACTGCTCCGGCTTTCGAAGCGCTTCCCTCCCGGATTGAAGGCTGCCGTCGCATTCGACTCGACGACGGTAATCGGGGAGTCCATTCGCGACGTCCTCTATACGTTGCTCGAAGCGATTCTTCTTGTCATCGCGGTCATCTACATATTTCTCCAGGATTGGCGCACGACGATCATTCCGGCCGTCACGATTCCAGTCTCGCTCGTCGGAACATTTGTGTTCGTGAAGATGCTTGGATTTTCGATTAACACCCTCACACTTTTCGGAATTACCCTCGCTACAGGGCTCGTCGTTGACGACGCCATTGTTGTCATCGAAAACGTCGAACGTCACATCGCCGAAGGAGTTGCGGATGCGCACGATGCGGCGTCAGTTGCGATGGATGAAGTTGCCGGCGCCGTCGTGGCAACATCGCTCGTGCTTGTGGCGGTATTCGTTCCGGTGGCCTTCTTCCCCGGCACGACGGGAATCCTCTTCCGCCAGTTTGCGCTCACGATTGCGTTCTCCGTCTCGATTTCGGCCTTCAACGCGTTGACGCTCACTCCAGCTCTTTCAGCGCTGCTTCTCGGTCATGAGCGTGGGAAAACTGGCGCGATCTTGACGGCATTCAATCGCGGCGTAACCGGCATGACGCAGGCTTACCGAACAACGCTGCATCACATCATGCGATGGCAACTAGCCGCGCTCATCGTGTTTGTATGCGGACTTGGCTTCACATACTACCTCTACCAAAAAGTTCCGCGCGGCTTCATCCCAGACGAGGACGCAGGTTATTTCATCATCGCAGTGCAAGCGCCTCAGGGAGCGTCGCTCGGATACACCACGAATATTCTGGGCCAGGTGGAAGCGGCGCTCACCAAAGCGCCCGAAATTGACGGTTCATTTAGCGTAGTAGGATTCAGTTTCAGCGGCAGCGCGCCGAATTTGGGAATCGCGTTTGCGAGTCTGAAGCCCTTCGATCAGCGGCAGGGCGAGGAACATTCGGTGGCAACGGTCATCAACAAGCTCCGGGAACCGTTGAGCCACATTTCGGGGGCCATCGTCGTTCCCTTTTCTCCTCCTGCCGTGCAGGGGCTCGGAAATTTCGGCGGGTTCCAATTCGAAGTCGAGGATTTGGGCGGAAACACGGTGCAGTCGCTCTCGCAAGCAACCAATGAATTGGCGCGCCAGGGAAACGCAAACAGCGACTTGCGCGGTCTCTTTACGAGCTTCACCGCGAACGATCCGCAATTTGTCGTGACGTTCGATCGCGAAAAAGCCAAGGCGCTCGGCGTGCCACTGAATCAAATCACGGACGCGCTGCAAGTCTACATGGGCTCGATTTACGTGAATGATTTTGATTTCAATAACCGCGCATATCGCGTCTACATTCAGGCGGATAAACAATTCCGCTCGTCTCCGCAGGATCTGCAGCAATATTACGTGCGCGCGGCTTCAGGCGCGATGGTGCCGCTCCAAAGCGTCATTCGCGTTCAGCCGGTAGCCTCGCCGCAGGTGATCAGCCATTACAATTTATTTCGCTCAGCTGAAATCGACGGCTCCGCCGCACCGGGCCGCAGTTCGGGCGACGCCATCGCCGCGATGGATACTCTGGCGACTCGCGTGCTTCCGCGAGGCTTTGCGTACGAATGGACCGGGCTCTCTCTCGAAGAGTTGCAATCCGGCAGCACAACGGTGGTTTTGTTCAGTCTCGGATTGCTCGTCGTATATCTGACGCTCGCCGCGCAATATGAAAGTTTTTCGCTGCCGTTGATCGTTCTCTTCGCCGTGCCGATGGCGCTCCTCGGCGCGCTCGCCGCGCAATCGCTGCGCGGCCTCGAAAACGATGTCTACTGCCAAATCGGCCTCGTCATGCTGATCGGACTCTCGAGCAAGAACGCGATTTTGATCGTCGAGTTCGCGGAGCAGCTGCGGCGCAAATATGGCTTGAGCATCGTGGAGGCGTCGATCGAAGCGGCGCGAATCCGGTTGCGCCCAATTCTCATGACTTCGCTCGCATTTATTTTCGGCGTGCTTCCGCTCGTGCTCGCTCGAGGTGCGGGCCGCGTGGGGCGCCAGTCGGTGGGAACCACGGTATTCGGCGGAATGATCGCGGCCACGTCGCTCAATCTTCTATTTATTCCGGTGCTCTACGTGATTATAAAGACGCTGCAGGAAAAGATGATGCCCGAGCGCCATCGCGCTCCGTCTGCCGCACAGCCTGAATCCGGCAATTGAACTTCGCGCTTCATCCAGTTTCTTCGTAGTTCTCGCGTTCATTGTTTATTAAACGATGCGAGCATCAGGCGGGAATGGTAGAATGCGCGGACGCGTTCACCATTTCGATTCGAGGTTTGCATGCCCAAATTCTCGTTGAAACTCGAAGCACGCCCGCACGCCATGCGGGACGCCCTTCACCGCGCGATCGGCGGGATTACGAAATATCTCGCGCCAATCGCCGCTGCTTTCGCCCTGATTACACTGTGGCCCGCCGTCGCGATGGCGCAAACTCTTCAGAGCTCGACGCTTCAACTGAAAACAGACTGGCGGATTCAATCCTCAGCACGAGTGTATGGCGGAGGCGGGAACGCAATTTCTCAAGCGGGCTTCCCTGCTCCGGATTGGTATCCAACGTCCGTGCCAACTACTGTCGTGGCCGCGCTTGTGGACGACAAAATTTACCCGGACCCATACTACGGCATGAATCTCCGCTCGTTCCCCGGGATGAGTTACAAGATTGGCGAAAATCTCTCGATGGAGGAGATGCCGAAGGACAGCCCGTTTCGCGTGTCGTGGTGGTATCGCACTGAATTCCAGCTTCCGTCCGACTGGCAGGGCAAGAGCGTCTGGCTGAATTTTCGCGGGATTAACTATCGAGCGAACATTTGGCTAAACGGAAAGCAAATCGCGACCGCCGCCGATGTTGCAGGAGCATTTCGCCGCTACGAATTTGAAGTCAGCTCGGCCATTGCGCAGGGAAAAGTGAACGCGCTGGCCGTGGAAGTTTTCCCGCCGTCGCCGCACGATCTCGCGATTACATTCGTGGACTGGAATCCGATGCCGCCAGACAAGGACATGGGCATCTGGGGCGATGTTTTTTTGGTGGCGAGCGGCCCGGTGGCCGTCCGGAATGCGCAGGTGGAGACGAAACTCGATTTGCCGAAGCTCGATGCCGCGCACTTAACGGTTCGCGCGGATGTGCGCAATTCGACCGCGCAACCTATCGAAGGAATCCTGCGCGGCAAGCTCGGCGACGGAGAATTCGAGCAAGCCGTGACTCTCGCCGCGAACGAAACCAAGGAAATAACCTTTCCGTACGCGCAGTTTCCGCAATTGAATATCGCCGATCCGCACGTGTGGTGGCCGTATGGCATGGGCGGACAGGAAATGTACTACCTCGAGCTTGAATTCGATATCGGCCAGACGGCTTCGGATCGAATCGGTGTCAAATTCGGAGTCGATCAAATTACATCCAGACTCACGAAGGAAGGACATACCCAATTCACCGTGAATGGGAAGGACATTCTGATTCGCGGTGGCGGCTGGACGCCGGACATGCTTCTTCGCCAGGACCCAAAACGATGGGAAGACGATTTCCGCTACGTGCGCGGAATGAACTTGAACGCTGTCCGGCTCGAAGGCAAGTTGATGTCCGACGATTTTTTTGATCTCGCGGACGAGTACGGAATTCTCGTGATGCCGGGCTGGTGTTGCTGCGATCACTGGGAAAAATGGGCGAAGTGGAGACCCGAAGAACGAAAAGTAGCCACCGCGTCCCTGCGCGATCAGACGACCCGGCTGCGAAACCATCCAAGCGTTTTCGTCTGGCTCGATGGCAGCGACAATCCCCCGCCCGCCGAAATTGAAAAGGCTTATCTCGAAGTATTGAAGCAAGTGCACTGGCCGAAGCCCGTGCTCTCTTCGGCGTCGGAGAAAAAAACAACTGTCACTGGTCCATCCGGAGTGAAGATGACTGGGCCGTACGATTACGTCCCGCCGAATTACTGGCTCGAAGATCACGAGCACGGCGGCGCTTTCGGATTCAATACCGAGACGAGTCCCGGCCCCGCGATTCCACCGATCGACAGCTTGAAACGCATGCTGCCGGAAAAACAATTGTGGCCGATCAACGACACTTGGGATTATCACGCTGGCGGCGGACAGTTTAAAGATCTCGGCTTGTATAACGTCGCTCTCGACAAGCGCTACGGCACGGCGAAAAATCTAGCGGATTACGAATGGAAATCGCAGGCGATGGCGTACGAGGGCGAACGCGCGATGTTCGAGGCGTTCGGAAGAAATAAAGGCTCGGCGACCGGCGTCATCCAATGGATGCTCAACAATGCGTGGCCCTCGATCATCTGGCATCTCTATGACTACTACATGCGGCCCGGCGGCGGGTATTTCGGCACGAAGAAAGCGTGCGAGCCGCTGCACGTTCAGTATTCGTACGACAATCAATCCGTCGTCGTGGTCAATAACGAGATGGCGAACTTTAGCGGGAAAGTGACGGCGAAAGTTTACGATATCAATGCGACGGAAAAATTTGTGCACAGCGAGACCGTCGATTCGCCTCCGGGGAGTGTGACCACTGTCCTGAAAGTGCCGGAAATCCGCGGGATCACGACAACTTATTTCCTCAATTTGACGCTTGAGGATTCCACCGGCGCGGCCGTGAGCTCGAATTTCTACTGGCTCTCCACTAAGCCGGACGTACTCGCGTGGGACGGCTACACGTGGTACTCCACGCCGCAGAGATCATTTGCCGACATGCGCGACCTCGCGCGGCTGACGCCCGTGACGCTGAAATATTCAATTGATTCTACAACTGACAAAGACGAGGGCACGACGAACGTCCACGTATCGAATCCGAGCGAGCATCTGGCGTTTCTCGTTCACTTGAGGCTGACGCGCGGGTCGGGCGGCGATGAAGTATTGCCGATCTTGTGGGACGACAACTATTTCGCGCTGCTACCGGGCGAATCGCGCGATATCAAAGCGACCTACCGGCTGAGCGACCTCGGCAAAGCGGAGCCCGATCTCGAAGTGAGCGGGTGGAACGTGACGAGCGCCGCGCCGAATTGAGTTGAGTGGCTTACATTTCGGCGTTCGGCCGGCCGTCGATTACGCCGCGGTAACCGAGCGGAATGGCCAACTTGCCGCGAGCTTGGCTCGTATCAGGAATACGACAACGCCTACAACTAGCGTCAGCACGCCCACGCCGACGTAACCCCATCCTGACGTCGTAAACACGAACGCCCATCCAAAAAACGCAATCACGGCCGGCAGCGGATACAGCCACATTTTAAAGGGCCGGGACGAGTCCGGGAATTTCTTGCGCAGCAGCGGAATGGCAAACACCTGCCCTAAAAATTGCACGAGGATTCGCGTCGTGATCAGCGCGCTAATCACCTGATCGAGCTTAAAGAATGCCGCGCCGATGGAAACGGCTCCAAGAACCAGCAGCGATACGTGCGGATACCCCTTTGTTGGGTGAAGCTTCCCGAACACGCGAAAGAAATAGCCGTCGTTCGCTGCCGCGTACGGAATCCGCGAGTATCCGAGAAGAAGCGCGAAGACGGAGCCGAACGCCGTCCAGAGAATCATCAGCGTGATCGCGATGGCGGCGCCTCGACCATAGAGGCGCTGCATGAATTCCGACACGAGGAACGTGGAATTCATCGCCTCGCGCCACGGCACGACCCCAATCAACGCGAGGTGAATGAGAACATATCCGACGGCGCAAACGGCAATCGAATACAGGATCGACCGCGGAATCACCCGGCCGGGATCGCGGACTTCGTCGCCGATGTAGCAGACATCGTAGTAGCCCATGTAGTTGTACACAGCGACGAGGGTCGCGCCGCCGAGCCCAAGAAAAAATCCGCGCTGGAACGCGAACGCGCCGGGCGGAAAATCAAATGCCAGTTTCGGATTGAAATGCGGGAAGCCGGCGATGAGTACGACCGCCATCGTCGCGACCGTGCCAATCCACAAAGTAACCGTGACTTTGCCCAGGAATTGAATTCGCCTGCTCAGCAGAATCACGGCGACAACGCCGACTCCCGCCGCGACGAGCTGCTGGCCGCGCATCGTGAGGCCGGGCCATAGATACGCGGTGTAGTTCCCGAACCCGATCATTCCCGAGGCAATTTCGAGCGGCCCGCTGATCACGAATTGCCAGATGAAAAGGAACGCCAGCAGCCGGCCCCAAGTTTCATGCCCGTAGGCTTCACGGAGGAAATGGTAGCTGCCGCCTGAACCAGGCAAAGCCGCGCCGAGTTCGCTCCAGATCATGCCGTCCGCCACCACGATCAGCGCGCCGGTGATCCACCCGAGCATCGCCTGTGGGCCATTCATCGTCGCCATCAGCAGCGGGATGGTGATGAACGGGCCGACACCAACCATATTGGTGATGTTTAGGGCTGTCGCTTGGAGCAAGCCGAAGCCGCGAGTCAGGTGCGGGTTGGATGCGCTGGCCATTGATCAGATTGGAGCGCGCCATTGTAGCCGCGACGTGCAGGCGAAGCAACGGAAGAGATGGGCTTAGCGTTTAATAAACGCGAGGGGATACGCTGACTTTTCGCCGGCCAATGGGAAGGCCGATGTCCAAGCACTCGAAGAATCAGTCCGCGTCGCGATTCGGCGGGAGTTCGGCGCCGGGCTGCTTTCGAATGAGGCGCAGCGGCCTCAGCAACGACTGCATCGCCGCCGACCACACGCTTCCATGCGCGGCGGTCCATTCGTCTTCGGCGGGTTGCGTCGCCACACGCCACACGTATTTCATTCCTTCGAAGCGCTGGGGAACCAGCCGCGCGCGGAACCAGGCGCGTTGAATCAGATTCCATTCTTCGGGGCGCGCGGCGAGCAATTTTCGCTCCACATGCTCGGTGAGCGAGCCCACGGTGCTGTCGGCTTGCATCCTCTCAAAAATTGGGACCGGAAGGCGCGTATCGAGCATATCGTGCGCGAGCGAAAGCCCGAGTAGCAGGATTCGCTCGGCGTTCAGCGACTCCGCCGTATCGAACACGAGGTCCCAATTCACGCGGCCCGCCGTACTGATTAATTCGGATAGATCCACAACCCAACCGAGCTTGCTCCAAAAATCCTTGGCGCCGTGGATACTGAGAACAACGAGATTATCCTCCACGCAGAACGTGCGGACGTTCGTGCCCCCAACAGAGACGTTGACGAGCCTTTGCGCGAACGTGTCGAGATTCGCGCGAACCGGAAAATGCCTCATCGTAAATTCGGTATGGAGCTCGAGCAGGCATTCGCTGTCTTCGCCACGGTAGGTATATTCGCCGGGGATGCGCACGAGCGGCATGTCCGGCTCGTGAGCCCACGGAAAACGTGCTCGATATCCGGACGAGGTCAGCGCTGCGTGCGCCTCGGCCATCCGGCGCTGCGGCACGATGATGTCGATATCGTGGAATTGCCGGTACGCGAGATCGCCATACGCCTGAGCCGCCAGCACGGGGCCTTTGTACGGAATCGCGGGAATTCTACGAGACTCGAAGATTTCAAGAACTCGAAGCAGTTCGCTGGCGAGATAGAGTGAGCGGGTGGCGTTCGTCCGGAAAGCTTTTTCCATGCGCTCGAGCCAAAGCGGCGGCACGCGAGTTTCAAATTTTCTAAGGTGTTCGAAGACTAGCGGCGTCAGCCCCATCCGCTCCGCCGCCGCAAGGACGGCAGCCCAGTTCAGGTCCGGCCGCACGAGGAGGCGAATGCGGTCGATGTAAGCCGCGCTCAATCGCGTCCGGGCGCAGCAGAGCACGAGCTGAATTTCGGGCCGCAGTTCGTCCCGGCGAGCTCCGGTCATCTGGAGACCGCTCGCTTCGGACTTGCCGCGTTTCGGGAACTCGATGACCTTCCGCGAGCGCGGCTGCGATACCTGAGGGGCAATGCCACGCTTGCATCTTAAATCAACGGTGTGCTGGGACACCACTGGTGTGCGCTGCATGTGACATCACGCAACGAAGTGCAATCTATGGCGGGTTTCCGGGAGCGGACCGTTCCGAAGTCGCTTTAGTTTGGTTCTCAGCGTTGAGGGATCGAGGCCGGCGCCGAAGCAAACGGTCTCGAAATCCGTGCCGCTTTCAAATAAGAACACTTCGGCCTCTCGATGAGCTCTCATGTTGTTAGAGCGCCACTCGTCCACGGCAAGTAGCAGCACCGCTGCCCAAAGCCTGCGCTCGGGATCGAGACATTTCTCGCGTTCCGGTAGCTGATCGTCTAAATGATCGTTGGGTTCGATTACCGCGGTGGTGGTGGCCATCGTTATCTCCGCAAGTTCGCCTGCTCTATTCAAGACGAATTGCTGTGCGCGAAATGAAGGGGTGCACGATGGGAGCCAATCTTTGAGACATTTCGGAACAGCCGCGCGCTGTCCCAAGTTGAACATCTAGCTACACTTCGCGAACTTACCAGTCTGATGAGCACCTCCGGCGGAAATGTCAAATCGGGAGTTCATTCCATTCTGGGACGAATGGTCATTCGCTATTTGCTTCGGCGGGCTTTGGCAGTGGTTACGATTTAGTGCGCTGTGTGTCGAGGGCCTCGCGCAGCTTGTGCGCGAGCGTGCTCATCGTGAACGGTTTCTGAAGCAGCAGGATATCCGAAGAAAGAATTCCGTGATGAATCATGGCGTGGTCGGTGTAACCGGACATGAACACGATCCGGATTTCAGGCCGCACGGCCAGGATTTTCTTCGCGAGATCGCTTCCACTGATTCCCGGCATCACGATGTCCGTCATGATGAGATCGATCGGGCCGGAATGCTTTGATACGAGATCAATGGCTGCTTGGCCGTTTTCGGCGACGAGCGCCTTATAACCGCAGAGTTCGAGATATTCCTTCGCAAGATTGCGGACGCCTTCTTCGTCTTCGACGAGAAGAACTGTTTCCGTACCGCGCGGAAGCGAGGCCACGGCCGGATGCGCGTCCGGCGGAGCAACTTCCTCTTCCACCGACGGGAGATAAATCTTGAACGTCGTGCCTTTGCCAACTTCGCTGTAAACCCAGACGTATCCGCCGCTCTGTTTCACGATTCCGTAAACTGTCGCGAGGCCGAGTCCCGTTCCCTTCCCTTTTTCCTTTGTGGTGTAGAAGGGCTCGAAGATGTGCGCCTGCGTATCGGCATCCATGCCGCTGCCGTTGTCGGTGACGGCGAGCATGACGTACCGCCCGGGCATGAGGACCATCGGCGCTCGCGAGTAGCTGTTATCAAACTCGACGTTCGCTGTCTCGATAGTGAGCTTGCCGCCGCGCGGCATGGCGTCGCGCGCGTTCACCGCCAAATTCATGATCACCTGTTCGATCTGGCTTCGGTCGGCTTTCACTCGTCGAAGGTCGGGTGCGTTCACCGTGGCGAGTTCCACGTCTTCGCCGATCAGGCGGCGCAGAATCTTGCCCATGTCGGACACGACAGCCTGAACATTCAAAACAACAGGTGCTAGCATCTGCTTGCGGCTGAATGCCAGAAGCTGGCGCGTGAGCGAAGTGGCGCGCTGCGAAGCTTCCTGAATCTGCTCGGCGTTGCGGCGCAAGGACTCGCCCGGCTTCAGGCGATCCGTGAGCAATTCGGCATGGCCCTGGATCACCATCAGAAGATTGTTGAAGTCATGTGCGATTCCGCCCGCCAGGCGTCCCACAGCCTCCATCTTTTGAGCCTGGCGAAGCTGTTCCTCGAGCTTCTTGCGGTCGCTGACGTCGAGCGCCATACAGATCGCGCCTTCGCAGCGTCCGTTTTCGTTGCGGAGAGGTTCCACATGACATGCGTAGGAACCACTGCGCCATTCCATGTGAAACGTGCTTGGTTCGCCTATCACGGCCCGGCGATGCGAAGTAATGGGCAAGAAATTGCCGTCGCTGGTCTCGAAGAATTCCGACAACGTCTTGCCGACGATTTCATTCGCATGCAGTCCGACGCGCGTCAGGCCCGCGCCCAGGGCGGACGTAAACCGGAGATTCTTGTCCACGGTCCACAAAATTGCAGGCAATTGTTCTATAAGGACGCGAAGTCGCGCTTCGCTCTCTCGCAGCGCTGCTTCGTGGCGTTTCCTCTCGATCGCCATCGCGATCTGTCCGCCGACGGAAGACAAAAACTCCAGATCACGCTGCGTATAAGCATCGGGGTCCTGATAATGCTGCACGACCAAAACGCCAATCGTTGCCGAGGGGGACCGCAGTGGAACGCCCAGCCAGGACGGTGACGCCGTGCCTACGAGTTCGACTTCTCCCTTTTCCACCAACCGGTCAAATACGGGCTGCGGAATCAGCATCGCCTTGCCGGTCCGAAAAACATACGCGGTGCAGGTCCTTCCAACTTTTTGTGGCGGCGGTGCTGTATCGAATTGGTCGGCGAGAAACGGGAAACGGAACATGTCCGTCGACGGGTCGTGTAGCGCTACGAAACAGTTCTCGGCGTACAATACTTTCTTGAGCGCGACGTGGATCCCGCGCAGCAAATCATCCAGATTGTCCGTCATGTTGACGCTGCGGATGATTTCCATCGAAGCCTGCCGTTCAGTCTCGGCGCGCTTTCGTTCGGTGATGTCCTCGACGGTTCCTTCGTAATACAGCAGCCTGTCCCGTTCGTCGCGAACGGCGTGCGCGTTTTCGTTGATCCACACGCGCTTTCCATCGCGGCGAATCAACTCGTATTCGAAGCCTTCTACGTGATCCTGCTCCTCCATGATCCGCTTGAATTCTTCGCGGCGCCACGGATCGGCGTATAGCTGGCTGCCGATACTTTCAATCGACGCCATCATTTCCGCAGGAGAGTTGTATCCGAAGAGGCGCGCGAGCGCAGGATTGGCGCTCAAGTACCGGCCTTCAGCGGTGGTCTGGAAGATTCCTTCGATGGCGTTTTCGAACAGCGTGCGGAGGCGTTCCTCGGCCACGCGTTGCGCGCGCTCGGCACACTTCCGCTCCGTAATGTCCTCATACATTCCGATCGTGCCGATTTGGCGCTCGTGCATGACAAGCGGAACGCCGATGATCTGCACGTCGAGCAAAATGCCGTCGCGGCGTCTGCGGCGCGTCGTCGCACGCACTGTCGATCCCGCGCCCACTCGTCTTGTCAGATCACTCGCCTCATTCGAGAGAGCCTCCGGCGCGACCAGGTGGTCCAATCCCTGGCCTTTCAACTCGCGCTGCGTGTACTGAAACAGCCTCTCGAACGCGGGATTGCACATCTGCACGCGATCCTCTGCATCGAGAACCACAATCGCGATTGGATTATTTTCCGTGAGAGAGTGAAGGTAAGCCGTCTGCAAATCCTGCGCGCTATCGATTGACGCGCGCACAACCGGGCTCACGTCCGTAGAGGGACGTTCCGGCGCAATCGAATCAACAATAATTCGAGTCGTATCCGCCATGTAGCGGTCAAGCCGACCAGGGACGCAAAACACCCCCGGGCGTGGCCCCACACGCTTATCATGGGTACAGCGCGCAAAGGTGACAATGGTACGTTCGTACCAAGCGTGAAGAAAACACAGGGGTTATCAACGAGGAACAGGGCGCGAACTTAATATCAATTTGGTCTTGAAGGATTTGAAAAAATTAAGGGCGCGCCAGATTACTGGTTGGCTCGCAGGGGCTCGGGAATCGCTTCTCCATCTTTTCTCGGATCGGACGCGCCAAAATTCACTTCAGTTTTGAAGTCGCGGCGCACCGCCTGGCCCCCTCCGAAGTGCGATGAGAAGCCATGCCGCATGCTGATTACGTGTCCGCGCGACGTGAGGTCGTCGCGCACGGTCTGCGAGACGCGATCTTCCATATCCACGTCGCAACCTGAAAACGTGTACTTCGTGAAACGCGCTGTTTCAAGCGCGGCCTGAATATTCATACCGCCGTCTACCACATTCGAGACAAATTGCGCGTGAGCTTGCGCCTGATTGAAGCCACCCATAATCCCAAATGCGATCCGCTCGTCCCCGCGCGTCATAAATCCCGGAATAATCGTGTGCAGCGGGCGCTTGTGGCCGGCAAGCGCGTTCGGCGACGCCGGATCGAGGCTGAAAAGGCCGCCGCGGTTCTGCAGCACGAAGCCTGTGCCGTCTGCGACCACGCCTGATCCGAAGCCGCTGTAATTGCTCTGAATCAACGACACCATGTTCCCTTCGGAATCAACGACCGTGAGATACGTTGTGTCGCCTCCTGAGGGCAGCGTTCCTGCTGCTACGTTACAATTTGCGCGCTTCATGTCAATTTGGGCGGCGCGGCCCTTCGCATATTCCTTCGACAGCATGCCCGCCACGGGAATCGAGCTGTACTTCGGATCGCCGACGTATCGCAAAAGATCCGCGTAGGCGAGCTTCTTCGATTCGATCATCACGTGCAGCGCGTCCGCCGACAAAGAGCCGAACTGCGCCATCGGAAATCTCTCCATCAGATTCAGCATTTCAAGCGTGGCGATTCCCTGCCCGTTCGGAGGAATTTCGTAGACGGTCCAATCGCGATAGGTCGTCGAGATCGGCTCAACCCATTCGCTCGTGTACTGAGCTAAGTCGTCGAGCGTCATCGTGCCGCCCGCGCGGCGTGACGTTTCCACGATGGCGCGAGCGATCGGCCCTTTGTAGTAAGCGTCGCGGCCGCCCGATGCGATTTCTTCGAGAGATTTCGCGAGGGCCACGTTTTGGAAAACTTCGCCTAGCTTCGGCGATCGCCCGCCAGGAAGATAGGTCTTCGCGAAGTTTGCGTCGCCGGCCAACGCCGACCCGTCCGCTTTCCAATCTTCAGCCGTTCGCTCGGGAACCGGAAATCCTGACTGGGCAAAGTGAATCGCGGGCACGAGGACTTCGGAGAGTTTCTTCCTTCCAAAACGATCGAGGAGTTTTGCCCAGCCGTCCACCACCCCAGGGACCGTAACGGAATTGATCCCCGATTGCGGCATGGCAGTAATCCCGCGCGATTTCAGGAAATCAATCGTCAAACCAGCAGGTGACCAACCGCTGGCATTGATTCCATAAATCTTGCCCGTCTTCGCATCGAATACGATCGCAAAAAGGTCGCCGCCAATGCCGTTCATCATGGGCGCGACCACTCCCATCACCGCATTCGTCGCCACCGCCGCATCAATTGCATTTCCGCCGTGCGCCAAAATCATCGCGCCGGCTTGAGCCGCGAGCGGGCTTTCGGCGGACACAATCCCGCCGCGGCTCACAACCATCGAGCGCCCCTGCGTTCGATCTTGCGCCTGGATTCCGAGCAACAGGCTCATCCCCGCGAGCAAAACGAACATCACGCTGGCTCGAACGCTCTTCATTCGTTCCACTCGCTTTGCTTCGCTGTGTTCCGTCGTGCGGCTACGATGCCTTCTTGCGCGATGCCGGGGGCACTACGCCGTTATTGCGGTAATACACGACCAGTTGGCCGTAATGCTCGCCCATGTGCTCGATGTAGCCGGTCCAGTAATCGAGATGCTTCAGGATTTCGGCGTCGCCGCTCTGCTGAATCGCGGTCGCGCCATCCGAGACGGACTTCTTGAGGTAATCGACGATTTGCGCCTTAGTCTTGAACTGGTCGGCCGGCGGATTGTCGCCTTCAACGCCCAACTTCTTCTTCACCGCCGCGTTGACCATCTCATAGTTCGATCCGGCGAGATGGCGCATCACTTCGGCAAAGCTCCGCACATCGGCATTCGGCCGGTAACCGTATTTATCCTCGGGCCAATCTTCAGCCATGGCCACAAGCCGGTTGCCGATGTCGTTCCAATTGTCGAGGATCGCTGACGTCGGCGTGACCGGTTTCTTCGGTGCCGTATCCTGTGCGCGCGCCGCACTTCCCGCGACGAGGAATGCGAGAGCGGCCAAGATACTCCCTGCGAACAAACGTCTCTTCATGAATTTTCTCCTTCGGATATTTACCCCGCCGCGCGCCCCAGGGCGGCTTAAGACTATCCATGTTGCCCCGCCAAGTCCACACGTTAGAAATTAGGAGGCCGGATATCGATCCCGCAATGGCTTTGTAGTCGGCGCAAGCTCCGCTAGAATGAGAACCGCTGTTTCACGCATGGAGCGGAGGCGCACTCTTCCCTTGTTCGAGAAACGCCAGTCCGATGCTGCAGCGCAAGCCGCGCCCGCGCAGGACCTCCTCTCTATTGAGTTGAATGCGCTGGCGCGCGGCGAGCATTCCGATCCATTCCACATCCTGGGCCCGCACTACGAAGAAGTTGCGCGCAAAACTTCCGTCATCGTGCGCGTCTTCAAGCCCGGGGCCGAATCGGTCAGCGTGCTTTGGAGCGGCCACACTTCTCCGATTGCTGCAGTCCGTACTGCGGTTGACGACATTTTCGTCGCGACAATTCCTATCCAGGTGCCGGAGCTGTCTGCCGGGCAGAAATTAAAGCCAATCAACCCGACAACCTATCGCCTCCGGGTGACCTACTTCGACGGACGCATCGAGGAAGGGTACGACGCCTACGCGTTCCCGCCCGTCCTGACCGAATTCGATCTGCACCTGATCGGCGAAGGCACCCACTATTTCAATTACGAAAAGTTGGGCGCGCACGTCCGCGAGCAGGAGGGTGTGCGCGGCGTGCACTTTGGCGTTTGGGCGCCGAACGCGCGGCGCGTGAGCGTCGTCGGAGATTTCAATCATTGGGATGGCCGCACGCACCCGATGCTGAGCCGCGGCTTTTCCGGAGTCTGGGAGCTGTTCGTCCCAGACCTCAATCACGGCGAGCTCTACAAATTTGAGATTCTCTCGCAGGTGGAGCATCAACTCGCGTTAAAGGCCGATCCATACGGCTTCTACTCCGAGCTTCGTCCGAAAACGAGTTCGATCGTATACGATGTGGATCGCTATCAATGGAACGATGCCGAATGGCTCGAGCAGCGCGCCAAGCGCGATCTGCTGCGCGCGCCGCTGTCCATATATGAGGTTCACCTCGGTTCGTGGCGCAAACGCGATGTGGAAGCGGGACGCTGGCTCACCTATCGCGAGCTCGTCGACGAATTGATTCCCTACGCCAAAGAAATGGGCTACACGCATCTCGAACTGATGCCTGTGATGGAACACCCCTTCGATGGATCGTGGGGCTATCAGACGGTTGGGTACTTCGCGCCGACAAGCCGCTTCGGCGAGCCGGACGATTTCAAATTCTTCGTGGATCGCTGCCATCAAGCGGGCCTCGGCGTGATCCTCGATTGGACGCCCGCGCATTTCCCGCGCGACGCGCATGGCCTCGCTTACTTCGACGGCACGCATCTCTACGAGCACGCCGATCCGCGCAAGGGCACGCAGCCGGACTGGGGCACGCTCGTCTTTAACTACGGCCGCAACGAAGTGCAAAATTTCCTGGTGTCCAACGCGCTGTTCTGGCTCGAGAAGTATCACGCCGACGGGCTTCGCGTGGATGCTGTCGCCTCGATGCTCTATCTCGACTACTCGCGCAAAGAGGGCGAATGGGTGCCGAATCAATACGGCGGGCGAGAAAATCTTGAGGCCATCGCGTTCATCAAGAAGCTCAACGAAGTCGCTCACACGCGAAACGCCGGGATCCTGATGATCGCCGAGGAATCCACTTCCTGGCCGGCGGTCTCGCGGCCAACTTACGTTGGCGGCCTCGGATTCGACCTGAAATGGAACATGGGCTGGATGAACGACACGCTGAAATATTTCTCTGAGGACCCGATACACCGCAAGTACCACCACAATCAGCTCACGTTTTCGATGATGTATGCGTTCACTGAAAATTTCGTCCTTCCGCTCTCGCATGACGAAGTCGTGCACGGCAAGCGCTCTCTGCTTTCGAAGATGCCGGGCGACGACTGGCAGAAGTTCGCAAATTTGCGCCTGCTATTCTCGTATCTCAACGCGCATCCCGGCAAGAAGCTTGTGTTCATGGGCAGCGAGCTCGGTGAGCGCTACGAATGGGGCGAAACACGAAGCGTCGAATGGTCGCTTGAAGCGTCTCCGCCGCACCGGGGCGTTCAGCGATTGGTCGCCGATCTGAATCGATTGCACACATCCAATCCCGCGTTTCACGAAGTTGATTTCGAGTGGAAGGGATTCGAATGGCTGGAAGTCAACGACCTGGACGGCAGCACTCTGGCGTTCGTCCGGCGGGCGGCCGATCAGAAGCAATTCGTCCTCGTCGTCTGTAATTTCACCCCGGTCGTGCGGCAGGATTATCGAGTCGGCGCGCCTGTCGCGGGCTTCTATCAGGAAATTCTGAACTCCGACTCGTCATTCTACGGTGGAGGCGACGTTGGGAATCTCGGCGGCGTCAGGACCGAGCCGATCCCGTGGAATGGACAGCAGTTCTCGCTGAAAATCACGCTGCCGCCCCTTGCCGTCGTCTATTTCGAACTCCAGCACGAATAGCTGCAAGCACGAAGCAACCCGCGCCGCACAATCTGCTCCGGTACCCCGAGGCATAAAATTCCCAACCTCACCGGAACTTTTCGCGAGCCACCTCCGTATATCCCTCCAGCAGTTCGAAAGAAAGGAATTCAACATGAACAAATCGCTGAGATTGGGTGCTGTCCTGTGTTTGTTAGCCGGTGTTGCCGTGATCGGCTTTCTCGCCGTCAAGAAGGCGTCTGCCGCCACGCCGGAGAAGTTCATCCATGTTCGCGTAAACGATGCCTCGAAGGGCGAGATGGTTAGCGTCAATCTTCCGCTCTCCCTCGCCGAAAAAGTCATCCCCACAATTCACAATGGCAATTTCCACAATGGAAAAGTGACGATCGGAAACATCGAAGCTCATGACGTCGACATTCGCGCGCTCCTCGCCGCCGTGGCCAGCTCCCCCGACAATGAGTTCGTAACCGTAAAGGAAAAAGATCAGGAAGTGCACGTCGCGAAGTCCAAGGGCAACTTCATCATCCACGTGGTCGACCTGAGTTCGGATTCGGATAATGCAGACAAGAAATCAGACAAGAAGTATGAAAAGCACGGCCAGAAAGTGGATATCACGATTCCAATCTCCGTCGTGAATGCGCTGGTCCCGAACGACAAGCAGGAGCTCGATCTGGTGGCGGCGATTCACGCCATGAGCGACGCCAGTGAAGCGCTTCTCGTGACCGTGCACGACGGAACCCAGGACGTAAGAATCTGGATCGATTCGCAGAACGACGGCTCGAAATAGCCCGGCGTCGCGACGCTCGAATGTGAGGACACGATGATACTGCTTGCCAAACTCGCGCTTGGAGCTGTGGGGACGGTGGTGACTGCCGGTGCGCTGATCTCAAGCGAAGGCTTCGTCAGTGTGCGCGTGCACGAAAAGAAACCCGATGGAACGCACCTCTCGCTCATCGTGCCGGCCGCCGTGCTCAATGGCGGACTGCACTTCGTCCCGAAGGATCATTTGCAAGAGGCGGGCGAAAAAGTCCAGCCGTGGCTCCCGACGATTCACGCTGCGATTGACGCCATGAAATCCGAGGGCGACACGACGTTCGTAGAAGTCAGAGAAGAAAATCAGCACGTCACGGTCGCGACGCACAACGGCTCGATCGTCGTAGACGTTGACGACGACGGTGAAACGGTGTACGTCTCGACTCCGCTCCGGGCAATCGACAACGCTATCGACCAGATCGCAGCCGCGGGCCCAAAAAATTAGCCCCACCACGCGGCTCGTTCCAATCCACCGGGCGCCCAAGGGCGCCCGAGTGGGTCGGCTTCACTTCGCCGGCACCCAATACACTTCCTGTTTCAAGGACGTCTTCGCAAATCCCCGTCGCTTCAAAATTCCCATCCCCAACTCGATCATCTGAGGATGCCCGCACAGGTATCCGGTCGTATCCGCGCCAGTCAGATTCCATTCATCAGCGTATTTCCGAATCAAATCCTCTACGCGTCCGACTTCGCCCGTCCACGCGGTATCGTCCCACGGTCGGCTGATCGTTGAAACGTACTCGAGCCACGGCGCCTCAGCCGCAATGCGCTCAAGCTCCTCGCGATATCCAAATTCCCATGAGCGGCTCGCGCCATTGAGCAGGTAGAAGTGGTGGTCGCCCGGCGTCTCACCATTCTTCCAATCTCGATAGAAGGTTCTCAAGTAGCTGACGAACGGGGCGACGCCAGTTACCGTGCAAATCATCAAGTGATTGGTGTGCCCGCTCGATAGATCGAGCGTGAAGCGCCCCTTGGCGATTTTGCGGATCTTCAGCTCGGAGCCCGGTTGCAGCCGGAACAGCAGTGGGGTCAGGTCGCCTTCGGGGACGAGTTCAAAGAAAAGCTCGAGAGTGTCTTCGTACGGCGAGGAAACGATTGAGTATGCGCGCTCGACTAGTTTTTCAGGAGTTTGGACGCCCAGTGTTGCGTACTGCCCGGCAACGAATTCAAATCGCCCGCCCGGATCAACGCGCAGCTTCCACAGGCCGTCTGAGACGTCGACGCGCTCAACAACACGGGCACGGTAGAACTTGTCCTCCGTAGAAGCCACGATGGGTCTCCTCGAAAGAGTTCCGGGCATCCTACGTGCTCTCGGCCCCGCTGCAAAGCACAAAATGCAAGAGGCGCCCCGCAGGAGCGCCTCTTGCGACATCGCCGGAAATGCAAGCGAAACCGACTCGGTCTACTGCGGTGGCCGCCCCTGCTGCATCATGCGCATCGGATCGAACGGCACCGGCGTGCCCGTGATGCGATCTTTCGCATCGGTGAGAACGTGGGCGAGAACCGTGGTGTTTCCATCCTTGGATACGGATTTGACTAAGCCGAACGGCGGCACCTTGGCCGAAATCCAAACGTCGCCGCCGTTGTTCGAGTGCCAATGGTCGCAGACGAACGTTCCAGCGGGAACGGTAATCGTCTCGCTGCCCATATTCTGTCCCTGGCCCCGAATGTCGCTATATTTACTCGCCTGATGTCCGCCCATCATCTGCTCGGACATTTCCATTGGAGGCTGGCCCTGCATCTGGATGATCGTGCGGCTCGCCTGGCTGTTGGTGGCATCAACAATCGTCAGCGTCTTGACGAGAATCGCGCCGGGCCGCTGGCCGCCCTCCATCGCCATTTCAAGCCAGTATGCGTCTTTGCCTCCGACGCTTTCCTTGCCGGCGATGAAGATATCGAGATGACGGGTCTTGGCGTCAGCAGATTGCATTTCGTACGATCCTCCCGCGCCGATCACCGGATTCCAGATGCCCGACATGTCCGGCGTATGCATCATTCCCATCTGTGCGATGCCCGCAGGCGAAAAGCTGGTAAGCAGCAGCGCTGCAATTGCGATTCGAAACGCAGCCTTCATGAGTTTCTCCTATGGACGCGGGGTGGCAAAGCTACCGAATTCTCGATCTCAATTCCCTTTCCAATTTTACAGCGAGTATTTCCAACTTCACACGATCTCTCGCCTACGACGTTCGTGCTGCGGCAGCGCGATCCGCTCCAACGATGCGCTCGATGCGGTAAATCGGCGTCTCGCGCCCCTCGAAATGCGTCCGCATCAGCAATTCGCCAATCAAGCCCACCGCAAGCACCTGCAACCCGAACAAGAAAAGCATCATTCCCAGGACAAGCAGCGGGCCATGCTCCTGAAATAAATGCGTTCCGAATAAAATTTTCTCGAAAAATAAAAAGATCAGAATCCCTCCGCCTCCAAACACCGCCAGAATTCCCGGAGGCCCAAAAAAGTGCAACGGGCGGGTCATGTATCGCAGCAGAAATCGAATCGTCAGCAGATCGAAGAAAACGCGTATCGTCCGCGAGATGCCGTAGTGAGATTGTCCGCTCGGCCGGACGATATTCTTGATCGGAACTTCTGTGACCTTGGCGCCATTCCACGCTGCCAGCGCCGGAATGAAGCGGTGCAGTTCGCCATAAAGGCGAATGTCCTTAATCGTTTCGCGGCGGTACACCTTGAACGTCGTTCCGAAATCGTGGATATCCACGCCGGAGAATTTCGCCATCATCCAATTCGCCACGCGCGAAGGCAGCCGCCGAAGCAGGTAATTATCCACGCGCTTCTCGCGCCAGCCGCTGACAATGTCGCTGTCCGTTGCGTCAAACGCATCGAGCATCGCCGGAATATCGGCGGGGTCGTGCTGCAAGTCGCCGTCCATCGAAATGATGATTTCGCCCGCAGCGTAGTCGAAGCCGGCTGAGAGCGCCACGGTCTGGCCGTAGTTTCTCTTCAGGCGCAGGGCCACCACGCGCCGGTCGAGCCCTGCGATCTCGGCTAGAATCAGCGCCGTGCCGTCGTCGCTGTGGTCGTCCACAAACACAAATTCCACGGGATCGTAGCGTTCCGTCATCACGTCGCTGAGCCGCGCGTAGAGTTCGCGGATGCTCGACTCCTCATTGTGGAGCGGCACGACGACTGAGTATTTCGGCGGCATTTGCTCTGATTCTCTCACCGGATTAGCCCAAGTTGTTCAATTTCTCTCGCTTGAGGTCCTTGTAGGGCATAAGCATCACGCCGGATTCGCGCACTGCCCGTCCGACATCGGGATCGAGCAGAGCATTCAGCTCGACTTGCCGCTGTTGCTTGAGCCTCGTCGAACTTTTCTCGAGTTCGGCATCGCAAATCCCCGGATGGCACATAATTTCGCTCGTGCCTTCAGGCAAATGCTCGATCAACCGCCGCAGCGCGCTTCCGCCCAAGTTCCCCGTAAGCATGACGCCGAAAAAATGATCCGGGGCCAGAAGATCGTATGCCTTCAGGCCCCGGCGAAATGCCGGCGCGGATATACTGGCGACCGAGGCCAGGAACTTCTGCGTTAGCGCGCCGTTCGCTTCGGGAATTTTTGCGATAATCGCCGTTTCCTCGAATGGCCTGCGCACGCGCTTGATACCAAATTCCGCCGCCACTCGGAAAAGCGCTTCCATCACAATGGGATGCGCGTGCGTGTGCTTGTGGCTATCGAGATGTGATGGCGTGATTCCCGCGGAGACCACCCGCTCGATTTGAGCCCTGAACTCGCGCTCGATGTCTTCTGACTGAATCAGTCCACTTGAAAGCCAGCCGACCAGCTCAAGTAGTGTGTGCGGCAGCTCGCCATTCTTCTTGACAAGCGATGGAATTTCACCCGCCGCGCTGACGGAGTTCCCGCCAACGAGGACCAGGTGACACCCAACATCCATCGCTGGATTTTCCCGCACGCGCGCGACGGCATCGTCGAACGCGTGCCCAGTCGCCATGAGCGTCGTGCTGGTAAGAATTCCATCGCGAAATGCCTGAACGATTCCAGCGTTGACTCCTGCCGTCAACCCAAAGTCATCCGCATTCACGATCAGCGATTTCATGAAGTCTGGCGCATCATTTTATAAAAAGAAATAATATCACGCCGATTCTCCGCGCAAACCATCTTGGCCTCAGCGTCGGGCATTACCGTCGTGGCGCGGGCATCTTGCCCGCGTCTCTTTGAGGCCTAGGTCTCATCCGCCGCAAAACATTCACAATTTCAACAGGAGATGTCGTTTCGCAAAAGCAAAAGACGTCGCAAGAATTGTTTTCCACACAGCAATTTCACCGCCGCAATTTTGAATTTCGCCCCGCAAAAAATATTTTCTTACAAAAGTTTTCAACAGTTGTGTTGAAAACCTTGTGGAAAAGCGCTCGCTTGCGCGCAAATCGCCCCAAGAAACCAATCGTTTATGCGTTTTGCACCACGACAGGGCAAAAACTCAGCGTTCCCCGTGAAACAATTCGTGAAACAACTGAAGACTGATTCGTGCGTCGCTACTGGAACAAATTCGCGGGATTTTCGGAGGGATTCAGTCCAACTTTCCGTTCAGCTACGAAGCTAGTACCAATGCGGAGGTTTATCGAGTCTGATATTTATTTCTTCTTCGTCCTTCTCGATGTCATACCACTTGCCGTACGTGTGCCACCCCGGCGCGATGATCTGAACCAGAATTTTTCCTCGTGGCACGCTCGGAACTTTCACGCTTCCATCCTGATTCGTTTTGAAATTCATTTCCGCTTCTTTGTCTTTGTGCGTGAAGAAAGTCTTGCCCTCTGGGAAGCGAATGTACACGCTGGCGTTCCCGATGGGCTTCCCGGTCTCGGCAGCAACCACGTTGACTTTCAGCTTCGATTCCGGCGCCTCGTCTGATTTTGCATCTTTCTTCGGCTGTGGGTCGGGCACCTTCGGAGTTGGCGCGGGCTTCGCCGGTTGCGCCGGTTCAGGAGGCGGGTCTGAATGGCCTGTCTGCGCAGACGGCGACGACGATTGTGGAGGCGGAGTGTCACTCTGTTGCTGGGCTGCAACAGTCGAACAGACAGCGAAAATCCCGAGAACCGTTCCCAAAGTGATGCGGTGGAGGGTGAAGCCGCTCGGGTGAGTCATTCGAACCATTGGCCCGCTTCCGTTAGCCGATCGCCGTAACAATTCTAACCATCGAGTCACACCGTTCGGCGCTCAGTTTGACTGCCCGCATCGTCTGGGCTAACTTCGATGAGTCAGTTTCGGCGCAAGCACCTCGCCGGTTACGATCTCTCAGAAATCCGAGGAGTGTATCGCCGCCGGACGCGCGAACAAGCTCAGCAGCCATTGTGCGCAATCCGAGCGTGTTTCGCAAGCCGCGACGCTCGCAGTCTGCGCCGACACCACCGCCTTGAGGAGAATGCTTTATGGGATTTTCGACCGACGCGATCCATGTGGGGCAGGAACCCGATCCTGCCACGGGATCGATTGTTGCGCCGATCTATCAGACATCCACCTACGTTCAGGACGCGCTTGGCCAGAACAAGGGATACGACTACGCCCGGACGAATCATCCCAACCGCAAAGCGCTCGAGCGCTGCCTCGCGAAGCTCGAGGGCGGCGAGTCCGCGTACGTGTTCACCTCCGGAATGGCGGCGATTGACGCCGTATTCCGCCTGCTGCGGCCCGGCGATCATTGCGTACTCTCGGAATCCGTATACGGCGGCGTCTTCCGGCTGACGACGCAGCTTCTTGTTCAATTTGGACTTGAGTTCACTTACGTAGATACGTCTTCCGTAGAGAAAATCGAAGCGGCGCTGCGGCCGAACACGAAGATGCTCTACGTCGAGACCCCGACGAATCCGACAATGATAGTTTCTGACCTCGCCGCATGCGCCCGAATTGCTAAGGAGCGCCATCTGACTCTCACGGTGGACAACACGTTCCTCAGCCCATATCTGCAACAGCCGATCGCGCTTGGCGCGCACATCGTCGTGCATTCCATGACCAAATTTCTGAATGGCCACAGTGATTGCACGGGCGGAGTCGCCGTCCTCGCGCGCCGCGAAGACGCGGAAAAAATATATTTCATCCAGCGTTCCGCGGGCGCTGGGCTCGCGCCGATGGATTGCTTTCTTGTCTCGCGTGGCGTGAAGACGCTCGCGGTCCGCATGGAGCGCCACGACGCCAACGGTATGGCAATCGCGAAGTATCTGCACGGACACCCGAAAGTCGAACGTGTGGTGTACCCCGGCCTGCCATCGCACCCGCAGCACGAAACGGCGAAGCGGCAGCAGCGAGGATTCGGCGCGATGCTGTCGTTCGAGCTCGGCTCGCTCGATGCCGCACGCAAATTCTTGAACCACGTCAAGCTCTGCTCGCTCGCCGAGAGCCTCGGCGGCGTCGAAACTCTGATCTCGCTTCCGGCACTCATGACGCACGCGTCGATTCCGCCGGACATCCGAAAAAGAATCGGAATCACGGATGGGTTGGTGCGGCTATCGGTTGGAATTGAGGACGTCGAAGACTTGATCGCGGATCTCGAGCAGGCTCTCGACAAAATCTAGTTCGCCGGCGGCATTGGTTACCGGCGTTTGCTCTCGACTTGAACAGATTCTCCCAGCCAGCGAAGATACCCCGCCGATCCTTCGGCGATCGGCAGCGCAATAATCTCCGGCACGTCGTAGCTATGCAGCCGTTCGATTTCCCGGCGCAATCCTGCGAATCTTTTCCGCGTTGACTTCACCAGCAGCAGGAATTCCCTGGCGCGCTCGACGCGGCCCTTCCATCGGTACACCGATTCCACGGGCGCAGTCGAAATATTGACGCACGCCGCGAGCCGCGCCTTGACGATCGCCTTCGCCAGCCGCTCGGCTTCCTTCATCGAACCGCATGTAACGAGCACGACGATCTTGTCCGTCAATTTAATTCCCAGTCTCGGCATTCCGTTACCAGATCGAAACACATCAAAGTTTTGTCATCGCTCCTTGCGCGCCAAGATACAATAGCGCCGCATGGCGAGCAACGCGATTCACTTCGGCACTTCCGGCTGGCGCGGCATCATGGCCGAGGATTTTACGTTCGCGGGAGTACGCCGCGCCGCCGCCGCAATCGCCGACCACTGCAAGACGCTGAACGCCTCTCCGAAACTAGTAGTCGGGTACGACACTCGATTCTTTTCCGAGGATTTCGCGCGATCTGCTGCTGGCGTTCTGAGGGCGCGAGGCTGTTCCGTCCTCCTCTGCGACGCTCCAGCTCCTACACCGGCGATTGCCTACGAACTCGTTCGCCGAAAATTTGACGGCGCTGTGAACATCACCGCTAGCCACAATCCTGCCGAGTACAACGGCTTGAAATTTTCCGGCGCAAACGGGGGCCCCGCTCTTCCCGAGATCACTCACGACATCGAAGCGCGCGCTGCAAAATATGCGGCCGACGAATTCTCGGCGCCCGATGACGCGCCCGCAAGCGAGTTCGACAAAATCGACATTCGCGGCCCTTACCTCGCGCGCCTCGCCGAGCTTGTACGCTTCAAGACCCTCGCCTCTGCCAAGGGTGCCTACGTCTGCGACGCGGTTCACGGCTGCGGCGCCGGATGGCTCGATCGCATCCTTGTCGATCACGGAATTTCCGTGACGGCGATTCGAGGAAGCCGCGATGTGCTATTCGAGGGCCACGGCCCCGATCCCTCCGACGAGAATCTTGCCCCGCTTCGGAAAGCCGTAAGCGAGAAAAAAGCCGTAGCCGGCCTCGCCACCGACGGCGACGCCGATCGCTACGGAATCGTCGACCGCGATGGCGCTTTCATTTCGCCCAATCATATTCTCGCGATGCTCTTCGATTATTTGATCGAGACGCGCGGCTGGAAGCTCGGCGCATCGCGCAGCGTCGCAACTTCGCACTTCGTTGACGCCGTCGCAAAACTGCACGGCGTCCCGCTCTACGAAACGCCGGTCGGCTTCAAGTACGTCGGCGAGTTTTTGCAAAAGGACGAAATCGTCATCGGCGGCGAAGAGAGCGCGGGACTCACGATTCGCGGCCACGTTCCTGAAAAAGATGGCATCCTCGCCTGCCTGCTCGTCGCTGAAATGATCGCGGCGCGAGGTGCATCCATCGCCGAACAGCGCTCCAATCTCTTTCGCCGTGTCGGCCGCGAGTATTGGCCGATCCGTGTGAATTTACATTTGGAAGCGGACGTTCAGCGCCGCCTGATGGAAAAATTGAAGTCGGAGCCGAAGCAACTCGGCGGCAAGCGCGTCACGAAAATTGACCGCACCGACGGGCTCAAGGTTATTCTTGACGGCGGCGATTGGGTCCTGATGCGCCCTTCGGGGACCGAGCCGCTCGTTCGAATCTATTCCGAGTCGACATCCGATCGTGCGGCGCAACAACTTGCAGAGGAGGCTCGCCAGTGGATCCATCAGTAGGCTATCTCGCGCAGCTTCGCGAATTCGTCAAAGCCAACGCGCGCACAATTTTCATTCTCGGCTTCGTTCTGCTCCTGCTCCAAGACGTTTTCGGGACACACGGCGTGGTGGCTATGCGGCGCTCTCAGAAGGAAGCATCGCAGATCCGGCAAGAGATCCAGCAGCTCAACGATGAGAACAAGCAGCTCGACGAGCGAGTGAAGGACTTAAAGTCTGATCCTCAGACGATCGAAGAAATCGCTCGTAAAGACGTGGGCCTGGCGCGACCGGGCGAATACATCTTCAAAGTTACGCCGCCGCCGTCCGGCGACTCAACGCGCAATCCAAACTCACCGGATCCATCCCCGGCTCCAGCCAAACAATCGCCGTAATCCGGTCAGAAGCCGCCATCGTAGCGCCGGCATCTTGCCGGCGATTTTCCAAGCAGCCACTCCATCGAAATTATTCAGGCGGGCTGCACTTTCCGGCGCAGCGCTGCCCATATTTCCGCGCCGCGTCCCTTCGTCTTTGTCCTGAAGATCGACAGCAGCACCATCGAAGTGAAAATTACAGCCAGTCCGAAAGTCGCCATCGGAATCGTCTGCTCGTGTTTCACGAGTATCGAGAAGCGGCCGTAGACAAACTCGATGTGGACCCAATACACAAGGAGCGAAGTCTGCCCAAGTTGGACGATCGGACTGAAAATCCATCGAGGCAGTCCCCAGCGGCACCACGCATAGCTGATCGCGATGATCACGAACAAGACGCCGACCCGCGCGAGAAAAAAATTCGGACTCGTGTGCCAAAAATCGTATTCCGAATAAATTTGCACCGGCCGCGCGTCGAGCCATAGCGCCAATTTATACAGCACCACGCCCCCAACCCCGAAAGCGGCCGTCGCGAGCCCTAAATTCTTCCGCCACCATTCGCCGAATAGCAGAAATCCCGCCGCAAGCCCCGCAAACGCAAACGCCGTCCACGGAAATATCGGGAAAAGCCACGGCTGCGGCTTGTCGAGCGTATGCACGCCATTGATATACGACTCGAGATACCACGGCAGCCAACGCGGCCGCCACGTCGTCCAGAGCGGCGGCGTTGCCAGCGCGATCCCCGCGGACGTTGCCGCTGCGACCGCGATGTTCGCGGCGCGTGTTCGAACGAACCAGTTGACGATTCCCATCAACATCATCGAGACGCCAATTGTGTTCAGAACATCCACGCGCAGCAGATCGGTCCACGGCGACCACGGCTGCCCAAGGATGAATTCCTGCATGCGAAACAGTAAGCCGAGACCGAAAATCTCGGCGCCGCGCCGAATCGTCGTTTTCGCAATCTCCTCCGCCGGCACATTTTTCTGCCGCATCCGATCCGTTACGAGAGCAAACGAAACTCCCGCGAGAAAAAGAAATAAAGGCGCGGGCAGCGTTCCGCCCAATTGCGAAAGCTGAATGAATTTTGATTGCCGCGCCGCGCCTCCGAGCCACGAATCGTAGCAATGCGTCTGGAACATCGCGACGCACGCGAGGCCCCGCATCCAATCAATGTAGGCAAAGCGATTTTTTGCCGGCTCAGGCATTGGCGAAAACGCACCAAGCATCGCCGAGCCATGCCGCCAAATCAACTTTATTCAGCCGCGCCGGACTCCTGCGATAAGATTTCGGGCATGCACCCGGCATCGAAAATTCGAGAAATGTCGCCCACTGTCGCCGTGATTATCTGGGCGGGCCTGATCGCGCTGGGAGTCGCGCTCGGTCTTATTCTCGGCTTCGGTGGCTTTCGATTCGCCGCCGCGATGATCGTCTGCGCCGTGCTGCTTGCCGGCCATATTTTTCCAGCAGCTCCGCGCATCCGAACGCGGTTACTCCGCACCCTCGGCAAGCGTGGCGCGATCGCAGTGCTCGTGCCGCTCGGCGCGTTCGTCGTCTATTCCGCAGCGGTCGCAGGCAATTGGAAAACAGCGCTAGCCGGTGCTGCTTACGTGCTCTTGCCCACTCTCGTTCTCATCGGCGTCTCCCGAAACGAACGCGCGACGATTGTCGACTACATCGCCGTCTTGCTAATTTGGCTGCCCGTCGAATTCCGCTGGATGTACAAGCTGCTGCCCTATCCGCCGCCGCTCATGCACACTCTCACCATTCTGCTCGCCGTGAATACCGCCCTCGCCGCTTTTCTCTATTCCCGCCAGCTCGGAGGCATCGGCTACGCGGTGGAATGGCGTCGCGGATTTGCAATGGCTATCGGATTCAACTTCCTCGTCTTCATCGCCATCGCAATTCCGCTGGGCGAGGCACTCGGCTTTTTGCACTTTGCTCCGAGCCTCTCTCGACTGCGTTCGATTCCTCTCGCCGTCGTCGGCATCTTCTTCTTCACGGCCTGGCCGGAGGAATTATTATTCCGCGGCTTGCTTCAGAATTTATTGACGAAATCTCTGAAGAACGAATGGGCGGGATTAATCGCGGCGGCGCTCGTTTTCGGCGCTTCGCATCTGAACAACGGCGGGTTTCCGAATTGGCGCTACGGAATTCTCGCCACAATCGCAGGAATTTTTTATGGCCGCGCGTGGATCAAGACAGGCTCGCTGCTTCCAGGCGCGATCGTTCACGCGCTGGTAGATATCCTGTGGCACATTCTGTTTCCCTGAGCAGAAATCGGACTCAGACACGTGTGTCGCGATGGCGAATAACTACCGCACCACTCCACTCAGCGGGCTCGACGCGGTTGCATACAGCTTCTTCTCAATTCGCCCTGCGAGAAACGCTTTCCGCCCCGCCGACACCGCTTCCCTCATCGCCTCAGCCATCAACACTGCATCCTGCGCGCCCGCAATCGCCGTATTCATCAACACGCCGTCTGCGCCCAACTCCATCGCCAGCGCCGCGTCCGAAGCCGTCCCAACGCCTGCATCTACAATCAGCGGAACTTCCGTGATTCGCTCGCGCAATATTCGAAGATTCGCCAGATTCTGAATTCCCATTCCCGATCCGATCGGCGCACCAAGCGGCATCACCGCTGCCGCCCCGGCGTCAATCAGCTTTCTCGCCACCACAAGATCGTCATTCGTATACGGCAGCACCGCGAATCCATCCTTCACGAGTTCTCGCGTCGCCCGAACCAAGTCCTCGGTATCCGGAAAAAGTGTCTGCTCGTCTCCAATCACTTCGAGCTTCACCCATTCGGACAATCCCACTTCCCTTCCAAGTCGCGCCGTGCGAATCGCCTCGTCGGCGGAGTAGCAGCCGGCTGTGTTCGGCAAAATAAAGATCTTCGACCGGTCAATGTAATCGAGCAGCGATTCTTTCGTGCGATCCGTGAGGTTCACGCGCCGCACAGCCACCGTGACCATGTCCACGCCGGACGCCTGGTGCGCCCGCGCCATTTCCTGAAAGCTGCGATATTTTCCCGTGCCGACAATCAGGCGCGATTTAAATTCGCGCCCGGCAATCACCAATGCATCCGCCATGAAAGTTCTCCCGGCTCGATTCTACCCCGTGTAAGAAATTGTTTATAGAGCCGCGCGGAGGATTCGCGCGGGCCGTTCAGGTAAGACGCTGAGGACGCGGTTCCTCGACATCAGCGTACAAACCCTCGATCACATCTTTGTAACGCTGTTCGATCGCGCGCCGCTTCAGTTTCATCGTGTAGGTGAGCTGCCCATTGGCCGTCGTGAAGTCTTCGGAGATAAGCGCGAATCGCTTCGGCCGCTCGTACTGCGCGAACGAAGCCGTCAGCCGCTCCATTTCATCGTTCACGAACTGCCTTACCCACGGATTCGCAACGGCTTCGTCGTGCGTCCCGATATCGTGTCCGCTCTCGCGCCCTTTCGATTCGAGCCCCGCAAAATTCGGCACCAGTAAAACGCTGATAAATTTTCGCCGGTCTCCCACCACAATCGCGTTCGCGATAAACGGGCTGCTCTTCAAGCGATTCTCAATCGGCTGAGGCGCCACAAATTTCCCGGCGGAAGTTTTGATCAGTTCCTTTTTTCTGTCGGTGACGACGAGATAGCCGTCAGCGTCCAGATGCCCGATGTCGCCTGTTCGCAGCCATCCGTCCGGCGTAAAGGTGTCGCGCGTCTGATCAGGCTTTCTGTAGTAGCCCTGCATAACGCAATTCCCTTTGACGAGAATCTCGCCATCGTCCGCGATCCTCACTTCAACATTGGGAATCGGACGCCCAACAGTTCCGACCTTATTCGCGCCCGGCGCGTTGGCCGCAACGATGGGCGAAGTCTCCGTCTGCCCGTAGCCCTGAAATATCGGCACGTCAATCGAAGCGAAAAACTCGCCCAACTCCACGGCGAGAGGCGCGCCGCCGGAACAAAACGTCCGCACTCGCCCGCCGAGCCCGGCGCGAATCTTAGAGTAGACCAGCTCGTTGGCTATTTTCCATTTCAGCCGCGTCCATCCCGACACATCGCGCCCATACGCGCGCCACGGTGTCGCTTCCTGCGCCACTCGCAGCGCCCATTCGAAAATCTGCCGCTTCAGACCCGTCGTCTGGCGCCCCTTTTCGAGAATGCTGGCGTACATCTTCTCGAAGAAGCGCGGGACGGCGGCAACGATCGTCGGCTGAACTTCCATCAGCGCCTGAACGATTGTGTCGATTTGTTCCACATACGCCACCGGCACTCCGCGAAAAATATAGCCGTAATCCATCGTGCGTTCGTAGACGTGCGAGAGCGGCAGCACCGAAAGCGCGAGATCGGTCGTGAGGAATTCGTGGCAAGTGAGCGCGTCGAGCGCGTTTGAAGTCAGGTTTGCGTGCGAAAGCATCACGCCTTTTGGCTCGCCCGTCGTCCCAGATGTATAGATGATCGTCGCGAGTTGGTCTGAAGTCACCGCAGAAGCGATTCGGCGATACTCGACGATGTCTCCCTCGCTCGTCGACGCGATCAACATCTCGTAACGTAACGTCTCGCCGCCGAGATCGGGAGGCCCCGAGACAGCAATCACATGCTCGAGTCCCGGCAAATGGTCGCGGCATTCGAGCAGCGTCCGCGCCTGCTTCTCCCCGGCTGAAATCGCAATCTTCGCGCCCGAATCATTGAGGATGTAAGTGATGCGATCGGGCGACTCGTTGAAATAGAGCGGCACGTTTACTCCACCGATGCCCTGAATCGCGAAGTCGGCGATGTGCCACTCCGGACAATTCGGAGCCAGCAGCCCCACACGATCGCCGGGTTTAACGCCCAGCTCTTGCAGCGCCTTCGCGAGGCCTGCCACGCGCCGCAGCATCTCGCTTGCGGGAATGCTCTCCCAGCCCGCGCCCGTCTTGTGAATCTGCGCGCGCGGGCACTCGTAGCGATCAATCGCGTCGAGGAAACATTTCGTTGTGGAGGGATAGCTCATCGCCTGAAATTACTCTAACCCAGCGCGCCAGAAGTCCAAATCGAAAATTCCTATTGGTAAGTCCATCACAAACGCCAAGTATTGATCCCGCGGCGCTTTCCCGACTCGCCCTATGCCCGAATCAAACCGACTCCCAGCACAACCACACTGATCGCCAACACGAGCGCTCCCACATACAACGACCAAATCCATTGATTCGGGCGATTCGGCGAGAACGTCACCGAAAGAAAGAACCCCAGCCGTGTCGAATCGTCGGCACAGTAACCAAAAGGATGCCGGACATCAGCCTCGCGTCACGGTTCATTTTTTCCTCCTGTGTTCCGGCCAGACGAGCGGGTCGCGGACGATCAAGTGTCCGCTCGTCGCGCCGGACCGTACGCTCGGAACCGGAAGTCTACTTCCTCACGAAAATAATGTGAACTCCGCACCGTAGGTACAGCGCACGACAAGCCGCGACAGCCGAAATTAGACAAATTCAATTTTCCGATTGACGCGTTGGTGAGATCGATCTCCGGACCAATCTGCAATTTATTCGTAGGGAGCCGGATAAACGAAGTTAGCCGTTTCTTTATTCTTTTCCCACCAATCTCTCCACTTCCTCAGATTCTCGGCGGTTGCATCCGCGTTGGCGGGCAATGGAGGGTCTTGCACCATTTCGGAGAGCGATTTGAATAGCGCCTCATCGTATACGCCGTAATTGGGACTGGTATTCGACTCCAACAGAGCAGCCATGGCTTTCTTGCCACCAATGATTTGCAGCTTGAGAATCGATGATTGGTCGACTTTGAGCGCATGCTCGAGAATCGCAAACTCCTCGGCATCGCCCCATTTCGCCAACGATGTCTCCACATAGTCGTGGCGAACCCACCAGGCATACGGCGCTCTCGATCCTACATAACCTTCAAAAGGGTAGCCGATCGTCTCAAGCTTCAGCAGGATGGGCACAACGCGAGGATCTCCGGTCGCAGCGAGGTCGATCATCGCCATCGGAAAACCCCACTCGATTTTCCGGCACAGGCATTCCAAGTAGGAATTATGAACGTCGATACTGAGGGAAAGCGGAGCGGGCTCGTCCTTGTCGTTTTTCCAGGAATCGTCCCAATCGGCGGTAGAACGAGGATGTTTGCCATATTCCCGGTCGTCCGCATATTCAACCTTATCCGCGAGCGCAACGATTAAGGAGTTCCGCAGGTCATATGGGTTGTCCCGCTCGTAGCCAACCATCATTGGATTGGGATGCACCTTCAGGAATTTTAGAAGGATGGCGATGGACTTGTCAGTGTCCACGAAAAGAAGTTTGGGGATTGCTACCTGTAGGCCGTTGTAAACGTTATTGCTGTTGAGTTCCTCATTCAGTTCCGCGATCGATTTCTCATCGTCCAGCTTGGCCAGGCTCGCTTGAGCGGCTCCGGGTACGGTATTCAGAGCCATTCCAGGCTTTGAGATGCGACGAAGTACGGGGATTGCCGAAGGTCCGGCGATGGCAGCGGACCTCAGGATCACGTTCGGATCTTTGGTCTCTTCCATTCCCACGGCCAATTTTGCGAAGTCGATGCGGCCGTGAGGGCAATGCTGCCCGAGAACAGGGGGAACACCGAACGAAGCCAACAAAAATACGGAAAGACACAACCGAAGCCCAACTCTTTTTGGAAAAGAGATTTGCGGGTTCATCGCTGACTCTCCTCTGATAGTAGAACGCCGTAGCGGGGAGAACTTGCGCAGAATTTCCGAGATTTCCAAGTCAGGGCAAGCGTCGTTTGCTCGCCCGGTTGTTAATTCGCGACATGCAGCGGGGATAATTCTAAGACTAGGAGCCGCTATTCAATGCCGTCCACGCGGCCAGAGAGTCCATGTAGTCTTTCCAACGCACGATCTTTCTGTTCTCAATCGTTACAATCGAGACGAATCTGTTGTTATAGGGTGCTCCACTCGAAAGAATCGTGCCGTGCACCTCGTACTCGAGAATCACGACGCGATTATCTCGCGAGCGGTGCACAACAAGTGCGTCGCCGGAGTGGAGCTTGATCGTCTTGCCATATCCGGAGAAGCTAGCGATCAAATTGTCTCGACCTCGAATTGTCAGAGGCCAACCGGGAAAGTTGTAGCGGAATTCGAAGAGCGCATCATCGGCAATCGTGTCGAAGTAATGTTCGCCATCGACGAGTCCGCCTAAGCCTTCCATGACGACTTTGAAAAAAGGATTGAGAGCCTCAAATCCATCGTATTGGCTTTTTGTCATAAACAACTCAGTTGCTGTCACTCGACCGCGCGGCACCCGCCTGCTCCATCCATCGTTGTTCGTTCACGCCGAACACGAGGAGCCACACGATTAGCGATACAGCCCCGATGAGGCCGAAGACTGCAATGTAAGGGAACAGGCGGTATCCGAGCGGCGGATACAGGAAGCTCAGCCAACCCAAACCTGCAATTACCGACAACACGCCCAGAATCCGAGGCAGGAAGGTGGACCTGATAATGAGGTAGCCAGTCAGGAGCGCATAGAATCCGAAAAATACCAAGGCCATCGCGGCGCCATGGTCATTCACATTCAGAAAAAGGAGCGCCAACGCCTTCAACTGTTCCGCGCTGAATACACTCAAGTAGTGCGCGCCTCCCAGGATGGATAAGGCGGAGATAAAAAAAACGCGGCTAAAAGTCTTGATGACGCAACCGGCAAAGCCTAAGAACGCGGCAACCAAAGAGACGCTCCTGCCCGCTGGCTTAAGCAAGTCATAAAAGAGCGCTGTCATGGCGATCTGGCACGCCATTTCGATCAGGTAGACTGCGAAGCCCAGCTGAAACAAGCCTCTGTGCGCCAGTATGTTGGTCGCCGTAGCCGCGGCGTCACCGTCTACCACGAGCCTGCCGCTTACGAAACCCTGGGAGAATATTCCCGTCAGAATGGTGACGAGATAAAAGACGCCGGTAATCCTGGCCTTGAGACGCGGCGACGCTTCTGCAATCCGATCCATCATTTTCGAAGCCTCTAGGAGGGACCACCTCGCGCTATGTTGTATCACCGATACGTCAGAAACGCCGCTACGTCCTGGTGAGCGAGCTAATAACTCGCGCGGTGTGAATTCGTGAGCCGCCTGCGCTAAGATGGCCGTGCGGCGAATTGATGCTGGGAGTTCGATCGATGGGCAATTTGGCAACCGAAGACAAAACAGGCGCAGCGGTCGTGCGCGGCCCGCGCGGCGCTTCGCTCACCTGCAAAGGCTGGCAGCAGGAAGCCGCGATGCGCATGTTGATGAACAATCTCGACCCTGAAGTGGCCGAGAAACCCGGCGACTTGATCGTCTACGGCGGACGCGGCAAAGCCGCACGCAATTGGAATTGCTATCACGCCATCGTGAAGTCGCTGCAATCCCTCTCCTGCGACGAAACGCTTCTCGTCCAATCCGGAAAGCCCGTCGCAATCTTTCGCACGCACGACTACGCGCCGCGCGTCCTAATCGCAAATTCAAATCTCGTCGGCCACTGGAGCAATTGGGACCAATTCGACGCGCTCGATCGCGCCGGCCTGATGATGTACGGCCAAATGACCGCCGGAAGCTGGATTTACATCGGCTCGCAAGGAATTCTCCAGGGCACTTTTGAAACTTTCGCCGCGGCCGGACGAAAACATTTCGGCGGCGATCTCGCCGGAAAGCTAATCGCGAGCGGCGGCATGGGCGGCATGGGCGGTGCCCAGCCGCTCGCCGCCACGCTGAACGGCGCCGCGTATCTCGGAATTGACATCGATCCCGAGCGAATCAAGCGGCGCGTCAAGTCCGGCTACTGCGACATGATGGTGAACGACCTCGACGAAGCGTTGCGAATTCTCAAGAACGCAGTCCGCAAGCGCGAGGCCGTTTCCGTCGGCCTCATCGGAAATTGCGCCGACGTAATCCCCGAACTCGCAAAGCGCGGCGTCGTCCCCGATCTCCTCACCGATCAGACCAGTGCTCACGATCCGCTCTACGGCTACATCCCGCAAGGACTCAGCGTCGAAGAAGCTACGGAATTGCGCCAGAAAAATCCCGAAGACTACAAGCAGCGCTCGCTCGCCTCCATCGCCCGCCACGTGGAGGGCATGCTCGCTCTGCAAAAGCTCGGCTCCGTGACATTCGACTACGGCAACAACATCCGCACCTTCGCATTCCAGCAAGGCGTGAAAAACGCCTACGATTTTCCCGGCTTCGTGCCCGCCTACATCCGGCCTCTTTTTTGCGAAGGCCGCGGCCCATTTCGCTGGGCCGCGCTATCCGGCGAGCCATCCGATATTCATCGCACCGATAAACTCGTTCTCGAGATGTTTCCGCGCGACGAAGTTCTGACGCGCTGGATCCGTCTCGCGCAGAAACGCGTCCAATTCCAGGGCTACCCCGCGCGAATCTGCTGGCTCGGCTACGGCGAGCGCGACAAATTCGGCCTCGCGCTCAATGATCTCGTCGCCCGCGGCGAACTCAAAGCCCCGATCGTAATTGGCCGCGATCATCTCGACTGCGGCTCGGTCGCATCGCCCTATCGCGAAACCGAATCGATGAAAGATGGTTCGGATGCCGTCGCCGATTGGCCGCTCCTCAACGCTCTGCTCAACACGGCGAGCGGGGCGAGTTGGGTCTCCATCCACAATGGCGGCGGCGTGGGAATTGGCTATTCGCTCCACGCCGGGCAAGTGACCGTCGCGGATGGCACGAAAGAAATGGCAACACGCATCGAGCGCGTCCTCACGAACGATCCCGGCATCGGCGTCGCCCGTCATGTCGATGCGGGCTATCCCGAAGCCATCGACTTCGCTCGCAAATCGGATATCAAAATTCCAATGCTCTGAATCACGCGGATGATTTCCCGCATCCAAAGGCCTAGCTTGAAGGAATTCAACGGAGGCGCACTATGTTTGTAATTACGGGAGCAACCGGCAACACAGGCCACGTAATCGCGGAAAAACTTCTGGCGGCGGGCCAGCCGGTCCGAGCGATCGGCCGCAGCAAAGAACGCCTCGACGCGCTCGTGCAAAAAGGCGCGGAAGCTTTCGTCGGAGACATCAACGATCCCGAGATAGCCACCCGCGCATTTTCCGGCGCAAAAGCCGTCTACGCCATGCTGCCTCCTGACTTCACGGCGAAGACAATTCGCGAAGCGCAGGATCGCGCAAGCAATTCACTCGCCGCTGCCCTCGAGCGCTCCGGCGTCTCGCACGCGATCTGCCTCAGCAGCATCGGCGCCGACAAGTCCGAGCGCGTGGGCCCCGTGAACGGATTGCATTACTTCGAACAGAAGATCAATGCCATCCCGAAACTGAATGCCCTCATTCTCAGGCCGACGTATTTCATGGAGAACAATTTTCCGCAGATAAAAGCGATTCAATCCATGGGCACCATGGGCGGACTTCTAGAGCCCGAACATCCGCTCGCTCAAATCGCCTCGCGCGACATCGGCGCATACGCTGCCGATGCTTTCCTCAAACTCAATTTCACCGGCAAGAGCACGCGCGAGCTGCTCGGCCAGCGCGATGTCTCCATGAAAGAAACGGCCGCGATTTTTGGAAAGGCCATCGGCAAACCGAATCTCGGATACTCGCAATTCCCCGCGTTCGCCGTTGAAATGGCCATGAAGCAGATGGGTTTGCCCGCGGACTACGTGAAGGAGTTGATCGAAATGATCGAGGCGATCAACTCAGGATGGATGAAGCCGCTCGAAGCGCGTTCCGCCGAAAATACGACGTCCACATCAATCGAAACTTTTGCCACCGAAGAATTCGCTCCGCGCTTCAAGGGGCAAGCTGCGAAAGCGTAGAGTTCACGCCACGCGCGCTTGGGGCGGGCGTGCTACTTGGCTCGGCCGTATCCCGGCCCCAGCAAAACCTTGCCCGGCCGCTCGCCCGTCATTTTGCCGTCGTCAATCACAGGCACTCCATTCACCAGCACATAGTCCATCCCAACTGAAAACTGGTTTGGATTTTCGTACGTCGCCACGTCGTGCACCGTTTCCGGATCGAACACAACGACATCCGCCCACATGCCAGCCTTCAACGCCCCGCGATCGGTAAGCCCCAACTTCTGCGCCGGCAGCGAACAAAATTTCCGAATCGCATCTGGCAACGTCAACAATTTCTCTTCGCGCACATATTTTCGAAGAATTCGAGGAAACGTCCCATACGCGCGAGGATGCGGATGCTCCTGCCCCAGAATCCCTTCCGGCGAAGTCCCTTCTGAGTCGTTATCAATGGACACCCACGGCTGCTTCAGCGCCAGCGCGACATCAGACTCCTGCATTCCGAACACGGAAACGTACGTGTACGCATCATCCTGAATCAGAAAATCGAATAGCGCGTCCTTCGGATCCTTGCCCCACATTTTCGCAATTTCCGCCAAATTCTTGCCTTGCAGCGGCCGCAATTTCGGATTGTGTACGGCGCTGATCAAAATTGCGTCGGGCCCGAGAATCTCATTCCACTCGTTGTCCCAATCTTTCGTCGGCTGGTCCATTTCTTTTTTGATCCGCTCGCGCATCGCGGGATCTTTCAATCGCTCGATGAGTTTTCCGTCGCCGCCGTCGTGCGCCCACGGCGGGATGAACGCGGAAAATGTGTTCGACCACGCCGTATACGCGTACGTGTTCGCCGAAATGTCGAGCCCGGAAGCGCGCGCCCTCTCGATGAACTTCACCACGTCCGGCATTCTTCCCCAATTCGATTTGCCCGCGACCTTCAGATGCCAGATTTCGACGGGGATCTTCGCTTCGCGCGCGATTCGCGCTGTTTCCTCGAGCGCATCCATCACGCCGTCACCCTCGCTGCGCATGTGCGTTGCATAAATGCCGCCGTATTTCGCGGCCTCGCTCGCGAGCGCGATCAGCTCGTCCGTATTCGCGTACGGTGCCGGCGCGTATTCGAGCGCCGTCGAGACGCCCATCGCTCCTTCGTCCATCGCCTGCCGCACCAGCCCGCGCATCCGATCGAGTTCGTCCGCCGTCGGCGCGCGATCCTCCTCGCCAATCACAACGCGCCGCACCTCCGTCGCTCCCACGTAGCTCGCCAGATTAATTCCGATTCCCTGTTTATCGAGCCGCCCAAAATATTCGCGAAACGTCTTCCAATCGGGAGTGATGCCGTAATGCTCGTAGGTCAGATGATCGGCTTGCAAAAGGCCATCGGTCGCCGGCGCCACCGAGTTGCCCTCGCCAGTAATTTCCGTCGTAATGCCCTGATGGATTTTCGATGGGACGCGCGGATCGACGAGGATGGTCAGTTCGGATTGTCCAAGCATATCGATGAATCCCGGCGCAATTACGCGCCGGTGCGCGTCGATGACACGCTTCGCGGACACGTTTCCAAGACGCCCGATCGCCACGATGCGCCCATCGCGGATCGCAACATCGCCCGAATACCACGGCGAGCCAGTCCCGTCGAGAATCCTGCCGTCGCGAATCACGATGTCGAACGGCGCGGAATTCGCGTCAGATGGACCTCGGTGCGCCGCATTCAATGCCAGCAAACCCGCCAGCGCCACAAAGATCCCCAGAAATGTTCGCTTCATCGTTGCACCTCGTCCTCGTAATCGAGCCGCGTGTCGAATCAGTCCGCGCGAAATCATAGGCTACTTTCGCTTTCACTCCAAGAAACTGCGCTTCTCAGTAGAAGTTCCTACGCCAACACGCTAGACTTAAAACCTGCATCGTGCCCGACTTACTTATCACTGGCTGCTCGCAGCTTCTCACCTTGCGCGGACCCGCCCCTCGACGCGGCCGCGCCTTGCGCGATTTCGAAATCATCCGCGATGGCGCGCTTCTGGTTCGCGAAGGCGAAATCCACGCTGTCGGAACGCGCAAAAATGTCGAACGCCTCCGCCAGGGGCATCGCGCAAAGAAAATCGATCTCGGCGGGCGCGTCGTTCTCCCCGGATTCGTGGACTCGCACACTCATCTAATCTTCCCCGAGAGCCGCGCCGCGGAATACGAACAAGGAATCGCTGGCGCCACATACGAAAAGATAGCCAAATCCGGCGGCGGCATTCTCTCGAGCGTGCGCAATCTCCGCCGCATGGGCCCTGAAGAATTAAAAGTTCGCGCTCACGTTCATCTTCGGCAAATGGCGGAGCATGGCACAACCACCGTCGAAGCAAAAACCGGCTACGGCCTCGATTTCGCGAGCGAGGTCAAGACGCTCGAGCTCATCCGCGAGTTGCGGCTCGAGCAGCGGCTCGATATCGCAACCACATTTCTCGGCGCGCACGTGGTCCCGCCTGAGTACAAGGGCCGCTCCGAAGATTTCGTCGACCTTGTCGCGCGCATTTGGATTCCCTATATCGCTCAGACCGGCCTCGCGCAATTCTGCGACGTCTTCTGCGATCGTGGCGCATTTTCCGTGCCTCAGGCCGCGCGCATTCTCACGGCTGGAATCGTTTGCGGCATGACGCCGCGAATCCACGCCGAGCAACTTGCTCGCACCGGCGCCGCGCGCCTCGCCATCCGCCTTCAAGCAGCGAGCGCTGACCACCTTGAAAAGGTGAATCGTAGCGACATTCGAGCGCTCGCCGCTTCCGAAGTGGCCTGCACGCTCCTCCCCGGATGCTGTTTTCATCTCGGGCTCAAGGATTACACGCCGGCGCGCGCGCTGATCGACGCCGGAGCCGCCGTCGCGCTCGCCACCGATTTCAATCCCGGAACGAGCCCCACCCCGAATATGCAGATGATCCTCTCGCTCGCCTGCTCCGCGTTGAGGATGACTCCGGCCGAGGCCATCGCTGCCGCCACAATCAATGGCGCGTACGCTCTGCGCCGCCATTCCCGCGTCGGCTCGCTCGAGGTTGGCAAATTCGCCGACATCGCCGCCTTCGATGTGGATGACTATCGCGAAATCCCTTACTATTTCGGCGTGAATCACTGCAGCCTGGTGATGAAGCGCGGCGCTGTGATTTTCGAAAAAGCGCCATCGAATTAGGAATGGCGAACCGAATACGGCGACTTGAGAATTTCGTGGCACAGGCGAACCGCGCGCCGCTTCCCTCTAAATGAAAACGCTGATCGAGTGCGTTCCAAACTTCTCCGAAGGCCGTGATCTCGCCAAAGTCGACGCTATCGTCGCCGCCATGCGCGAGGTTGAGGGCGTCTATCTCCTCGATCGCGAAAGCGACGCCGACCACAACCGCAGCGTCGTCACTCTCGCAGGTGAAGCCGAGCCCGTCGCCGAAGCTGCCCTTCGCGGCGTCGGCAAAGCTTTGGAGTTGATCGATCTCACAAAGCATTCCGGCGCGCATCCGCGCATGGGCGCCACAGATGTCGTGCCGTTTATTCCCATCGAAGGCGTCACCATCGAGGATTGTGTCGCGCTGGCCAAGAAAGTCGGCCGCGCCATTTGGGAGCGCTATCAGATTCCGGTGTATTTGTACGAGGCCGCGGCACAGCGCCCCGAACGCGCCAATCTCGAAAATATCCGCAAGGGCCAATTCGAAGGATTGCTCGAGGAAGTGCCGCGCAATCCCGATCGCGCGCCTGATTTCGGCGAGCGCCGGCTTCATCCAACCGCGGGAGCCGTCGTTGTCGGCGCGCGAAAGTTCCTCGTCGCCTACAACATCAATCTGAATACTTCCGACATCGAAATCGCCAGGCGCATCGCGAAAAATATTCGTTTCTCGAACGGCGGCCTGCGCTACGTCAAAGCGATGCATGTAAATTTGAAGGCGCGGAATCTCGCGCAAGTTTCCATTAACATGACCGACTTCGAGCAGACGCCGCTCCATCGCGTCTTTGAAATGGTCAAGCGCGAAGCCGAGCGCTACGGCGTCTCAATTGTCGGGAGCGAAATTGTCGGCCTGATTCCAAAGCGCGCCATCGAGATGACCTCCGATTTCTATCTTCAACTCGAAAACTTTTCGCCCGCGCAGGTACTCGAAAACCGCCTCGCTGCGTCGCTCGCAGGCGCACCCGTCGAGACCAGCGGAAAGCTCGCAGCTCTAGCCACGCCTTTCCTCGATGCCGTCGCGCAGCCAACCGCCACCCCCGGCGGCGGCTCCGTTGCAGCCTTTGCTGGAGCGCTGGCCGCGAGTCTCGGTCAAATGGTCGCAGGTCTCTCGCGCAAGAAAAAATCCCAAGCCGCGTTCGCGGATCAATTAAGCGAGGTGCTCGCGGAATTTCGCACTTCCTCGAAAGAATTCGCCGAAGCGATCGATCGCGATGCCGCGTCCTTCGATTCCGTAATGGCTGCGCACAAGCTGCCGAACACAACTCCTGATGAATTGACGCGGCGCCAGTCCGCAATTCGCCAGGCGTTGCTCTTCGCCGCGGAAGTGCCGCTACAGGTCGCTCGAAAGGCTGTTGCGATCTACGAACGCCTCGGGCAACTGAAAGGCCTCTCAAGCGCTTCTATGTTGTCTGATGTTCATGTGGCCCGGTTGATGGCGGTTGCGGCTGTTCGCGGTGCGCTGGAAAATGTTTCAATCAATCTGGAGTCCATGATCGAGGCGGGCGCGGACGCGAAGATCGTCGCGCAGCTTCGTTTAGACATTGCCGCGCTTGAAGCGCGCGTTTCAGAGAGCGCCTCGGATAGTGCCATAGGCGCTGCCAAGTCTTAGGCGCTTTGCGCCACTAACGAATTCTTGGGGGGACAGGATAATGAGAAAGTCATTTGAACGGCTCGTCGTGGTTTTCGCAGCGATGAGCATTTGCATTCTCGCGGCGGGAGCGCTTCTCACGCGCCCGGCGGCTGCGGGAAGCCTCAGCACCGATATCATCGGCATGTTCCCCAAGGATATTGGGGAGTTCGCCTACGCCGATCTCAAGGCCGCGCGCCAGCATCCGTGGTTCGCGCAGTTGCGCGACCAGCTTCTGCCAGTGAACTTCCGCCAGTTCGAGCAGTTTCTTACTACCGCGGGAATCGATCCGACCACGCAAGTGGATGAAATGGCCTGGGCCGCCTTTGCCCCGAGCAAAGATCAGGGCGAACAGATTGTCGGGGTGGCCCTCGGAGGCTTCACTCCCAGCGCGACCGAAGAGCGCTTCAAGCAGCAGAAGCTAGCTTCCATCGAAGTCCACGGCTACAAGCTCTGGGCCTTTGGTAGTGGCGTTGGCGGCAGCGACATTCTCTTTTTCTTTCTCGATTCGAACACCGCCGCATTCGGAAACCGTTCCGCCCTCGAAAAACTAATTGACGTCCATTTCGGCGGCTCCGAAAGCCTTCTCACCAACACCGAACTTTTCCCGCTCATCAAAGATGCGAATGGAAATGGAACCGTCTGGGCCGTCTTGAACAAGTCTTATACCCACATCGCCATGGCGCAACTCCTGCCGCAAGCGAGCCAGTTCCCGCAAGCCTCTGCGATCATCGATCGCCTGAAAGCCATGGAAATTCACGTCCAGACCGGCAACGGCCTCGACACGCAATTCCAGGCCATCTGCAACACCGTGGATGACGCGAACACGCTTGCCGCGGCGCTGCAGGCCGGCGTCATGATGCGCCGTTACCAGGAAGCGCAGACGCATCCAGACGTTGCCAAGGCCCTCGATTCCATCAGCGTCTCGCCCACCGGCGACCATATCAAAATCGACATCCCCATCACCGAAGACCAGCTCCAAGGCCTAATCAAGAACCACGCCTTCGCCACACAGCTCTAATCGCTACTCGCGCAATGACGAGCAGACGCGCAACCGGAGCCACCGCGGCCAACCCGGCCGCGGCAATTGTAGCGCCCGGCTTCAGCCGGGCTAGGGGGTCGGAGCTTTAGCTCCGACATAAGGCAGGTATCTAACCCGGGGGCTTCAGAGTCTGTGTGAGAACTCGGGTTGACGCGTCCCTTATACTGCGCGAGAGAGGAGACGCGATGGCGAAATTTTTGGATTACAACCCGGATCAGGTGTATTTGCTGCCGCCGACCGTGCG
>JBAPOP010000026.1:0-2754 GCA_049279675.1 Candidatus Acidiferrales bacterium
GTGCTCTACGAAATGGCGACGGGAACGCAGCCCTTCCGCGGCGAAACCTCCGGCGTCGTTACCGACGCGATTCTGAATCGCGCACCCGCTCCCGCCATTCGCTTGAATCCGGAGCTGCCGCCGAAGCTGCAGGACGCGATTGACAAAGCTCTCGAGAAGGATCGCAAGCTGCGCTGCCAGTCCGCAGCCGAATTGCGCGCCGATCTGCAACGCCTGAAGCGCGACACTGGATCTGGGCGACTCGCATCGTCTGGGGCCGTTCCGCCCGCGGGCGCCGAGCTCGGTTCGGCATTAGGTACGGCGCAGCATCCCTCGTCTTCTCATGCTGTGAGCACCGCGAGCGGATCGCGCGTGGGATTGCCGAGCGATGCCGCACATGCGTCCGGCAGCTCCGTCGTGGTCGAAGCCGCGAAACACCACAAATTGGGTCTGTCCGCCGGAGCCATCATCGCTCTCGTCATTTTGGCTGCTGCGGGATACGGCGTGTATTCGCTGATTGGCGGCAAGAGCGTGCAGCCCTTCCAGAATTTCTCAATTTCGCAAATCACAAACAACGGCAAATCATCGCGCGCAGCGATTTCACCGGACGGCAAATACATTCTCAGCGAGCTGGACGACGCCGGAAAAGCCAGCCTTTGGCTCCGCAACATCCCGACGAACAGCGACACGCAAGTGATCCCGCCCGCCGACACGATTTACACGAGCCTCGATTTTTCGCCGGATGGGAATTACATTTATTTCATCAAGGCCGAGTCCGCGGTCCAAAGTGTTCGAGACCTCTTTCGAGCGCCTGTTCTCGGAGGCGCTCCACAGCCGGTCACTCGCGACATTGACTCCGGCATTTCGTTTTCTGCCGATGGCAAGCGCTTCGCCTTCATGCGTGATAACGATCCCGATGTCGGAAAATTTCAACTCCGTACCTCAAACGCCGACGGTACCGACGAGAAGATGTTTGCCTCCGGCCCATTCTCGCAAGCGTCGCGGAACATTGCTTGGCTGCCCACCGGTAATCAGGTCGCTGAGGTGCAAACTCAGCAAGGCGATCAACTCAGCTTGATCGCCCTCTTCGATGTTGGCTCCGGGCAATCCAAAACGATTGCTTCCTTCAAGGATAAACTTCTTGCCAGAGTTGTTTGGCTTCCCGATGGAAAAGGTTTACTGGCGCTTTATTTGGATGCGTCCACGCAGTTCTCACGGAATCAGATCGGATTCGTTTCATATCCGGGCGGGCAATTCCACGCCGTCACGAAGGACACTAACAGTTACGCGACGTTGACTCTTTCAGCCGACGCGAAGACCCTGGCGACCATTCAACAGAAAGCGCTGCGAAGCTTTTACGTATTTCCGGGCGCGGGTACGGGAGCCGCAGTTCCGAGTCCTGCGCTTCCTCAGGAGAAAGACATCGGCGATTTCGCCTGGGCGCAAGCCGGGGGATTCTACTTGGCGCGACCAAACGATTTCGAGCGTGTGTCCCTCGACGGAAGCAATAAAACCGTCCTCATGAGCAACGTGGGAGTCTTCGGAATCAACGCCTGCCCGGATGGCCATAACGTTGTATTCAGCTGGATCGGCCAGGGCGGCGGCAACAACGTCAACGTCTGGCGCACCGACGCGAACGGCGCTAACGCGACCCAACTTTCTTTTGGCAAGTCTGACCTGTTGCCGGTGTGCTCGCCTGACTCGAAATGGGTCTATTACCTCGAACAGGACAGCGACAGCATTATGCGCGTTCCTGCGGATGGTTCGAGCAAACCGGCCGCCTTGCCCGGTACGGCCGTCGCGCATGCCATCCTCTCGGACAGGCGTGTTCAGATTTCTCCCGACGGTAAATATATGGCGTATGTGATTACGATATCGCCGCCCGGGAATTCGACTGCCAGCGTGCAGAAAATAGTTCTCCTGCCGCTCGACGCTGGACCCGATCCGCAAAAGCGCCTTCTCGATCCGGATCCGCGCTTCAGCCGTCAAGTAGCGTTTACGCCGGACGGAAAAGCTTTATCGTATGCGATTCGCGCGAACGGCGTGGAGAATCTCTGGCTCCAGCCGCTCGATGGCTCGCCGGGCCGCCAGATCACGAACTTTCCGACGGAGTTGATGAATACCTATCATTGGTCACCTGACGGCAAGTCCATCGCCATGCTCCGCGGGCACACCGAATCCGACGTCGTACTCCTCCACGATACCGGCGCTTCATCGCAATAGCTCCGCCCTCCCCTCTTGCACAAACCGGCCATTTGCCGTCAAATCGCAACATTCACTCCAAATTGTCCGTTGACATCTTTTCTCCGTGCCTTTAAATTGATGGAGCAATGTTGAAGCCGGGCCAGATGCCGACGTCGTCCACGCGACTCATTACGCCGCGTATGATTACGCCCACGTCTTCTGGCGCCGGAGGCAGCTGAGCCTAAACCAAAGCAATCAGCACCTCGCACCCGCCGCCAGAAGACAAACTGGCAGGCGGGTTTTGTATTTTATGGGTGCTCGATTGAAAAAAGAGGAGCGCCATGAGCGTAGAAGGGCAGCAGCAACAGAGGGAGAACGAAGAGCCAGTCCAACGAAACGCCGTCTTAAGGCAAATGTCAGCCGCGGAACACTCGATGTCAGGAGCCGCGCAGCAGGCCCAGACGGCGAATCGCGTGCGGGTGATGAAGTTTGGCGGAAGCGTGCTGACGTCGGCGGGAAGCTTGATGAACGCCGCGGCGCACGCCGCACGAGCGGCGCAGACCGAGCGCGTCGCCGTGGTGGTGTCCGCGC
>JBAPOP010000027.1:0-4885 GCA_049279675.1 Candidatus Acidiferrales bacterium
CACGCGAACCGCCGCGCCAGCCTTCGCGAGCGCGAATGCCACGGCGCGCGCAGCCCCGCCCGCTCCCAAAATCAGCACGCAACTTCCCGCGAGCGATATTCGGCTTTCGAGCGCTCGCAACACTCCAACGTAGTCCGTATTGTAGCCGAAGAGTTTTCCGCCTCCCCGAACCACAACCGTATTCACCGCGCCGATCGCCGCCGCCAGCGGGTCGCAATCGTCCAGATATTTTAGAATCGCCTGCTTGTGCGGAATTGTGACGCTAAACCCACTAACATCGAGCTCTGGAATCGCTCTCATAAAATCGCGGAGATCGCGAACGAGGAATGGAACGAATACGGCGTTGATGCGCCGCGCCTGAAATGCTGCGTTCTGCATCAACGGCGAAAGCGAATGGTGAATTGGATTTCCGATCACGCCATAAACGCTCGTGCGGCGGTCCATGCGGTCCGCACCGTAAAGCGTTTTCATCGCGCTCAACGATACCTGTCCCGGTGCCGTGGCTTCGTCCACCGGCGCATACGCCAGCGCCGAACCGCCGCGCAACGCCAAAATGCGCGTCGCCGCGCCGACTTCTCCCATCGGAATCGCCACGACACGCCGGTTTGCCCGCGCGAGTTCGAGCAATCGGCACGCATCGCGGTAAGTTTTCGCATTCGCCGCAATCTTGATCGCATCGCCTCCCGCGCGATTCAACCGAGCTTTCACCCGATCGAGGTTCGACGGAGTCGACTTGAAATCGTGAAACGAAATCAGCAATTTCGCTTCGGATCTAATCGCCGCGAGTTCCTGCTTCGAAAGTTTCTCGGCGGTTTCAATTTCGATATCGAGCCAAGCGCATCCCGCGCGCGCCGCCTCCCGCATTATCTCGATCTGATCCTTAATAGCGCCCGCGAACTTGCCGCCCGCGCCTCGCCGGCGGCAAGTAGCGATCAGACTCGCGCGTCTCGTGACCGTCTTGCCTTTCTTTCCCGCCAGCCATCTCAGAATTTTGCGAATCTCGCTTCGACTGGCCAGCCAATCGAGCCTCAACTCCACAGTTCGGGTCTCGCGCAGCGCGCGAAGCACCTGCCTAGCCGCGTCAGCCGCCTTCCGGCTGGCGACCACCGCGCATATTTTGTCTTTCCCCAGAATTCCGGGCATTGGACGCTCCGCCTATCCCCAACGGAATCTTGGGCTTCTACCATGCGGTGCACAATGTGTAAAGCGATGCCGGACATTGCCTTGACGCCTCCCGACGCCATTTGTTACGGTCGCTTGAGTGGGGATACGCGCCGATTCGTCGGCGCGAACGTGTCTTAAGGAGTGTTCGTGATGCGCGGAAAACTTGTCATTATAGGTTTGGCGGTGGCTCTCGCGGGCGTTTCGGCACACGCTCAGGAAAAGGTGCGAACACCGATCCCGAACGATATGTATTGCTCGGGCGTCATGTCCAGTCAGGCTCCGCCGCAGGACACTTACCTCATTACGGGCGAAGGCTCCGATACCAAGACGACGTTTCAGGAAGGCGACTATGTCTACCTGAACAAGGGCACCGGCCAGGGCGTCCACGTTGGCGACGAATTTTCGATCATTCGCTCCGTTACCGAGCCAACCCGCGAACCGTGGTTCAAATCCCAATTTGTGCTCATGCATGCTCTCGGCAAATTGTGGCAGGACGAAGGACGTGTCAAGGTCGTCGTCGTGGCACCCAACACGTCCACCGCGCAGATCGAGAATTCCTGCGAATACATGCAACGCGGCGATGTCGCTGTTCCGTTTGCACAGCGCCCGGCGCCTCCGCTAAAACCCAACGATCAGTTCGATCGCTTCGCGCCACCGAGCGGCAAACCGAAGGCCATGCTCATCACGGGCAAGAGCTTTCAAATTTCTTACGGCACCAACGACGTCGCGTACGTGAATTTGGGCGAAGGACAGGGCGTTCACGTCGGCGACTATTTCCGCGTCTTCCGCTACCAGGATCAGGAGAGCGAAACTGCGTACCAAGTACATCGGATCGCTTTCCAGATCTACGGCTACGGCGGCGTTTCGAAGGACTATAAATGGGACAGCGTCCCGCGGGAAATCCTGGGCGAAGGCATCGTTGTGCGCACGTCGGCGAATGCAGCGACCGTGGTGATCACATTCGCGCTCAAGCCGATGTACGCTGGCGAATACGTCGAACTCGAATAAATTCCCAAGAGGAAAAGTTTACTGCGGCGCGGGCTTACTGTCCGCGCCGTTTTTATTTTGCGCGAAGTCCCGATCGGAAAAAACCTCGGCGGTAAAAACGAGGATGCGCGTCTCCGCCTCGCGCCACGCGTCGCGCGGCAAGCCTGCCTTGGAACAAGTCTCCTCAAGAAATCGCTCAGTGTTCCATTTATATTCCGCGCCTACCTGCGGCAGCAGTAAGCCTCGACAGCTTCCGCGCTGAATTAAGAGGCCATGAACGCCTGGACGCACTTGATCCGGCGCAGCCTGCTCGAACGCCGAGAGAACCGAAATCTCGATCTCGAGATCGGCAAGTTCCTCGGGCCGCATCGCTTCGAAACGCGGATCTTCGAGCGCGGAGGAAACCGCCGCCAACGCCACAACGCTCGCCAGCGGCTCGCCCGAGGCCAATCGTCCGATGCATCCGCGCAATCGTTTGCCGCGGCGCAGCGTGACGAAAGCTCCGGCAGGTTCGCTGAGCGCGCCCGCCGGCATATCTATTTCCAGCGGCTCGCGCTTCGCCACAGCTTCCGAAATTGCGCGGCGCGCAATCTCCAAAAGCGTCTGGCGCTGCCCGCCGTCGAGCCGCGGGCCGCTATCGAGTGGGGACATTCTGCGGCTTCTTGCCCTGCTCGAGGATGAGCAGGCTCTTGCGCCGCTGCTGGATGCGGTCGTTCACTTGACTCCAAAACATTTGGAAGTAGTGCACGGCGGATACGATGGCGCTCAGCACCACGAGCCACAGCAGCGCCTTGCCGAGCGGCTTCAACGCCGGATGTTTCGCCGTGAGAATCACCGCGCAGCCGCAAATCACTTGCAGCACCATCTTCGTTTTGCCGAGTGGTGACGCGGGAATAATCAATCCTTCGCTCGCCGCGATGTTGCGAAGGCCCAGCACGATGAATTCGCGCCCGATGATGATCACCACCATCCACGCAGGCACGAGTCCCATCTCCACAAGAGAAATAAACGCGGCGGAGATGAGCAATTTGTCGGCGATCGGATCGAGCAGAATGCCGAGCGTCGTGACTTCGTTGCGCTTCCGCGCGAAATATCCGTCAGCGGCATCGGTCGCAGCCGCGGCGAGCAAAATCAGAACGCCCCAAACTTCAAAATGAACCGCGAGTCCCCAAACATCGAAATTCGGCTCGCGCGTGAGCAACACCACAACGAGAAGCGGAACGAAAAAGATGCGAAGAGTCGTGAGGCTGTTCGGCAGGTTCATTTGATGCGGGAACATCCGCGCGGTGGAGTTTCAACCGCTCCGTGCGCGCCCCAATTCAATATAGTCCTGCATCTTCGGGCAGTCAACTCACCGATTCGTACAATGAAATGCACTAGAAAAGTGCAGAGCAAAAAATCAACGAAGTCTCGTGTCTAGTGACTGTTAGGAATCAAAATGCCCCAAGCTTGTGCAAATCCGCAATTCGCGATTCCTGCAACTTTGCTCGCAAAGCGCGGAGCGAGCGATTCGACGCAGCCGCCTAAGCACATGAAACTCAACCGATTATCGGACAAATCATCGCGCGATGACTACAAATGCAACGTCGCACCGCTACTAAACATTTGGACCGGGAAATTCGCGTTCCACAGGTTTTCCACAGGACACCCGCCAAACGGTCGCAATTCTGACCTAAACGGTGAAATTGGTCAGCCGGCGTGCAAGCGTCTCCGGGACCTCGGCTTCAAGCGAAATCTTTTCGCCGGTGGACTCCGAACTCAGCACTCGTCCGCACGCGTAGATCATCGCAAGAGTGCGTCCTTCCGACATCGGCAACTGAAGATGAACGCGCGTGATCGGATCAATCGGCAGCGCCGAATCAATTTGCGCGAGTAGAGTATCGAGTCCTTCGCCCGTTTCCGCGGAGACGAACGCGCTGCGTGCCGCCGCGCCGTTGCCATTGTGCGAGATGCGCGCCACCTCTTCGCGATCTTCGGGCGCGAGTCGATCGATTTTGTTGAAGATGTGCAGGCGCGGCCGGTCCGCGACGCCCAGCTCCTGCAAAATCTTCACGACTTCCTCGTCAAGCTCGGCGTGGCGCGGATTCGAGATGTCCGTGACCTGCAAAATCAGTGCCGCTTCCTGAACCTCTTCAAGCGTCGCGCGAAACGCCGCAATCAGATCCGGCGGCAGATCGCGCAGGAATCCGACCGTATCCGAGAGCAGAATGCGGCGATGCGACGGAAGCTTCACGCCGCGCACCGTGGGATCGAGCGTCGCAAACATTTTCGATGACGTGAGCACGGTCGCGTGCGTGAGCGCGTTAAACAAAGTCGACTTGCCCGCGTTCGTATAACCGACGAGCGCGATCGTGCCGAGAGGAATCGCCTGGCGCGCGCGGCGCCGCGTGGTCCGCTGGCGGCGAACCGTTTCGATCTGGTCCTTGATTTTTCGCACGCGGTCGCGAATCCGCCGGCGGTCCGTTTCGAGTTTTTGTTCGCCAGGGCCGCGCGTTCCGATTCCGCCGCCAAGCCGCGAGAGCTCGCTGCCGCGCCCCGTCAATCTCGGAAGCAAATAATTCAATTGCGCGAGTTCCACCTGAAGCTGGCCTTCGCGCGTCCGCGCATGCATCGCGAAAATATCGAGAATCAATTGCGTGCGGTCGATCACGCGGCAGTCGGTGGCCGCCTCCATGTTGCGAAGCTGCACCGGCGTCAGATTGTGATCCACGATGACGAGCGGCGCGCCGCGCAT
>JBAPOP010000028.1:0-19168 GCA_049279675.1 Candidatus Acidiferrales bacterium
CGTCATCGCCGCGGAGGCGCGGCGACACCGGCAGTCCCGGCGCAACGATTCGTTTCAAGCGAGGCAACTCCTCCGCGCGAAGCGCCGAGCACCCCGCATTCAGGCACGCTTCACGCTCGAAGCGGAGAAGAATCCGTGAGGTCGGCGGCCTATAGTGCGCCGCCTCCACGCAGTTCGTGGCCGACGGAAGAGGCGCCCACACTTCCTTCAGAGCGCATCGCGCATGGCCGTGGGGGCGAGCCTGCGATCGCCTCGCGTCTCGCGCACCTTGAATCGATGTTGCGCCGCATGCTCGGAAGCCAACTGCACAATCTTGATGAGGCGGACGAAGCCCCAGCGGGCCCGGGTGTCTTCCTTCTTTCGGATTCGGATCTCGTGACGTCGTATTACATCGAAGCGTGCAAGACGCTGCGTGTGGGCGTTGGCCAGCTTCTACGCGGAGTACGCGGCGCGCGCGCGCAGTCGGGCGGTTCGCTTCGGACGCGCCTCGCGGAACACCTCGAAATCAGCGAATCGAAAGTATCGGATTATTTGAAGAAGCATTGTGTCGTCCGGTGGATTCAACTCGACGATGAAGCTTCAAACCTCGCGCATTTCGCCATCGGAGTTCTCCGCACGCCGCTCAACGCGGAATAATTCTCGCGCACTCTCGCTATCTTGCACTTGTGTAGCGCCGCGCCGATTTTCGTGCGGCATCCCGGCATTAAAATGAAAAATCCCGGCGGAGCCAATTGCGGCCCCGCCGGGATTTCTCGAAATCAGCGCAACGCTTAGAACGTCAAGTGCAGCGCCATCTGAATAAACCGCGGGCTACCCAAAGTGTGCTGGATGAATCCCAAGCTACCCTGCCCGGGGCACGCGTATGCGCCCGTCGTCGGGTTGCAAGGCGAATAATACGAATCGGAATAAGGCACACCCGGTATGTTCGTCCCGTACGCTGGGGGATTGTCATAGTCCGGATTGAAGGTCACGTCGTTATTCGGCGTGTCGAAGCTGGCATGATTGAAGATGTTGAAGAATTGAGCGTCGAACCGCAGATTGAATCGTTCGTTGATTTTGAAATTTTTGAATACTGAAAAATCAAAGCGCTCTTGGAATGGTCCGCGGAACAAGTTCCGTCCATTCGTGCTGTACAGCGTTTCGTAACTGTCGCATGCACCGGTCGCCGCATTGCACGCCGGTACGCCAACGGCGTTGTTGTTCGGGTCAACAGGCTGCACAGGCCCGAAAGCATTCGCATTCAGAACCGGCTTCCCGGCGTTGACTCCGGTGGTTCCTTGCAACACTGCCTGCGTTGACGTCGAACCCAAACCGCCAATGGGAACGATCGGATTGGTGATGAAGTCCTGCGCGTTCCAATAATAACCAGCAGCGGATCCCGAGTAGTCGTACACGCTGTACGGTTGGCCACTTTGCAATACTGTGAGGCCCCCGATTCCCCACCCGTTCACGACCTTGTCCGACCAACCGTGCAGGTTCTTATCTGAGGGCAGTAAGTACTGATAGCTAATCGTGAATACATGTGTGCGATCGAAATCGGAAGTCGCATAAGCCGATGCCGGATCTAGCGGATCGTTTCCGTTATAGAACAAGCCCAATCCGCTCCCTTCGTCGAGAGTATGCGAATAGGTGTAAGCAGCATTAACGAGCAGGCCGTGGCTCATTCGCTTGCTAACGCGCAACTGCAGTGCGTCATAGTGCGAGATGCCTTCGGCCTCATTGAAGTCCGAATTCGGATCGAAACCGATATAAGGCACGCGTAGAGCTATGTTGCCGCTGCCGTACCCGCCGACTATCGTGCTGACGTTTTCGGCCGGCAAAAGCAGGGGCGCCGATTGCAGATCGGAGGTCGTGCACGGGAAGTAAAACTGGCAGTCAAACGTATAGCCATAGGAGTATGGCTGCGCATTCGCTGGATTCGCGGCCAGGGCGGGGTTTTGCGGCGTCGCAATCTTCGCCTCATTGAACGGAATCGGCAGAACTTCGTGTACGCCGTGATTTCCTACGTATGCGACATCCAGCACCAGGCTGTTGTAAGGCTGCCACTGCAAATCCAAAGTCCAATTCTCAGAGTACGGCAGCTTGTTCCGCGGGTCGTAGCCTCCAAAGTAAAGCCCGCCGCAATCGACTTGCCCGGTATTCTGGCAGAACGTAGTGGTGTCGTTTATCACCTGCCCCGCGGTCGGAACCAATTGAGACACCCCGCTGAGATTTTGAGGGGGAGCGGGCAGCGCGGATGATCCAAACGGATTCGAGAACGTGCCTGAACTGGTTGGATAGTAGGGAACGACGAACGGTTCTTCGACCGTTACGCCGAACGGCCCGCTAACCCCTCCGCCCGCGGCCGGCGAGAGCTCCGTGAAAAACTCACCCCTGTCGTAATACATTCCGAAACCAGTCCGCACGACGAAGTTCTTCAGCTTCGACGGGCTCCAAACGAGTCCGATTCGAGGTGCGAATCCCCACTGCCTCCCGGTCATTGTCGAGTTGCTGACTCCCTTTGTGCCGAAGTTCTTGTTGTCTCCGGCTACGACCAAGCCGATGTCGGAAAACGAATCGGATGCCACATCGTAGGAATAGTCCTGAGGGTAGAAGCTGGTGAGGTAACCATATTTCTCAACGAGCGGACCGTCCCAGTCCCAACGCAACCCAACGGTCACGGAAAGATTTGAGCGCAGACGAAGATCGTCTTGCGCGTAAGCGCCCATTTGATTTGTGCGGTAGTAGCGGTTGCTGGAGCCGTTCAGGATCTGGCTCGGGCTGTCGCCCGAGCAGGAAAAGGTTGATGGGCCGCAGACTTCCCCCTGCAAGAAGTCGGCGAAATTTTTGAATGTAACAAGTCCCTCATCGAGGTTTTTGTTTACGACGTTGAGTTGGTTTCGGATGAAGTTTACGCCCGTTTTGACGGTGTGGCGGCCATGCACCCAATTTAAGCTCGTCTCGCCTTCGAATTGATTCTGAAATACTCCAGCATTCGCAAAGTTGGATGCGGGGCCGACGTAGAGATTGTCACCGCTGTGACCGTCCGACTTGTTGATCTTGATTGACGGAAAGTTGACAATTCCGGACGGCAACGTCATGCCGATGTCGGAAGGCGTGAACTCTTGCGTATTTCCCGAATACGCGATCTCTCGAATGAAGCCAAATCGCTGTTCCCAGGTAAGACTCGGCGTCAGAATGGTCGTATTTACAAGGGAGAAGACCTGGCTGCCCGCTTCGAGAGTCGTCGGAAAACCCAATAGTGACGGAGCCTCCGGACTGGCCGGGAAAGGTGAATTGGTCGGGTCGTGCTGGTAGTAATATTTGGCCGCAATTCGATCATTTTTGCTGAAGTTATAGTCCACGTTAGCATTCACTTGGTTCGCGTTAAACTTCGCGGAAGGACCCTGTACAACTGCGGCATAACCGAGGTCCTCTTCCTGTGTCGAGTTAGTGATCTGCGCGCTCGGAACCACATAATTACCATTTGCTAGTTTCAGATTCATAATGGCGAGCGCCGTCGGGTCAATACTCGCTGCTGTGAGCGAAGTTCCGAAGGCAGTGTTTGCGGCAGTAGCAAGCCCCGCGGCCGACCGATCATCCGTTAGCGTAACAGGGACCGCGACCTGCTGCGAACCAGCGAAGCCGTCTGCGACGCGCTGTCCCTGGTAGGAACCAAAAAAGAACAACTTGTCTTTAATGACTGGCCCGCCGAGCGTTCCGCCGAAAACGTTTCGCTTCAAGTTGAGGCGTGGTTCAGCTGCGGCATTTCGGAAGAATTCATTCGCGTCCCAGGCGTCCGTCTGGTGATATTCGTACAGGCCGCCGTGATAATCGTTCGTTCCCGACTTCGTAGTCAGCTCAATATGAGCGCCCGCGTTAGCCCCCTGCGAAGCGTCGTACATCGAAGTCGTGACGTTAATTTCTTCGATGGTTTCCTGTGGTGGCGTTGGAAGTCCTTCTCCTATAGCTCCATATACCGAAGTGTTCGTGGCGATATCCCCGCCGCCTCCGGTATTAAAACTTTCGCCCGTGTTTAGTACGATCCGGTTCGCCGAGAGCGAGCTTGATGATTTTCCATTGAACACGTTCGTCGCGTTGACGCCATTAAATTCGAAACTATTGCTGGTGTCGCGCTGTCCATTCGCCCAGATGCTCTGGTTCCCAAGACCCGAACCGCTGCCTGAGCCAGAGAGGAAATCGGCGCTTGTGCCGGGCGCGAGCACGGCCAACTGCGTGAAGCTGCCCGTACCAAGAGGAATCGATTCGATGAGATCGGAGCTCAGTGTGTAGCCGTTCGTTGTGTCGGTCTGGTTCAGGAGGGGTGTTGCAGTCACTGTGACTTGCGTGGTCACCGCGCCCGGTTGCAGCGTCGCATTGACGGTCGCCGTTCGATTTCCCTGCACGAGGATTTCGGAGTAAACCTCGGTCTTGAAGCCATCCTTGGCGATCGTGACGGTGTACGTCCCGATGGGAAGATCGACGATCGAAAACGAGCCGTCGTTCTTCGATGTCGAGGATTGCTCAAGGTTTGTGCCAACGTTGTGTGCCTTCACTGTCGCACCTTGCACCACGGCACCGCTATTGTCCGTCACAGTTCCGTCGACCGCGCCAAGAGTCTGCTGCGCATCAGCGGGAAGCGAACAGAGCGCGAGCAGACAGACCAGCAGTGAGACGCAAAGAACGTTTCGATTCATTTGAAACACCCCTTACCCAGAATTTGCTCCGAGTTTTCTATTATCTAACCCGCTCGTAGTCAAGCGCCTGTTTGTGGAAATCTTCCGGCGCGCGGATTCCACTCCCGCATTTGACGTTGAACTCTTTCGGACAGCTTGAAAGCTTGATTACGGCAACGTGAATATTCGTTCAGTGGGAGATCGTTGAAGTCCGCGCGCCTGAGGGCAGCCAGCGCATCGTGGAATCGACGCCCGGCAGAGTGCCGTGACCTGGTTGACACCGCCGACCGCCCCGACTCATCTAAATAGGTGGGAGCACCCGCAGGCACCAGAGCAGAGCGCCAGCCCCCGCCCAGGACGAGTTCTTGCCGTTCAACCCCCAATAGGCCCCTTTGGGCACTTCCGGCTAGACGAAGGTCCTTCAAAGCGGCAAACTCTGCTAACGTAAGACTTTAGGGGCTAGTGTGCTTTCGGGGCCGCCCACTCGGTTTTGAGATTTCGAGTGGCGCAAGCGGGGAACGAGACGTCAGCTAAGGACGTCATCTGAAACAGTAAGAGGAGTCTAATCACCATGGCCGGATCGAAAAGAATCGCCAGAACTTTTGACTGGGTCGTCTGCAAAGCAGCAGGCGTCACGTTTAACTCCATCCAGTTCTTCAATAAATATAAGCCGAACCCTTCGTTCACTCCGAAGTGGTCCGAGAAGCCTTTGCTCAAGTCCTATGAAAAGAGCAAGCCGACACTCGGTTGGCCGCGCACGACGGACTCGCTTTGTCCGGGCTGCGTTTCCGAGGCGCGCGAAGCCATTTTCAATGGCAAAAAAGATTGGACCGACCTCGTTAACGAGAAGGTCGGCGAGATTAAGGCGCAGATCATCGAGCGCGACGGGCAAGTCTGGATGGTGAAGGAATGCCCGCAACACGGCCGCTGCGAAGACCTGATGGCCGTGGATGCAAAATTCCTCGAGTGGATCGAGCAGAATTTCCCGGGACGCGACATTCCCGCGCACAATGACGAGGGACTGCACCGTCACGGCAGCAGCACGGTTCGCTATGGCCGCGGCTCCGTCCTCACCGTTGACCTCACGAACCGCTGCAACATGATGTGCGATCCCTGCTTCATGGATGCGAACCAGGTCGGCTACGTCCACGAGCTGAGCTGGGAAGAAATTCAGGAAATCCTCGACAACGCGCTCAAGATCAAGCCGCGTCGCCAGATGTCCGTGCAGTTCTCGGGCGGCGAGCCAACGATGCACCCTTACTTCCTCGACGCGGTCCGTTACGCTCGTAAGGTCGGTTACAACAGCGTGCAGGCCGCGACGAACGGCATCGAGTTCGCGAAAAACAAGGATTTCTGCCGCAAGGCCTTCGAAGCGGGCATGCGCTACGCCTACCTGCAATTCGACGGAATCGGCAACGACGCGAACAGCCACCGTCAAGTGGGCAATCTCTTTGACGTGAAGCTCCGCGCCATCGAGAACATGCACGAAGCCGGAATTGAAATCGTCCTGGTCACGACAATCGTCAACAACGTGAACAACGATCAAGTGGGACCGATCGTCAAGTTCGCGATGGAAAACCCCAAGAAAATTTCGTTCGTATCGTTCCAGCCGGTTTCGTTTACCGGCCGCGACGAGGAAATCACGCCGGAACGCCGCATGCGCCAGCGTTACACGCTCTCGCATTTGGCGAAGGACGTCAGCAACCAAGTGGGCAAGATCGAGCCGACGCGCGACTGGTTCCCAATTTCGCTTGTCAGCGCGTTCGCCGGCTATTCCGATCTCGTTCATGGGCCGGATTCGCAGTGGGGCTCGCTCAGTTGCGGATGCCACCCGAATTGCGGCGTCGGCACCGCGGTCATGATCAACAAGGAAACGAAAGAGTGGGCGCCGGTTCCGCGCTTCCTCAATACGCCGCAGCTTGTGAAGGACGTAAATTCCATCACGGATGCCGCGCGCGGCAAGAATTTCTCGAACTTCATGATGGCGATGGCGCTGCTCAAGAATTACCAGCCGTTCGAAGCGCCGAAGGGATTGGCTCTCTACGATCTCTTCAAGAAGTTCGACAAGACCTGGGCGCTCACGAAGGACGCGGACAAGAAGTACGGCAAGACGAGTCCGGAGCGCACCTTCGAAGACGCGATGAGGCGCCGCAAGGAAGATCCTTGGAATTTCCTCTTCATCGCAGGAATGTGGTTCCAGGATCTCTTCAATTACGATTTCCGCCGCACCGAAATGTGCATCATCCCGTACGCGACGCAGCAAGGCGAAATTTCCTTCTGCGCGTACAACACGGGTATCGGCTGGCGCAAAATCATCGAGAACATGTACAAGAACGCGACGGTTGCGCAGTGGTACAAGACCCACGGCAAACACGAAATTTACGCCAAGGGCAAGAAAGTCGATCTCAATAGCTACGAGCATTCGCTGAGAATCGACCAGGAAGACGCCGCGCGCATCCGTCATCTCGAGCATGACATTCCGCAGACAGCGGCCGAGGAAGACCGGATTCGTCGCCGTCAGGCGACGGAAGAAGCAGCCAAGGTTCGCAAGATTTACGAAGAACTCGTGCTGAAAAAGCAGCCGGAGACCGTCGTTCAAATCGGCAGCGTGGCTGCGATCAAGGCTGCCACTCCAGCCGTTCAAGTCGGGTTGCAATCCATCGCGCCCGCCACGAACGGCAACGGCCACTCGAATGGCAACGGAAATGGTAACGGCAATGGAAACGGCGCTGGCACCGCCAAGCCCGAAATTGCCGAGACCGTAGCCGGCGACTAATTTTACTAAAAGACGTTCACCCGCAAACAAACCGCCCCGGTTGGCAACAACCGGGGCGATTTGTTTTTTGCGGCCTTCGCATTCGGTACCATTCGCCCCTTGTACGAGGTTGTGGCTTGCTATTTATCGTCAGGCCGTCGTAGGGGCGGGTCTCAGACCCGCCCGGCCTTTCAGGATTTTCCGCCATGTCTCCGATCGAATATCCCACACGCCGCTCCCTACGCTTGCGCGAATATGACTATCGCAATCCGGGCGTCTACTTCTTCACAATCTGCGCCCAGGATCGCCGCTGCATCTTTGGCAAGATCGTCAATCAGAAGATGGTGCTAAACAACGCCGGGCGAATCGTCTGGCTATGTTGGCACGATCTGCCGCAACACTTTCCGGCTGTCCAGCTCGACCAATTCGTCGTCATGCCGACTCACATTCACGGCGTCATCGTTCTGCACAAGAAATTAAACGGCCGGGCGGGTCTGAGACCCGCCCCTACAGCCGGTGGCGATGGCGGTCCAAGACTCGCGAATGTGATCGGTGCGTTGAAGTCTTTTTCGTCTCGACAGATCAACAAGACGCGCGGAACCCCTGGAATCAATGTTTGGCAGCGAGGCTACTTCGAGCGGGTCGTTCGCTCCGGCAAAGAATTGTCCGCGATTCAAAGTTATATTAATGAGAATCCATCTCGCTGGAACTGGGATCGAGAAAGGTCGTCGGCTTTCGTCGACTCGCACCCTTTTCCGTGGGCAGACTGACCTAACGAACCCAGGATCCCATCGGAATTTTGATTCGCTCCATTTCGGTCGTAGGGGCGGGTCTCAGACCCGCCCGGCCTTTCCCGATATTTCGCCGTCGGAATTGTGATTCGCGTCGAAGCCCGCTACAATCAATTCGAAGGAAACAGAGCCATGCCGATATTCGAATATCTCTGCGAGGAATGCGAGACGCGGCACGAGCGCATCGTGATGTCGAGCGGCTCGGCCGTCACTTGCCCGAAATGCGGAAGCCGGAAGCAAGCCGTGCAATTCTCGGTATTCGCCGCGCCCGCGAACGGAAGCAAATCAGCCGGCGTCTCCGCGTCTTCGAGTGCAAACTGCGGCTGCACGCCCCGCACCTGCGGTTGCCACTAAACTCCAAGATCCGCGGCTCTCGCTACCTCGATAAATTCTTCAAGTTCTTCAAATGTTCGGGGATTTCAACATCCGGCGGCAGCTTTGGGTCAGGGACAAATTCGCCCGGCACCAATTTCAAAGGAAGCACGCCCGCCCAGATCGGAAGCGAGTAATCCTCGGCGTCGTCCTTCGGCGGCCCGGTGCGAATTTTCGCCGACACTTCAGCCAGCGGCAGCCGAAGCACGATTGTCTGCTTGATCTCAGAATCTTGAATCGGGCGAAGCGCGTCCCAGCGGTCTCGAACGATGTGTTCCGTAAACGCCTTGAGCGCGCGACGCTTCTCATCGAAATCCTTTACCTCATGCGCCTTTCCGAGAATCACCACCGATCGATAATTCATCGAGTGATGGAACGCCGACCGCGCCAGCACGAATCCGTCCACGAGCGTCACTGTCACGCAGACTTGCACTCCGCCAGCGAGCGTTCGAAGCATCCGGCTCGCCGCTGAGCCGTGAATGTAGACGGCGTCGTCCACGCGCGCGTAGCCAGTGGGAATCACAAATGGCTGGCCATCTGCGACAAATCCGACGTGGCAGAGAAATCCCGCGTCGAGAATTCGATAAACGGTTTCTGAATCGTAGTGGCCGCGATCGGCAAGCCGGCGGACTTGCGTCCGCGCAGTAGGAGTGAATTCGCTCATACGCAAAGCGTAGCGGCGGATCGGCGCTCGCACAAGAGCCAATCTGGATGGCGCAACACCGGTAATTCTGTTTTCGGCTAAACAGACGCGCGGCCGCATCGCCTGGCCGCATTTCAGGTAGAATTCGCTCTCCAGCGAGATTGCATGATGGGAGACGGAACGTGGCTGCAAATCCAGGAATTCTGACACCGGAAACATTTGATTTCTTCCGCGGGCTCGAGCGGAACAACAACAAGCCGTGGATGGACGCGAACCGCGAACGATATCGCGAGTCCGTGGTCGAGCCATTCCGGCAATTGCTCGAGCGCCTCGCGCCGCACGCCCTGAAGCTCGATTCGGGCATATTAATTACAGGCCGTACGAATGAGAATTTCTCGCGCATCAATCGCGACATTCGATTCGCGCGGGACAAGACCCCTTATCGCCCCCACTACTATCTTTTTCTCAGAACGCACGACGCGATTGAACACGGCGGCCCACAGTTTTATCTCGGCGTAACGAAGGACGGCGCGACAGCCGGCTTCCGAAATTATTCCGAAGATCGAGCGAGCGCGCTCGCGCAATACGGCGTTCCGCGCGGCCAGAGCCAACGCGCGTGGCTTGCACGACAAAAGAATCGCCTCGGCCGCAAATTCGACAGCTACTGGTATTCGAGTGAGAAAAAAGATTGGCTCAAACACACCGGATGGCCGCTCGAGCCCGATGAGTGGAAAAGGCTGCAAGCGTGGGTAGTGCGCCGGCGTTTTTCGAAGGCGGCTGCCGTGCGGCCAAATTTCACGGATGAGATCGCGAAAGTCTTCCGCGACGTTTTTCCTCTGTACGCCTTTACGGGATCGGCTTCGTGGAAGCCATAAAAAAGCGAGCAACACCACACATGGCGCGCGCGAAGTCTGTCTCGCACCGCGCGCAGCGGAACTTCCGTGAATAGAATTCTCAAAGCAATCACGTGGGTATGCGTCTCTCTCGCAGGCGCCGGCGCGCTCGCGGCCATCGCGTTCGAGCGGCGCGAACCATTGAACGCAGTTTGGTTCGTCATCGCCGCCGCAGCTACGTACGCCGTTTTCTACCGCTTCTACTCCGCGTTCATCGCTGCCAAAGTTCTTGCACTCGACGACACGCGCGCAACGCCCGCCGAACGCCTGGAAGACGGAAAAGATTTCGTCCCGACAAATAAATGGGTCTTGATCGGCCACCACTTCGCCGCAATCGCAGGCCCGGGCCCCCTGGTCGGTCCGACTCTCGCGGCGCAATTCGGATATTTGCCCGGAACGCTCTGGCTGATTCTCGGCGCGGTCCTCGGCGGCTGCGTGCAGGACTTCACCACACTCTTTTTCTCAATACGGCGCGATGGAAAATCGCTCGGCCAAATGGCGCGCGAAGAGGTGGGGAAGCGAAGCGGCCTGCTCGCGCTCCTCGCTGTACTCGCCATCATGGTGATTCTGCTCGCGGCGGTCGCGCTGATCGTAGTTAAGGCCCTGAAAGATTCGCCGTGGGGCACATTCACGCTCGCGATGACGATTCCAATCGCCATTCTGATGGGCGTTTATCTGCGCTTCCTTCGCCCGGGCCGCGTGCTCGAAGCTTCGATCATCGGTGTGACTCTCGTGATGTTCGCTGTCGTTTCGGGTCAGTGGGTGAACGCCTCACCGGCGTGGTCGCAAGCATTCACGTTCTCGGGCTCGGCGCTCGCGATTGCGATCATCATCTACGGATTTGCCGCGTCTGCACTGCCCGTGTGGCTCCTGCTTGCGCCGCGCGATTATCTGAGCGCGTTCATCAAGATCGGCGCAATTCTCGCGCTGGCTTTGGGGATTATTTTCGTGCGGCCCACGCTGCAAATGCCTCCCCTCACGCGTTTCATAGATGGCACGGGCCCCGTCTTTGCCGGGAAAATCTTTCCATTCTGCTTCATCACGATTGCGTGCGGCGCAGTGAGCGGGTTTCACGCGCTGATTGCTTCCGGCACGACGCCAAAAATGATCACGCGCGAATCGAGTGCGCGCATGGTCGGTTACGGCGCGATGCTGATGGAGTCTTTCGTCGGCGTGATGGCGATGGTTGCGGCGTGCGCGCTTTCGCCGGGCGTCTATTTCGCGATCAATAGTCCCGCCGGAATTGTGGGCAAGACCGCCGAGGCCGCCACCGCCACGATTCGGTCGTGGGGATTTGCAGTAGATCCGCAGACGATGGCGAATCTGGCGCAACGCGTCGGCGAGCGCACCCTGCTTGACCGCACGGGAGGCGCGCCATCGCTCGCGGTAGGGATGGCGCAAATTTTCAGCGGCACGATCGGCGGCGATCGCCTGCTCAGCATCTGGTACCACTTCGCGATTATGTTCGAGGCGCTTTTCATTCTCACTGTGCTTGATGCAGGCACGCGCGTCGGCCGCTTCATGGTGCAGGAGCTCGGCGGACACATCTGGAAGCCGCTCGGCCGCCGCGGATGGCTGCCGGGAATTTTATTGTCGAGTGCTTTGATGTGCGCCGCATGGGGATTTTTTCTGTGGCAGGGAGTCCAGGACCCGCTCGGCGGAATCAACTCGGTCTGGCCGCTTTTCGGGATCGCGAATCAGCTACTTGCGTGCGTGGCGCTCGTCGTCGGTACAACAATTCTGCTGAAGATGGGGCGTTTGCGATGGATCTGGGTGACGCTGCTGCCAATGGCGATGCTGGTCGCCGTCACGATGACAGCGAGCTATCAAAAGATTTTCGACGCGAGCCCGCGAGTCGGCTTCCTCTCGCAGGCGCGAGTGCTCGCGGCGCAAATCGCGTCGGGCGCGATTCCTGCGGATCGAATCGCGCAAACGCAGCGCTTGATTTTGAATAATCGACTCGACGCGGTTGTCACGGGCGTTCTGGCGTCGATGATATTGATATTGATCGTCGAAGCGATCTCGGTGTGGTCCGGAATTTTATTCGGCGGCAAAAAACCGGCACTGCACGAATCGGCATACGTGGCAACGCGGTGGGCCGAGGGAGATTGATGGATCGCCCAATGAATGCGAGAAGGAACGCGAGAACGAATCCCTTGAAGAAACTTTGGTGGTGGCTGCGCCAAATCTCAGGCGACGCCGCATACGAAAATTATCTCGCTCATCGCTGCGTCTCGCCGCAAGAGCGGGACACAGCTGCGATGACCCGCGACGAATTCTACGCCGATTCTCTCCGGCGCAAGTATTCGACGATAAACCGCTGCTGCTGAGTGGTAGGACTAAGGCCGCTTCCTCGCGCGAAATGGCCGCGGCAAATACATCGCCTGTGCATTTTCATCCGCATCGACCGGCGGCAACCGTTCGCTCGAAAATCCGTAACGCACATCCCAATAGCTATGCGCCCACGGCAGCAGCGAATCAATCCACAGCAGCGATTGCTTGTGACTTCTGATGTGCTGCATCATTTTCACGCGCGACGCCCGGAAATTCATCAGCACTTTGAGCGGAATATTATTGTAGCCGCCGTCGAAGTAGTGCATGTAGAAATCCCAGCGCCATGCCGTGCGGATCACGGAAGAGACTGTGTCGCGGCGCATGTGATGCGCTCTGGCGCGCGGGTCGAAAATAAGTTTGTAACCGGCGCGCAATAGCCTCTCGCACAGGTCCACGTCCTCATAATTCGTGCGGTAGCGCTCGTTGTAGCCGCCTACTTTTTCGACGGCTTCCTTGCGATAGAGCGAGCCGAATCCGCCGAGCCGCTTCGGCGTCGGCCAAACGATTTCGATACGTTGCTCGCCGAGGTCCTGGCCAAGATGCGTCGCTCGCCATTCATCGGCAGGCGTATCGCGATAATTTTCAAGCAGCCTGCCGCCGGAACCGGCCACGCTCGGATCGGTGAAAGCTTCGGAGAGCCGTTCGAGCCAATCGCGCTCGACCACGGCATCCGCGTCCATCGCGGCAACAAAATCGCAGCGCGCATTCGCAAATGCCGTATTCCTACCGGCGGCCAAGCCCTTGTTGGTTTCGTGGCGAACGATTCGAACTGGAAACTTCGATGCGATTTCAACGGTGCGGTCCCGCGATCCGTCGTCAATGATGAGCACTTCCTCCGGCGGAAGCGTCTGATCGAGCAAAGCCCGAATCGTGGGCTCGATGTAGTTCTCGACGTTGTAACAGGGGATGTAGGCGGAAATTTTCATTGACGAATGAAGGCGCCAATAAGCGTACAATCCGCACAGTAACTTTACAAGGATTGCGCCGTCTGGCGGATTATTGCGCCCGTGCGGCCAACGAAATTGCAGCGGGTTCGAACGGGCACTTAGCCGCCTAACCCCGTAATTTTTGTTTCGTTTGGGAAGGCTGCTGCATCTAAAATAGGCAGAGTTCTTCGACTTGGGTTTCAAGGACAAATCGAATGAAAACGACTTCAATTAAGGCAGCGCGGCCGAAGGCCGAAACTCAACCCCACGCTACGCTGCAAATGTACCTTGAAACCGTTTACTACAAGACTAGGGAGCGGCTCGAACTCATCAATATCACCCGCGATGTCAACGATGTCATCAAGAAGCACGGGATGAAGGCGGGGTTCGTGATGGTTCAGTCGCTGCATACCACCACGGCGATCTTCATCAATGAATTTCAGCAGGCGCTTCTCGACGACATCAAGTCGTTCCTCGAGCGGCTGGTGGGACGCTTCGACTACTGGCGCCACAACGACCCGAAAATCTCCGAATGCAACCGCAAGAATGCCGACTCGCATTTGCGAGCCATGGTATTGGGGCATACGCTGTCTTTGCCGGTCCGCAATGGCGAATTGGCGCTCGGCTACTGGCAATCCGTGATTCTGGCGGAACTCGATGGTCCGAGGGAACGCGCCGTGCAGATTCAAGTTCTCGGCGTTCCGGAAGAAGAGAAGTAAGACAGCGGAATTCCGGCTAAGCCGGACGTTAGATCAAACTCTTTGCAACGTTTTTTGAGGTTGTAAGTACGTAGGCCGAGACTACCATTTGGCACGATTTTTTCGACTTCGCACCATTCCTCCCTTCGCCGTCTTTTCGCCATCCTTACTTGTGAAGCCCTCAACTCGGGCGAGACGTGAAGCCGGCTTGCTTCCACAATTTACCCCATTGCCAGATGCCTTCTTGGGGCAGCCGATAACCTAACTGATGGGCGAGCATCAGGATTTGCCCGCGATGATGCGCTTCGTGCGAGAACATGTATGCGAACATGGCCGCGCTTGCGGGCCACTCAGGCGCCCAGCTTCCGCGCGAGAACTTCGTGACGCGCCGCTTCGGATCGCCGGACAAAGCATCTTCCAGCATTCGCAGGCACTGCGTTGCACTTCTTCTATGAGCGGCGGAAGCCTGCTTGTTCGTGCAGCGGTCGGGGTTGAGCGGCGCGGGACAGTTCAAGTGCGGTGCCGAGTTCCTGATCCACACGAGGCGGCTGTTGTGCAGGTGCGCGAACATCGCAGCAATCGTGCGTCCGTTGCCTTTTTTGCCGGGCGGCTCCGCTCTCCAGGCGCGCGGATCGAGGCGCGAGAGAATAAGCTGATTGATGGCATCGTTGATCGCGTAAGTCTGTATGAGAGCATCGCGATGATTCGGTGGCGTGGGAGCGGGCTTATGGATCATTTGTTTCTCCCTTGCAGACACCAATTTATACGGCATCTTTAGAACGGGCTGCAACATCGCGGAGCCTCGGCTATCACATTCGAGCGGACGCGCATTGTGTTCCCCGAGGCAAGGGCCTCGGGGCTCTGAATTGTGACAATGCCGATGCGGAAATTGAGCTAAGATGATCCCGCAAATTTCCCACCGGGCGTTTCGGAGGTTGCGGATGCTGTCTCATCGGAATCATTTCCCGCTCGTGCTTGCGATCACTCTGAGCTTCTGTCTGATTGCGGCATACATGCTGCTTCGCGGCAACCAAATGATTTCCACGACGGTCGCGGCGTCGGGCAGGCCCGCTGGCGGCGACACGCGCCTTGCCGGCTCGTATCGCTTCGAACGGGGCGGCTGGACGTACGTGCATCTCTCCGGTTCGCCGGATCACATAGGCTTCCAGCATGGCTACCTGCTCGCGCCGGAAATCGAAGACGCGCTCGCGGCCGTAAAGCTCGAAGACACGCACGAAACGCAGCGCGATTGGAATTTCTACCGCAAAGCCGCGCACGACATGTTGTGGCCGCACATCGATCCCGAATACCAGCAGGAGCTGAACGGAATCGTCGAGGGCGCACAGGCGCGCGGCGTCGCGGTGGACATTGACGACATCGTCGCGCTTAACGCGTTCATGGAGTTGCCTGATTATTACGTTCCGTGGTTCAACGAAAAAGAAAAAGTGGCGAACGCCCCGAAGATCAAGCCCGAGGGCCATTGCAGCGCATTTGTCGCGACCGGAAGCTGGACGAAAGATCACCAGATCGTCATGGCTCACAATAACTGGACGAGCTACATGCAGGGCGCACGCTGGCGAATGATCTTCGATATCGCGCCGGAAAATGGTTTCCGAATCATCATGGATGGATTTCCCGGCGTCATCATCAGCGACGACGATTTCGGCGTGAATTCCGAAGGCCTGATGGTCACCGAAACCACGATCTCGGGATTCAGCGGCTGGGACCCGAACGGCAAGCCCGAATTCGTTCGCGCGCGAAAAGCGCTGCAATACGCAACTTCGATCGATGAGTACGTGAAGATCATGCTCGACGGGAACAACGGCGGTTACGCCAATGACTGGCTGCTCGGCGACAACAAGACTGGCGAGATCGCGCAATTCGAGAACGGCCTGAAGGCGAACCGCGTCTGGAAATCGAAAGATGGCGTTTTCGTCGGCTCGAACTTCGTGAGCGATCCGGAAGTTATGAAATTGGATACGACGTGGAACAACGACGATCTCAGCGCTTCTCCCAACGCGCGGCACGTCCGCCTGGACGAGATGATGAAGGAATCGAAAGGCAAAATCGACGTCGAACTCGCGGAGAGAATCCTCTCGGACCACCACGACGCCTACTTGAATAAAGACACGCCCGACGGACGGACTCTTTGCGGGCACGAGGATCTCGATCCAGCGGGAGTGAAAGCGTGGGGTAATCCGCCATACGACGACCATGGAGCTGTGGAAGGAAAGGCTGTGGATGGCCGCATGGCGTCTCAGATGAGTTTCGTGGCGCGTGCCGGACATCCGTGCGGCGGCAATTTCAATGCGAAGGAATTTCTAAAGGCTCATCCGGAATATTCGTGGCAGACGCCAGAGTTGCGGGATATGAATGCGGGACCGTGGACGACCTTTAAAGCGGGCGAAACCGCCGCGCAGTAGGCTACGCGGCGGTTTCCGTGGGGGATGTTCGCCCGTCCGTTAACTCTTTTCAACCTGCAAGTTGTTGGTCACCGAGAAGACATTCGGAACGCCATTGGCGCGGATACTCGCGAGATTTTTGTCCATCTCGTTGCCGACCACGCCTGTCAACGTAACGTTACCGTTCTTCACGATGATGTGAATGGACGCGTTTGGGCTGCGCCCATAGAGCTGCAGCGACGGCTCGCTGTAGATCGCTCGAAAAGTCGCCATCCGGATCTGATTGTCCATCGGCGATAGCGGCAGCACTTCGATGTTATTCACAACCTTTTCGACTCCCTCGATGTGCTTCACCGCATTTTCGGCGTCCGGTTTCAGAGAAGCCCGCGCCACTTGGCCCTCCAGAATCACGGTAGTGCCGTCGATCCGGTAGCTGAGGCTATCGAACACCGAATACCACGGCAGCATCACGAGTTCGTGACGGACTTGATTGTTCAGCCACTGCTCGTAATTGGCGGAATTCGGCGCCGGTGCCTGCTGCGCCGCATGTGTGCTGGCAGGCAAAGCCGCAGCACCCACCGCCGGGGTTACGACCCCAAGAACGCCGGCCAATCCGCCGACGATTAGGAGCCGCGCTAGAAAGCCCATTTTCTGAGTCATGGCCATCTCTCCTTCTGCCACCAGTTCGGTGGCGCTACTTTCCCGCTCCCACATAATTAGATGGTTCGTAATTCGCAATGGTTTCGAATTTCGGACATTGCGTAAATGCATATGCATCTGTGGCTTGAGAGGCAAATTGTCGACGTGGCTCGAATTGGGGTTGGCGATGATAATTCGTTGCCTTGCGCTTGGTCTTGCCATCAGATAGGGGCGTCGGGACGAATGAAGGCGAATAGGCGCAGCACGCAGCGGCCCGACAAAGAAGGCAACGAAACCGGCCGACCTACGTTATTCTCGTGCGACTTGAGCCCGTGATTCACGACGGAGCGAGCGTGCGATGAATCTTACGAATTTCTTTGCCCTGCTCGGTGGACTGCTTGTTCTTGCGTTTGTGGCAAACCGGCTCGCGCGGCGCACGCGCGTTCCCGATGTTCTCGTTGTGATGTCGATGGGTGTTCTGCTAGGTCCGGTGCTCCATTGGATTGATGCGGCGCGATTTTCCGGTCTAACTCACGGGTTCGGGACGCTCGCTCTGATCCTCATTCTCTTCGAGGCGGGACTCGAGCTCGATATTCGCGACACCCTGCGGCATTTTCCCGGCGGAGTGGTCCTAGCGTTTCTGAGCTTCGGGCTAAGCCTTGGCGCCGTCACGCTCTTCTCGATGCGCGCCATGGGCATTCCCAGGAATTCAGCGCTGCTCATCGGCGCGGTGATGGCGTGCATCAGCAGTTCGGTATTGCTCCCGGTGCTGCAGCAAATCGACCTGCCTCGCCCGATGAAAATTACGCTCATCGTCGAGGCATCTCTCAGCGACGCCTTGGGCGTGCTCGCTGTCGGAGTGCTGCTCGACCTCGCCCGTGGGACACCGTCCACGTCCGCGAATAACATTTCGAGCTTGTTGATGAAGCTGGGCGTCTCGACGGGTACGCGTGGCGGGGTTGTTGGCGGAGTTGCGGCGGGCTTTTTCGTAAAGGTGATCATCTCGCTGACATTTGCATTTCTCGCCGGGGTGATATGGTCACGCCTGTTGCCGCTGTTGTCCGACCAGCGCTTTTGGCAAACCCTCACTTTCGCGGCCGTGCTTCTCGTCTATTCAGGCTCCGACTTAATCGGAGGGAGCGATCTCTTCACGGTGATTGCCTTTGGCGCGACGCTTGCGAATTTTCCAGGCAAGAAGCGCGGAGCGAAGGATTTTGCTTTCGAGTTCGCGGGGAAGCTGGTGGATCACCAGCAGGAACTCCTCACGTTCCACGCCGAGCTCGCGTTTCTCGTGCGCACGTTCTTTTTTGTGCTGCTCGGCGCGATCATTGAGTTCAAGGGATTGCGGCGAGATGCGATCTACGCCGTTGGGATTGTGAGCGCGCTTTTTCTGGCGCGAGTGTTGGCTGTGCAATTGAGCCGCTTGGTGTGGCGAGGCATTGGACCGAGCGACCGGGAGGCCGCGATTCTGCTGATTCCGCGCGGCTTGATTACCGCGGTGCTGGCGCTCGAAGTCGTCGGCGCTCGCGGCTCAGAATTTGAGTTTCTTCCGTCACTCTCATTCGCGGTGATTCTTTTGACCAGCCTGTTGCTCCTCCTCGGTTCGATTCGCGTGCATCCAGAGGCAAAACTCGCAGAAGAATTCGTAGAGCTGGGCATTTCGCAGGCGAAAGCGCCCAGCGCCGCCGAGGAATAGCCCACTCGCGATTGCGCTTTTGCGGGAGAAACCTAAAATTCTTCCTCTTCAACATTTTTCAACGGAATCATCTTGAGGGAAATCCGAATGTCGCGCGAGCGCGTGTCCGCAAGAATCGCCCGCCGGACTTCGCCGGGAAGCGCCTCGGGCGGATAGACGCCCGCCATGTCGCGAGGCATGTGGCGCACGAAGAGCGCTGCGATATGGGCCGTCGCGTAGGAAATTGGCGTCGAGTGGATTCCGCGCCGGGCAATTTGAAAAAGGCTGGGAAAGCCGGCGTCCCAGCGAACAAGCAGCGGCTGGCCGCTTTTCGATCCGCGCACCAGCACGGCCGCGGCGAATCGCGCATTTTCGAGAATCTTGG
>JBAPOP010000029.1:0-4503 GCA_049279675.1 Candidatus Acidiferrales bacterium
AAAGGGCGCAGCAAGCAGCGCCCCTACAACCGCCAGAATTCTACACGCCGCCAGATTTGTACGTCTCCTTGTACGCTACGTACCGCTCGGCATACCCATCAATCGACGCTTGATCTTCGACTGTCAACGAGCGGCGAAATTTCCCCGGATGCCCCATAAACAGGCTCCCCGGCGCCACAATCGTCCGCTCAGGCACAAGCGTCCCAGCGGCAATGATGCTGCCCGCGCCAATTTTCGCGCCATTCAAAATAATCGAGCCCATGCCGATCAAGCAGCGCGATTCAATCGTGCATCCGTGCAGAATCACGCCATGGCCCACGGTCACATTGTCGCCGAGCGTCAGCGAATATTCGTCGCGCATCACGTGCAACACCGAGCCATCCTGAATATTCGTGCGCGCGCCAATTCGAATCCAGTGAACGTCGCCGCGAATCACGACGCACGGCCACACGCTCGCGTCTTCGCCGATCGCGACATCGCCGATCACCACGGCGGATTCATCGATGTATGCGGATCGGGCGATGGCGGGCGTCCGCCCGAGATACGCGCGAATCAATTCCCTGCTCCCATTCGGCGCGGCAACATGCGCAAATGCAAATTCCAGTGCGCTGAAGACGAACAGGCAAATTAGCACACGCACCGAAGCGCAGCAACTCTTCGGGCCAGCCGCTAGCGGGCTACTTTGAAAATCTGACAAAAACTAGATAGTACAGCAGGAAAACCAAACCGAATAAGCCGTAACAGCGTATGAAAGCCGGGTACCACGGCTTCGTCACCAAAATGGCGAACATCTGTTTCCATTTCCGCCGAGAAACATCCGCTCGTAGCCATCGTTCCCTGGAGTAGCTCGCAACGGTTTGAGGCGCGACAAGGCAAAACGCACAAATAAGCAATCCAATCAGCACGAGGACGTCGGTAGCTGAGATCATTCAACGCGCTCTTTTCGCCGCCGCTTCAGCTTCCAGCAATCCTTCAAGGGGCTAGAAATTTCAAAGTCCCGGCCCGGTCGGAAAGGCCGACAGATTTCGTTTTGCGATTCACGAAAGTGCCGGACGAAAATCGGTCCGGCGCTACACGCCAAGCCGCAATTGTAGCGGCGGCCTTATAGGCCGGCACGTTTTCTTCTCTATCTGTGGTGAGAATCGCTACAGAATCTGCACAACCGACCCAGTGGATGTCTTATTGAGCATCGCAGCCCGCTCCGCCACATTGCGCGCCATCGCATAAATGCTTGGCGCTCCCGGCGCATCTTCGCCAAGTGACGCAACGGGCTTCCCCGTGTCGCCGCCGATACGAATTTGCGGCTCGATCTCGATTTCGCCGAGCAACGGCACGCCAAACGCTTTCGCCAAGTGCGCGCCTTCGCCGTGGCCGAAGACGTCAATCCGCTCCTTGCAATGCGGGCAATTGAAGTAGCTCATATTCTCGACCACGCCGAGAATTTCCACGTTCACCTGCCGGAACATTTCGATCGCCTTGCGCACATCGGCAAGCGCCACGATCGAAGGCGTCGTCACGATCAGCGCCCCAGTCACCGCCACCGATTGAATCAGCGTCAATTGCACGTCGCCCGTTCCCGGCGGCAAATCCACCACAAGATAATCGAGCTCACCCCACTGCACGCTGCGCAAAAATTGCTGAATCACGCTGTGCAGCATCGGCCCGCGCCAAATCAGCGGCTTATCGCCCGGATTCAGCAGCCCCATCGAAATCATTTTCACGCCGTAGGCTTCAACGGGAATGATCGTCCGCTCGTCAATCGCGCGCGGCTGCTCCGTTGTGCCGAGCATCACCGGCACGTTCGGCCCATAGACATCGGCGTCGAGAAGCCCCACTTTCGAGCCCGTCCGCTGCAGCGCGATCGCCAGATTCACGGCAACGGTCGTCTTCCCCACGCCGCCTTTGCCGCTCGCAACGGCGATCAGATTCTTCACTCCAGGTATCGGGGCCTTATCAGGCATTTTGTCCTCGCCCATCCATCATAGAACGCGCCATCCGCTCAAACAAGCCGAGGCCGTGTTGTGCAATGTCCGTTCGGCCCCCGAGGCAGGGCCGGGGCTCTGAGGCGAAGTCTGTTCGGGCAGCGCATAGTGGGCAGCTCTTTGCGCCAAATGCCGCCGACACGCTACAATGAATTGTTGCGCATTGCGGAATCCGATGAGCACTCGTGCTCGCCGGCGCCGCTTTCGCTGATAATGGAGATTCGGGGTCACGCCGCGCGGCGGCGGAATCAATAGGCCACGCGCGGCATCCAACAGTCGCTATGGACATTGAAAAGATAATTAACAGCGTCGTGGCGCGCTTCATCGGCACGAAGCACGAGCGCGACGTCAAGCGAATCGCGCCAACCGTCGCGGCGATCAACGCTCTCGAGCCCGAGATGAAGTCGCTCGCCGACGCGGATTTTGCTGCGCGTACCGCAGCGCTCAAAGCCGATATCGCCAAGCGACTCGAACGCGCCGACCCCGCCTCCAAAGACTATAAAGATCAGCTGCAAGCGGCCGTCGAGCCTGCGCTCGTTCCCGCCTTCGCTCTCGTGCGCGAAGCGGGGCGCCGCACGCTCAACATGCGCCACTTCGACGTGCAACTCATCGGCGGAATCGTACTGCACCAGGGAAAAATCGCCGAGATGAAGACGGGCGAAGGCAAGACACTCGTCGCCACGCTTCCCGCGTACCTGAACGCGCTCGCCGGCCGCGGCGTTCACATCGTCACCGTCAACGATTACCTAGCCCGCCGCGACGCCGAATGGATGAGCCCCATCTACAAGCTCCTCGGCCTCACCGTCGGCGTGATCGTTCACGATCTCGATGACTCGCAGCGCCGCGCCGCTTACGCCGCCGACATCACCTTCGGCACCAACAACGAGCTCGGCTTCGATTATCTCCGCGACAACATGAAGTACGATCTCAAAGATTGCGTCCAGCGCGGCCATCAATTCTGCATCGTCGACGAAGTGGACTCGATCCTGGTTGACGAAGCGCGCACGCCGCTCATCATTTCCGGCCCCGCGGAAGAATCCACCGACAAGTATTACCGCATCGACAAAATTATCCCGAAGCTGATTCTCGACATCGACTACACCGTCGACGAAAAGCTGCGCACCGCGACGCTCACCGAAGAAGGCGTTTCGAAGTGCGAGCGCCTCCTCAGCCTCGGCAATCTCTACGACCCTGAAAATATCGAAGCGATTCACCACGTGTATCAAGCCCTTCGCGCCCACACGCTGTATGAGAAGGACGTTGATTACGTCGTGAAAGACGGCGAAGTGGTCATCGTCGACGAATTCACCGGGCGCCAGATGCCGGGACGCCGCTGGTCGGACGGATTGCACCAGGCTGTTGAAGCGAAAGAAGCGGTGAAGATCGAGCGCGAGAACCAGACTCTCGCCACCATCACTTTCCAGAATTATTTCCGCATGTACAAAAAGCTCTCCGGCATGACGGGAACCGCCGAAACCGAAGCGCCGGAATTCGACAAAATCTACAAGCTCGAAGTCGTCGCGATTCCCACAAATAAAACATTGATTCGTCTCGAGAATCCCGACGTCGTCTATCGCACCGAGCGCGAAAAATTCGAAGCGGCCGTTGACGGCATCATTCAGGAAGACGGCACGAAGGTCGGCGGCATCCGCCAATATTACGAAAAGGGCCAGCCTGTTCTCGTCGGCAGCATCTCTATCGAAAAATCCGAGAAGATCGCGGAGCTTCTGAAGAAGTCAGGCATTCCGCACCAGGTGTTGAACGCGAAGCAGCACGAACGCGAAGCGAAGGTGATTTCGCAAGCGGGTCGCAAGGGCGCCGTCACCGTTTCGACCAACATGGCGGGCCGCGGAACCGACATTCTCCTCGGCGGCAATCCTGAAGCGATGACCCGCGAGCTTTTCCTCAAGAACAAGCTCGCCATTCCCTACGCGCCCGCCGGATCCGTGATCGGCGCGACGAATGCCCCAAATACCGAAACGCCCGGTGAAGCTGACGCAGCCGTCGGCGCATCGGGCGGCGGCACGGCAACAGCCGTTGCAGACGTCGCCGCGCCCGCGAGCCACACTGTGCCGATGGTTCTCTTCCAGCAGGAAGGCAAGATTTTTCAGGTTCCGCTCGACCAATGGAAGCCCGTCTTCGATCAATTTTCCGATCAGTGCCGCGCCGAGCACGATGAAGTGATCGCCATGGGCGGTCTGCACATTCTCGGCACCGAGCGGCACGAGGCTCGCCGTATTGACAATCAGCTTCGCGGCCGCGCCGGCCGCCAGGGCGATCCCGGCTCTTCGCGATTTTTCCTATCGCTCGAAGACGATCTCCTGCGCATCTTCGGCGGCGAAAAAGTAAAAGCCATGATGCACTGGCTCGGCATGACGGAAGGCGTCCCCATCGAGTCCAAGCTCATCAGCAAGCGAATTGAGAACGCGCAGATGGCCGTCGAAGCGCAAAACTTCGAAGCCCGCAAGCACCTCCTCGAATACGACGACGTGATGAACAAGCAGCGCGAGACGATTTATTC
>JBAPOP010000030.1:0-13628 GCA_049279675.1 Candidatus Acidiferrales bacterium
GCCTCGACTCGCGCCGGATCTAGTGCGGCTGGCCTTCCGGTTGCGGCGGCGTTACGACGTTGGGATCGGCGGGCGGCGTGGCCGAAATCTGGGATAATCGCAATTCCCTGAAAATAGTCGGCCAGTACTCCTTCACGACATTGATCGCGCCATCAAAGCCAACTCGGATGCCATAGCGCCGGAATGTTCTCGCCACGGTGCGCTCTTCCGAAGGCAGATAGACGTTCGCCAGTCCCTCCGCCATCAGCGGTCCAGCAATTTCCGACCAATTGATTTCCTCTTTTCGCGAGTCCGACTCCGTCACCAAAACGCGTGTCACGGCGTACAAGATTCTTTTCGCCGGCGTGCCGCGCAACTTTACGAAATACCTCGGATCCTCGTGCAGCCACGTAGGCAGGAGGAACGTTCTGAGATATTGATCGGTGGTGCCCGTCGCGACCGAGGAGCCAAACCTTTTTCCGTAGCCTCCCCAGCCCCCGCCATATCCAGAAAGCGAGTTCGTCGCCTGGTCGTATCCCGCGCCGATCAAATCACCGGCGATGGTTGACGGCGCGACGCTATTGTCGGTGGCAAGCTGCAACTTTTGCAGCGGACGGAGCGCGCGTTTGTCCGTGGCGAGGTCGGGGAAGAATATCGATCTTTTCGCAAGGAGCTTCATCGTATCTTCGACTGCCATCGGCATGTTTTTCGGCTTTTCGGGAGGGTTCGGTGCGGCTTGGTCCGGCGCAGTTTGATCCGGCGACGGCGGGTTCGAAGGCTTCGGCTCCTGCTGCGCCATGGCAGGCAAGCACATCAACGCGAGTAACGCGCCTGCCGGCACCATTCGAAGGGCGAACGCCGCCCGCAATTTGAATTCTCTAGTCATTCTGTTTTCCGTCTGCCCGATGGGATGAAAGTTAGCAGCGGAGGGTTTCGTTTGCGCGGATATTGTTCTCAAACGCCCTGGTCGGCCAAAAACGTTTTGGCGCTATTTTTCGCCGGGCACAGGCGTCGTCGGAATATGCAGCGAGCTTACAAACCGCGGGAAAAACTCGAACGCCGCCGCGGTCGCGAGCAATTCGATGATCTGCGGAAGCGTGAATTCCTGCTGCAGCCATTTGTAGAAAGCATCGTCAACTTCATCGGCAGAGCGATGCAGGCGATCGGCGGCCCGGAACCCGAGCTTTTCGCGTTCCGTGTACGGCCCGGTCTCGAAGTTACCCACAGATTCGATCTGCTCGGGTGTCGCGCCTCGCAGTTTCGCAAGATACGAGTGCGACGAAACGCAATATTCGCAGTTGTTTAGCATCGCCACGCGCGTGGCCACCAACTCCTTGTACCACGCGGGCAGCGCTCCTTCTCCCATCAGCGGCTTCAAAAAGGCGGCAATCCCGAGAGCAAGCGCCGGAACGTGCCCCAGCATCTTGAACATGTTGGGGACCACTCCCCGCTCCTCGAGCAGCTTGTCGTAAATCGCGGCAATCTCCGCCGGAACTTCGTTTCGTTCGAGAAGCGGGACCCTGTCTCCCTTGTAGCCTTTCAAAATGCGTACCTCAAAGAGAATTGAATGACGCGCGGGTTGTTCGCCTGCGTCTGTATTTCGCCAAACGTTGCGGGGTTCTCGATGTCGGTGAAAGACGGATTCCCGAACACTGGATGATTCCAAATGTTGAAGAAATCCGTGGTGAATCGCAAATCTTGAGTCTCCGAGATGCGGAAATGTTTGATGATTGAAAAATCCCAATTTTGCTGGAAGGGCCCCCGCAATATATTTCGGCCCAAATTTCCGAAACCAGTGGCGACTCCGTCGTCTCCGATGATCGGAGCCGGAACGAAATCGGCAGAGTTCACGTAGTGGTTGAGCTTCGTCGCGAGGCTGCCGCCCGTGTAAGCGCTCGAAAGCGATCCTCCCGGCGCGAGGTTCGCACCGGCGGTGATCGTCGTTTCACCGTCATACGCGGTCCCAGCAGCGGAATCGATAATCGAGAACGGCAGTCCAGACTGGAAGATCGTCACGCCGCTCACTTCCCAATCACGCAGCGCTGCTCCCCTCAATCCCGTGGCGTCCTTCGCGAACGGCAAAGTGTACACGTAGCTGAAAACGAGGCGATGCGTCCGGTCGAAATCGGAAAGCCCGCGTGAGTCGCTAATGTCGGCCTGATTGTCCCAAGCAGTGTTGAAAGCCGTGTTGCCGGTTGAGGTCGCGTCGGTTGATCGCGCGAATGTATAGGCGGCCTGGAAGTATCCCGCGCCCCATCGGCGCGAAATCGTGGCTTGCAGCGAGTGATAGTGCGAGTAGGCGTCGTTCGCAAACAATTCGAAGCCCGAATAGCCGTTTAGTCCTTGATAAATGGAACGGGCAGGTCCGTTTGCAACGGTTGTGGTCGTAATCGTGAATGGCTGTCCGCCCGCGCCGGTAACGGTAAGCGGATCCGCCGGAGTCGCAAGAACCGACTGGATGGCGTCGCGCGTTTCGCGAAGATGAATGGAATGACTGCCGACGTAGCCCACCTCGAGAATCCACTGGCCAGGCAAGCTTCGCTGCGCCGTCAGGTTCCACTGCTGCGTGTTCGGCACGATGAAATGCTGCGGCACTTGCAATCCGAACAGATCGATCGAATTGTTGTTGTAGATCGGCGCCTGTGACGTATCGCCGTTCGTGAATCCGGTCAATTGTGAAATCACGGGAATGAACGCCGGATTGATGACTCCGGCGGGCGGCAACCCGTTCGGATTTCCATTTCCAATCTCAAAAAAGTTTGCAAGGCTTCCCGGCGCTCCTCCGCCGAATGCAATGGGAAGCAGCGGCGACTGGAACGAGAGTTGATCCACAGCGCCCACATCTTCGCGAACATAGTAGATGCCGTAGCCTCCGCGAATCGTCGTCGTGTGATGCCCGAAGAGGTCGTAAGCCAGCCCGATGCGTGGGCCGAGACCCGTCGAGTAATCGTTGCCAAGCGTCGTCTCGCTCGCCGAGCCGGTGAACCCCGGGATGCCAAAATTGTTCACGCCGCTCGGATAAATAAACGGATATTCCCCCTGCAACAAATGGTTGGGGTCGACATTTCCAATGTGGTTCAGCAGGTCGTGAAATGCGCCGTTCACTTCCACACGCAAACCGATGTTCAACGTCAAATCGTTCCGAATCTTGTAATCGTCCTGGATGAACAGCCCGTAATTGTCGATTCGATATTCGTGGTTGTAGACACCGCCGCCGCCGAAGCTAAACGCAGGCGCGCCAAGCAGGAAGCCCTGGAAATCGTTGATGCCGTTGGCTCCAAAAGTTGGCAGCAGCGACGGGAGCGGCGCGGGACCGTCGGCAAAATATAGCTGGCCGTTGAATACCTGCGGAAATAGCTTGTTCAAGTTGACGCGATTGACCTCGCCGCCAAACCGGATCTGATGCTTGCCCCGAACCGTGCTCACCGTGTCGACAAGATCGTAGTTGTCCTGCGTCTGGTATTGGTTGGCCTGCGGCGTTGGACCGATCTGATAGCCCGAGGAAAAAAATGTGAACTTGTAAATCGAGTCGGTCAGATTGCTCGTCGGCCGGTTGATTCCGAGGTCGCTCGCGGTCACGGTCGGACTATTGAGATCGCTGTTGTTGATGCGCACGAATCCGAAGCGGAACTCGTTGATGAAACCGGGAGAGAAAACGTGCGTCTCGGTAGCGCTCAGAAAGCGCGAGGCCACCGGCGTGTCGTATGGAAAATTCAAGTCCGTCGCGTTTACGCTTCCACCCAGCGAGGCCGTCAGTCCGCCGGCGCCGAATGGCTTCAACGAATCCGCGTTGCTGAAAAAGAATCTGACGGACACCTTGTCTTTCTGCGTATTGAATTCGCGATCCCAGTTCGCCGTGAATTGGTTGTCGGTAAATCTTCCCGGGCTGCTGTAAACAAAGGGGGCAGAATTGATAATGGGCGGCCCGCTGGCTTGCAGCGTGTAACCCGGAGTCCCGGGCAGCGTTGGAATCAGAAATCCGCCGCCCGCGCCGCCGAATTGATTACTCTTGAAATTCAGGAGGGCGAGCACCACAGGATCGATCGGCGTCGTCGTGTTGCCAAAGAACGCTTGAGACAGCGAAGCTTGATCGCGAACCGCCGGCAGAATCGGGAACGTCGTGCTGATGATCGTGCCGTTGTCAATTCCGCTCCGCTGCCGCGAGCCTTGATAATTTCCAAAGAAATAGCCGAACTTGCCTTCCGATCCCAGCGGGCCGCCGCCGCTGCCGCCGAAAATGTTCTGCTTCAAGTCGCCCCGCTTGACGCCCGCGGCATTCTGAAAAAACGTGTTCGAATCGAGAGCGTCATTGCGGAAGAACTCATACGCATCAAAATGAATCTTGTTCGTGCCGGATTTTAAAATCGCGTTGATGTTCCCGCCGCCGTTCCGCCCTTGCGTGGCGTCGTAAAGGCTCGTCTGTACCTTGAACTCTTGAATCACATCCGGGCTCGGGAGCGGCGTCGTGGTCAATTCGGCGACGTTGTAGTCCGTCGCGGTAATTCCCTCAATCAGATAATTGTTGTTGTCTTCGCGCTGGCCGTTCACCTGAATGCGGACGTCTCCGCGTCCGAGCTGCCCCGCGTTGTTGAGCGCGCTTTCCGCGCCGGTCGAGAGCGTCAGCAATTGCTGGAAATTCTGTGTCGCGAGCGGGAGATTGCGGACCGTGTCCGTCGTGATGTCTTGGCCAGTCGTGGCATTTTCGGTATCCACCTTCACCACCTGGGCGGAAACCGTAACCTGCTGGGAGAGTTGGCTCGGCCGCATCGTGATGTAAACGGCCGTCGTTTCGGTTACGCGAACTTCAATGCCTTTCGTCGTGTTCTCGCCGAAGCCCTTCGCGTTCACCGTGACCGCGTAGATCGATGGCGGCAGCAGCGTTCCGGCAAAAGTGCCGGAGGCGCTCGTTCGCAACGTACGCACGATATTTCCCGTTCGTTCGTCTGTGATGGTCACGCCTGCGTCACCGACGGCGCCGCCGCTCGAATCAAGCACCGTGCCATCAAGTGCTCCGGTCGCGCCGCCTTGCGCAAACGCGCTCCGCGCGCCTATCGTCAACATCGCGAAAAGAAAAATCGCCAACAACGCCGTCGTTTTTTTCATTGATTCCCCTCCCCCGAATGGCCATTCCCCCGAATAGACCGAGCACAAATACTACAGATGTGTAATGGATTTGAAGCGAATTACGAAGGACTTAAACTAACTACACACTCCGCACCACCCCCGCCAGGCGAATTCAATGACTCTCAGTCACAGACGGTGCCCACCCCAGTGATCACAGTGTCCGTGCCCGAGAAACGCCTGGAATACTCGGCTTAAGAACGCTGGCTGTTGAGATGCGTATCGCAGGATGAGGACTCAAAAAAGTTGGGAGTTAGAGGTTTTTATTTGTGGGATACGTCCGCAGGCGAAACCACAGACTCGTACGATTTTATTTCTCGTTCCGTCATCCGCAAAAAACCGGCCGCCCTGTCGGCCAACCCTACGAAAACCAAACCAGTACCGCCGCGATCGCCTGCCCATCACCCGTAGGGTCCGTCGGCAGGCGGATCGGCCTCTCACGATTTTGTTTTTCTAGAGGCAATTACCGATTATCGATGCCCGATTTCATGCTGACAGCAAAAAAAAACGTCGCCGGGATTGTGCTCCGGCGACGCTTTTCATTTCGAACTAACTATTTCGTTTTCTACGGCTCGGTTTACCGTCGAACGCCCTACCACTCCACCGTCAATGTAAACGTCGTCGTATGAGTCAAACTGCCCGACGTTCCTGTCACGGTGATTGTGGACGAAGCAATTTCCGTAAAGTCGTCCGCATACAGATTCACCACGCTCGTTGACGTGGTCGGATTCGGTGTGATCGAAGCCGATACACCGGAAGGCAGGCCCGACACCGTCAGATTTACATTCCCAGTGAATCCATTCAGTGGATTAACTGTGATCGTCGTCACTCCGTGGAATAGGTGGAATACCGAGAGACTGCTCGCCGATGACGACAGCGTGAAGTCCGGCGCTGGTGTGTTCACGGTCAAATTGATCGTGGTTGTATGCGTCAGACTGCCCGAAACCCCCGTAATTGTTACAGTGGCCGAGCCTGTCGTCGCAGTGCCGCTCGCCGTCAGGGTCACTATGCTCGTGGTCGTCGCCGGATTCGTTCCAAACGAAGCGGTCACGCCCGAGGGCAAACCAGACGCGGACAGCGTTACGTTGCTCGCGAATCCGTTGGTCGGATTGATCGTTATCGTGCTCGTCCCTCCAGCTCCGCCCTGTGTGATCGTCACGCTCGATGGCGCTGCCGACAAGGTGAAGTTCGGCGTCACGGACGCGTTTACGGTCAAGGAAACGCTCGTCGTGTGCGTCAAGCTGCCTGACACACCCGTGATGGTTATCACGGAAGGTCCCACCGATGCCGAGTCGCTGGCGGTCAACGTGAGAACGCTGGTGGCCGTTGTTGGATTCGTCCCGAACGCGGCGGTTACGCCCGTCGGCAAGCCCGTGGCTGAAAGCGTCACGTCAGAGTTGAAGCCGTTAGTCGCGTTGACGGTAATTGTGCTCGTGCCGCCCGCTCCGCCCTGCGTCACTGTCACTAGGCTCGGAGCAGCGGACAAAGTGAAGTTAGGAGTAGTAGCTGCTGGCCAGGCATTCGCGAGATTCGTGACGTTTACCGTGCCGATGCCGGTTGCAAAATCCCAGCCAGTCGCCGTGCCGTACGCGAGCAAATAGGAGCTACTCGAAGTGGAAAGTACTCCGTTCGTGCCTGACGGCAGATAGCAATTGTGTGTGCCCGTGCAGTTCACGTCCATGTCGCCCTGCGTGACGTCGTAGAAAATGCATGTGCTGCCGGCGGTGTTGCCGAGCATCGAATTGCATGTAGTGCTGCCGGATGCGCCGTACTCCGTCTTGGCGAGGCTGTAATACTCCGGATTCGGATTTCCCGCGGGCCCGCCGGCCTTTTGATTAATCAAAGCTTGAAATCCCCCCCAGATCGGCGAGGCGAACGACGTGCCTCCCGCTCCGGCCCAGGTGCTTGGCGCTCCCGCGCAGGACGTTCCTCCAGCCGTCGTATCCGTGAAACAGAATACGTAGTAGTGAGCGAATACTCCGTTCGCCGCAAATAGCGAGACGTCTGGAATGTCGCGAACGCTGTCTGCCGGCACTCCCACCAGCGATTGCCATGATGGCTTGGCATACCCGGCGCAACTGCCGCTTACAACCCCGCTTGTTGTAGGTGAACCGGTCGCACAGCCGCTAGGTCCACCGCTGCCGGATGCCGTCGTAAGAAAGTCATCCTTTCCGGTCGTGCTGTTGCAGAAACCGCTGGTTCCGTATGTTGTTGTGAAGCCCTCGAGTGTCGAGATCAATACGCTGGCGCACGAATCGTTCCACGGAATCTCTGGAATATAAGAAAGCGCCGACCCGAACGTCGCGCCATTCGTGGAACCCCAGTAGGTACTGTTCGTGCCCGCTGCCGTGTCGCCGAAATCGGTTCCTCCCACCGATACGTTGTAGATGGTAGACGTAAAGCCACTGACGCCAATGCCATGTACGGCGATCGATTGATCCGCATCGCAGCTCGCCGCGCCTTCATCACCCGACGACACGAACACCGACACGCTTTCAGTTACCGCTTGCTGATAGGTGGAGCTGTACGCTGCGTTAGACGCCGCTCCATTCTTTGCCTCGCACTCGCCGTAGCTGATGCTGACGATTGACGGAGGCGTGGCGCTTTCGTTGAGCAAGTTTTGCAGGGCAATCAGGCCGCCAAATGTGCTGGTATCCGTACACGACGCCAGCACGATAGCCGCGCTTGGTGCCGCTGCGCTCGCCCACTCTGCGTCAAGCGTCGCTTCGCCGTCGGGGCCGCTAACAGCACCCGGATCCGTGCAGTTTGTCGGACCGCTCGGCGGTGCCGGGTGCACCTGCGTGAACGATCCCGCCGTATAGCTCGAAAGTCCAAAGGTCGAACGGAAAGTCGTGTAATCAGACGTGGCGAAGACGTCCGTGTCTTCGATCACCACGACGGTCTGCCCTTGCCCGGAATTCGAGGCCGTAAAGAGCGGGTTCAGGTTGTAAATCGTCGCGAGGTCAGCCGGCACGACGGCATATTCTGTGCCGCCATCCACCGGAAAAGTATACTTCGGCCGCATTTTGTAAAGTGTGCGCGGTCTGAAATCGTGAAGCGAAACGACGCCGACAACTGCTGGCGCGAGCGCCGCGGGGATCTTTGGATCGCTCATGTTCGCGTAGTGCTTCGCACCATCGACGTCAAGTGAGTGAATCTCAGTTTGAAACGCTTCGCGCACCTGGCCCACCGTGCCCGAAAAATCGATCAGAATTCGGTTCGGGTAGACGCGGTTTACGATCAAGCCGTGTCCGGAAAGCCAGCCGGTAATCGTGTCCAAATCCCGTTGCGCCAAGCCGTACCGTTCGCCAAATTGTTGCGCCGTCAGCCATTTGTGATAGTTCGGCGAGCCGGGCGTTTCGAGCTCATCGATGTACTGCCGGAGAGCCTTCTCCTGTTCGGGAGAGCGCTGCAACTGCAGCATCATGTGTTCCATTCGGGTCTCATACGGCAGCGCCCCTCGATCGTTCGTCGGAATCGCTTCGGGCCGCGTGTTTCCGTGAAGTGTGATCAGTTTCCCTGAGTCAACTTGTTGGGCGATGATCGGACGCACGGCGCTAACTTGTGCCTGTGCCGGTACCGCAGCAACCAATCCAAAAATCACGGCGAGTGCGACCATCGAAACGCAGGCTACGACGAGCTTTCGTTGCATAGTTTTCCTCTGTGACGCAAAGATTTGGGCCGATCAGCGCACACGGGTACTCTCAACGACCTAGGGCGCATCCAGATTGGAATAAGAGTTTGTGAATGGGATTGATGATAAGTCAGCTTCCCTAAACGTCAACTGAAAAGAATATCTTACTGTTGTCATCCAGTTGTCATTCACGGCACAGAACGCACCTTACATCTAAAGCCTAATGAGACTTTGTACATCACCGGCCACGGCCGTTCAATAGTACCCTCCCCTTTTTCCGTGAAATTTCCGCCCGCGCTGGCTGCTCGCCGGAATCTATGGCAAACTCAAATAGTTAGAGAGCGCGGCCGGAACGCCGCGGCGGTCGTCGCTTGCGAGATCTGCGGCATTTCTGAGATTCCGCGCAAGTGTTTCCCGCCGCGCGTCGATCACTCGCAACATTCACAAGGACACTGGCAAAAGTACACTGGCCGGTCAGGAACTGATGGACCCCCGCTACATCCGGAATTTTTGCATCATCGCGCACATTGACCACGGCAAATCCACTCTTGCCGACCGCCTTCTCGAACTCACCGGCGCGCTTTCCCAGCGGGAGATGCACGAGCAGGTGCTCGATTCGATGGACCTCGAACGCGAGCGCGGCATCACGATCAAAGCCAAGAGCATTCGCTTGCATTACACCGCGAAGGATGGCCAGGAATATCGCCTCAACCTGATTGACACTCCCGGCCACGTGGATTTTTCCTATGAAGTCTCGCGCGCTCTTTCCGCCTGCGAAGGCGCGCTCCTGGTCGTGGACGCAAGCCAGGGCGTCGAGGCCCAGACCGTTGCCAATGCCTTTCTCGCCTCGCGCCACAATCTCACAGTTATTCCCGTCATCAACAAAATTGATCTCCCGGCCGCGCGCCCCGATCACGTGAAAGAGCAGATCGAAAACGTCCTGGCCATCCCCGCCGACGATGCGTTGCTGATCAGCGCCAAAAGCGGCATTGGCGTTGCCGACGTTCTCGAGGCCGTAGTGGCGCGCGTCCCCGCGCCAAAAGGCTCGTCCGACGCGCCCTTGCGTGCTCTTATTTTCGATTCGTGGTTCGACGCCTATCGCGGAGCCGTCGTCCTCGTGCGCGTGATGGAAGGCCGCCTCGCGCCGCAAACGAAAATCCGCTTGTGCGCGAACGACGAAATATATGAAGTGGAAAATCTCGGCGTCCTCACTCCGAAGCCCATCGTTCTAACCGAACTGGCGGCCGGCGACGTCGGCTTCATCATCGCCAACATCAAGCGCGTAGCCGATGCGCGCGTCGGCGATACGATCGTTGAAGCCGATCGCCCGGCAGCGCCGCTTCCCGGATTCGAAGAAATCAAGCCGATGGTCTTCGCCGGACTGTATCCCGTGAACGCCAGCGATTACGAAACTCTACGCGATGCCCTTTCGAAACTTCAGCTCAACGATGCCGCATTTTTCTACGAGCCTGAAACTTCCGCCGCCCTCGGCTTCGGATTTCGCTGCGGCTTCCTCGGCCTCCTCCACATGGAAATCGTGCAGGAGCGCCTCGAACGCGAATTCAATATCGACCTCATCACCACCGCGCCGAGCGTTCAATACCGCATCACCACCACCGCCGGTGAAACTCTTGAAGTGGATAATCCCACGAAATTTCCGCCGCCTACTTCCATCGCGAAAATCGAAGAGCCGATTCTCACCGCGATGATCATCACGAACGACGAGTCCGTCGGCGGGATTCTCGCGCTCTGCGAGGAAAAGCGCGGCATTCAGAAAAATTTCGAGTACCTGTCGCCCACGCGCGTCATGCTCTCCTACGAAATGCCGCTCAACGAGATCGTGCTCGATTTCTACGATCGGCTGAAGAGCGTTTCGCGCGGCTACGCTTCGCTCGATTACCATCTCTCCGGCTATCGCCCGGCCGATCTCGTAAAACTCGATCTTCTTGTCGGCGGCGAGCCGGTGGACGCGCTCACTCTAATTTGCCATCGCGAACAATCGTACGAACGCGGCCGTGAGCTCGTTTCCCGGCTGCGCAAACTGATTCCGCGCCAGATGTTCGAAGTGCCGATTCAGGCCGCCATCGGCAGCCGCGTCATCGCTCGCGAGACGATTAGCGCCATTCGCAAAAACGTTCTCGCTAAGTGCTACGGCGGCGATATCACGCGCAAACGCAAGCTTCTCGAAAAGCAAAAAGAAGGCAAGCGCCGCATGAAGCGCGTCGGTCGCGTCGATATTCCCCAGGAAGCTTTCCTCGCTGTCCTGAAAGTCGCATCCGAATCAGACGATTAAGCTTTATTCGTGTAAGATGTGGAACCCAATGTCCAACACCAGAAAATTCGTGCGCAATCGGAAGGGTCAAACGACCGCCGTGATTTTGGATATTAAGGAATATCGCAAAATTCAGAAGGATCTTGAGGAACTCGATTCCATTCGCGCCGGGGAACTGAGAAAATCTTCCAGTGACGCCACTCTTCATTCCGAACAGGCGGTCGCTGAAATCGAACGATCGCGTAAGTACGTAATCCGCTGAACGCTGCCACTAACCGTTGTTCGTCTTCCTATTCTTGACCTTCGCGCCCAACTCGCCGCGCGCGAGCCGCACAGAAATATCCTCACCAATCGCAACTTGATCCGGCGATCGCAGCACGCGCCCCTCGGCGTCATACGCGATCGCATAGCCGCGCTCAAGTAGTTGGAACGGGCTGCGCTCTTGCAAACGCACCGATGCGGCTTCGAGACGCCGCCGCTTTGCCGCCAACATTCGGTCCGCGCGAACGCGCAGCTCATCCGCAATCTTCTCGTATCGCCGCCGCAGCCGTTCGAGCCGCGCGCCAAGTTCGAACGATGCCACGCGCATCTGCGCTGCGTTGAATCGCCGCCGCTTCCGGCTCACCACGCGCTCGAGCGCCCCGCGCAATTCCGCATCGCGCCGCGAGAGCCGCAGCCGGAAGCCATCCGCGCGCCCGCGCAAATCAAATGACGCCACTCGCGCGCTCGAAGTGGTGAGCCGCCGGTGCGTTTCTTTCAGTCGCGCGCGCAAACCGTCGAAGAGAGCGCCCGCAAACTCATCCACTTGCTGCCGCCGTCTCCGCACAAACTGTTCGAGTTGGCGAAACGCGCGGTGCGATTCGAGGTCGCGCACGCGATGCCGCCATTCGAGCAGCAGGTAACGCAGCCGCTGCTCGGCGCTCCGCTGCAATTCGATCACGTGCTTTTCAAATTCCTGCCGCGTCCGCACCACGATTTCCGCGGCGGCCGATGGCGTCGGCGCGCGCACGTCCGCCGCGAAATCCGCAATCGTGAAATCGGTCTCGTGCCCCACACCGGTGATAATCGGAATAACGGATTCGAAAATCGCGCGCGCCACGATTTCCTCGTTGAAAGCCCACAGGTCCTCGAGCGAGCCGCCGCCTCGCGCAAGAATCATCACGTCGATCAAAGCCGCGCGATTGAAATATTGTACCGCCGCCGCAATTTCTTTCGCCGCGCCCTCTCCCTGCACCTTCACGGGAAAAATCTGCACGTGAACGTTCGGGAAGCGCCGCTTCAGCACGCGCAAAATATCTTGAACCGCGGCGCCCGCCGGCGAAGTGACGATGCCGATTCGCCGCGGCAGCACGGGCAGCGGTTTCTTGCGCTCGGCCGCGAAAAGTCCTTCGGCTTCGAGGCGTTTTTTTAATTGCTCGAAAGCGAGTTGCAGCGCGCCGAGGCCCACGGGCTCGATTTGCGTGACGTACAGCTGATAGTCGCCGCGAACTTCATACACGCTGATCGAGCCGCGCACCGTCACCTGCAGCCCATCCTCCGGCCGGAACTTGATGCCGCGCAATTGATCGCGGAAGCATACGCACCGCAGCTGCGATTTCGCGTCCTTCAATGTGAAATACAAGTGCCCCGATTGCGCCGAATGGAAATTCGAAACTTCGCCTTCCACCCACACATCCGCAAATTGGCCCTCGAGCAGAACGCGAATCTGCGCGGTCACCTCGCTGACTTTCCACACCTGCCGCTTCGGCGCCAAATTCAGCGGCTCGAGATTGAATGGCAATTGGCTCATAGCGCTACGAAGTCATTTCATCAGAAAAATTGGCTCACGGTGTTAAGAGATTCAGTTCATCGCGTCTTTCAGGGTGCTTCAGTTTATCGAATCTCTCAGTGAGTCCGGGCTTCAGCTCATCGCGCATTCCAGGGGGTCGGAGCTTCAGCTCCGACATTTGCGAGCAGCAATCGTTCGGGCTTTGGCCCCTGAGGATACTCTGACAGATCCATCGCGCGGAGAAGAACTTCTGCATTGCGTACTCCTGGCTCTCAAATCTACAAACTAAAATCGGAAGTATGCTCTCAACGCAAAGACCGTATTCAGAAAATGCTCGGTTCTAGGTCATAGAGCTTGGTGAGGCGCGTTCTGAAACACTCCGCGTGGCAAAACCATACTTGCCATTTGCCGCTTTGCGTTTGCACAGTAAGCCGGCAAGGCTCCACCGCCGTAGGTTGGATTTGTCCGCCGCAAAAGCAGCACGGCCCCCATCCAATTTCGACTTTAGGAGTTATCACCGTCCCCCTGCTTCGCCTCAAATTTCAATTCTGAAATTCCTCTGTGCCTTGGAACTTGGGACCTCACATTTCAAATCTGAAATTTCACATTTGAAATCTCTTGCGTTTCTCTTTACCGCCGGAACTGCCCGATAATCCAAAAAATCAGCGTCAGCCCGGCACTCAAAAGAACGCAAGTCACAATCGGAAAATAAAACGTCCCATGCCGCCCCCGATAAAAAATGTCCCCGGGCAATCGTCCCATTCGAAACGGCAGCCTCGCCCCAAAAAACAAAAGCCCGCCAACAACAACCAGCACGACTCCAACAATCAGCAGCGCCCGTCCGGCTTCGCGCA
>JBAPOP010000031.1:0-3984 GCA_049279675.1 Candidatus Acidiferrales bacterium
CGTCACGATGGACGTTCTCGTCGCGGGACCATTTACCGGAGGCGCGATGAATCCCGCGCGAGCGATTGGGCCCGCGCTCGTCGCGCATCACTGGCAGAATCAGGGCGTTTATTGGGTCGGGCCGCTGATCGGCGGCGTCCTAGCGGGCTGGATTTACGGAAGTTTTCTTCTGAAGGAATCATGAAGGCGCTCACAAAATCTCAACCACAAAGGAAGCCATGAAAATCATTCGGGCCCTACTCGCTGGGTTCTTGCTCTTAAGTTCTACCGCGCCCGCGCATGCCGATTTCAAATACACGGAGACGTCGCAGATGACCGGCGGCTCCCTGCTCACTATGGTGAAGTTCGTTTCCAAGTTCTCCCGGGGAGATAACAAGAAACAAGAAAAAGACATGCTGCAGCCGACCAGCAGAACGCACTACGTGAAGGGCGATCGTCTGCGCACCGACAACGAGGACGGCACCTCCCAAATCATCGACGCCGACGGCCGGCGCGTGATTTTCATCGACAACAACAAGAAAACGTACGCCGTGGCGACCTTCGATCAGATCAAAGCCGCAATGGAGCAGGCGGCGCAGCAGATGCAGCAGCAGGCGCAGCAGAATCCGCAAACGCCGCAGCAGAAAGCCGTGCCCCAGGACGTGCAGCTCACTCTTAAGCCCACCATCAAAGTGACGCCAGGCGGCGCTGGCCGGACGATCCTGGATCAGGCCACCAATGAAACGATCGTGGAGATAGACCTCGCCATGCAAGGCACTTCTAGCCGCGCCGACGCGCCACCGCCGGGCCAGCCTAACTCCGCCACCTTTACGTCCACCATGCACATGGACACTTACGTGGCGCCAAACGTTACTGGTTACCAGGAGTTCGCGGAGTTCTACAAGCGCATGGCCGAAGAGGTTTCCTGGATGAAGATCCCTTCCATGCCCGGCATCCAAATCGATCCCCGAGCTGCGGAGGGCATGTCTGAGCTGCAGAAGAATTCCGACGCCCTGAAGGGTTTCCCGATGCTCTCTTATGTCAGCATGAGCTTATCTGCAACAGCCGATGGGCAACCCCAACCAGTGGGGTCGCAAAACAACAACGCGTCTAACCCGCCGCCATCACAAACCGACAACTCTCCCAGCTCGCTCGAATCGGCAGCGGTGCTGAAAGGCTTGGGTGGGATGTTTGGGAAAAAGAAGAAGGACAATGATGCCGCACCGGCGGCCAGTACTCTGCCTCCGAATCCGCATCCTGATCCGAATGCGCTGATGGAAATGACTACGGCCGTAACTTCGTTCTCGACGTCCCCGCTTGACGGAAGCCTGTTCGACGTTCCGTCGGGCTTTGTGCAGGTGCAAGAGGATCCGATGCAGGTTTTTGGCGGAGGCGCGAGATCTCCGCAGCAGCCGGGAAATAAAAATTAACCGGTTTTCGGCGAGCCAATCGCAGGACGTTCCTAAACTAGCTCGCCTTGTAACGGAGCTTCTGGTGTCTTCAATGATTCTTTGTTCAGACTGTGAGAATGCACCCTCAAATGCTTAGGAACGGACGGGTTGTTTGTCTGGAAATTGTTCCCGTCCGGGTGATTGCCGCTCCCCAGACCCCATGCTACGTTCACAAAAGGCGTGTGGGTGAAAGGGATTTCCGAAAATGGCAATCAGTATCGACGATTTGCTGCGCCGTGCTGTCGAAAATCGAGCGTCTGACCTTCATCTCAAAGTCGGCAATCACCCATACCTGCGCGTAGACGGTATTCTGAATCCGATTGGCGATGTTCCTCGCGTCACTCCTGAAGAAATGCTTTCCATGGCGTTCAGCATGATGACGAACCGCCAGAAGCAAAAATTCAAGGAGACTGCCGAACTCGATATGGCTTATGGCGTGGCGGGACTTGGCCGCTTCCGCGTCAACGTCTTCCAGCAGCGCGGGAACGTCGGCATGGTTCTGCGCGTGATTCCCACGAAAATCCGCACGATTGAAGAGCTTGAGCTGCCGCGTGTGCTGCAAAAGATTTGCGAAGAACAGCGCGGAATGATTCTCGTGACGGGAACGACCGGCTCCGGCAAGACCACGACGCTGGCCGCGATGATCGATCGCATCAATTCCCTGCGCCAGGAACACATCATTACGATTGAGGACCCGATTGAATATCTGCATCGGGACAAGAAGGGCTTCATCAACCAGCGCGAAGTGGAAGTGGATACGTCGAATTTTTCGACGGCGCTGCGCGCTGCGCTTCGTCAAGATCCGGACGTGATACTCGTCGGCGAAATGCGCGACATCGAGACGATTCAGACAGCGCTGCTTGCTGCCGAAACCGGCCACCTTGTGCTTTCGACCTTGCACACTCTCGATGCGACAGAAACGATTCAGCGCATCATTGCGGTGTTTCCGCCGCCTGAGCAGAAGCAGATACGTTTGCAACTCGCGAGCACCCTGCGCGCCGTCGTCAGCCAGCGGCTCGTGCGACGCTCGGATTTGCTTGGCCGTGTTCCGGCTGTCGAAGTGATGATCGCGACGGGCTACATTCGCGATTGCATCATGAATCCGGATAAGACGCGCATGATACGCGACGCGATTGCCGCTGGAACTTCGCAGTACGGCATGCAGACTTTCGATCAGTCGATTTACGATTTGTATTCGCGCGGATTGATTACGCTGGAAGAAGCGCTCATGCGGGCTTCAAATCCGGACGAGTTCCGGTTGCGCGTTCAGGGAGTTCGCTCGACGGCCGATTCCGCGCGCGAAGAGATGGAACGCGCGATCAACGAATTCGAGCGGACAGGGCCGCGGTAAGAGTTAAGCCTGACGCGCGGTCGCGGTGTGGCTTTCGCGTTGCCGTTCGTCGTCTTTTTCCATCTGAAATTTGAAATCTCAAATTTGAAATTGGTGTCTGCCCCGCGGTTCGCTTGCTTCTTCCCTTTCAAGCCACTATCTTCATTTCGTGCGTTCCCGCTCGCCGAAAAAACTCGCCACAGAAAGTGAACTCTACTCCGCTGCGTTGCGCGCGCTAATGCGGCGGGCGCACTCAGTGCACGAAATGCGCCAGCTGCTCGAGCGCCGGGCGGAGAGTGCCGACGACGCGAAAGCGGTTCTCGCGCGGCTCAAGCAAAATAAATATCTCGACGACGCTCGATTTGCCGCGGAGTTCGCGCGCGTTCACGGGCTGGCGCGCCGCCAGGGGCGATATCGCATTTCGCGCGAATTGCGTCAGCGCGGCGTGCCGGACCGGCACATCGAAACGGCGCTCGACGCTGTCTTCGCCGAGACGAGCGAAGCGGATCTCATTCGCGTTCGGCTGAGGCGAAAACTCGCGAGTTTTCGGGGACGAATCGATCAGCGCAAGGCAGCGTCGCTCTATCGCGGCCTGCTGCGTGCTGGATTTTCGGGGGATGCCGTGCGAGATGCGCTGCGTGAGGCGCGTGTGGACGCCGATGCGATTGCCGAGCTTGAGGAATCTGCGGCGGAAGAAGAGTAGGAGCTGGCTAGGCCGTGCGCGGCCCGCGCAGAATTCGAGCGGGAAATAGAATAATCGCGCGAACTAGCTCGAGCGCCCCATCCACCGCGATTCCCACCAGGCGGAACGGCAGCAACAGCAGCCAAATGATGGGATAGAGAACCAGCGCCAATAACGCCAGCGGCCAGCACAGCACCAAGAGAATGCACCACAGCAAGAACTTCATCATGATCGCCCCCAGCCTGCCATAAATAGATACGCATACGCGAGCGATTTCGTTCCGCTGCCGGGCGGGCATTCGTTGCGGGGCTTGAATCGCTCTGCGATAATGATATTTGCGGTAAATTTTCCGAGGACAAATTGACCGGCAACGAGATCCGCGAGATGTTCCTGAAATTTTTCGAGGAGAAGGGGCACCGCCGCGTGCGGAGCTCTTCGCTTGTCCCGACGAACGATCCGACGCTGCTCTTTACGAATGCCGGGATGAACCAGTTCAAGGACGTATTTCTCGGCGTCGAGAAGCGCGATTACAAGCGCGCGAC
>JBAPOP010000032.1:0-20666 GCA_049279675.1 Candidatus Acidiferrales bacterium
TGAATCACCACGCCCTTCTCGACGTGGCAACTTGCCGCATCCACATTCCATTTTTGCGAAGCTGCCTGAACGAGCATCGTTCGAGCCAGCGCACCCATTTTCCGGTAGTGCTCCCACTCCGAGGGAGACGTCGTGCTTCCTCCCGTCATCTGAATGCCGAAAATCGGGTGGTTGTAAACTTTATCTACCGGCGCCGCTTCCACGCTGATCCTTCCCCAGTCGGCTTCCAACTCTTCGTTCAGCAGCATCGGCAGGGAAGTGTAGACGCCCTGGCCCATCTCGGAATGGTTTGCGATCACCGTGACGCTTTCATCCGTCCCAATGCGGACGTACGCGTTGAGCGCGAATTGGTGATCGGCCGCCTCCGCCGCGCCGCTTTCCTCCGCGCCAGCGATCGGCAAATACAAGCTCACGAATAGTCCGCCGCCAAGCGCGGCTCCGGTCTTGATGAATTCCCGGCGCAGCAAAGTGGCAGGCGCGCTCATTTCGGGCTCCGTTCGCTCGCGAGTTCTGCCGCGCGGTGAATCGCTTTTCGGATTCTTGGGTACGTTCCGCAGCGGCAGATGTTGCCGCCCATCGCTTCGTCAATATCTTCGTCGCTGGGCTTCAGATTTTCCGCGAGCAGCACCGCCGCGCTCATGATCTGCCCGGATTGGCAATAGCCGCATTGCGGAACGTCCAACTCGATCCAGGCTTTTTGCAGAGGGTGAGTAAGATTCGCCGACAGGCCTTCAATCGTGGTGATGTGCTTTCCCTCCGCGCGCGAGACGGGCGCAACGCAGGAGCGTATCGCCTTGCCGTCGAGATGCACGGTGCACGCGCCGCACAGCGCCATGCCGCATCCGAATTTCGTGCCCGTCAACGCGAGCGACTCTCGCAAGACCCACAGCAACGGTGTTGAAGGATCGACGTCCACCTGCACTGGTTTTCCATTCACGAAGAATTTTGTCATCTCCGTTCCTCCTCAGTGGACTCCGTACGCGAGCGGCCAAAGCCGGAAACAAAAAGGAGTATAAGGCGCACAGTCGAAAGTTTCGAGTGGATTTAAATGCGCCGGGGCGGTGCGGCTAGACGGTTTTGTCTTCGGAATAGCAGAGGGTTTCGAGATTGCATTCGATGCAGCGGGGCTTGCGGGCCTGGCAGACGCGGCGGCCATGCCAGATTAATTGGTGCGCGAAGAGAATCCATTTTTCCTGCGGGATGATCTGTATCAAATCCTGCTCGATTTTTTTGGGATCGGTGTTCTTGGTGAGATCGAGGCGCTCCGAAAGCCGCTGGACGTGCGTATCGACCACGACTCCCGAAGGAATTCCGAATGCGGTGCCCAGGACGACGTTCGCGGTCTTTCGTGCCACGCCCGGAAGCGTTAGGAGCACTTCCATCGTCTGCGGCACTTTACCCTGAAATTCCTCGACGATTTTTTTGCTCGCGCCAATGATGGATTTTGTTTTGTTGCGGAAAAATCCCGTGGGGCGGATGTCCTGCTCGAGCTCGCTCGGCGATGCGTATGCGAACGCTTCAGGCGAGGGGTATTTTTTGTAAAGTGTCGCCGTGACTTGATTCACGCGCACGTCGGTGCATTGCGCCGAAAGGATTGTCGAGATCAGAAGCTGGAACGGATTGTCGAATGTGAGAGCGCAAGTCGCGTTTGGATAGGCTTCGTCCAGCTTTTCGAGAATTTCCCGGACGCGCTTTGGATCGGTGCCGCCGGCCTTCGCGATCTTGGCGGATTTGGCTTTCGTGATTCTTGCGGGTTTTGCTTTCGGCGCGGAGCGCGTTGCCGGACGAATCGCTGCCTTCGATTTTTGCGCTCGGGAAGATTTCGCCGGTTTTTTCGCCATGGTCGTGGGCTGAAATATAGCACGACCCGGCGATCACGGCTCGACGCGAACGCCCTTCCAGAATGCGATACGGTCCTTGATTTCCGCAGCTGCCGGTTTCGGCTCCGGGTAATACCAAGCCGCGTCCGGATTTCGCTCGCCGTTCACCACCACATCGTGATAGCTCGCGGTTCCTTTCCATGAGCAGATCGTGTGCGTTTGGCTTGGCTTCAGATATTCGAGGTGAACCGATTCCACAGGAAAATATTGATTGCCTTCCACCACCACGCAGGCGTCGCTCTCAGCGAGAACCGCGCCCTTCCAAGTTGCTTTCGGCATGAATGGAACTCCAAGGATGAAATGAAAAATGGAAGATGCCGCGCTGAAGCGCGCCGCTACAATTGCTCGAGTCGATTCAGGCACTTGTAGCGCCGGGCTTCCGCGGTTTGTGCGTCCCGGCCTGGTCGGGGAGCCCGGCATCTTGCTTTGTCTTATTGACAGCTGCGAGCAAATATATCGCGTCAGCTCGCGATGAAAAGGCTCTGCGCGAACGGCCACTCCGCGTCCACCCACTGCGCGTCGCAGCGATACCCGGCGCGTTCGCCCATCACCACAACTTCCGCGCAATTGTATTTGTGGCTGCTCTCGGTCCAAATCGTTTCGCCGGCGCGCAATCGGAACGAAAATCCCGCACCCGCCAGTTTCACCGTCTGATCTTCAGTCGAGCGCAAGTGCATTTCGATTCGCCGCTCAGAGCCGTTCCAACGCACGCCGTGCTCGAAGCTTCTCAGATTGAAATCGCCGCCGAGCGTTCGATTGATATGCGCGAGGATATTCAGATTGAACGCGGCGGTAACGCCAGCGCTGTCGTCATACGCTTCGACAAGCTGAGGCACGGGCTTCTCGAGATCGGTGGCAAGAAGCAACGCATCGCCGGGCAAAAGGACGCGCCGCACGGCGCGCAAAAAGTCTTCGCCCGCTGGCCGATCGAAATTGCCGATCGTGCTTCCGAGAAACAGGACAAGCAGCCGCTCGCCCGATTCGCGCCGCGCCGCAACTTCCAGCAGTCCATCGATGTACGCGCGCTCGAATCCCACGACGCTCACGGAATCAAGATGGCCGAGTTCCTGCCAACATCGCGAAAGCGCCATGCGCGAAATATCGATCGGGAAATATTGCACTGGTTGCCGCGTGGCGAGCGCTTCGAGAATCCAGCGCGTCTTCGAGCCGCTGCCGCTGCCGAGTTCCGCCACGATCACGGGCAGAGGCAGCCGGTCGATGACTTCTCCCGAATGCTGCCGCAGAAGTCGCGCACCCGCGCGGCTCAAGCCGTATTCCGGGAGGAGGCAGATCACTTCAAAGAGCGCGGAGCCGATTTCGTCGTAAAGATATTTCGACGGCAATTCTTTCTGCCCCGGCTTTGAAAGGCCCGCGCGCACCTCCGCCGCAAAATCAATGACGGAAGGTTCCGTCAGACGTTGGATCAATTGGGGCCGGGCCGTCGCCATGTCAGTCCTCCACGCAACGAAACTTCGCGTACACGTACGGATAGTGCGGCTGAAACCAATTGCGAAAACTGCGGCGCAACATGCTCGCCGCCGTGCGCTGCGAGCCGCCCTTCATCACAAAATGCTTGCCGTCGAAAAAGTCGGCGGAATAGCCACGGTAGAACGGAAACGGCTCAAAGCCCGGAAGTGGGGCAAACGGTGTGGACGTCCATTCCCAACCGTTGCCGAGAAGATCGAAAACGCCGAACGCGCTCGCGCCAAGCGGATGCGAAGCGACGGGCGTCGGCTCCCACGAAGCAAAATCAAAATTGCCACGCCACGCGTCGGGCGAATCATCGCCCCACGGATACTGGCGCTCGACGCCATTCGGCGCGCCGTACGCAGCGCGATGCCATTGCGATTCCGTCGGAAGCGTTTTGCCCGCCCAGCGTGCGAACGCGGCAGCTTCAGCGTGGCTTACGTAGACCGGCCACGAGAGCGGCAGCGGAATTTCTTCGAACATGCCACGAAACGCCCACGCATCGCCGCGCGGAATCCAGAAAAAGGGATGCGTGATTCCAGCTGCGGATTTCCATTCCCAATCTTCGGCGCGCCAAAGATTGCGGTCGTTGTAGCCGCCGGCTTTCAGAAATTCGAGGAATTGGCCATTCGTGACGGGGTAGGCATCGATCGAAAACGCGGGCACGTCAACTGCGAGCGTCTCGAATTCGTTGTCCCATCCGAATGCTTCGCGCGGCGCGGAAATTTCCATGGAAAGGCGGCCATTCTTGCGCGGCTGGCCGAGAGTCGCGCGGCCTGCGGGGATACTCGCCATGCGGCGCGTCACGAGCCCGTCCGTTATAGCTGGCGTAGCTCCAATTCTTTTTTTCTTTTCGAATGGAAGTTGGTGCAGAAGATACGCGAGCGTTTCACCGTGCATTAGCCGATGCTCGATGGCCACGTGGAGCAGCGTGCCATCGGCGACATCGGGCTTCATCGCGCCGCCGGCAAATCCTCGCGCAATACTTTCATCAATGCGCTCGCGCGTGCGAGCGTTGTAGGCGCGTACTTCTTGTGCTGAAGGCCAATCTGCTGGCACATCGTTCGGCAAATTGCCATTCGTCGGATCGATGCCGAAGGCGAACAGCTTATCGAACGCTGCATTCTCAGGTGCGAGATCGAACGCGCCACGCCCGAGCAAATTCCAATCGAATGCTTCGAGGTGGCCGAGATAAAAAACAAGGCGGTGGCGTTCCGCGATCGGTCGATCGTAGAGCGCGCCGGGTGCAAGCATGTCGAAAATCGCGTCCGAGCGCCGCCGTGCGTCGGAGATTCTTTGCGGCAGCGACTGCGGATACTCCGGCCGAAGAGCAGGCGCGGTCATGATTTCACCTCTGGAGGGTAAAAGCGCGTTCATTAGACACCTGTGATTTGATTCCTGGCAAGCGAAAACGTTTCAGGCACTGGCTGTGGAAAACTGCGCCGCAGATTCTACATGAAATCGCGAAAATCGGATGAAAGGAGATATCGCAACAGCTTGCGAAAGGCGCGGCCGCGGTGGCTATACTCGTTTTTTCCTTCGCGGGAAATTTCCGCGTAAGTGCGGCCGAGTTTCGGAAAGAAAAAAACAGGATCGTAGCCGAATCCGCCGTCGCCGCGCGGCTCCGCGGCGATGACACCTTCGACGGAATCGGAGAATATGGCCAGCGCGCGGCCCTCTTGCGCGAGCGTCAACACGCAGACGAATCGCGCGCGCCGCTCGTCGCCGCTTTTTTCGCGCATCTCTGCGAGCAGCTTTCGCACTCGATCCGCATCCGAAGCGTTCGGGCCCGCGTATCGCGCGGAGTGCACCCCGGGCGCGCCTCCGAGCGATGGAACTACAAGCCCGGAATCATCGGCGATTAGAAGCTGATCGGTGAATTGCGAATAGTGAATGGCTTTGCCGGCGGAATTTTCGGCGAATGTGGGCGCGGATTCATCGAATGCGGCGAGCTCAACGAAGCGCGGCAGCGGTTCGATTTCAATTGGATTGCCAGCCGCGAGTACGCGATATTCCCGCAGTTTGCCGGGATTCGAGGTGGCCGCCTGCAGCTTAACGATTTTGCCCGCCGAATTTCATGTGCAGCAATTCAATCTGCAATTGTTTGAGCCGTTCGATTCCAGACGCGGCGAGTTCGATCATCTGTTCCATCTCGCGGGCGGTGTAAGGCCGGCCCTCGGCGGTCGCTTGCACCTCGACGAATTTCCCGCCGCCCGTCATCACCACGTTCATATCCACCTGCGCCTGCGAATCTTCTTCGTAATTCAGATCGAGGAGTAGCTCATCATTCACGATTCCGACGCTGATTGCGGCGACGGAATCTTTGAGGGGCACGGCGCGAAGTATTCCCGACGCGACAAGCCGTTCGAGCGATAGCGCGAGCGCCACAAACGCGCCGGTGATCGAAGCCGTCCGCGTGCCGCCATCGGCCTGAATCACGTCGCAATCGATCCATACGGTTCGCTCGCCGAGCGCTTTCAGATCGGTTACAGCGCGCAATGAACGCCCGATTAGCCGCTGGATTTCCTGCGTGCGGCCGGATTGTTTGCCGCGGCTCGATTCGCGCGGCGTGCGGCGGTCGGTGGCGCGGGGCAGCATTCCGTATTCGCTCGTCACCCAGCCTTTGCCCGAGCCTTTCAGGAACGAGGGCACGCCGTCGTCGATTGTTGCCGTCGCGATCACGCGCGTTTGGCCCGCTTCGATCAGGACGCTGCCTTCCGCCGTCGTAATGAAATCCGGCGTGATCTTGATGGGCCGCAAATCTTCAGGTGCGCGCTCTTCTGTTCGCAATTCGAGCTCTCCGATCGAGGAAGCCGTTGCCAGTGGCTGAGTGCAGCCAGTTTGCCGGGCGCACGCGAGCGTGTCAATGACCGCGGTCAGAACACAGCGGCTGAAAGCGGGCGGCGTGAATGATTGCGAGGCAACTGTAGGGCTGGCCGGAAGGCCGGCCGGATTTTCGTTGGATTGACTTGGTGCGAAATCGAAACCGGTCCGTCTTCCGACGGAACCTGCCATTGCCACTCGCGCGAATTGCCATTGTGGCGCGGGCATATTGCCGGCGATCTTGATTTGTTGCCTCTGGGCGGAAGGCCGCGGGCAAGATGCCCGCGCCACGAATGGCTCTTACGGCTTTTTGGTTGGCGCGTTTGCGGCTGGAGGCTGCGCAGTCGCTGGTGCTGCCGGAGCGTTGGACGCTACGGAGTGAAGATCGAAGTATCCAGTCAGATCCACGTGGCCGGCGAGCGTGTCTACTTCCTGCCCGTGAATCAAAATTTTGAGGCGGCGCAGAGATGCCACGTTGGCCTCGAGCGTCCGCGCGATGGAATTGACGGCCAACGATTCGCTCAGAATTCCCGACGGCGTTTCCGAACTCAGCGCGTCCGAAAAATCCGCGATGGCCGTGCCGTCGGGCAGCACGTAGAACGCAAGAAGATTCGCGTCGGCGGGCAGCGTCCGTTGCGCGGGCGCCGGAGCATTCGCGATAAGCGCCTGCAGCACCTGCTTGCTGCGCACCGTTGGATCCGAGGCGAGTTGCAAATCAATCGGTGTGGGAGCGAGCGAGTCGGGCGATGACGTCGAGGTCCAGTAGATGAGAGCTCTCGCGGCGACATCGGAAGGCGACGTGATTGGCGGCGCCACGACTTCACGCCGCGCCTGCTCCTCGGTGGTTTGATCTTGCGCCAGACGATTCACGCGCTTTTGCAGGCTACGGAGGCTCAGCAGCCCGCCGATCACCGCGGCGCAGAGAATCGCGATCGTGATTTTCAGATTGCGCGACATTATCGCGTCCCCGCTTCGTAACCTGGACGAAACTCCGCCACCGCGCGCGCGACGCTTTCCGCAACCGACATAATCATCGGATCGAGTGCGTGCGGATCCGCCACGGACACGCTTGAGAGCTCGACCGCGACCGCCGGCGCCGCCACCGAGCGCAAATCGCGGATCGGAAAAGCGGTTGACGACGCGGGCGAGCCTGGAAATTTCTGCACGAACTCAGTCTGAATGAATTCGGCGAGGCGATGGCTCGCGTCCACGTACCCTTGCTGCGCCGTATCCCACGGAATCAGGTGCGAGGCCGCGCGCCCGGAAGAAGGCGCAGCCGAATCCGGCGTGGCAGAGTCGGTTGGAGAAACATTCGAAGAAAAAAGATACGAGTAGGCGCGCGCCGTGCCCACTTGGCCGGTGGACGAAACGTGGAAGCTGATCAAGATCGCGAGGCGCGGGGCGTTGGCGGTAGCCGCGCGGTCGTCGAATGAAGGATCTTGGTCGCCTTCTCGCGTCAGAATCACGCGCATGCCTTGCTGCAGAAGCTGCGAGCGCGTGGCGCGCGCAAGAGCAAGCGTTAAATCTTTTTCCACGGCGCCAGTCGAGCCGCGTGCGCCAGTGTCCGTGCCGCCGTGGCCGGGATCGAGCACCACCGTGAAGGTCGGACGTGGCGGAGGCGTCTGCGCGGGTGGTGCGGCGTTGCTTGCGGGAGGCGGCGCAGCGTTTTGCTGTTGCGGCTGGGCTTGAGGCCGGGCGAGCCCGGCACAAAGCAAGCAACACGCGAGAAAAAGAAATGCGCCACGCGGAAGGAATGCGAATTTGCGCCGGGAATCGAAGAGCACGACTTGGAAGAATAGCAAAATTTTGCGGGCGGAACGCGCATACCTTGCGACGGCGTGTTGCCTTTTCATCGTAGGGCTGGCCGGAAGGCCGGCCGGGTTTGCGCAGGTTTCATCACGCGATTCGAAATTCAGATTCGTGAAAGGCCGGTCCGCCTTCCGGCGGACCCTACGGTTGCTGACCGCGCGATCGAGCGTGACGCAATGCTAGACGCACGGTGGGCACCCGTAGGGCTGGCCGGAAGGCCGGCCGGGTTTGCGCAGGTTTCATCACGCGATTCGAAATTCAAATTCGTGAAAGGCCGGTCCGTCTTCCGACGGACCCTACGGGTGCCTTCCGTTCAACAGAGATTCATCGGGTCGAGCGGGACTTCTCGCGTTTCCGGAAAATGTCTACGATCAGCAGTAGCATCGCGAAAATCAATACCGCGTCCGCCAATTTGTGGTGAGGACTCAGAAATAGCATGCCGCCGGCCCCTGCCATGAGGAACGCTGCGATGAACTTCAGCGGGCTCCAGGAGAGTTCGGGGTTCTCGGTGGGCGCAAACATGCTGGTATCCTATCGCGCGATCGAGCTGCGTTCAATCAATCGCCGCGGCGAATCATATCCGCGGCTTTCTCCGCAATCATGATCACGGGTGCGTTCGTATTGCCGCTCGTGACCGTGGGCATCACGGACGCATCGACCACGCGCAGATGTTCCGCGCCGCGAACGCGCAGATGCGAATCCACCACGGCCATCGCGTCGTCGCCCATCTTGCACGTTCCGGCGGGATGATACGTGGTCTCGGCGACGTCGCGGACGTAATTGGCAATTTCGCCGCGCGATTTGACGTCCGAGCCCGGCAGATATTCATCGCCGCGAAATTCATCGAACGCATGCGCCGCCGCGATTCTCCGCGCGAGTTCGATGCCAGCGACGAACGTCTCCACATCGGCATCGTGCGAAAGATAATTCGGCTCGATGATGGGCGCGTCCATCGGAAACGTGGTTCGCAGATGGATGCGCCCGCGGCTTTGCGCGCGAATCAGCGTCGGGCCGATTGAGAAGCCGTGGCCGGGCGGGCGGTCGAAGCCGTGATTGAGGTAGTACACCGGGCCGAAGTGATATTGCAGATTTGGGCGGTCGGCGTCGGGACGCGTGCGCAGGAACGCGCCGGCCTCCGCGATGCACGATGTCAACATGCCGCGGCGAAAGATTGCGTAATTCAGAAAACTCAGAAGCGTCTCCGCTTTTGCTAGCGTGATCGGCTTCGTGCATTTGTACGCCACGGGAAGAAACATGTGATCCTGCAAATTCGCGCCGACGCCGGGAAGATCGAGCGTCACATCAATGCCGAGCTCCGCAAGATCGCGCGCCGGGCCGATGCCGGAAAGAAGCAGCAATTGCGGTGAATTGATCGCGCCGCCGCAGAGAAGGACTTCACGTTCGGCGTAAACGGAATGCTCGCGGCCATCGCGAACGTATTCGACGCCTGTGGCGCGATTGTTCGCGAGCAAAATTTGCGTCACGTGCGCGTGAGGAAGCACGGTCAGATTCGGCCGCGATCGCGCGGGGTGCAGATACGCATCGGCGGCGCTCCATCGGCGGCCGCGCTTTTGCGTCACTTGATAGCAGCCGGCGCCTTCCTGCTCGCGGCCGTTGAAATCGTCATTTGCGGGAATTCCGGATTCGCCCGCCGCTTCAACGAACGCGCGCGAAAGGGGATTGACCGTGCGCAAATTTTCCACGCGCAACGGGCCGCCAACGCCGTGAAATTCGGAAGCGCCGAGCTGCTGGTCTTCGGCTTTTTTGAAATAGGGCAGGACGTCGCGGTAGCTCCAGCCCGGATTGCCGAGCTGCTCCCAGTCGTCGTAATCGCGCCGGTTGCCGCGAATGTAAATCATTGCGTTCATCGAACTCGAGCCGCCGATTACTTTTCCGCGCGGCCAATAGAGCTGGCGGCCGTGAAGATTCGATTGCGCCTCGGTCGAATAATTCCAATCGGCTTGCGATTTGAAGAGTTTCGAGAATGCGGCCGGGATGCGAATTTCGCGGCGCTTGTCGGGGCCGCCCGCTTCAAGCAAGAGCACGCTGACTTCGCGGTTTTCGGAAAGGCGTCCCGCGAGCACGCAGCCCGCGGAACCCGCGCCGACAATGATGTAATCGTAGCTGGGCATCGGCGCGCCAAGAATGCCACGGGCCCGCGCGAATGGAAAGCGACGCAGCCGCGAATGCACGATCGGCAAATGTAGGGCTGGTCGTCAGACCAGCCGCTTTTCTGTGGAATCAGCGCGATATGGGACGAAGGCTTCGGGTCAATTCATTGCGCGGAGCAAGAAGTAGATTGCGAGCGCAGCAAGCAACATGCTGCCTACGGCGAACCAGAATCGCATTTTGCGCGGCATCTCAGGGCCTGCGATTCCGTTCTTTTTTATGAATTTTCCGACAATTGCCATTCGCAGCATTCCGGCGGACGCTGCCCCGATCCATGCAAAATAAATCAGGTCTTCCATACGAAATGGATTTGCGGTGGGCATGAGTCTTTTGGCCGAATTACTTCGGCGCAAAGTTAAAACCGGCGTCCGCCGCAGCGGACGCCCTACGATTGCCGGCTGGGCGATATCGACAGTAATTATGCGGCGTCGGGCGGCTTTTGCGCGGCGATGGCGAGCGAATTTGGCGTCTGGAATAGCAGCTTGATGCCATAGGCAACGAACCCGCCGGCAATCAGCAAGACGCCGAACGCGAGGCTGCTCATCCCGAGCACGGTTTCATTTTCGCTGCGCACCACAGAAAATCCGAGCAACAGCAGCGGGCAGACGCCGAGCATCACGGCGCCCAGCATGCCGCCCGGCACGCGGAAGGGGCGCCGCAGCGTCGGTTCCTTCACGCGCAGCGCAACGAGCGCGATGAACTCCAGCATCAAGCTGCTGCCGTAAAGAAGAATGTCGAGCGTGACGAGGTGCTCGAAATTCAGCCCGAGGCACATGCCCCAGCCGATCGCGAGCGCAACAATCGACACCCAAGGTGAATGCGACCGCTTCGTCTTCCGCGCGAAAATTTGCGGCAGCATTCCATCTTGCGCCATCGCGAGCGGCAAGCGCGAGTAACTCATCACCAGCGCATTGAACATTCCAAACGCGCTCATCATTCCGCCGAGCACGAGCGCCACACGCAATCCTTGCCCGCCGACAAGTCCCGCGAGATCGGCCCATGAGCCTGTCTCCCACGATGCGGCCGGCGCGCCGGTGATCCACATCGCGGCAACCGGAACAATGTACGTGAGCGACACGACGACAACCGCGAGAATCATCGCGCGCGGATAAGTTTTTTGCGGCCGCTCGACTTCCGCGGCGATCGTCGAAGCGTTGTCCCAGCCCATGTAATTCCACATCGCGATCAAAATGCCGCCCATAAAATCCACGGTGCTGCCGGAAGGAACGGTGGCGCTGCCGCCGAGCGCGCCAATCTTGAATGGCGCGAGCAGGACGATGAGCGCGAACGGCGCGGAAAGCAGAAAGAAAAGCCAGAGCGAAGAAATAGCCACAACGCGAATTCCCGCGATGTTCATCAGCGCGCAAACCGTGACGATGGCCATCCCAACGTACAGCCCGCGATGCCCCACGCTAAACCACGGAATCATGCGCGTGAGATACGCGACGAACAGCGTCGGGTAAATCGCCATGTCGAAAATGCTCGCCACCAGCGAGAGCCACGCTTCCTGAAATCCCCAGAAATTTCCCAACCCTCGCCGCACCCACGCGTAGTAGCCGCCCTCCGCCGGAATCGAGCTCGAAAGTTCGCCGATCATGTACGCGGTCGGCAAGCTCCAGAGCAGCGGCGTCAGCAGAAGGATCAAGATTCCGCGGCCGTAGCCCGCGCCGTGCACGATGTCTTCCGTGCCGTACGTGCCGCCCGACACCATGAAGAACGTCGCGGCGACCAGCGGCCACAGCGTCAATTTCGCGGATCTTTGTTTGGGATTGGAAACGGCCCGAGAACCGAGCCGCGCATCCAGGGAGATCGCGTTCAATTTATTTCGATTTCCTCCACCGGCGATCCTCGCTCTCCCTTGGGCCGGGCTGACGGAGCAAGTTCGCTAACGCAGAATACAAGCATTGAAACTGAGCGCAAGAAAAATGTGCGCGTTTCCGAAAATAATTTTTGCGCTGGAGGAACGCGGAGAGCCGTCGTGGCGCGGGCATCCTGCCCGCGAATTTGGGTTTGGTTTTCGTAGGGCTGGCCGTCCCGATCGAATCGGGACGCAGAAACCGCGGAAGGCCGGCCGGTTTTGCGCGGGCTTCATGACGCGATTCGAAATTCAAATTCGTGAAAGGCCGGTCCGTCTGCCGACGGACCCTACGGTTGCTGACCGGGCGATCGAGGCGCTTTTGGTTTGACTTTCGTAGGGCTGGCCGGAAGGCCGGCCGGTTTTGCGCGGATTTCACCACGCGATTCGAAAATCAAATTCGTGAAAGGCCGGTCCGTCTGCCGACGGACCCTACGATTGCCTCGGGAGCGATCCTGCTGCCTCTATCCACAGAGCTGCGCACTGCAAATTTGCGGAATCGTTCGATACAATTTTGATTGGCGGCGGCAGGCGCAAGGCCGCCGGAAAGGAGGCAAAAAAGGCGAAATGGAGAGCATCGGCGTGATGCCCCACAACTATGACGCGGAGCGCAGTTTTCTCGGCGCGCTGCTCCTCGGCGAAGATTCGCGCCGCGCGGCGCCGTCTCTCGCCGCTGCGGATTTCATGGCGCCGCCGAATCAGCGCATCTTCGCGCGGATTCGCGAACTGGAAGAGGCCGGAACTCCGGTGGACCTGGTGACGCTGACCGAAGCGCTCCACCAGCGCGGCGAATTGGAGGCGGCGGGCGGCGCGGCCTATCTCGCAACGCTCCTGGATGGCGTGCCGCGCATCTCGAACGTGGGGCACTACGCCGGAATCATCCTTCGGAAAGCCGAGCTGCGCCGGGCCGCCTACGCGTGCCAGAAGATGCAGGACGTGCTGCTTTCGGGCCGGCCTGACCCCTTTGAAATATCGCTCGCAGCTCAATCTACTTGCCAATCTTTATCTGTCCTCCTTAAGTATGAAGTCAGAACGGAGAGGAAATTCAGCTTTCAGACCGGCGCGGAGCTGGCGTCTGAGGAAAGGGTCCAAACCGAATGGCTCTGCAAGCCCTGGGTCGCGGCCGGCGCGATCACGGAGGTCGGCGGGAAAGTGAAGCAAGCGGGAAAGACGACGTTCGTGACGCATCTGGTCGCGGCGGTGGTCACGGGAGCGCCGTTTCTCGGGCAGCCGACCGTACAATCGCCGGTTCTCTACCTCACCGAACAAACGGGGGTGACGTTTCGTCCGCTGCTTGAGCGCTGCGGGCTGGTCGGGCGGGGGCGGGACGACTTCGTGCTGCTCCCCTGGCGGGAGACAGTTGGCGTCGCTTGGGAAGCAGTCGCGGAACGGGTTCTGGTCGAAGCCAGGCGCCGCGGCGCACGGCTGATCGTTGTGGACACGCTCGGCCAATTCGCGGGGCTGGAAGGGGACTCGGAAAACAACTCCGGCGACGCCCTGAGGGCGATGAAGCCGCTCCAGCAAATCGCCGCCGAAGGGCTAGGCGTGATCGTCGTCCGCCATGAGCGGAAGATGGGAGGGGAAGTAGGCGATTCGGGCCGCGGAAGCTCAGCCTATGCCGGAGCGGTAGACATCGTTATCTCTCTGCGCCGGGTCGAGGGTGGCCAGTCGAGCGGCGTGCGAATGTTGCGCTCGATCTCACGCTTCCCGGATACGCCCGACGATTTGGCCGTCGAGCTCGGCGACGAAGGTTACCGGGCGCTGGGTTCAGCCAAGGAGGCGAGTGCGCGGAGGATTAGGGACATAGTTCTTGCCGCCCTGCCAAAGAGCGAGGAGACGGCCATACTCGACAGTGACATCTGCCCGAACTCCGAGGTGAGCCGCAGTTCGGTCAAGCGCGGCCTCAATCGGCTGATTGCGCAGGGCCTCGCCGCGCGTACCGGCATGGGAAGGACCAAGCATCCTTTTCGGTACTGGGCTACGACCCCCTAAAGAACATCTCTCCGTTCTGACTTCATATATAAGGAGAACAGGTAAGATGGCGCCATGAATGCACGCTCAGCACTCGTAGGGCTGGCCGGAAGGCCGGCCGGGTTTGCGCGGATTTCGTCACGCGATTCGAAATTCAAATTCGTGAAAGGCCGGTCCGTCTGCCGACGGACCCTACGGTCGCATATCGCACAATCGCGCATGATGGATGCAAGGTGCACGGCGGGCACTCGTAGGGCCGGCCGGTCTTCGCTTCGCTAATTCGGGCGCGCCGTCTTCCATGGCGGTGCCCATGTTTCGCGAACTCCTCGGCGCGATTTCCAATCGAACGTCTCCGAGCCCGAAAACACGTATTCGCGCGGCTCGGCACACAATCCTTTCCGGACCGGATTCATCCAGATATACCAGGCTATCGGATCAGGGGATTGACGCGAGCGAAGGATGTGATCGTAAAAATTGCGTTGCCATAGCGGCCGATGGAAGCGCGATTCGAATTTCTCGGAAGTCTGTCTTTTCAACGAGCGGACGAACAATCGCAGATCACTCTTTGGCGAAGCACCCTCGGCTAGCAAGTGCAGATGATCCGGCATGACGCACCAGGCGTGCAGCCGAAAACTCTCTTCATACGCTACGCGGCGCGTGAATTTCACCAGCCAATTTGCGAGCCCCGTGGACGCAAAGAAGCGCGCACGGTTGAATGTGCAGATTGTCACGAAGCTCCACGCGTTTCCTACGTAGGCTGGTGGAAGAAGGCGCATTCGTCTTCGCGTGCGCATGGCTGGAGGGTATCGCCCGGTCGTCGCAAGACGCGTAGTACTTTCCGAAAAGACCTCGACCCGTAGGGCTGGCCGGAAGGCCGGCCGGGTTTGCGCGGATTTCATCACGCGATTCGATATTCAAATTCGTGAAAGGCCGGTCCGTCTTCCGACGGACCCTACGGTGGCTTATTTCGAGATCGTGCTTGCTGCAACGCAAAACGCACGGTAGGCACCCGTAGGGCTGGCCGGAAGGCCGGCCGGGTTTGCGCGCATCTCATCACGCGATTCGAAATTCAAATTCGTGAAAGGCCGGCCCGTCTTCCGACGGACCCTACGGTTGCGACCCGCACAATCGCGCATGATGGATGCAAGGTGCACGGCGGGCACCCGTAGGGCCGGCCGGAAGGCCGGCCGGGTTTGCGCGCATCTCATCACGCGATTCGAAATTCAAATTCGTGAAAGGCCGGTCCGTCTGCCGACGGACCCTACGGGTGCCATCGATAGCCCATCGATATCATTGACGGACGGAACTGCGTCATCCCCCCGCATTCCTCCCCGCCTGCAACTTCCACAACATGTGCCGCAGCATTCCGAGCCACACCTCGGAATCGCTCGACGACAATTGCAGCCGCCGAATTAGCCGGCGCAACTTTTCCTCGGCTAGCACCGACGCTGCCGGCTTAACGAACCCGCTGAGGCGCAACACTTCCAGCATCACCTCGTCGATGCGCTGCAGCTCGCGCGCCGTGGCAACTTTCAGCTTCTCCGGTGGCCGCGCCGCCGCCGATCCGCGCGCCAGTTCGTAGAGGCAAATCGCCACCGCCTGCCCCAGATTCACCGATCCGTGCTCTTCGCGCGTCGGAATGCGCATCAGCCAGTGGCAGTGGCTCATATCGTCGTTCCTGAGCCCGATTCTTTCCGAGCCAAAGAGCAGCGCCACGCGGCTCGACGCGAGCCTCTTGCGAATCATTCGCGCGCCCGCCTCCAGCCCACGAATCGGATGCTGCAATTGCCGCCGCCCGGCAGCCGTGGTTCCGATCACCAAGGTGCAGTCCGCAACAGCCTCGCCAACAGTTTCAAATTCCTCCGCGCTCGCCAGCAGCTCCGACGCGCCCACCGCCGAACGCGCCTCGCGAAATGCCACCTTGTAAGGATTCACCACGCGCAGGTGCATGAAGCCGAAATTGCTCATGACGCGCGCCGCCGCGCCAATATTGAGAGGATTGCGCGCATTCACCAGCACCACGCGCAAACGGTCGAATTCAGCTCGAGCGCTCAAGACGCCGTATTCTACAGCAGCCACCCAGTCAATCAGAGCCCAGAGGCTCCCGCCTCCGTGAACCGCCGCCTCGAAAATGGCGGCGTTCCTTCCGTTACTCATTGATGCGAATTTTCGCCGAAAATATCCGCGCCAGCCTCCCAACGAATAGACTTTCTATATGGCTCTCGGTACGCCCTGAACATGGCAGACGCACCTTCAAACCGTCGAAAGTACCCTCGCATCCGCGCGTCGAAAGCGATGCTGGTCGGCTGGAAATCGGTCAACCAAACGAGCACATCGCACGCGGGCACGATGTCGCTCGGCGGCATATTCCTGCACGCCTCCAATCCTCCGAGCGAAGGTTCCCCGATCGAGATCATTCTCGAGTTGCCGACGGGACAAATTCGCGCACGCGCGATCGTGCGGAATTTGACGTCGGGCAAGGGCATGGGCATTCAGTTTGTCGAGATGAAACCGCAGGACCGCGCCAAGCTGACTAAGTTTTTAGCGCAGGAAGAAGACGCGCAAAAAAATGTGCCCGTTGGCGCGCCTGCAAAATCGCGTCCATCAAATGCGCAGCTCGCCATTTGGTACCGGCGCGAGGAAGCGGTTCAGATTCAATTTGAACTGGAACTCCGCCGTTTGATCGAATTGACCGGCAAGAGCACCTACTATCAGCTTCTCGGAGTCACATCCGATTCTCCCGCCAGTCTGGTCAGAAAAAGCTATCACTCGCTGGCCCGCAAATTTCATCCCGACAATCACATGGGCAATCGCGAGTTGGTCGCATCGCTCAAAGACGTGATGGCTGTCATCACCGAAGCTTATCGGACGCTCTCAAACGACGAGAAACGCGCCGCCTACGATAAGCGCCTGGCCGCCACGGGCGCGTTTACCATGGGCCGGAAGAAAACCGGAACCGCAGAAAACGTCGAAGAGTGGTTCAAGCGCGCCAACGATTCCATTCGCGCGAGAAATTTTGTTGGCTCGATTGTCTGGTTGCGTAAATGCGTGGAAGCATCGGCGGGAAACGCGGTGTATCGCGCGATGCTGGCGCGCAGCCTTGCGACCGTGCCCCAGTACCGCAAAGAGGCGATCACTCACTTTCGAAAAGCGATCGAGCTCGATCCCTGGCGCGAGCCGGTCTACATCCAGTTCGCCGAGCTGTGCGAGAAAATGGAACTCGCAGAGCTCACGCACGCGATCTATTCCAAGCTGCTCGAAGTCAATCCCGCGCATCCCGAGGCCCTCGAGCGCCTTGCCGCAATCGAGGCCGCGCAAAAAGGCCAGAAATCTCCCGGCCTAGTTTCCCAATTGCTCGGCAAAAAGCGCTGAATCCGTACGGCAGGCAACTGTAGGGCTGGCCGGCAGGCCGGCCGGATTCGCGCGGATTTCGTCACGCGATTCGAAATTCAAATTCGTGAAAAGCCGGTCCGTCTGCCGACGGACCCTACGGTTGCAACCCGTGCGATCGCGAATGATGGATGCAAGGTGCACGGCGGGCAATCGTAGGGCTGGCCGGCAGGCCGGCCGGATTCGCGCGGATTTCGTCGCGCGATTCGAAATTCAAATTCGTGAAATGCCGGTCCGTCTTCCGACGGACCCTACGGTTGCTTGTCGAGGGTTTTTGCTCGGCCCTCGGGTACGCCTCGCCCTGCGCTTCGATTCGGCGAATGTGCAACTCATGCGATACAATTGAACTGCTTGATCACCCTTAACAACATCTCCATGCGCTTCGGCGCCAGAATTCTGTTCGAAGAGGTCACCAACACCTTCTTCGACGGCCGCCGCTACGCCATCACCGGCCCGAATGGCGCCGGCAAATCCACGCTGATGAAAATTCTCACCGGCGAACTCGAGCCTTCGCAAGGTTCGATCAGCCGGCCGAAGAAGCTAGGCATCCTGCGCCAGGATCAGTTTGCCTTCGACAAATTTCGCGTCATCGACACCGTCATCATGGGCAATTCCGCGTTGTGGAAAGCGCTGCAAGAGCGCGAAGCGCTCCACGCGAAACCTCACGACAAGCTGACCGACCACGACGGCATGCGCCTCGCCGAGCTGGAAGCCATCGTCAGCGACGAAGACGGCTACACCGCCGAAGCCGATGCCGGAATTTTGCTCGACGGCCTCGACGTGGACGACTCTCTCCACGAACGCCGCATGGGCGATTTGCAAGGCGGCATCAAAGTTCGCGTGTTGCTCGCGCAGGCGCTCTTCGGCAATCCGCCCGCTCTTCTGCTCGACGAGCCGACGAACCACTTGGATCTCGATTCCGTCCACTGGCTGCAGGAATATCTCTGCGAATACGAAGGCCTGCCAATCGTCATTTCGCACGATCGCCATTTTGTGAATAGCGTCTGCACGCACACCGCTGACATCGATTATCAGACGGTGATCATGTACAACGGCGGCTACGACGATATGGTCGTCGCGAAAACTTCCATCCGCTCGCGCATCGAATCCGAGAATGCCCAGCGCGAAAAGAAGATCGCGCAACTGAATGAATTCATCGCGCGCTTTTCGGCCGGCACGCGTTCCGCGCAGGCCACCTCGCGCAAGAAAGAAGTCGAGCGCCTGCAGACTGCCGAGCTCGCGCGATCCAATATCGCTCGCCCGTACATCCGCTTTCAGATGGATCAAGCCTCTGGCCGGCATCCGCTCGAGGTCAAGAGCGTCGTCAAGTCATACGACGGCGTGAAGGTGATCCACCGTTTTTCGGCCAGTGTCTCGCGCGGCGAAAAGATTGCGCTCACCGGCCGCAACGGCTCCGGCAAAACGACGCTTCTGAAATCGCTCATTCGCAACGCCCCGGGCCACATCGAACAATCCGACACTCAATTTCCGATCGATTCGGGCACGGTGCTGTGGGGGCACAACGTTTCGGTCGGCTACTTTGCGCAGGATCATTCCGAGACGATCCGAAAGGGCGTCACCGCGATTGAGTGGCTTCACGAATTCGATCCCGCGGCGACGCAGGAAAAATTGCGCGGCCTGATGGGCCAAATGCTCTTCAGCGGCGATGATGCGTTGAAGCAGACCCGCGCGCTCTCCGGCGGCGAATCCGCGCGGCTGATTTTCTGCCGCCTGATGCTCCTGAAGCCGAATGTTCTCGTCCTCGACGAGCCGACCAATCACCTCGACCTCGAATCCATCAATGCCCTGAATATCGCGCTCCAGAAATACGAAGGCACAGTCTTGCTCGTCACTCACGACCAGGACGTGATCGAAGAAGTCGCCACCCGCATCTGGCATTTCAAGGATGCCCACATCGAAGACTTCAAAGGCCCCTACGAAGAATATCTCGCCTACGCAAAAGAAAAAGCGTCGTAGCGCCGGCATCTTGCCGGCGATTTTGTGTGCGGAATCACGGAACATATTCGCCGGCCGCAAGACGGCGGCGCGAACGCCGGCACGGCGATCGTAGGGCTGGCCGGCAGGCCGGCCGGTTTTTCGCAAATCGTGATTCATCGTACGTGAAATCGTGAAAGGCCGGTCCGTGTGCCCACGGACCCTACGATTGCCCCACGCGCAATCCCGCCGATGCGGCAACGGTTTTCGTAGGGCCGGCCAGCAGGCCGGCCGGATTTTCGCAAATCGTGCGCTCGCCGCAAATTTATTGAGTCCGCGATGCCAGAAGCACTACGATGTTCGAGCGAGAGCTTCATCGATCCGAGGCCGCAGTTTTCGCAAACGGACAAAACATCCGAAATGACCTTCGAAGCCGTAAAAATCGAGCGCGTACAGGATTATTGGAACGAGCGCCCCTGCAACATCCGGCATTCCTCGTGCCCCGTCGGCTCGCGGCAATATTTCGATGAAGTGGAAGCGCGCAAATATTTTGTCGAGCCGCACATTCCAAATTTTGCGCAGTTCGAACGCTGGAACGGCAAGCGCGTTCTCGAAATCGGCTGCGGAATCGGCACCGATACGATCAATTTCGCGCGTCACGGCGCTCGCGTGACCGCGGTGGATCTCTCCGACCGCTCTCTCGAAATCGCGCGCCAACGCGCCGGCGTTTTCGGTTTGCAGGATCGCATCCAGTTTTATCAAGGCAGCGCCGAAAATCTTTCCGCGATCGTGCCCATCGAGCCGTACGATCTAATCTATTCATTCGGCGTAATTCACCACACGCCGCATCCCGAACTCGTTCTTGAGCAAATCCGCAATTATTTGGCCCCAGGCGCGACGGTGAAAATCATGGTCTACTATCGCCGAAGCTGGAAAGTATTTTGGATTTTGCTAACGTACGGAAAAGGCCAGTTCTGGCGGCTGAATGAATTGGTCGCGCAACATTCCGAAGCGCAAACCGGCTGCCCCGTCACTTACGTTTATACGCGCTCCGAAGCGCGCCGCCTGCTCGAAGATCACGGCCTGCGAGTGGAAGAAATTTCAGTCGAGCACATCTTCCCCTACAGAATCGCCGATTACAAAAAATACGAATACGTGAAGGAATGGTATTTCCGCATGATGCCGCAGCCAATGTTTCGTTGGCTCGAGCGCCACTTCGGCTGGCACCTCTGCGTCACCGCAACAAAGCCGTGACCGCGAAGTTGGCGATCTACAGGGCGAGCCGCAACAATGCCATCGTAGCGCCGGCATCTTGCCGGCGTTTTTGTTTCGCGCCGCCCCGCAGAAAATCGCCGGCAAGATGCCGG
>JBAPOP010000033.1:0-13483 GCA_049279675.1 Candidatus Acidiferrales bacterium
CCTACTGGACGGTGTTTCCACACTGGGGCTGGCGCGCGCTGTTTTTTCTTGGCGGCGTACCCGCGCTTTTGACGCTTTTCATTCGCTTAAAAGTGAAGGAGAGCGAAGTCTGGAAGGCGCGCAAGCCTGAGCGGCACGATTGGCGGGAGTACGGCCGCGAAGTCTGGGCAAATGGCCGCCGCTTTCTCTATCTCGTCCTTTTGATGGCGATGATGAATTTCATCTCGCATGGTACGCAGGACATCTATCCGACTTACCTTCAGCAGCAACGCGGCTTCACGCCGAAGCTGACCGCCATCATCACCATCGTTTCAATGATCGGCGCAATTCTCGGCAGCCTCGCCATCGGGCTGCTATCGGACCGCATCGGGCGCCGACGTGCCATGGTGATTTCGGTCGTGGCGGCAATCTTCGTGATTCCACTGTGGGTTTTCGCGCCGACTCTTTCGTTGATACTCACCGGCGCGTTCCTGATGCAGTTCACGATGCAGGGAGCGTGGGGCGTAATTCCCGCGCACATCAACGAACTTTCGCCGGATCGGCTGCGTGGATTTTTCCCAGGATTCGCTTATCAGGTTGGCGTGTTGCTGGCCGCTTCGAGCGCGTACATCGAGGCGCGTATGAGCCATCGCTTCGGCTACGGTATGGCGATGGCGATTTTCGCGGGCGTGGTGCTGGCTGTCTGCGCAGTCGTGATTGCTTTCGGTCCCGAGGCCCATCGCGTTTCGTTCGGAGAAAAAGGCGCACCGGCGGGCTGAGAGTGCGAGCGCTCGCTCGGATCAGCGCAACGATTAAATAGGAACGAACCCTTACTGCTGCATCAAATTAAATCCTCGGCGAGCGAATCTTCGCAAACTCCAGTACAATCCAATATCCCAGAGAGCTAGACACGAGAGGAGTTCTTCATGGCAGCCACTTCGCCAATCTCAGCATCGACGATTGACGCGATCAAAGAGAAAGCCCGGCGGCTCGGAATCTATTCGATGATGTCGACGACCGCAGCCGGTTCGGGCCATCCGACGTCCTGCCTTTCCGCCTCGGAATTAATGGCGGGAATATTTTTCTACGCGATGAAATTCGATCCGAAAAATGCAAATTCGCCGAATGGCGATCGCTTCGTTCTCTCGAAAGGCCACGCCGCGCCGATTCTGTACGCCGCGCTGGCCGAAGCCGGCGTGTTTCCGCTTTCTCGCATCATGACCCTGCGCCAGCTCTCAAGCGAACTCGAGGGCCATCCGACGCCGCTTATCCGCGGGGTGGATGCGGCGACGGGATCGCTCGGGCAAGGATTATCTGTCGGCGCTGGCTTGGCCATCGGAGCGAAACTCGACGGCAGTTCGACGCGCGTCTATGTGCTTATGGGCGATGGCGAGTTGGCGGAAGGGCAAGCGTGGGAGGCTGCGGAGTTTTCGGGCCACTACAAGCTCGAAAACCTCACCGCGATTGCCGATATCAACCGGCTCGGCCAGAGCGAACCGACGATGTATCAGTACGACTTGGAGACATATCGCCGCAAATTTGAATCCGAAGGCTTCGACGTTCAGGTGATCGACGGCCACGACGTCGCGGCAGTTCTCGCGGCGCTCGATCACGCCAAGTCGGTGAAGGGGCGGCCGCAGGCCATCGTCGCGCGGACGATCAAAGGCCACGGTGTCAGTTTCTGCGCGGGCAAAGAGCACTGGCACGGGAAAGCGTTTTCGAAGGATGAGCTCGCGAAGGCGCTCACTGAAGTCGGCACCGTCCCGCCGATTCCGCCTGACGATGGAAAATCGTACGCGCGCACTTCGCTCCCCAAGCCGCCGGATTTTCCCGCGCCTGCCGCGCCGGATTATAAGCCCGGCGCCACCGTCGCCACGCGCGAAGCCTACGGCTACGCGTTGAAGCGGCTCGCCGTGGTGAACCCGCACATCGTCGCGATCAGCGGCGATGTTAAGAACTCAACGTTCTCGGAAATTTTCGGCGACGCATACCCGGACCGGTTCTATCAGGGCTACATCGCCGAGCAGAATATGGTGAGCGCCGGCGTCGGCCTGGCGGCTCGCGGAAGAGTGCCGTTTCTTGACACCTTTGCGTGCTTCCTGTCCCGCGCGTTCGATCAAGTCCGGATGGCCGCAATCAGCCGGAGCAGCATCAAGCTGTGCGGTTCGCATTGCGGCGTTTCGATCGGCGAAGACGGCCCCTCGCAAATGGCTCTCGAAGACCTGGCGATGTTCCGCGCCGTGCACGGCTCAATCGTTCTGTATCCGTCTGATGCCGTTTCCACGGAGCGCTTGACCGAGGCGGCCGCGCGCGCCGAAGGCATCACCTATGTCCGGACGTCGCGGCCAAAGACGCCGATCGTTTATTCGATTGACGAGAAATTCCCGATTCCTGGCTTCAAGGTGCTTCGCCGCAGCGACATCGACCGCGCAACGGTTATCGGCGCGGGAATAACTCTTCACGAAGCGCTCAAAGCCGCCGATCAATTGAAGGGTCAGGGAATCGCGGTTCGCGTGATCGATCTGTACTGCGTCAAGCCGCTCGACGGCGCAGCGATTGCCGCCGAACTGAAAGCCACCGGGGGCCGCCTGGTGACAGTCGAGGATCATTTTGAGGAAGGCGGCCTCGGAGAGGCTGTGCTTGCCGCGCTTCTCGATGTAGGTTCAGCGCCAACAAAAGTCCGGCGGCTCGCCGTTCGCGGCATGCCTCACTCCGGCAAGCCCGATGAACTCGTCGATAAGTTCGGAATTTCCGCGCGGCACATCGTGGACGCCGTAAAAGAGATGGGATCCTGATTCGATATGGCCGACAAACCTATCTTGGTGGGCATTTTCCCCGATATCGTTGTGCTGGATGGGAACGATCAGGTGGTCTGGCAGCCGCTCGCGGGCAATCTGCGCGTCGAATTCGATCCGCAGCGCTCCCCGTTTGGCTCGAACGTATTCCAGGCACCCGAGGGAACACGGCTGCAAAGCGGGCCGCCTCGAATAGGCGTCAATCCGGGTTCCTACAAATACAGGCTGTTCCTGAATGATCAGCTGATTGGCAACGGGGAAGTTGTGGTTCGCCCGAAGTAATTCGCGAGCTGTTCGTTTTCAGCAAGAGCCGCCGGGAGCTCAGTCTCCGTAGGCCGTTCGAGTGTTGTCGATCAGTTCTGCCAGCACCCTCCGCACGGGCGGCAGATGTACCGCTGAAACCGGGCGTTCGCTCGGAACGCCGAAGCCGGCTACTTTGCGCGGGAATTCGGAGCGCCGGTCGAGTTGCAGGCCGATCGATTCGAGCAAGTCCGCCGCAAGATGCGGGTCGTCGCTTCGCTCCCGCCCCCAGAACCACAGCCGCTGCTCATGGCGCTGCAGAAGCTGAAGCGCCTCTTCCAGCCTTTTCATCGCCCCATCAAAGGTACCAGCGAGCAAATAAATCGGAAGCATCCATCCGCTCTTGCCGAACGCCGCTCGCACGCGGATGGAATATTTGCCATTCTGATTGCGCTCGATGGCGCAGCGATACTCGTTTCCCGAAAGTGTCGATTTGGCTGCCATCATTCCCCCCTAACCAAACCCCAGTCCCGCCCGCGAATTCGATTAACGCTCACTGCTCGTTGGGGCTTCGGTGCCTACAAACTAAAGTGCTGCAAGTTTCTCGATCCCGCGTGCCTTGGAGTTTGCCCTGAGGCTTCCAAAGGACCCTAATCGCTTGGCTGATCATCACATTTCGTAGAGAATATTAAAGATTAGCGGACTGTCTGGCCGACAAAACGCCGAAGATCAGTTTGCGTGTCCGTAGATCTTATACAAGAAATATCCGATGAAGCAAACGCCACCGAAGTAAGCTATTGTGACTGTCCACCAAAACTCCGTCGGTTCCTTGGCGCGCGACGCCCAACCACCATACCGTCCATATATTTTCCCAGTGAACGTCGAAATCACAGCTACACATAATGAGATGACCCCAACAATCAAGAAATAGTACGGCGAGTTTATCGGGGAGTTCCAATCAGCCATCAATAACGCTCTTAGCCTCTCTGCGAAAAAATCCTCAGTCTGTCACCGATAGTGCCGAGTTCACGCAGAGGGCGGGAGCTGAGGTCTAAAAGTATAGCGAACCGAAGATGCCGGGGCAAGGCCAGCTGATGAATCAAATAACTCTTTACGTTTCAATTATATAGCTGTAGTTAAGACCCGGCGAGGGCTTTGAGATTCGCCTCGTCTATCACGAGTTTCCCCTGTCGCTGTAGTCGGTCCTTGAGCGCCGTGCGAAACGCTTCAAAGACGGCCGACTGCTTAGATTGGAGCAATTGCTGCTGGATTTGGACTCGCTGAAGAATTAGCTCTTCCGGTCTTGGTTCTTCGTGAGCGACGACGCGGTAGACAATCCAGTTCGCGCTGAGCGGCATCGCGTCGCTCACCTTGTCCGCAGGCATCGTGAAGGCGCCCTCGAACTGGCTCGCCGATCCGAGATCGCCCACCTGGCCCGTTCGCGCAAATGACTGGCTCGTGCTGACCGTCAATCCGAGTTCCTTGGCCGCCTTCGCAAGCGGTTCCCCGGCGTGAGTTCGCTTCGCCAACTCTTCCGCGCGCGACTTAGCCAGCGACACCGAAGTGTCCTTGCGGTAATCGGCGAGGACGGTGTCGTGAACTTCGGCAAGAGTCGCTTGATGCGCCGGGAGGTCATCCTTGAGTGAAAGGATCACAGTTCCGCGCTCGACTCGTATCGGCGCGCTGATATCACCCTGGCGCAGGCTAAAAAGCGTCTGCTGCAGCTCCGGCGCGCTTCCAAGATCACCGACCGCTTCCGTCTCAGCTGCTGCCGGAGCAGAACCGAGTTGCAGGTCGAATTTCTTGGCCAGCGCGTCCAGCGTCTGCCGGTTCGATTGCCGGACGCCGGAAGCCATCTGATCCGACAATTTATTCGCTTCCGCCGTTACTTTGTCCTCGAGAACGATCGGCAAGATTTGCGCTCGCACTTCCTCGAAGCTCTTCGTGTGCGCGGTCTCTTTATCTAGAACTTTGATGATGTGGAAGCCGTACTGCGTCTTTACGAGATCCGAGATCGCGCCCTTCGGCAAAGTGAAGGCCGCATGCTCGAATTCCGGCACGGTCTGCCCCTCGACGATCCAATCGAGATCGCCGCCTTTCGACGCCGTTGTGTCCTCGGAATATTTCTTCGCAAGGTCCTCGAAATTCGCACCTGACTTGGCTTTTTTCAGGACATCTTCGGCTTTCGCCTGAATTTCGGCCACTTCCGCGTCAGTTTTCCCCAGCGTCTTGAACAAGATGTGTTCGACGTGGACGCGATTCTGGACCTTGAACTCGTCAATATGCTGGTCGTAATACGCGTGAAGCTCCTGGTCGCCGACGGGTGTGTGTTGTTTCAATTGCTCGAGATCGAGCAGCGCGTAATTTGCCGACCGCTTCTCCGGAATCTGATAGCGGCCTTTGTTCTTGTCGAAATATTGTGCGAGCTCGGCTTCCGTGGGATTAATCGTCGCCGCGAGGTCGGTCGGTTTGCTCTCCGCGTACTCGATCGTCACTTTTTCATTCTTGCGGCGAAATTCCGCCACGATCTCGCCATCGGAGACGGTGATTCCATCCGTCAGCAGCGAGTGAAATTTCTCTTCGAGGATTTGTTCGCGCACGAAGTTCTCAAAATCCTGCACCGACATTCCCGTGCGCGACTGCACTTCGGCGGTATAGCGTTCCTTGCCCACCCACGTGTCGCCGTTGAATGCCGTCGGCAAATATTTCTTGATGCGCTCGGTTTCTTCCTGCGGCGTTACTTTCAACCCGATGCGCTGGCCTTCGAGCTCGAGCGCTTTCACCAGGATCAGTTGGTCGAGAACTTGTTTTGCGTAGAGGCTCTTGAACGATGGCGGCAATTGCTGGCCGCGCAATTCCCGGTTCAGCATTTGCTGGACGTCGTCACGCGAGATTTCTTCCGAGCCGACGCGTGCGACCGTGTCCGCACTCGACATTCCAGTCGTCGAGCCGCTCATCAATCCGGGCACCAAAGTGATCACCATCGCGAGGCAAATCAGGGTCAGGATCACGCCCATCAGGATCTTCACGCCTAGTTGCCGCTTTTGAATTACATCCAGCATGCCGTGTCAAACCTTTCACAGACCGCCAAAACGCTCAATTATAGAGCACGTTTCTCCGACCGACAAACGGTTTCCTGCAAATCCGAGGGTGTGCGGTCGGAGATGACTGCCAAGCAGGTCGGTGCGAAATTACGGTACCGTGTCTGGTCGACCGACTAGTGGCCTGCGGTGACGGCGCTTGAATCGAGGGAAAAATGCTCGGGCTGAATCTCGTAGTCCATGTATTTGATCGTAAGCGTCGCGCGGCCGTCCAGCCGCAGGTCGGAGACGCTCTGGTTTTCAACGGGAAGCCAGAACTCACCCACTTTTTCGTAGGTGTGATGGATTTGCGTTTTTCGAATCCAGAAGGAGGGGTTCTTCGCCGGCTGAGCCTCGATCCGGCATACCGCGAAGTCCTTGTTGTCCACCCAGACGCGCCCGCGATAAAGGAATTTCGTCGCGATCTTGGGTTGAACACTCAATATGTACGAGCATCCTGAACTATTCCGGTCATATTCGAGGGCCGTGAACTCGTAATTACTCGGATTCAGTTCGACGCCTTGCCGGTTCTGCGCTTCGAGGGCCTCCTGCTCGGTGTCCAGAAGCCTCTTGAGAACGCGATTCACGATCAATTTCGATCCATTCTCCGAAACTATGTGGAATTCTTTCGTGCTCGGAGCGTTGTACGTCATTTCCACAGTCATATCGGCATGCAGGCCGCTCGGAAAGCCGACGTAATCGAGCACGTAGAATCGCCTGCCCTTATAACCTTCGAGCGCTTTGGCGCGCTCGGCGTTTCTTGTCACCAATTTCTCGACAACTTGCGGAAGCGTAAGCTGAGATTGCGTAGCCAATTCACGGGGAGCTTGCGCGAATGCGTGGCTCGTCGAAAGCGAAAGCCACACGGGCAGCGCGAGGATTGACAGAAGTCGGCCGTATCCGCGTAGGGGCATTGCGTCCCTGTTCTCCCGAGTCAAATGTTCGCTGAATCAACGAGCGGCGGGATTAGTCGTTTATCCGCGACCTAATAATAACCTAAGTTGTTGCGACATCAAGGACGCCTTGGCTGACCATGTTCGCAGCTTGTAAACACCGGTCGTAAGCCTCGTACATCCCCTCGAAAATATTTTCCCACGATGTCGAAAGAGCGTAAGCGCGGGCCGCTGTGCGGATTTCCGCGAGCAAATCCGGCCGGTTCATCAGCATTGCCGCGTATCCGGCGAAATCTCGAGGTCCGCTCGAGACGAATCCTGTCTTGCCGTGCTGCACCGTGAATTTCGGGCCGCCGCGCGCGCCGACGATGGCCGGCACGCCAGAAGCCAGCGCCTCGAGCACGACCAGCCCAAATGTCTCGGTCTCGGAAGGAAATACGAGCGCGTCCATGTTCGCGAACGCGCGCGCGAGCTCGCGGCCTTTGAGCGCGCCCGTAAAATCGGCATGCCGCATATTTTTTTGCAGCCAGTCTCTTTCCGAGCCGTCACCCACGATCACGATCCGGAAATCGGTTTCGCCCAACTCGAGCAAATCCTGTTCAAATTGCGCCAGAGCTCGCACATTTTTCTCAGTGGTCAGGCGCCCGACGTAGCCGATTTGAAAAGGGCCAGCCAGCCTGTCACGAAACGCGGGATCAAAAGCTGCCGTGTCCACGCTGTGCGACATTAAGAAACACGGTTTGCCCGTCACCGTCTTCAGAAGTTCGATGATCTCTTGGTTCGGCGCAAAGAGCAGCCGCGGAATCTTGTAAAATCGTGCCGCCGCGCGGAAACTCCATCGCTCGATCGAGCTGCCGACGTTCGCACTCCAATGTTTTGGCAAAAAAGAAGTAGCGGCGGCCGCCCGGCGTTCGGCGTACTGGTGAAGATTCGTCTGCCATGACGCGGCGAGTGGAACGCGGAGCCTGTGAGCAACGAGAGCGCCGAGGATTCCAATGTCGCTCGGTCCCGTGATATGGATCACGTCCGGTTTGAATTCATCGACTAGCGACGCGACCTTTCTGTATCGCGCCACCAGCGCAGGGTCGAAGTTGTGAGTTCGATCGAGTGGAAATCGCGACCAGCCCCGGCGGAGCTGCACTCGTGCGACGCTGGCGTCGGCAACGGTCTCATTCCGCGGTCCCGCATGCACTACGAGAAACGGAAGGCCGCGCTGCCGTGCGAACGCTTCGAAATGACGGCTCGTCGACGCCACTCCGTCCATTTCGTGATACGCATCGGGAAAGAGCGCGACTCGCAGCTGCGCGTTCGTCAAGTAGTAGCCTCGTACGAAACATCAGTCGAGATCTGATCGACAACTTCGCCCGGCATCGCTTGCTTGAGCGCCTTCTGGACCGTTGCATTATCCAGCAGCCGCAACGCTGAGAAGATAAACTCGATAAATCCCGGCGGCGCCTTCCACCATGTTGAAAGCGGCCAATCCGCATTTGTGTTCCGGCCTGGATGAAATACGCGATTGTCCCAGTGCTGCGTGCCGACTGGATGGCCGGGGTATTCGCGAATGACGTCGAGGAGCATCTGAGCGATGCGAATACTTCTTGGCTCCGAATATTGCGGCATCAAGAGCACGTGGCTTCGCTGTTCTTTGCGGATTTCCTGGATGAACTCGGAAAATGTTTCTGCGTTCGTCAGATTGAGCGCGCTGCTCGGGTCGCATCCGTGACGGTCGCCTCCAGAAATCGAAGGCAGTTGCCAGCGTCCGGCCATATCTCTCACCTTTTCGTTTTCGCACCATCCGCGCGTGGCATTGATCTCCAGAGCGTGCAGGAATGGCCGGCCAGCTTTCATAAAGAGATCGATCGCCTCTTCGTGGCGAGCTTGTCCGAGTTCGGAAAGATCCCAAAGCGGATGGTTGAAGACGATAAGCACATCCGGAATTTCGTCCAACGCCGCTATAAGCTCCGCGAAACGCTGCTCGCAGGGATTTTGAGTGTAAGACGTGAGATCGGCATAAATATCATTCGCTGAATTCTCGGGCAGATTGTGCACGCCGAGGTGGAACACGGTTCCCGCGAACGGCACGCTCCATTCCAGCGCCAGAGGGGTTTCCTTCGCGTTCGGCAGGGCTCTCAGAATCGTCGGCGCTTCAATGCTGTCGTGGTCCGTAAGCGATACGAAGCTCTCGAGTCCCAGAGTGTTTTCGATTTGTTCCCGTTCCACTTGCAGTGACATCTCCGCGCTCAGCGGCGGCGTCCAGTATGCGCGCTCGAAATTCACAGGCACCGGTGCCCGGCTGCACTGCCGCGCGAGAGCCCATCGAAGTAGAGGGTACTTGTCGGCGAATTGTGGAATAAATCTGAGGCTTTCCTTCGAGTGGTGCGTATGGCTGTGGAGAGAGACGCCGGCCCGGTAATTTTCGCCGACGCTTACTTGTTTATCAAAACAAGTGACACTGCTCTGCGACATGAGCGACCGTCCTTTAAGGAATTGCCTCGCGACTCTGACACACTGTTCATAAGTATTCCAGCTTCAACGTGGCGTGGTGGTGAATTTGGAGATTTTCCGCACCGAAGAGTAACGGCAACGCCGCCTATTTCTTCCTGTCGTCGCCGGGCATTTCGAACCCTATCGCGCCGCGGTCCTGATTATTTGGGATGCGTGTCCGCTGCGGCGCGTTGTGCTGTATCCAGTTGACATGCTTTGACAAGCGAATTCGATACGCGGGCCTAGTTCTGTTTTGCGCACATGGGGTTGGCGATTTCGCAACCGTTTCCGGGCTCGGTTGAAAGGCCTATACCCCTATGCTAGATTTCAGAATTAGCGCATTTTCTCATGATTGAAACGAGAATCCCAGTTCAACCGAAACCCAAAATACAGAAGGTCGAGGTGTACTGGCACACAGTCACCTACAAGACCATTGCGATCTATATTGTCATTTGCTTGGCCGTGATTCTCGGTGCGATCTATTTTATTTTTCCGGAAAAGTCCGGCAGTCTCGTCAGACGCGTTACTGCCGCGCTAACGAAACCAAGCAACCCCGGTGCGTCCGCCACCGCGCGCCAGGTTCGTTTCGTTAATTTAGATGGCAAAGTTCAAGTTAAGAAAGTCAATTCGGTTCAGTGGGAGACCGCGGACTATCAGTTATCGCTCGATAAGGGCGATCAGGTCCGTACCGACACCGATGGCGTGGCTCGCATTGCATTCGCGGACGGCACAACGTACACCGTCAAGGGCGAAACGCTTGTCACCGTCGAAGAGAACGCTGTCGCACAGGATCAAGCCACTCGCGTCGGAATGCACATTCAAGCCGGCCAGGTGGACCTCACCACTCCGACGTGGAACAATCCCGGCTCGAAAGCTGATATTTCATTCGAAAATGCCCTGGCTTCCCTGCGAGAGAACAGCCGCGCTGAGGTTCGCAGCGATCCGGCGACGCAGCAGCAGCAATTCACCGTGAATGTCGGAAGTGCTGAGATGAATCGTGGCGGCCAGCACCTCGACGTCGGCCCGTTTGAGCGCGTAACTTTTCCGACCGGCGGAACTATCAAGACCGAGCAGGTACTCGCGCCTCCAACTCTGATCGCGCCATTGAATCTCACGCCGATCATCGTGGCCGATCCCAAGCGCGATCCTATTCACTTTGCGTGGAAAGAGATTTCGACCGCCAAAGGCTACGTGCTTCAAATCAGCAAATCGAGTTTCTTCAACAAAATTTTGGTCGAGCGCCACACCACCGAGACGGCTATGGACATCACGGGTCTCGATCCGGGCGAATATTATTGGAAAGTTCGCGCCGTGGATGCCAAAGACGTGATGAGCGACCTCAGCGATCCCTACAAGTTCACTCTTGTCACTCAGGGCAAGCAAGAGGACATGTTCTTGGAAATTGACGGCACGGAACTCCACGGAAATCTCGTTGAGGTGACAGGCAAGACCGAGCCCGGCGCAACTTTGATTATCAATGGCGAAAAAGTGGCGGATCTGCGGTCCGATGGATCATTTCATTATTTCACGCCGCCGATGACGCCCGGCAGCCAGACAATTGTGATCACCGGGCAAAACCGGCGCGGCGGGACCGCGATCAAGCGTGTCTCGATTGTTATTCCGTAGCATGCTGGCGTTGTCAGGGGCAGCGCCCGCAGTCGCAACCACACCGCAGCACCTTGGGGGAGGCGCGATACTCACGTGAATAAGAACGGTTACAGCATGCGGTCGGTTTTCAGTCTTTTTTCTTCCGACCTCGCGATCGATCTTGGGACAGCCAATACCCTCGTCTATGCGAAAGGAAAAGGCATCGTCGTCAACGAGCCTTCGATCGTCGCAATCAACAAGAACACGGGCGAAGTCGTGGCCGTCGGACGCGAAGCGAAGGAAATGCTCGGTCGGACACCCGGCAATGTAGTGGCAATCAAGCCGATGAAGGATGGCGTCATCGCCGACTTCAAAGTCACCGAGAAAATGCTCACCTACTTCATCCAGAAGGCGCACAACCGGCGCGTTCTGGTGCATCCGCGCATCGTCATCGGCGTGCCGAGCGAGATCACGCCCGTCGAAAAGCGCGCTGTGCAGGATTCCGCCTATCGCGCCCGCGCGAGCGAGGTTTATCTCGTCGAGCAGGCCATGGCAGCTGCCATCGGTGCGGGCCTGCCAATTGAAGAGCCTTCCGGCAACATGGTGGTGGATATCGGCGGCGGCACAACGGACATCGCCGTCATTTCCATGAGCGGCATCGTCTACTCGCGATCGGTTCGCGTGGCCGGCAATGAGATGGACGAAGCCGTGATGCACTACCTCAAGCGCAAATATAATTTGCTTGTCGGCGAGCGCACGGCGGAAGGCATCAAGATGGAAATCGGTTCGGCCTATCCGCTTGAGAAGCCTCTGACGCTCGAGGTGAAGGGCCGCAACCTGATAGAAGGCGTGCCCCGCACCGTCACGATTGACGACAACGAAATTCGCGAAGCGCTATCCGAGTGCATCGCGACAATCATCAACGCGATTCGCGTGGCGCTCGAGCGCACGCCTCCCGAACTTTCCGCCGATATCAGCGATCGCGGCATCGTGTTGACCGGTGGCGGCGCGCTCATAAAGAATCTCGACAAGCGTATTCGCGAAGAAACGGGCCTGCCCGTTTCTATCGCCGACGATCCGCTAGCATCCGTCGTGCTCGGAACCGGGAAGATGCTGAGCGATTTTCGCCTGCTGCGCATGGTCTCGATCGATTAGCGCTTCCCCAGGGAGTCGAAAAATTCGTGCAGCAGCAGCTCAATTTGACGTGGTGACACAATGCTCGATTTTCCATCGCGGCGGCGCCCTTTCACTCTCTTAACCGTCGTAGTGGTGTTTCAGATTCTATTACTCGCCTTTCAAATCAAGCGTGAACACGACGTCCGCTTGATTCGCCTCTGGGCCTTCGAGATTCTCACTCCGCTCCAGCGCGCCGGGAACTGGTCGATCTCCAGCGTTTGCGGCGGGTGGCGAAATTACGTTGATCTCCGCCACACACGCGCTGAGAACGATCGCTTGCATGCCGAGCTCGATCGCCTCGAATTGCGCAATCGCGAGCTCGAGAGTCGTTCCGCCGAAGCCGACCGTCTCGCCGTACTGTTGAATTTCCGCGATACACGCGCCGACGCTCCGATGCTGGCCGCGCAGGTGATCGGCGCAAGCGCCGATTCCGTCAGCCGCACGATTTTCATCAACCGAGGGGAGCACGATCGAATCCGCCGCAACATGCCGGTCATCACGCCCGAGGGCGTCGTCGGAAAAATTGTTGAGGTCTTTTCGAATTCCGCTCAGGTTCTGCTGATTGACGATAAAGATAGCGGCGTCGGCGCCTTGCTCTCCGATACGCGAACACATGGAGTCGTGAAGGGCACCGGAGATATTTCTTTGCATCTCGACTACGTGGTGCCGAGCGAGAAGGTGCACGCTGGAGAGTTAGTACTCACTTCGGGCGACGACCGCATCTATCCCAAGGACTTTCCCATCGGCACGATTACCGAATTCAGAGAAACCTATCCGTTTCAAGCAATAGTCATCCGGGCATCAGCGCGTCTCGATCGGCTTGAGGAAGTCTTGGTCCTGCTCACGCAGCAGGAAGTCTCACCGAAGAAATCATCGGAAGCGCCAGCTCCGGGAGCCGCAAGCACAGCGGGAAATCCGGCTTCGGGCGGAGAATCGGATCAACCGTCGCCGCCACCGCAATAGCAGTGGCGCTGCGCGAGGGATATTGAGCAGGAATTTTGAATAAATATGAGCTCGCGAGCACAAGCCGAGCAGCACATCGAAGTTCACAAGTTTTACGCCGGCGCAGTCGTCGCCGTGGCGTTCCTCGCGCTAGTCGTGCAAGCGTTTCTGAACAAGTATGGCAGTTGGGCTGGTTTGCTCGAATTGCCGCTGCTTGTCACGATTTATTTTGCACTGAGCCGCCGAAATCCCGCGACGGGGCTGCTGCTTGGAGGATCGATCGGCATTCTTCAGGACGCCGTCAGCC
>JBAPOP010000034.1:0-2159 GCA_049279675.1 Candidatus Acidiferrales bacterium
ATGGAATTCAGCGCGTGGAACAGTCGCGCCTCGCGACCGAAGGATGCCGTTCGATTGTTCTTGTCGCCTACGGTAAATATTGGTTCCCGTGGTACATGCGCCGCCTGGCCGAACGCCCCGCCAACGTTTGGTTCCTCGCGCGCAATTTCTTCGCGCGATGAGCGCTACAGACTCCAGTCCGCAGACTGCGCCGCCACCCTAAGACGCTTTACTTATTGGTGCACGATCACCAATGATATGATTCGCGCGGAGTGGCAGTGACGAACACCCAGCCGACACTGAGTTGACTCCGGATATGCCGACCATGTCACCAGAATCTTTGACAATCGAACGATGACGACTCGGCGAAAGGAAAAGGAGCTTTGGGTGGGCATGGGTGGGGTCCGCCCATTCGATAGAAACAGCGTCGTTGGGGAGGCGAAGGGAGCGTTCGTGTGGGCGGTTACGTGGGCCTCCGATGCAGACGAATACAAGCGCAGCGTGGATTCGCTTTTCCGTGGTTTGGGCTTGTTCATCACGGAGGTCGAAAGCTTGGAGCCTGTCTCAACCAGATTAGAGCGGGAGGAGTTAAGCGAAGAACTTGACGACTTAGTTGAAAAGGCACAAGACAATCCGGACGCGGTTATCTATGGCACTTTCCATCAGTGGTTAAGAGACGATTCTTAGACGCGTCAGCGCTTCACGATCGCGGCCATGCCGAGGCCGGCGACACCCCAGCTAACCACCCAGCTCGCGATGTGAGCGATCGTGTAGTTCATCGGAAACCCGTACCAATTCCAATACGACAAGTCGTAAATCACACCCGCGCTGATGCTGATAAGCAAGACGATCAGCACGCGGCTCCCGAACGTCGTCGAGGCGGCGCCAATTCCGAGAATCCAAGCGATGAGAAGCGCGGCGATCACGTTAAACAAAAATTGGTTCCGCAACAGCTTGCCGAACTGAAGCTCAGTTCTCCCGGGGCTATAGATGAGTATTCCGGTCGGTCCTTGCTTGTAAGCTTCGAGATAAGCCGTCTGTGCAGCGGCCGCTTGCTCCTTCGACTGGCCGCCCATCGGGGGCGCAGCAGGGAAGAAATAAAATCCCGGATCGTGAATCGAAGCACGCATGGCAGTCTCGACGGCTCCGCCGCCCGGCATATTCTTGATCCCGATCTCGCCGAGGCCCGCCGCCATGTGCCAGATGAAGCTAACCAGAAAAACGAGCACTGCACCGACAAGGCCGCCCAGAATGATTCGCTTGGTCATGATAAATCCTCCGTGAATCTGCGGTGCAAACCAGTTCCGCCCTAAGAAGGCACTGCAGGGAACAAAACGATGCGCTACAAAATCACCTTTGTCAGCGGGATGTCAAGCGAATGAAAAATCGGTAGCGTGGCACATTACGTTTGGCCCTTCTACATTTCTCTTTTGCGCCACGATTCAGTACCATCGAGCGGGTATTACGCCTCGCCTGAGAGGACAGTCTTGCGCAGGCTAAAAATCGTTGCCTGGTTCGCGGCAGTTGGTTTCTTCATTTCTTTCGCCCTTCTTGGATACTCGTATTTATCCTTCTCGCGTAACCACTTTCCCAATTACCGGGTATTTTTGTTCATTTGCCCGCCTTCCATACTTTCGTTGGCGTTGGACAACGCGTCCACCATGGATGGGCTCTTCGGATGGCTGATAATCGCGCTTATGAACGCGGCGGTATATGGTGGGCTCGGATTCCTGGTCGCGCTTGTTCTTCCAAATCTAGACTAGGAATGCAAGGCAGGGCGACGGAAATCCAGAATTTCACGCAAAGAATTGGCGAGTTGGGGCGTTACTTGGTCGGCTCGTCGCGCTCGATTTTGCCGTCGCGAACTCGAATCACGCGATCAGCGTGCAGTGCGATGTCAGGCTCGTGGGTGACGAGAATAATGGTGTTGCCCTGCTCGTGGAGCCTTGCGAAGAGAGCCATGATTTCTTCGCCGGTCTGGGAATCGAGGTTGCCGGTTGGTTCATCGGCGAGGAGAATCGAAGGACGATTTACGAGAGCGCGAGCGACCGCCACGCGCTGGCGCTGGCCGCCGGAAAGTTCGTTCGGGCGGTGCATCATTCTGTCGGTGAGGTCCACTTGCGCAAGCGCCTGCTTCGCGCGCACGAGCCGTTCTTCGGAGGGTGTGCCGTTGTAAATCA
>JBAPOP010000035.1:0-13033 GCA_049279675.1 Candidatus Acidiferrales bacterium
GCCGGGAGCGGCAAGCTCCGCGGGAAATCCGGCCCCGAGCGGAGAATTAGATCAACCATCGCCGCCACCGCAATAATGAGAGCGATGCATGAGGGTTTTTGAACAGAAACTCTGAGTAAATATGAGCTCGCGAGCACAAGCCGAGCAGCACATCGAAGTTCACAAGTTCTACGCCGGCGCGGTCATCGCTGTGGCGTTTCTTGCGCTCGTCGTGCAAGCGTTTCTGAACAAGTATGGCAGTTGGGCTGGTTTGCTCGAATTGCCGCTGCTCGTCACGATTTATTTCGCACTCAGCCGCCGCAATCCTGCGACGGGCCTGCTGCTTGGCGGATCAATCGGCTTACTTCAAGATGCGGTCAGCCATTTGCCCCTTGGGATTTATGGGATCGCAAAGACGCTTGTTGGGTATGTCGCATCATCTCTCGGCGGGCGCGTTGACACCGAACATCCGATCAGCCGCTTCGTCATGGTCGTGATCTTCTACCATTTTCACGAGGCGGTGCTCACGCTGCTCAATCGCGTTTTGCTCGCGCGCCCTGCGACTTATTTCAGTTGGAAATTGCTGATCGCTTCAGCGGTGAATGCGGGCGTCGCGGTACTCTTGTTTCCCGCTCTCGATCATCTTCGCAAGCCATCGTAGCGCCGGCATCTTGCCGACGGTTTTCCTCGCGCTCGAGCAAAACAAAAATCGTCGGTCAAAATGCCCTTCGACAACTCATGGCAGGCCGGTGCCACTATTTCCGGATTACCTTCTGAGTGATCGTCGTTGCGCGTTCTAGAGCAGTTCAACGACTTCTTCGTAGCGTTTGAATGGAGGGATCAGGTATGCGCCGGCAACTTCGGTGCGCGCCCATTCGAGCATGCGCTTTGCGAGGGCGAAGCCTCGATCGCGCGCCGCCGTTCCAGCCTTTTCCATTTCTATCAGCGTCGGTTCAGGGATCATGATGCCCGGGACTTCGTTGTTCAGCCGAAGCGCCTGCTTGTAGCTAGTGAGCGGCCATACGCCGACGAGGACCGGCACGGGGCACTTGCCGCCGAGCTTTTTCAAGAAGGCGCGCCAGTGGTCGGGATCGAAAATCGGCTGCGTCATCGCAAAGTGCGCGCCCGCTGCAATTTTTTCGCGGAAGCGGCGAATCTCTTCATCGAGATCTTCCGCCACGGGATTTACGGCGACTCCGATGGTGAAATTCGTCGCCCCGCCGAGACTTTTTCCCGCCCAATCCGTGCCCTGATTCAAACGCGAAATAATCTTCACGAGCCCGATCGAATCCACTTCGTACACGCCGGAAGTTTCCGGGTGATCGCCAAGCGAGGGCGGGTCGCCCGTGATCGCGAGAACGTTGCGAACTCCGCCAACGGCCCACGCGCCAAGAAGCATCGCTTGCAGACCGATAATGTTGGCGTCGCGCGACGTCAGATGAGGAATCGTCTGATAGCCGTGCGCTTCGAGCGCGCCCGCGAGCACCAGCGCATCCATCCCAACGCGCGCTAGCGTTCCGCTATTGATGTCAATCGCATCCACTCGGCCATCCGCCATCACGTGGCCCACTTGCTCGAGGATGCGTTCGGTTGAAATTCCCTTCGGCGGATCTATTTCGACGGAAACAACGAATTTTCCGGCCTGAATTTTCTTCCAAAGCTTGCTCTCTGGTTCGCGCGCGAGCACCCGGCGCGTCATGTCGACGGCAGTTGCGGCGTCAACGGTTGCCACGGCCACACGCTTCGCCGGATGCAGTTGCTTCGCCGCGTCGGCCATCGCACGAACGTGCTCTGGCGTGGTGCCGCAGCATCCGCCGAGCAGCCTTACGCCAATTTCCGCGGCTTCGCGCGCGAACAACGCGAAATATTCGGGCGACGATTTCGGATAGACGATGCGGTCGCCCATCCTGTGCGGAAAGCCGGCGTTCGGCATCGCGCTGAGCGGCAGGCTCGCCGCCGCGGCCATCTGGCGCAACACCGGAAGAAGAAGCTGCGGTCCGATCGTGCAATTCGCGCCGATCGCCTGAATCTGGCGCCCTTTCAATTTTTCCCACGCATCGGCCGGGCGCGTTCCGCCGAACGTCGTCCCTTCTTCGGAATACGTGAGCTGCGCGACGATGGGAAGCTGGGAAAATGAACGGATCGCGTCAACCGCTGCGCAGAGCTCGTCCACGTCGCTGAAAGTTTCGAGTATGAAAAGATCCACGCCGCGCTCTTCGAGCGCTCCCGCCTGCTCGCGAAAAATCTCCTTCATTTGATCCGCGGGAAGCTCCTTCACGTGGCGCACGACGCCGAGCGGGCCAATCGAGCCGGCCAGAAAAACTTCGTGACGCGCGGCTTCACGCGCCTCGCGCGCGATTTTCACGCCGCGATGATTCAGCTCCGTCACACGCTCGCCGAGCCCCAGCGCCGTGAGTTTGTTGCGGTTCGCGCTGAACGTGTTCGTTTCGATGATTTGGGCGCCTGCATCGAGATACGCTTGGTGAATTCCGAAGACGGCCTCGGGCTGCGTGACGTTCAGCTCTTCCAGGCACCGCTGCGCTCCCGCGATCTCATAGAGCATCGAGCCCATCGCGCCGTCCGCGACAAGAACCGAACTCCGCAGCCTCTCGTTGAATTCCTCAATCTTCATATTTTTCTAGGATATCTCAGGAAATCGTTTCTTCACTCGGCTAAGTAGCGCGTGCAGAGAAAATGCCGGCCACGCAATTGTTGGGAATTGAGCTTTGGGCGGCTCGCGACGCGTTCAACGCTTTTGCTCGACGAGGCCGGCGACCGTATCCATCAAATCGAATTTCGTTAGGATTTCGTGCTTCCCGTTACCCATTTCGACAAAGACTGCGGGGCGCTCGTGGCTCAGGATGTGCGTCACTCGCTCGACCGGCGTATTGCTCGACACTTGCGGCAGGGGCGGGTCCATGACTTCGCGGATCACCAGCTTGCGGAGGTCTTTGCCCTGCAATGCGAGGTTTAGAATTTGATCCTCGTAGATGGTGCCGATCGGCGTCTCTTCCTCGAACACCGGGAGCTGCGAAATATCCTGCTGCTGCATCGTATTCAGCGCGTGGAACACAGTCTGATACGGCCGCGCGATAATCAACTCGCGCGTCCTGCCGCTCTCATGTTTCACGCGGATGATGTCCGCGGCAGTGAGCGGCAACTCGGATTCCACATAGCCGTACTCGCGCATCCACGCGTCGTTGTAAATTTTGCTGAGGTAGCGCGTGCCGGTGTCCGGTAGAAACGCGACGATCACGTCTCCGGCCTTGCAGTCTTTCGCCACCTTGATCGTCCCCGCGATGCAGCCGCCGCCGGAGCCGCCCGTAAAGATTCCCTCGCGTTTGGCGAGCCGCCGCGCCCAGACGAAGCACTCCTCGTCGTTCACTTGCAGCACATCGTCGAGCACCTTGAAATCCATCGTCTTCGGAAAAATATCTTCGCCGATTCCTTCCACCACGTACGTCAGCGCTTTGCCGATCTTCCCCGTCTTCGCGAACTCGTAATAGAGCGAGCCGTATGGGTCCACGCCGATAATTTTCACTTTCGGATTTTGTTCTTTCAAATAACGCCCAACGCCGCTGATCGTTCCGCCCGTTCCCATCCCGCAGACGAAGTGCGTGATCTTGCCTTCCGTGTCTTTCCAGATTTCGGGCCCGGTCGTCCGGTAATGGGCATCCGGATTCATCGGATTTTCGTATTGATTGGGATAGAAGGAATTCGGAATTTCGCGCGCGAGCTTTTTTGCCACTGAGTAGTAGCTGCGTGGGTCGTCCGGCTCCACAGCCGTCGGGCAGACGATCACTTCCGCGCCAAACGCTTTCAGCAGATCGATTTTCTCGCGCGACTGCTTATCCGTGATCGTGAAGACCACTTTGTAGCCGCGCACCACGGCGACGAGCGCGAGTCCCATTCCCGTGTTGCCCGATGTGCCTTCGATGATCGTCCCGCCGGGCTTCAACAGGCCTTTTCGTTCGGCTTCGTCGATCATCGAGATGCCGATGCGGTCTTTCACCGAGCCGCCGGGATTAAGGAAATCGGCTTTGACGTAAACTTCAGCCTTCGATTCCTTCGCCACGCGGTGCAGGCGGATCAGCGGCGTGTTCCCAACCGCTTCGAGGATGTTGTTGCACTTCAATTCGCGCACCTTCTTCGTGAATCTAAACTTAGCTTAGAGAGTTCGCGAATCGCTGTCCAGCGGCAGTTTCGCGTGCGTCGCGATGGCTTTAATATCCGCGCAGCGCGACAATATATGTAAGAGCCATGCTCACTGCGCCTAACACAGTGTCAGCCAATGTCGATCGCAAGAATTATGCCGCGGGGTCGGCCGATCGAATCTTCTACGACGGCGTGTGCGCCTTGTGCCAGGGTTACATTCGATTTCTGATTCGGCGGGATCGCGCTGGGGACAAATTCCGTTACGCGCCGCTACAAGGGACCAGATTCGAGGCGCTCGTGCCGCCCGAGCGGCGGCGCAATCTTCCCGATAGTCTGGTTGTTCTCACGAACGACGGCCGATTGCTCATTCGCTCCAATGGCGTCATTCATATTCTTCGGCGCCTCGGCGGCTTCTGGGGATTCATCGGCGGCGTGATTTCCGTGATTCCGCGACCGATTCGCGATGCCGTGTACGATTTCGTCGCGCGCATTCGATATAGAATCTTTGGCAAGCGCCCCAATGTTTGCCCCGTCACTCCGCCTGATCTTCGCGCACGTTTCGACGATTGACCGCCGTTTGATTGCCGCAATGCGTCTCCAACACTCGATTGACCTTACCGGCTTCGTTCGCCACACTTGGACGTATAACAGCTGGATCGTGAAATAATTTTCTCGGAGGAGATTCGCGAGATGCCAAGAGAAAACATTTCAAGCGGCACGCCGTGGGAGCCGATTGTCGGCTACTCGCGCGCCGTGCGCCTGGGAGATTACGTTCACGTTTCGGGGACGACGGCGACCAACGACAAGGGCGAGATCGTCGGGATAGGCGATTTCGCGGCGCAAACGAAGCAGGCGCTGCGAAATATCGAATCGGCTCTCACGAAAGCCGGAGCCAAGATGACGGATGTCGTGCGCACGCGGATTTACGTCACGAACATCGCCGAGTGGGAGAAGATCGGGCGCGCGCACGGCGATGTCTTCAAGGATATCCGCCCGGCGACGAGCATGCTGCAGGTCGCGGGTTTCGTTTCACCCGACATGCTGGTGGAGATCGAAGCGGATGCGTACGTCGGCAAGAAATAGGAGCAAGGCGAATCTCTCATGAGCGCGCCCGCGGCAATCCCGTACGACTCGTTCATCGCAGAATTCTATGACTACATTCCGACGGTCACCGTCCGGCATGATTTGGAATTTTATGTTTCCGCGGCGCGCGAATACGGCGATCCGATTCTCGAACTCGGATGCGGCACGGGGCGAATTCTGCTCCCGCTCGCGCGCGAAGGATCGAATGTCGCGGGCCTCGACATTTCCGAAGCGATGCTCGATCGTTGCCGCGCGAAGCTAGCCGCGGAATCCGCTGCAGTCCGCCGCCACGTTCAATTGCAGCGTGGAGACATGGCGGATTTCGATCTGGACGCCGCGTTTCGCCTGATCATTATTCCGTTTCGGCCGTTTCAACATCTCCTCGAAGTCGAGCAGCAGTTGGCCTGCCTGCGCTGCGCGCACCGCCATCTTGTGCCGGGCGGCAGACTGATCCTCGACGTTTTTCAGACCGACGCGCGGCGCATCCATGATCCAGCGTTCCTCAAGGAAACGCCCCCGCTGCCAGAAATCAGTTTGCCGGATGGGCGGAAGCTGGTGCAGGCGGAGCGCACCGCGGCATTTCATCGCGCCGAACAACGCAACGACGTTGAGTTGATCCATTACGTCACGCACCCCGACGGGCGCCAGGAACGTCTCGTCTTCGCGTTCACGCTGCGCTATTTTTTCCGCTACGAAGTCGAGCATCTGCTCGCGCGCGCGGGATTCCGCGTGGCCGAACTCTACGGCAATTTCGATCGCTCGCCGCTGCGCGATGATTCCCCCGAGATGCTTTTCGTCGCTGAGAAAACGTAGAACGCCTCGAAGTCGAAACCGGCATCAAGCGTGGCCACTGCACCGATACGCTTGGCCGCTGTTTAGTCGCTCCGCACTTCCCGCGTGAAATCCGTCGCGATCTCTTCCGGTGCGATAGAATATCTTTTCCGTGGAAGAACACGCTCAAAACTCGATGCGGTTCAGCGTCAGCACGCTTTTCGGCCGCCTCGCATTCGGATTTCTGCTCCTGTGTTCGATCGCATTCGGCGCGGGTGTTGGCTTGCTTTTCGTGTATACGAGCGATCTCCCCGAAATTCACGCGCTAGAAGACTATCGCCCGGACACGGTAACCGAGCTTTACGCCGACGACGGCCAATCCATCGGCACCTTCGCTTTGCAGCGCCGTATTCTTCTCACTTACGAGCAAATCCCGAAAGTGCTGAAAGACGCGATCATTGCCACGGAAGATCAGCATTTCGAAGAGCATTGGGGAGTTGATTTCACGCGCGTTGTCGGCGCAGCCTGGCGCGATATCGCGAAGCGTAAAATCTCCGAGGGCGCGAGCACGATCACAATGCAGCTTGCCGGTGGCCTTTTCCTCGACCGCTCGAATCGCTCTTTCCGCCGGAAATCCCAGGAAGCGCTGCTCGCGCTTCAGATCGAGCGCCACTACACCAAGCAGCAGATCTTCACGATGTACTGCAATCAAATTTATCTTGGCCACGGCAATTACGGTTTCGAAGCGGCGTCGGAATATTATTTTGGAAAGCCGGTTGGAAAATTGACGCTGCCGGAAGCGGCTCTCCTCGCAGGAATCATTCGCGGGCCGTCGTATTCGCCGATACTTCACACCCAGCGCGCACAGGCCCGGCGCAATCTGGTTCTCTCGCTGATGGCGCACGAGCGAAAAATCACTTCTGCTGAGGCGGAAGCGGCCGCGCTCACTCCTCTGACACTTCGTCTCTCGTCGCCGCATAACGATCTGGCGCCTTACTTCGTCGAAGAAATCCGGCAATATCTCGAAAAAACCTACGGCACCGCCGCCGTGCACGAGCAGGGCCTGCGCGTCTATACGACGCTCAACGTCGCGATGCAGCGCGCCGCCGATCAAGCCGTTCTCGACGGACTGCACGAATACGATCGCCGCCATGGCTGGCGCGGCGGCCTGCAAAATGTGCTGAAGCAGGGCGGCAAGCTCGATGCGTACGATTCGGACGACTGGCATGGCGCGATTGAAAAGGGAGCTTACGTAACCGGGCTTGTCCGCAGCGTCGAAGGTTCGTCGGCCACTGTGAAAATTGGGCCGTACGTTGCGATGGTTTCCGCATCGGCGTTCGCGTGGACCGGCCGCCATTCGCCGTCGGAACTATTCAAGATTGGCGATTTGGCGCTGTTCAAAATTCTCGACATCGCTGGATCGACGGCACGCGTCGAACTCGATCAGGAATTGACGGCCCAGGGCGCATTCCTTGCGATCGACAATTCCTCCGGCGAGATTAAAGCGATGGTCGGGGGCTCGAGTTTCGAGGAATCGAAATTCAATCGTGCGACGCAGGCGATGCGCCAGACCGGCAGCTCGTTCAAGGTCTATGTGTACGCGACGGCGATCGAGCAGGGCGCTACTCCCTTCGACACGATTATGGATGTGCCGGTGACGTTCCGCAGCGGCGGCCAGGATTACTCGCCGAAAAATTACGACGAGAAATTCGAAGGGCGTATCACGCTTCGCCGCGCGCTCGCCGATTCGCGCAACGTTCCAGCAGTGCGGCTTCTCGCGCAGGTGGGCGTTCAGCACGTGATTGATATGGCGCGGCGTTTCGGAATCACCAGTCCGCTGCCCCCGTATTTGCCGCTTGCGCTTGGAGCGGCCGATTTGACGCTGATGGAGCATGTCTCGGCGTTCACCGTTTTTCCCGATGATGGCATTCACATCGAACCGCACACGATTCGCCGCGTCACCACTTACGACGGCGCGCTGCTCGAGGAAGCGAAGCCCCAAGTCTCGGATGTGATTCCGCCGGACGTAGCGCGAACGATGGTCGCGATGCTAGAGGAAGTCGTTCAGTTCGGCACGGGCGTCCGCGCGAAAGAGCTTGCCCGGCCCACAGGCGGCAAGACCGGCACGACCAACGATTTCACCGATGCGTGGTACATCGGCTTTACGCCGTCGCTGACCGCGGGCGTTTGGGTAGGCAATGACGACAAGCGGATCTCGCTCGGCAAAAAAGAAACCGGCGCACGCGCCGCGCTTCCGATTTGGCTTCAGTTCATGAAGCAAGCTTTGCAGACTAAGCCGGTGGAAGATTTTCCGAATGTCGTGCCGCTCGAAAAGCTCGCGCAGGGCAAGACGATCCAGGTGGACACGCCGGACACCGCTCCTCCCGCGGACGCTGCAGAGCAGGGCCTGACGCAAATTTCTGCTCCTGCACCGGCAACGCCTCCTCCTGCGCCCGTCAGTCATCCGTGATTCATGCGATTCGTTCAGGCGTGACGGCTGAAATGATCCCAGCCTTTAGGCTGCAGCGGCTTCGTCCGGCCAGCATCATCGACGAGGATTATCCGCCGCTCGCGAGTGATCTCGCCGATGCACGTCAACGGTATCCCACCGGGCACGCGCCGCAATTTGTGGGCGCGATGCGGCGGAATTGTCATTAGCAATTCGTAGTCATCTCCGCCATGCAAAGCAAACTCGAGAGGGGCGCTTGGCGGGAGACGCAGACGCTTCATCCACGCAGAAGAAATCGCCGCGCGCGGAATGCGTTCGGCTTCGATCGCCGCGCCGACGCCGCTCGCTTCGCACATTCGCGCGAGGTCAATCGAGAGTCCGTCCGAGATATCCATCATCGCCGAAGCAATTCCTGCACTCGCGATCCACGCGCCGAGCTCGATCCGCAACGGCGGATACAGATGAGGTGCAAGCAGCCGCCGCGCGCCGGCAACATCACGCCGTCGCTTGCGAATGATTTCAAGCCCGAGTCTCGCTGCGCCCAATCGCCCGCTGACATAAATGAGGTCACCCGGTCGTGCGCCCGAGCGCAGCGTAGCCTGCCCCGCCTTCACGTATCCGATCACGGTGATTGCGATGGACACCTTCGCACTCTTCGCTAAATCTCCTCCTATCAGCAAGATACTGGCTTCATGAGCAGCACTCCCGAGGCCTCTCACGAAGCCGTCGAGCCACGCGCCCGTCTTCTCCGACGGCAGCGCAAGATTTAGCAAAAAATATCCCGGCTCGGCGCCCATCGCCGAGAGATCGCTCACCGCGCGAATCAGAGATTTATATCCGACCGACTCCGGCGGATGCACTCCCACGATAAAATGAGCGCCTTCAATAAAAAAATCGCTGCTCAGGACGACATCAAAACCGCGGCGCGGCGCGAGCAAAGCCGCGTCGTCGCCGATCCCAAGTCGCAACCCTGTCCTCACGGCTTGCATCCCGGCCAAACGTACAGCTGCGCTGATGCGCGCGACCAGCTTGCTTTCTTTGTTCGTCAGGCCAGTTGTCACCGGTGCCCCATTGCGTCACAATCCAGTCAATCCAAACAGAACAATCTTAAATTATAGACCGTACTTATGGTCGTGTGAGACATCGCGCGTCTACAGTAAATGGAAGAAATCGGTTGACGGAACATGGCTGAGTCCCTACAATTCGTTGGGTTTCGAACCAAGGCTCGCGGTTCAGACCAGGGCAACCCCCGGCAGCCCTCTGCTAGGCTGAGGTCTCTCCGGGCCGTCGCTTTTCTTCGACAGGAATTTGAGAGAATGACGCGCAAGTCTTATACCCTTTTTATCGCCTCGAATGACTCTGGCGGAGTCCGCCGTGTCCGCGTGCCTCTCTATTTAGTTCAACTTTTGCTCGCTCTTTCGCTTGTTGGCGGCATAACTGTGGCCGCAGGGCTTGGATCTTACAGCCGAATGCTCTGGAAAGTGACGAACTACAACGCCCTGCGCCGCGAACAGTCGAGCTTGAAGAAACAGTATCAGGATTTGCAGACTCAGGTAACGAACACGAACCAGCAGCTGAATTCGCTCCAGTCACTCGCGAGCGAAGTGGCCATGGCGTACGGAATCACGCGGCTTCGCCAGACTCCGTTTGCCATCAGCGACGGCTTGCCAGGCACCGACGGCGAATATCAGCAATCGGTCGCCGAGTTCAATTATCTCGCGACGAATCCGTCTCTCGCGGCAGCCTCGATGCCGACTTTGCGCTTGATGCCCGCGCCGCAAATGTCCAACCTCGCGGTTGTGCCGTCTCTGTGGCCTGTCGTCGGCGAAATTACGGGCCGATTTGGCGAGCGACTCGATCCATTCAGTGGTGAAGGCGCGTTTCACGCAGGCGTGGATATCGCGTCGCATCTTGGCGATCCGGTTCGCGCAACTGCGGACGGCGTCGTGACGATCGTCGATCGCCGCGCAGGTTATGGCCGTCTGGTTGTGATCGATCATGGCTTCGGCGTGGCGACGTGGTACGGCCATCTCAAGCAATTCAACACCATCGCTGGCGCGCAAGTGAAGCGCGGCGATGTGATCGGTCTCGAAGGCGCTTCCGGCCATGCCACCGGTCCGCACGTTCACTACGAAGTGCGCCTCAATAACACGCCCGTAAATCCCTGGCGCTACCTCCGCACGGCGCAGACCACGCCAGTCAACGGTGACTAAAGTCCGTCTGTATCGTTAGCATTCTCTTTTCTCCCGTAGAAAAATTTCTTCGAAGGATTCGGATTGTCCAGCGCGAGCGCACCGCCTTTGCGGACGGATGCAATGCAGCTCCGTCGGCGTCAGCAGCGAATTGACGGGTGGAATCGATTAAGCGGGTGTGCTTATTTGTTGCCAGTCGAGTGAGATGGTGCTGGACTCGACTTCAATATGTCGGGCGGGATGTCGGCGCGCACGCGTACCCAATGGCTGTCGCGCGAGACGCTAGCAACCTTGAGAATCCGGTCGAGCGCGGCGGCGTCTTCCGGCCGCATCTGCTCCCGGGTTTTTGGATCCGCGAGCGCCGCGCGGCCAAGCCATCGCAGCGTGTCGAGCAGTGCAGAGAGTTGAAGGGCATCGGTCATCGAATCACAATCCGCTTCCGCCGCAACGACGAGTTTGTTGCCGTCCGGATGTCCGGCAAGCGTCAGCCCGCGAATGCTCTTCACGATGCGGTTCAGCTGCCCCGACTGTAAACCGGAAATCGCGATAGCCTTCGGCAAATCATCCGTCTTCGCGACGGCGAAGAACGTCGCGCCCGTCACGCGCGAAATCCGGTCCCGCGTTCCGGCGTCGAGGCTCATGCTGCTGGATCTCGAGAAAACGGGATCGAGGCTCGCCGACTGCGCCAGTGCCATACGCCCCGGCGAGAGAAATGCGAACGAAAACTTCTCTCCCGGAGTGCCCATGGGAACTTCGTACACGTCCGTATCGCCGTGCTTCGAGATCTTTCCCGTGCGCAGCGCGTAGGCGGAAATTTTCGCGCGATCGAAACGCCCATCGGCAATCGCGACAAGCGAAACGCGCGGCGATCCGTCGGGAAGTGGATGTTTGGTGTCGATCCAGACGTCTACCGCAAACTTATCGAGATCGCGCGAGTAGTCGAATCCAGTGTCGCGCATAAAATCGCGATAATCCTTTTCCTGATCGGGCGCCGGTCCAAGCGCGTCGAGATCGGCGGCGAAGGGAGACGAGCGCAGCGCCGAAATATCTCCAAACGCAATCACCGGTGCTCCCGGCGGTAGCAGGCTCAGCACGTCGGGCGGCGGCCCCGGCGTCACCGGAACGATCGCCATTGGCGCATGAGGACGAAGGACATATATCGCGACGCCCGCAGCCAAGATGATCACAATCGCGACAGCAATCAGCGCGCGTTTTCCCGATGGACTCATTTTTCCAGTATAGAGTTCGCGCGAAAGGGTGTAAAGTTAAGTGGGTCGATTGAGGTTCATGGTTGGCTTTAGGGAACCTATTGAACTGTAGACACTTCAGTGCGCCGGATTGGCAAGCGGCGTGCCGCCAAAATAAACTTGCTTGCAATTCTATTGCCTCTATGATATTTTTGCTCGGTTTGAGTGTGCTGGCGTAGCTCAGCTGGTAGAGCATCTGATTTGTAATCAGAGGGTCGGGGGTTCAATTCCCTCCGCCAGCTGAATTTGATGGGCCGGATAATTTTGCGGTGATACGGACGAAAATCTCGCAATAAAAGAGTTGGGGCTGGTGTCTTTGGACACGAGCCTTTTCTGTATTGTGATTTCGCCCGTGGGGATGTGATCGCTGCGTTCCCGTGGCATACGCGGGACGGGTGGGTGAGTGGCTAAAACCAGCAGACTGTAAATCTGCCGCTCCTTGCGGGCTACGGAGGTTCGAATCCTCCCCCGTCCACCAGCGTCTCGTTGAACATTCAACCTGCGGATGGCGCGAAACAGCCGGCTCCCGACAGTTGAGGTGCAAGAAAACCCAGTCCCGCATTCGTGAGGCGGAATGTGCGAAGTGCGGGGCGATTGACCGGAATGAGCCTGGGTAGCTCAGTTGGTAGAGCGCGTCCTTGGTAAGGACGAGGTCACCGGTTCAATCCCGGTCCCAGGCTCCATGTTCCCGAATCTCTCGGGCGGAGACGCGGGAACAAGGAAGCGGATGAGCGGGGGTAACTCAGTGGTAGAGTCTCTGCCTTCCAAGCAGATGGTCGCGGGTTCGAATCCCGTCCCCCGCTCCAGATTGCGGTAGGAAATAGACTTAGCGGGGTCGCGCACCATCCATTACGAAACGGCGATTAGAAACCCACTAACTGAAGCGCGCGAGCAAGCGACGCAGCAACGCGCAGCTCTCTGACAAGGACAGCCGACGATGGGCAAGGAGAAATTCGAGCGAAGTAAGCCGCACGTAAACGTGGGGACGATTGGGCACATCGACCACGGCAAGACGACCTTGACGGCGGCGATCACGAAAGTGCTCTCGAAGACGAACTCGAAGGTGCAGTTCCGCGCGTTCGATTCGATTGACAACGCGCCGGAAGAGCGCGAGCGGGGCATCACGATCGCGGTGGCGCACGTCGAGTATGAGACGG
>JBAPOP010000036.1:0-1748 GCA_049279675.1 Candidatus Acidiferrales bacterium
ATGGAATTCAGCGCGTGGAACAGTCGCGCCTCGCGACCGAAGGATGCCGTTCGATTGTTCTTGTCGCCTACGGTAAATATTGGTTCCCGTGGTACATGCGCCGCCTGGCCGAACGCCCCGCCAACGTGTGGTTCCTTGCCCGCAATTTCTTCTCACGCTAGTTACTGCTAGCTCAGCGTTTCACAATCGCAGCCATGCCGAGGCCGGCCACACCCCAACTAACCACCCAGCTCGCGATGTGAGCGATCGTGTAGTTCATCGGAAATCCGTACCAATTCCAGTACGGCAAATCGTAGATCACGCCGGCGCCAATGCTGATGAGCAAAACGATCAGCACCCGGCTGCCGAACGTCGTTGAGCTGGCCGCGATGCCGAGAATCCACGCGATGAGAAGCCCGGCAACAACGTTCATCAGAAATTGGTTCAGCAATAGCTTCCCGAATTGAAGTTCGGTGCCGCCGGGGCTATAGATGAGTATTCCAGTCGGGCCTTGCTTGTAGGCTTCGAGATAAGCCGTCTGCGCCGCGGCCGCTTGGTCCTTGGACTGGCCCGACATCGGCGGCGCCGGCGGAAAGAAATAAAATCCGGGATCGCGAATCGAATCGCGCATCGCAGTCTCGACGGCACCGCTGCCCGGAATATTCTTGATGCCGATTTCGCCGAGGTTACCCGCGAGATGCCAGATGGAGCTGACCACGAAAACGAGCACGGCACCGGCGAGACCGCCCAGAATGATTCGCTTGGTCATGGTAAATCCTCCGTAAACCTTTGGCCCAGGCCAGTACCGCCCCGAAGAGGCCCTGCAGAAAGCGCAACGACGCGCTACAAAATCACTTTTAGCCGCGGGATGTCAAGCGAATGAAAAGTTCGTTTTCGGTCAATTTAGGCTTGCCCGATGTACATCTTAATTGCTTGGATGTTCCATAGTCATGCCCCGGTGAACAACGTTCAAGACTACTTTAAGCGCTGCAGGAGGCGGAATTGAGAGTAGTGGCAATCGCGCTCTTGATCGCGTCCATGCTTTGCCCGGCTTTGTCAGCTGAGAAAGGCACGGGGACTGTTTGCGTCATTCCCAACTCAACGATGCCGCCGCGACTAATCTCTCCCGGCGGTTCCTATAACCCGAAAACACTTCAACTGAAAATAGACAAAAGGGAGGCGGTGCTGTGGCCGCACAAAGACACTCTCAAGATTGAAGATCTGGACCTCAAAGAGCGCCATCTCATCGTGCTGCTTTCCGATGGCAAGCGAATTCAGTCTTTTCGGTTTCGATTCGCTGATTTTGGGGCTGCACGCCTCTGTATGTCTTTCGACGGATACCAAGGCGTTCAATTACAGGTAGGAGGCACAACGTATTGTAAGTGCAAGTGAAGGCGCGTTAACGGCGGAGAGCTACTTGGAGGGTTCGTCGCGCTCGATTTTGCCGTCGCGGACGCGGATTACGCGGTCGGCGTGGCGGGCGATATCGGGTTCGTGCGTGACGAGAATAATCGTGTTGCCCTGCTCGTGAAGTCTTGCGAAAAGAGCCATGATTTCTTCGCCGGTCTGAGAATCGAGATTGCCCGTAGGCTCATCAGCAAGCAGGATCGAAGGTCGATTCACGAGAGCGCGCGCAACAGCGACGCGCTGGCGCTGGCCGCCGGAAAGTTCGTTCGGGCGGTGCATCATTCTGTCGGTGAGGTCCACTTGCGCAAGCGCCTGCTTCGCGCGCACGAGCCGTTCTTCGGAGGGTGTGCCGTTGTAAATCA
>JBAPOP010000037.1:0-26681 GCA_049279675.1 Candidatus Acidiferrales bacterium
CAATCTGACGCACCTCTGGCGCGCCCGCTAGCGGCCGCCGCGGTGCGAAACGAAAGCCGGAGGGGAAATCCATTCGCTGCCTCGCCCCAAAAATCGCGGGCCACAGAGTCCTCACACAGACTCTGAAGCCGGCCGCTACAAGTGCTGAATCAGCGCGCTTGCCTGGAATGGCGAGGCGCTTTAAGGAGGAAACACATGCCGCAACATCCAGTGGTATCAGAGGCAGAATGGTTGGTGGCGCGAAAAGCGCTGATGCTGAAAGAAAAAGAAGCAACGCATCTGCGTGACAAGCTCAACGCCGAGCGTTTGGCTTTGCCGTGGGTGAAAGTCGAGAAGAAGTACGTGTTCGACACACCCAGTGGAAAGAAATCTCTCGCCGAACTTTTCAATGGCCGCAGCCAATTGATCGTGTATCACTTCATGCTTGGACCGGGCTGGGCGGCGGGCTGCCCTGGTTGCTCGTTCCTGTCCGATCACATCGACGGAACGCTGCCGCATCTCGAACATCACGACGTCACGTGGGTTGCGGTGTCGCGCGCGCCGCTCGCTGAAATTCAGGCGTATAAGACGCGCATGGGCTGGCGATTTCCGTGGGTTTCCGCATTCGGAAGCGACTTCAATCACGATTACCATGTGTCGTTTACCAAGGATGAGATGGCCAGCGGCAAGGCTATCTATAATTACAGGGAAATGCCGGTTCCTGCGAAGCCGGCGGATAGCGAGCAGCCCGGCCTCAGCGCGTTTTACAAGGATGAGAACGGCGAAATCTTCCATACGTATTCGAGCTTCACGCGCGGCATGGAGGAAGTGATCGGAACGCTGATGATTCTGGACCGCGCGCCGAAGGGCCGGAACGAAGAGAAGACGATGGATTTTGTACGCCGTCACGACGAATACGATCTGAAAGGAAAAGCGGCACAATGAAACTACATACCTATCTCAATTATGGCGGGAACTGCGCGGAAGCGTTTCGTTTTTATGAAAAGCATCTCGGCGGAAAAATCTTAATGATGATGACCTACGGCCAAGAGCCGGGAACTGCCAAAGCCCATCCTGAAATGAAAGATCAAATCCTCCACGCCCGCTTGACTATCGGCGAGACGTACATCATGGCAAGCGACACTCCGAAGGATCGTTTTCAACCCATGCGCAGCGTCTATCTTTCGCTGAACGTTGACAGCACGGAAGAAGCGGAACGCATTCATGCCCTGCTTGCGGATGGCGGAGAGATCTTCATGCCGATGGAGGAAACGTTTTTTGCGTTCCGGTTCAGCATGTTGAGGGACAAGTTCGGCACTTCGTGGATGATTATTCACGAACGCCCCGCGCCGTAGAATGCGGGCTTCGACCTGCTGCCCCGACCGGCGAAACGCTCCGCGTCTTACGACGCGCCCTAGGATTGCCATTTGCGCGATCACGCCGATACCGCCAAGGTTGTCGTAGGGCTGGCCGGAAGGCCGGCCGGGTCTTGCGTGATTGATTGACGCGGACAGAACCAAAATCGTGAAAGGCCGGTCCGTCTGCCGACGGACCCTACGGGTGATTGGGGGGCGATCACGGTGTGGGGTTTTACTGCTCGTCGCATCGGCGGAAAGGCGGCGCGTCGTATGGCGCGCCCTACGACTGCCAGCCGCACGATTTAGCCGATCCACAATTGCCGGTTGCGCGTTCGCGTCGAGCGATGGACTGACGCGCGGCGCGCGGACCGGGCGTTCAGATCGGGCACTGTTCCATGCTTTTGCAACCCGTCATTTGTGAAAATTGTTCCGAAGAAGCTTGCCTCGTCGCTTTCTTGACCCACGCGCGTAGGCTCGACTACACTACTTGTTTGATTTTCATCCGCCGACGCGGACTGAGGAGCTTGATTTGCCGAAACGCACGTTCCAACCGCATGTGCGCCGCCGACATAAGAAGCATGGTTTCCGCGCACGAATGAAGACCAAGGGCGGCAAGCGAGTTCTTTCGCAACGCCGCAAAAAGGGGCGCCATAGCCTCACGCGCGTCTGATCGCCCACGGCAGGATTACCCGCGCGCCAACCGGCTCATCCGGCGCGGCGAGTTTGACGCCGTGTACCGCGAAGGCCGGCGCCGCTCAAGCCAATCGTTCGTAGTATTCTTCCGTTCCAACGGACGCGAGATCAGCCGGTTCGGTATGAGCGTCAAAAAGGCGCTCGGCGTCGCGGTGGTGCGCAACCGGATTCGCAGGCGCATTCGCGAAATTTTGCGCTTGCACCGCCAGGAGATTTCTTCGGGATGGGACATCGTGATTCATCCGCGCGCGTCGGTGGCGAAGGCGAATTTCGCTTCGCTCGAGAAGGAGCTGCTTCACACGCTCCCGCCGGCGGCGAGCACGCCCGGCACGTAGCGCCGACGAAGCCGTCCGGCGTGGCGCGCGCCATCCTTCTTTTTGGCGTCTATTTCTACCGCATTTTTCTTTCACACTTCTTCGGCGGAAGCTGCAAGTTCTATCCTTCGTGCTCGGTCTATGCGCAGGAAGCCATCGCGACGCACGGCGCGCGCCGCGGTTCTTGGCTTGCGCTCAAGCGGCTGCTGCGTTGCCGTCCTTTCACGAAGGGCGGATTCGATCCGGTTCCCGACGCTGACGAACTTGATTTCCATCCAGGCCTGCACACCAAGGAGTCTGCTCGATGAAGGAGCTATCCGACGAGAAGCGGATGCTCCTCGCATTCGTCCTGATGATTGCGATTCTCGGGATATGGAGCAAGTTCTACAAGCCGCCAGTTGCACCGCCGAAACAGGCGCCTGCCATAACGGCGACTACTACGACGGGGACAGCACCGGCCGCGACACAGGTCGCTGCCATCGCTCCACCCGCGGGAGCATTGCAAGCGAGCGACGCGGAAACGCTTGTCATCGAGAGTCCGGTGTATCGCGTCGAAATGTCGAATCGCGGGGCGACGGTCCATAGTTGGAAGCTGGAGAAATATCTCGACGATCAGAATCCGCCGCGGCCGCTCGAACTTGTCAACACAGCCGCGTCGCAGCAATTCGATGCGTGGCCACTTTCAGTGACGCTCGACGATCCGCAACTCGAATCGAAAGCCAACACCGGCCTCTATCAAGTTTCTTCCCAGGGCACGTCGTTTCAAGCGCCGGTGGAGTTGACGTTTCACTGGAGCGACGGCCACTTGGACGTCGCGAAAAAGCTGAAATTCGACAGCAATTACCAGATTGAGTTCGATGCCTCGGCAAGTTTAGACGGCAAGGCGCTTCCGGTTGGAGTCAGCTGGCGCGGCGGGTTTGGCGATATAGCCATCGCGAAGCAATCGCAGATCGTCAATGTCTTCTACAGCCAGAATCTGAAGTTGAACTTGCTGCAATACAAGAAGCTCGGAGTCTCGGGCCACTCCGATCAGCGGGCGCTGCAGCCTGGAACGCTCGAATTCGCGGGCATCGAAGATCAATTTTTTGCGGCAGCATTTTTGCCGAATGCTTCAGGCGTCAATTTGTGGGATTGGGTCCAGCAGCGCGACGTCATGCAAGAGGGCAAACCGGCGCAAGAGCCCGAGGCGCAGATGGCGGTTGGATCAACGACGCCGGGGCCCATCAGCATGCGCCTATTCGTGGGGCCGAAAGACCTGAACATCCTGGCGCAATTGAAACCGCCGCTCGAGGACCTCGTTCAATTCGGCTGGTTTGGAATTATCGCCAAACCGCTGCTCGTAGCTTTGCAATGGACTCACCGATACGTTCCGAACTGGGGCTGGGCCATCGTCGTCCTGACGCTCGTAATCAACATCCCGCTCTTTCCGCTCAAGGTGTCGAGCTGGCGCTCGATGAAGAAAATGCAGAAAGTCGCGCCGGAAGTTCAGAGCATTCAGAACCGCTACAAGAAATATTCGATGAACGACCCGCGCAAGCGGAAGATGAACGAAGAAGTCATGGCAGTCTACAATCGCGAAGGCATCAATCCGTTTGGCAGCTGCCTGCCGATGCTGGTCCAGTTTCCGTTTCTTCTCGCGTTCTATCGCATGCTTGGCGGCGTGATCGAGTTGCGCCACGCGCCGTGGTTCGGATGGATTCACGATCTATCGGCGCACGATCCTTACTACATTTTGCCGATCGTCATGACGATCACGATGTATCTCATGCAAAAAATGACGCCGGTGGCCACGGCCGATCCGGCACAGGCGAAAATGTTGGCGTTCATGCCGCTGTTCATGGGCTTCATCTTTATCAATTTGTCGAGCGGCTTGAATCTTTATTACCTTACGAGCAACCTCGTCGGAATTGGGCAGCAATACTATCTCGTGAAGACGCACCCATTGACCGAAAGAGACAATTCGAAGGGCAACAAGAGATGAAAGCTTTCGATGTGAAGACGAGGGCGCGGGCGGAACGATGAGCGTGAACATTTTCATGGACGGAAAATTTGATCGCGAGCTGGCCGCGGCGGAGTTGCGGAAATTTTTCGATCTCATTCTGAGTTCGACGCGCCTGGCCATTCGGTATGAGATCACGCTACCGCCGGTGAAAGACGGCCAGACCGATACAGCTCAAATTCTTGTGGATTTTCACGGCGAGGATGAACCGCTGCTCCTTGAACGCCAGGCGGAATTGCTACTGGCGCTGGAGCACATAGCGCTGCGGTGGTTGCGATTGCAGCCGGAACATTACGATCTCATCCGTTTCGATTGCGGAGGATTTCGCGCGCTTCGCGTGGAGGAATTGAAACTTTCAGCGAGGGTTGCAGCGCAGCGCGTTCGCGAAACGCGTGATGCATTTCACTTCAATCCCATGCCGGCGCGCGACCGCCGGCTGATTCATCTCGAACTCACGAATGCTTCCGGCGTGCGCACAAACAGCGAAGGCGTGGGCGAGCGCCGCCATCTCGTAATCTATCCCACCGAAACGAAGCGCTAGGCTTTTCGTCAATCCACTTCCAATGTGTATCCCGCTTTGCCGACGTTGAAGCACTGCGTCCGGCTAATTCGATCGCTCTGGCCCGCGCATTCATGAATGTGCCCGCAGAAAAGATAAAGCGGCTGCTCTTGCGCAATCCATGCGCGCAGCGTCGGGCTGCCTCCATGCTGTCCCGGAGCGAATTCATCGAGTTGCGAATCTTTCGGCGGCGCGTGCGCGACGAGGTAAAGCGGTGACAAATTATCAAAGGCACCGAGCGCCTCCTGGATTTGGGCTTCCGTGTATTCGCCCGGCGTCTTGAACGGCGTGATGTTGCTGTAGCCGAGGCCGGCCCATGTGGTCGCGCCGATTTGGCGGACTTGGCGATGAAAATCGACGAAGCCGAATCGCCGGCAAAGCTCGCGAGTGTCGTCGTGCGTTTCGTGATTGCCGGGCAGCACCCAGACTTTTTCGCCGAGCGGCGCGAGCACTTCTCCGCAGCGATCGAGAGATTTTCGGAACGTTGAGAGATCGCCTGCGGCGATGTAAACGTCTGCGGGCTGGCTCACCAACTTTTCGAGAGCGCGAATATCGCCGTGAATGTCGCTGAAGATGAGAACTTTCATTTTGTTTCCGGCGGCAGCTTTCGCTCGGGCACTTTTTTCGATCGCAGCCCGGCGGCGCCTTCCGTCCACTCCTCGTCGACGAGTTGGCCATCAGGATTCAGCACGAAGCGCAGGCGAAACGGTTCGGGCATCTTAGTTCCGGGATCAGTGAAACGCGAATCGGAAAACTCGACGACGTGATCTTCTCCCATCAAATGCGAACGGATTACTGGAAAACGCGCAAACCACAGGTAGACGCGAGCGTCCGGCAAATTCATCGCTTCGGCCGTGTAGCCATCGTGCGGAGAATCGGCGAGAAACTGAAACGACGGCGGAGCGGAATCGCGCAAATCGAATCGCGATTGATAGACGCCGTCCGCCGTGCGGATTTTGCCGCTCCATTCGAGAAAAGATGGCGGGGTCGGCATTGCGCCGATGCGCACGGCATCAATGTGATTTTCGGCGACGAAAGTTTCAACGCGGGCGAGCGCCGCATGATGCGCCACGCCGCACACGGCGATGTAGGCGAGCATCGCGATCGTTCCCGCAAGGCACCATGCCGTCTGCGAAATTGCGAAGCCGCGTCCGCCGGCAAGCGGCAGCAAGAACACCGCTGCGAGGGCCGCGGCCACGACTCCGAGAATCCAAAGATGGAACGAGAATCCTAGGCGCGTCGCGAGAGCCCATCCGCCGAATGCGGCGATGTTAAATACGATCCACATCAGCCAGGCGCGCTGTCTCGCTTTTTCGCGATCGCGGAAAATCCACGCTGCGACTTGTGGCACGAGCAAGATTGCCGTGAATACCAAATCAACGATGAAAATCAAATCCCACGCCACGCGATCGGAAGAAAACGGATTCAAGAGCCGCGTGCCGAAGGAAGTCGTGGCATCGAGCAGAATGTGGCTCGCAATGCCGATTGCGTAAATGAGAGTCAGGATCCCGAACGATGGAGCGCCGCGCCTACGGAATACGATGCGCGTCAGCCACGCGAGCATCACGGCAAAAATCGGGAGGCCGGCAAACGAGTGGGTGAAGCCGCGATGGAATCGGATTACGGAGAGCGGATCGCGAGAGAACAATTCGGCGAAGACGTCCACGTCGGGAAAGACGGCGCCCAGTGTGCATGCAAACGTGGCGATGCGGCCTTCGCGCTTCGTGAAGAAACTTTTTCCGAGGAGCGATCCGGCGATACCGTGAGTTATCGGATCCATGCGGTTGAGAAACGAAGAGTGTACACGAGAGGCCTGTCCGTCACACGACTTCGATCAAAGGCGATTGCTTCGAAAGGACAGTTCCAATCACGCGGCCGCGGACTTGATGCCGCTCGAGCGAGTCGAGGACGGCATTCGCGCGCGATTCCTCCACCGCGATGAGAAGCCCGCCCGAAGTTTGAGGATCGTAAAATAAGTTTCGAAATTCCTCGGCAACATTTTCCGCGAACAGCGCGCAGCCTTCGACGAATTGACGATTATTTTTCAGGCCGCCTGAAAGGAATCCGGCCTGCGAGGCTGCAATGGCCCCGGGCAGATAATCAACGCGCGTGTGGTCGAGGCGGAAGGACACGCCGCTGCCGAGCGCCATCTCTCTCGCGTGTCCGAGGATTCCGAAGCCGGTGACGTCCGTCACGGCATGAACTGCAGGCTCGCCGGCTCCATTATTCGAGGCGCTGAATTCATGCAACGCATCCGCGCCGCTTTTGTTCAGGCGGCACATGGAGTCGCTCGCCGCGCGAATGGAATCTTCCGTGGCGTGGCACTGCTTCAGCGCAGTCGAAATCACGCCCGTGCCGACTGCCTTCGTGAGAATCAGTGCATCGCCGGGCCGCGCGCCGACGTTGCGCCAGATTTTGCGTGGATCGATTAGACCAGTGACGGCGTAGCCAAATTTCAACTCGTCGTCGCGGATCGAATGTCCACCAACGACAGTCGCGCCCGCCTCGCTTATCTTCGAAAGGCCGCCGCGCATGATTTGTTCCAGCAAATCCGGCGCGCCGTTTGGAGGAAACGCGACAATGGACAGCGCCGTAACCGGCCTGCCTCCCATCGCGTACACATCGCTGAGTGCATTTGCTGCGGCGATTTGGCCGAATAGAAACGGGTCGTCGACGATGGGCGTGAAGAAATCAATCGTTTGGACGAGTGCCAGATCGTCGGCCACGCGATATACGCCGGCGTCGTCACTGGTCTCGAATCCGACGAGCACATTTGGATCATTTGGCAGAGGCAAGCGACGCAGCACGGCCTCGAGCAGGCTCGGGCTCAGCTTTGCAGCGCAACCAGCGGCTTTTGCGGTCGCGGTCAATTTCACGGCTTCGGGCAATCGATTCTCCTCGTGGACGCGGCGACAGATCTTATTTCTGCCGCGCTCTTGGGATTTGATGCAGAGTTCTGACGAACGGAGCGACGGCTGCGTCTTGGACTGATCCAACGTACCTACGATGAAGTCTGGGCGGGTGAGCGAATCGGAATCGTCACGATTTGTTCGGCAGGCGGGTCCGATACCATATGGCATCGACCCTGAAAGATCGCGCCCGCAGCGATCACCATACAAGGTGCAAACACATCACCATTCACGATGCCAGTCGCCTGGACTTCTACCCGATCCGTGGCGCGAACTGTTCCCTTGAACTTGCCGCCAATCATAACGATTCGAGCTTCCAACTCGCCGTCAACTTCGGCCTGCTCGCCAAGGATCAAGACGCCGTCAGAAGACAAGCGACCCGCGACTGTGGCATTCACCCGAAATGTTCCGGTCGCGAAAAGGTCTCCGCGGAGCCGAACTCCCTGTTCCAGGAATCCGGTCCAGTCTTCACCCTCGCCAGAACGCCGCTCTAGCCATTGCCAGGGCACGGAGTTACTTATGCACCATGTGTGTAGTATTTAGAGCCAATCAACAGATCATACAAGCGTGCTAAATCACTATCATTGTAGTATTCAAGAATTATTTGGCCTGACTTTCCGTTTGGGTTGGTCTTCAGGCTGACACGCGTTCCGTATTTCCGTTGCAGTTCTTCAAGTGCGGCGCGCGCGTTGGGATCGCTGATTGCGGTGGCCGCGATGGAGTGAGTGCGAGGCTTGCGCGTCGCAAGGCGCTCGAGTTGGCGAACCGTGAATCCGCCGCGGGATGCGCGATGGGCGTAATCGAGACGCGCTTTCGAATCTTCGATCGCGAGGAGAGCTCGGCCATGGCCGGCTGTGATTTTGCCCTCTTCGATGAAGTCCTGGATTTGTGTTTCCAGATTTAGAAGTCGAACCGCATTCGCGATCGTCGCGCGGTCCTTTCCGGTGCGCTCCGCCACTTGCTCTTGCGTCATGTGGAAGTCTTGTATCAATCGCGCAAAGGCGGTGGCCTGCTCGATCGGATTGAGATCTTCGCGCTGTAAGTTTTCTACGAGCGTCATTTCGATTGCGATGTCGTCGGGAACTTCGCGGACGATCGCGGGAACACGTTGCAGAGAAGCGCGCTGCGCTGCGCGCCAACGCCTTTCGCCTGCTATCAGCTGATAGCGATTCCCGAGTCGGCGAAGCAAGAGTGGCTGGATAATTCCCGTTGTCTGAATCGATCTCGACAATTCTTCGAGTGCGCTCTCGTTGAAACGTGTGCGCGGTTGAAATGGACTGGGATCTACGAGATCGATATCAATTTGTTGAACGGATTCGCCGGTGGGAAATACTGGCGGCGCGGGCGCGACGGCCGGTTCAGGCTCCCGAATGAGCGCACTTAGCCCCTTGCCCAAGGCGTTTCGCGGCATTGGCGATGACCTCCTGTGCTAGCAAAATGTAACTCTCAGCACCTTTACTATGTATGTCGTAGAACAAAACTGGCTTCCCGTGACTCGGGGCCTCGGCTAAGCGGACATTGCGAGGGATGATCGATTCAAAAACTTGGGCCCCGAAGAAACTTTTGAGATCGGCGGCGACTTGCTTTGAGAGAGTCGTTCGGTCGTCGTACATCGTAAGAAGAATGCCTTCGATCGCAAGCGTGGGATTGATCGTTCGACGGAGGCGCATGAGCGTGTCCAGAAGCTCGGAGACGCCCTCGAGGGCGAGATATTCGCACTGTATCGGCACCAAGACTGCATCTGCCGCCGCCAGGGCGTTAAGCGTAATCAAATCCAGAGCCGGCGGGCAATCAAGTAGTATGTAGCTGTAAGCTCCGCGAAGCTGATTGACAAGCTCCCGCAGACGGTATTCCCGATTCTCCATGTTAACAAGCTCGACAGCCGCGCCGACAAGGTTCTTGTCCGAAGGGATTAGATCTAGGCCTTCAACTTGAGTTCTTAGGACGATCCGTTCGAGGGGTTCGTTGAGTATGAGATGATGATAGAGAGTTCGACGACTGGGATCCTTAGCGAACCCTATCGCAGTCGTCATATTGCCCTGGGAATCGCAATCGATGAGGAGGGTGCGCTGCTCGGCGGCGGCCAAGGAGGCACCGAGGTTTACAGCCGTGGTTGTCTTCCCCACGCCGCCTTTTTGGTTGGCGATGGCAATTACACGCGCCAAATTGTCCTGTCCCCCCGTGATTCGAGGCGAATTTAGCAGAGTATTCTCGAAGTGCGCAAGTTGTTTCACGTGAAACCGGTTAAAAAGGGCTCGATTTGTTCCACGTGGAACGAATCAACGCTCATTCTGGTACAAACCGACGAGAATGAAGCGAGCGTTTGTCTGTGGAATCGAATAATGCTCGCTCCAAGCCCAATGGGTTGAAGCGCTGCGAGCTGCGTCAATTCCATCAGTGCCCAGCCAAAGTAATGCGCGACCGATCGGAGTCACGTTTGCCGCCCAGTTTAGCAGCGAGGGAAGATTTCCGAGAGCTCGTGCTGTGACGAAATCGAATGGCGCCTCGGGCGCCAGGATTTCCTCATAGCGTGAACGAATCACTTTGACACCATCGAGCTGAAGCAGGCGAACCGCCTCAGCCAAGAACGCGCACTTTTTCGAATTCGACTCTATCAGTGAGACCTGGAGCGTCGGGACATACATCTTCAGTGCTAGGCCAGGAAAACCTGCGCCGGTGCCAACGTCGGCGAGCCGACCATCGAGCGATTCGCAGGCCTTCGTGGCAAGAAAGCTCTCTGCGAAGTGGTACCGGACGATTTCCTCGGGATTTTCGATTGATGTCAGCGAAATCCGCCTATTCCACTTGAGAAGAAGCTCTGTGTATGACTGGATTTTCTCGCAGAGGAGATCCGGGACGCTCAAATCGTAAGATTGCAGGATTGATCGTATCGCAGGTACAGATAGACGGAGCATCACGACGCCGCGTCGCTGCTGCTCGTCGCAGTGCCAACTTCCGCTACTTCGCTGACACCGGAGTTCAGCCAGACCGGTGCCAGCAGCCCAGCCGCAAGATCCGCGGCAAAGTGGGCCGCGACCGTTGGTATTAGGCTTCCTGTCCACGCTCGGACTACCGAGAAGACAGTGCCTACGATAAAAGTTACGACCAGTCCGCGACGTCCCTGATAGATATGGGCTATGGAAAAAAATGCAGCCGAGCCGACGATGGCGACAATGACGGAGCCGCCGGACAAATCTTGAAAGATTTTCTGCGCCCAGCCACGGTATAGAATCTCTTCGCAAATCGCGACCGTAGTTACCAAAGCAAAGAACGCAAGCCGTTCGGTGGCGTTCTGCGGCATCAACTTTAGCGAAAGCGCACGAAAAGGGCCTTGCTTATCCCTTGGCAATGAAGCGAGGCGGCGGATACTCGCTAGTTGGTTGGCGGTGATCAGTGCTGTTAGCGTTGCAGCCACGGCTAGGACGAACCAAGGGTGCGGAAGTGCGATTCCGAGGTCGGCCGGGCGGTAACCATGAATCTGAGACCGCCAAAGAACAAACAGAGTGGCGACCCATTGGAACGCGATAGTGGAGGCGTAGAGGACGAGCCGTTCCGGAGTGGCGACCCTTTCCTTGCGAAGTAATTGTTTAACTCGTACATATCCGCGCCACGGAACAACAACGGCCAGGACGAGGAGCACAGCGGCAAAATCCCAGTGGATCGCGAATCGCATATGTTCGGATGTAAACACGTTATTCGCAATGGTTCAAGTGCGTTGCAGTTGACAGCGGCCAGCACTCGCCGTATCGTTCCGTTCTCACGGAAATAAAATGAAAATCCTGGTGATTGGAAGCGGCGGTCGTGAACACGCTCTCGTGTGGAAGCTCAAACAGAGTGCGAGTGTAGAGAAGATTTGGTGCGCGCCAGGCAATGGCGGCATCTCGCTTGACGCGGATTGTGTTCCGGCGGATCTGAGAGATGTTCGGGGCCTCTGCGAGCTGGCCAGACGGCTGAAGCCGGATCTCATCGTTGTCGGGCCGGAGCTGCCGCTCGTCCTTGGGCTTGCAGACGAATTGCGCGCAATGGGATTCGCCGTAGTGGGGCCGGGAGAGACGGGCGCACAATTCGAAGGATCAAAAATCTTCGCAAAGAATTTCATGGAGAGGAACGGAATACCAACAGCTCGTGTTTACGGCACCTTCGAAAGCTCGAGTGACGCCAGGAAGGCACTCGACAAAGTGGCGTGGCCGGTTGTCATCAAGGCCGACGGCCTTTGCGCTGGCAAGGGAGTTCTGGTTACCGACGATCGAGGAGAGGCGGAGAGATTCATCACTCGCGCGATCGACGACCGGGAATTCGGCGACGGCGGACGAAAGATTCTGTTGGAGGAAGGGCTAACAGGCGAGGAGCTTTCTTATATTGTGCTCACGGATGGCCAACGGCTACTACCGTTCGTTCCGACACGCGATCACAAACGCGCGTTCGACGGAGATTACGGTCCCAACACGGGTGGAATGGGAGCTTATTCGGACGATTCACTGCTACCAACGGCGCTCGAATCAGTGATTCAATCGGATGTCGTCCAGCCGACAATGCAAGGATTGCGATCCGAAGGCATTCCGTATCGAGGATTTCTCTACTTTGGGCTCATGATCACGTTGAACGGGCCCAAAGTCCTGGAATATAACTGCCGGATGGGCGATCCAGAAACTCAGGCCATCCTTCTGCGAGCCGATTTCGATCTGGCGAACGCGCTCATGGCTTCAGCGCAAGGCAATCTAGCTGCGATTCGGCCAGCCTGGAAGCGTGGCGCTAGTGTTTGCGTCGTCTTGGCAGCGAAGGGATACCCCGAGAAGCCAGTGATCGGGGCAAGGATCACCGGACTTCACTCTGCTACCGGCGACTCCAGCGCGATCGCGTTTCACGCCGGGTCGCGGCAGGATGATGGTAATTACTACGTAAGTGGTGGCAGAGTGTTGGGAATCTCAGCGTTCGGACGGAATCTTGCGGCTGCCCGCAAATCAGTCTACGACATGGTTAGTAATATAAAGTTCGACGGCATGCAATTTCGAAGCGACATCGGCGGCGCGGCGGTGAGCGCGTTTACTGCCATCAATGGTATCAGTCCGTGACGGAGTGCGGAGTTCATTACGCGCTGGGAGTTTGCTCTGAGCAGAAAAATTCATTTACGGAGTGAGGGAACCCTTGGCATCGAGCGACGACAAATCCAAAGCATCAGTGGGAATCATCATGGGTTCTGACACGGACTATCCCGTAATGGCCGAGGCCGGAAAGACGCTTGAGAAGTTTGAGATTGCGTACGAAATGGAAGTGACGTCGGCGCACCGCTCGCCTGGCCGGACGCACGAGTACGCGACGTCCGCCGCGAGCCGCGGTTTGAAATGCATCATTGTCGGAGCTGGCGGAGCCGCACATCTGGCTGGCGTCGTAGCGGCAGTGACGACGCTGCCGGTGATCGGCGTTCCTCTGGCAACGACGCCATTGAATGGGATGGATTCGCTGCTTGCTGTAGTTCAAATGCCCGCGGGCATTCCGGTCGCGACAATGGCGATCGACAAGGCTGGGGCCGTGAATGCGGCGATCCTGGCGGCTCAAATCATTGGTCTCTCTGACGCCGGGGTGGCAAAGCGGTTGGCAGCGCACAAAGAGGATCTCGCGAAGGGCGTCGCTGAGAAAAACGCGCGGCTCCAGGAGCAACGCGCGAAAACTGGAAAGTAATCCCTCTATCGCGGTCGCGCGGCGAACACGAATCTTCACATCGGCATTACGGTTTTAGCAGCGTAGGTGCGTCCGCCGGACGCTCGAGCGACGGAGGCTTGTCGCCCTGATCCGCTTTGTCGGCGGGCGGCTTCGGTTCTTTCGGCGGGGCGACAATCCACTCAAAACCAGTTTCAAAATTGATGACACCAATCTGCTCGTGATTTCCTTGCGCGATTGCATCAATTGCGGCGCGCAGATAAGGCTCGCCCGCGGCAACGAGAATCTTGTCGAGGTCGCCGCGAAGAATGGAATCGGCAACCGCGGCCATCTCAGGCGACGACAAGCGGATCTTATCGAGGCGCGCGTCGTGGGTGAGTAGCATGTCGCGGAGTGTGACGGATTTATCTTCGGCCGGATAATCAAATTCAATAAGTGTGCGCGGCGCTTTTTTCTCGGGTGGCCAGAACTGAACATATCGCGGCCGGTGAACGCGCGTGTTCCAGAAATCGCCACGTTCGGGCTCCTGTCCAATTGTGTAGGTGAGGAACCACACCTCGGATCCATAGCCCTCGATGTAGTCGGCCAGGACAAGCTCAGTGAGCGGTTCGTTCGCGGTGAAGTTGAGTTGACTGTGAATCTGGGATGCGTTTTCGTTGAGTCGAACCATCAATCCCAGTCCGATTTGCTCAATATCGCCTGCCTTCAGAATGTCAGTGGTTCCGGTGAGATGCGGTTGCTGCGCAGAGAGCGGCGCATCGCCACGGACGTGCGGCAGATCGTGCGAGAGCTTCGCGAGAACCTGCCGCGACGACGGAGAAACGAACTCCGCTGCGCCGAGCAGCACTCCGACACGGCGAGAGTTCATTGGAACAATCGGCGGCGTGAGACTTCCGGTTTCGACGGAGTTCTCGATGCTGCCGATTACGATGCCGTCTTTGAACACGCCGACGATCACGCGTCCGGCGGCGAGATTGGCGACAATTTCTTCGATCGGCTTTTCATCTTGTGCGGACGGCAGAAGCGAGCCGCGCCCGTACACGTGTCCCACGACGGATGGGAGCGCCACAACCAGGAGAATCAACGGCACGTGCTTGAAGCAGCGAGCGTTCATTCGATTTTGCGTCGTGACATCAGACGCATACGGCGCCGAAATCTTCACGTCCTAGGCGTGCGTGGGCGACGCAGCCTGCTTGGCCTCAATAGCTTGGATGGTGGTTATAGCCACCACGTTGACGATATCTTCAGCGGAACAGCCACGCGAGAGATCGTTCGCCGGCCGAGCGAGGCCTTGCAGAATCGGGCCGAGCGCGAGGGCGCCAGCGGCGCGCTCGACGAGTTTGTACGCAATATTCCCCGAATCGAGATCGGGAAAGATCAGCACGTTGGCACGGCCAGCGACCGGCGAGCCCGGCGCCTTGGACGCTCCGATGGACGGTACAATCGCGGCGTCGGCTTGCAATTCACCGTCGATCGAGAGTTCCGGACGGCGGGCGCGCGCAATGCGCAGCGCCTCACGCACTTTCTCAATGTGCGGATGCTCGGCGGAGCCTTTGGTGGACCAGGAAAGCAAAGCCACGCGCGGATCGACTTCGAGAAATGCGCGAGCGTTATCGGCTGTGGCGATAGCGATTTCGGCGAGCTCGGCGGCGTTCGGATCAGGGACCACGCCGCAATCGGCGAATAGCATGCCGCCTTCGCTGAAGGCAGTGCCCTCGCGAGGCGGCACGATCATGAGGAAAAAGCTCGAAAGCAACTTCGAATCGGGCGCGAGGCCGATGGCGTGAAGCGCGGATCGCACCGTGTCCGCCGTCGAATTCGCCGCGCCGCCAACCGAGCCATCGGCGTCGCCGGCTGCTACCATCAATTGCGCAAAATAGAGGGGCTTGCGCGCGGTGGCGTCAGCTTCTTCGAGCGAAACACCTTTGGCGCGCCGCCGTTCATAATAAATTTGCGAGTAGGCATCGAGGCGCTGGCTGGAAGTCGGTTCGAGAATTGTGACGCCATCGAGCGCAATTTTATTATTCTGCGCTTGAGCTTCAATCAGGGATTTACGCCCGAGCAGCGTCACTCGCGCAAAGCCTTGGCGGGCGATTTGCGACGCTGCGGCAATCACGCGCTCATCTTCGCCTTCGGGCAGAACGATGCGCTGCGGCAGCGCGCGCGCCCGATTCACTAGTTTCTCGAGGAGTCGCATTGGTCTCTCAACTTACCACAAATTTGGCGCCCGGAGATTCGACGAGCGATCGCGGTTGGGGGTGCGCCAATCCGGCAGATTCTAGTAAGATTTGATGCGGTCAGGCTGATCCAGGCGGCGCGTGGGGCGATTCGCCGCGTTGCCTCATAGCCGGCCGCGAGGCGGAGACGAATTGAGATCACAACGCAGCATCCGGCATAACGGAAAACGGCTTTCGGAAATTCTGGAGTCGCACCTACGATTTACACGCGGGGATGATGCGGGCGTGCGAGCCGATTTAAGCGGCGCCGATCTCTCGAACGCCGATCTGAAAGGCGCAAATCTTTCCTACGCAAATCTTCGAGGAGCAAATCTCGAAGGCGCGTCGCTGCGCGAAGCGAAATTAACCTTTGCAGATATCAGCAAAGCGAATTTGAAGGGCGCGGACCTGCGCCGCACGGACTCAACGGAAACGAATTTCAGCGGCGCGAATCTAACGGACGCACAAGTGAACGGCGTGGAGCTTTTCCGCGCCGATCTGAGCGGCGCGATTCTTCGCGGCGCAAACCTCACAGCTGCGAATTTCCGCCTTGCGAACGTGCACGGCGCGGATTTTCACGGCGCCAATCTCACTACAACCGTCCTGCGCGAGACTGATCTTGAAGGCGTGGATCTCTCGGGCCTGGATTTGAGCACCACGCTGATGCCTCGCAATTGGAAATCCACGGCGCAGGGAAAATCCTAAAGAAATTGCGGCACACAGGTATTCGCTTTAGCGGGTGGTTGTGGTGGCACTGGCGGAATCTTCCGCTTCGGAGCCAAATCCTCCGCGCGGAGATGAGGCCGTGCGGCGGCGCGTTTCGATGCCGAGGCGCTTGATTTTTTGATTCAACGTCGAAAGAGGGATTTGAAAGCGCTCGGCGGCTTCGGTCTGGTTCCAGTTGGTACGTTCGAGCATGTCCACAATGATTCTGCGCTCTACCTCTTCCATAATTTCAAAAAGCGAATGCGATGGCGAATTGCCGCGCATGGCGGACTCGCCGGGCATCGGTGGAAGGAATTCGGCAAGCTGCAAGCGAACGCCCTTCACAATTTCGCGCGTGCGGACGCTCTCAGGCAGCAAATCCACGTCCATCAATTCCTGAATGGAAAGGACCACAGCGCGCTCGACGACGTTCTCGAGTTCACGCACATTTCCCGGCCAGTCGTAATCCATCAACAATTTCATCGCGCCATTCGTGAAATTGCGCGGCGGCTTGCCGTTCTCCTGGCAATATCGTTCGAGAAATCGCTCGACGAGCAGCGGAACATCTTCCTTGCGCTCGCGCAACGGCGGGAGATGAAGCGAAATAACGTTGAGCCGGTGGTAAAGGTCCTCGCGGAATTTCCCTTCGCGCACGAGACCCATCAAGTCTTCATTCGACGCAGCCAGTATCCGGACGTCCACTTTGATCGTGTCCGTTCCGCCGAGCCGCATGAACTCGCGCTCCTGAATCACGCGGAGGAGCTTCGCCTGTGTTTCCGCGCCGATCGTGCTGATTTCATCGAAGAAAATTGTGCCCTGGTCCGCGACTTCGAACAGGCCCTTCTTCGAAGCCACGGCGCTGGTGAAAGCGCCTTTGACGTGGCCAAAGAGCTGCGATTCGAGCAGATCCACGGGGATCGAGCCGGTGTTAATCGGAATGAATGCTTTATCGGCTCGCGTCGAAGCCGAGTGAATCGCCTTGGCGATCACTTCTTTGCCGGTCCCGCTCTCGCCATTTATGAGGACGGTGGAACGCGAAGGAGCGATTTGCGTAACGAGATCGAGCACCGCAAGCATTTTTTCACTCTTGCCGATGATGCTCGGAAAATTGTAGCGCTGCTTTAACGCGCGCTTGAGCTGAACGTTCTCTTCACGCAGCCGGCGGCCTTCGATGGCGAGCGAAACCTGCGCGATGAGCTCGTCGTTCGACCATGGCTTGGTGATGTAATCCTGCGCGCCGCTCTTGAACGCGGCCCGCGCCATATCAATCGAGCCAAATGCGGTGATCAGAATGACGGAAAGGTACGGATCGCGCCGGCGAATTTCGCGCAGCAGATCGAGCCCGTTGCGGTCGGGCAGGCTGACATCGAGAAGAAGCAAATCGAACGGTTGGTCTTCGAGCTTCGCGAGGCCGGACGCGGCCGTGTCGGTCAAGGTGACTTGGAAGCCTTCGGAGGAAAGGAGCGCTTCGAGTCCTTCCCTAATTTCGGCTTCGTCGTCGATGACAAGAATCGAGCCTTTAGGCATGAACGGCCTTCTGAGCTACCGGGAATTCGAGCCGGAAGGACGTGCCTTTTCCCGGTGTCGAGCGGACATCGATCTTGCCCGCATGCTCTTTGATGATCCCGTAGCTTACGGAGAGGCCTAGTCCCGTGCCGCGACCTATAGACTTCGTGGTGAAGAACGGATCAAAAATGCGATTGAGCTGTTCGGCGGGAATTCCGCTGCCCGTATCGGTCACTTCGATTTCAACCGAACCATTGTGCGCCGACGTCCGGACTTCGAGCATTCCGCCGGTCGGCATGGCGTCGCGCGCGTTCATAAAGAGATTGAGGAACACCTGCTGGAGCCGCGTGGTGGAACCAAGTACGGGCGGCAAAGTCTGCTGGAACGCGCGAACGACGTTCACTTTCGACATGCGGAACGGGTGCTGCACGAGAGTAAGAGTTTCATCGAGGACCGAGTTCATATTCACTTCGACAAATTCCGCCGCGCCGGTGCGCGAGAAATTCAGGAGATTGTTGACGATCTCGCTGGCGCGGAATGTTTGCTTCACGATCTTGTCGATCGTCTTCTGCTTCGGATCGTCCGCTGGAAGTTGTTTCGCGAGCATCTGAATGTAGTTCGAAATCACGGCCAGCGGCGTATTCACTTCATGAGCCACGCCGGCCGCCAGCAGGCCGAGCGACGTCAGCTTTTCGGTCTGCAACGTCTGCTCTTCGAGATGCACTCGCTGCGTGATGTCGTCCAATAGGATTAGACGTCCGATTCGCGATCCCGTCTTGCCAACCAGAGGCGCCACGGAGACATTTACGACCGCCAGACGTCCGGTGGGTGTGCGGAGATGGAATTTGTAGATTCCGCTTACGCGGTCATCGCTCGCGTGGGAGACCAATTCGCCGACGAGATCCTGCGGGAGGACTTCCTCCAGCCGGCGGGCAACGGCCTGGCTTCGCGGAACATCGAGCAATCTCACTAGCTGCGGATTCCACGACTCGATGCGATCGTCGAGATCGACGGTCAAGACGCCGATGTTCAAAGACTCGACGATGTTCTCGCTGAAATCTTTCAAGCGCTCAATTTGCGTGGCTTTTTGCTCGAGGGAGTTATACAGCCGCGCGTTCTCGACGGCGATTCCAACGTAATTGCCGATGGTGAGAAGCAGCTCGAGATCGTCGCTCGTGAGGTAGTCGCCGTCCACGGTTTTGCCGAGGCCGAGGATGGCGGCGGCGCGGTCGTGGATGCGGCACGAGATGAAATAGTTCAGATCGAGCTGGTCGAGCGTGTGCCGCACGGAATCCGTTTCTCCGACGGCCGCGCGCGCGGACTCGAAGAACAAGCATCCATTCTTTTGGAATTGAGGCCGGTTCGCATCGAGGAAACTCAAATCGAGCGGCCCTTCCGCGTTTACGCCCATCGTGCGCGACATCACGAAGGATCCGGGCTGGGCCGGCTCTTCGAGGAATATCGCGAGACGATCGACGAGCAGCGTCTGCGAGATGCGGTCGAGAACGGAGCCGAGCAACGGCTCCAGGCGAACTTCGTTTGTGAGTGTGGCTCCGAATTCAATCAACGTCCGGCGATAGTCGAGCCGGTCGCGATAAAAAAATCGATCGAGACGAACTTGCGTCCAGTCTCGAACGGGCTCAAAAAGAAACGCGGCGATGACGATCGCGACGACCACGCCGACCGGCCCGGTGGTCCACGCAGAGTGGAAGAATTCGCCGATCAGCGCGACGGTGGAAAAATAAATGGCGACCACCGCGGCTGTCGCAAACGTGTAGGCGAGGCCACGCTTGAAAATAATATCCACGTCCATCAACCGGTAGCGGACGATGGCGTAGCCGAAGCAAAGTGGAATCAATGCCAGGGAGAAAACCGAGAGCTTCATCCACGGCTTGGGAACGACGCCGAAGAAGTACGGAACGATGTAGAACAGGAAGAAAGGCGCGATTCCCGCTACGGTCCCTCCGGTTACCCACTTTAATTGCTGGCGAAGGATTGCGGTGGCGGAGCGCCGGTAGCTCAACGCGAAAATCAGCGCCGCGGCGAGGAAGTAGACGCCGAGATACGCAAGTTCAATGCGGTCCAAAACAATTCGCGAACCGATCGGCGAAAAGACGTCGATGAGATCGGCGGCCACAAGCGCGTGAAGCGCGAGCAGCAGCGCTGGAATGCTGTAAATCGCGAGAATCTTCGAGCGCACGCGTCCGCGCCGCTCGGGGAAAACCACCGCGAAGTGGACGAGCAACGCTGGCTGAAGAAGCCACGCCACAACATTGCCCCAGTAGATCGTCCAGTCGAATGGATTCAGCTTGCCGCTGTAATGGAAACTGTAAAAGATGAACGACACCAGGCAGAACAGATAGAAATGCACGGCACGCGGCGCGTTCCATCGTCGCGCGAAGATGAACAATCCAATGAAGAGATAGAAGAGACCGGTGATGCGAAGGTAGTTTTCGAGTGACGAGGGATTTTCGGCGTGCGCCGTAATCAGTTTTGTGTCGAAAGAAGCGTTGCCGCGTTCGATTTGATAAGTAAGCTCAGTCCACTCGCCCGCGCGGAAAAGCACTTGCGTGACCTGGGTCGCGCGGTGAATCGGAATGCCGCGCACGGTGCGGACGTAATCGCCCGTCCGGATTCCACTCTTCTCCGCAGGAGATCCCGGAGCGATGTGCCAAGCTTGAACACCTGACGGCGAATCAAGCCATGTAACACCATCGTCAGGAGCAGGGAAGACTTCGCGTTGCTTGAAATTGAGAGCGGCAAAAACGACGGCAGCGATGGTCAAGATGGCCAAAGCCACCGCACCAACCCGCATTCTGAGCCCGTCGGTCATAGGGCGTCTTCAGGCGCAGACATCCTCAGAATTGTTTGCACGTACGCTTCCAGAGATGGGATGTTGAGGCCCTAAACATCTTCTGATACGACATATACTTACAGGTTTCCTGAGAGGCTGAGTTCGCTAAGATATGACTTTTGGGAGGCACGTTACCAATTCCGGTACTGGGTCTAATATGAGCTTAGAATTGGAAACTGACGCCGCCTCGAAACGATCGGTACGACGGAACGAGGATTACCTGGCCGTCTTGAGTCTGTAGGGGCACGTATCCCTGGGCCAGGAGGTTGCCGAAATCGGCCATCGCGGTGGCGTGTCCCGGAACGAACTTCGGGAGGCGCTGGCGAATAATTACGCTCAAATACGGGTCGATGTTGTACATCGCTTCGCCGAAAGCGTCTTGCCGCGACACGACTTGGCCATCAATCCACTTATAGCCGATCGTGAGTTGCGTCCCAAAATGCGGGAGCTGGGCGCAAGCGCGAAAAGCGAGGCTCGAGCGATTCTGCGTTCGCAGAACGTCGCGCAAGGATTCCGAGGAATTATCGTCCGCGTTCGGCACCATCGCGCCCGCGTACGCATATACGACTGCGGCGTTGATCAGGTCTGTGATCTTCTGTTCGTAGGCAATCCTCGCGCCCCACGATGAGGAAGCACCGGCGTCGTATGCGAACGCGTCTGAATAAAAATCCTGGAGAAAATCAGAGCTGGTCTCGTTGCCGCGGCCGATCACGGCTGTGTCGTTCGAATGATCGTGGAAGACAGCTGCTGTAACGCTCGCCTTCGGATTCAACGTGTGCTCGATGGCGATCTCTTCGTGGAGATCATCCGCCAGCACGGAGCGATTGTCGCGGACGAGCAACGTCGGGAACTCATCGAGATTCGTGAGCGCGGATTCGAGTGCGCCCGACGATGCATCGGAATCCTGCCAGGGGTGACTTGAAATCGTCGCGCTGGCAATCCAGTTCGGCGAAACTTGATAAGCCAACTCGCCGCGCGGACGAATGCTCGACGTGGTGCCCTCATATCCCGCCATCAGAAATTCACCGCCGTAGCGGAGGTGGATTCTATCGCCGAGTTGCAATTGATCGTCGTGCGACAGGCGCGCGCCGCGAAACGCGGGACTGTCCGTCCCGAGTTCCGATTCGCGTATGACGAGGGCGGAGACGGGGCCGGTGTGAGGGTTGCCGCTCGGCAGCCATTCCGCGACGAATCCGCCGCTGGCCGAAGCGCTGTCGTATCCAAACTCCCCTGCGAACACGAGATGGCCGCGCGCGCCAAGATTCTCATCGTAGGCAAAGGCAGTAGCCGGCGCGTCCGGTAGATTCGAAATCGAACCCGGATGCAGGCCGCCGCTCGTCAACTCGAATAAGCTGCGCGCTTGCTTTTGCTGCGCGATTTCCGCGTTGACGGACTGCCCGCCGAGAAGCACTTCGCCTTCATCCCAGCGCAAAATCGGCCGCGTCGAAGCGGATGTGCGCAGGACCCAAGTCCATTCATCCGGCGGAGCTTCCTGATCAGTCGCCCGGCGGAATTTGTCGAGCGACGTGAAGATCGAGCCTAGCTCAATTTGAAGCTGGGTGATTTGCTGATCCTTGACGTGGATGTGCTGTTCGATGGCCGGGAGGAAGCCCGCGAGAGTCGCGCGAATCGAATAGAAGCCGGATGCGAGTCCATCGGTCGCGAAGAGTCCGCGATCGTTGGTCAAAAGTTGAAGGGGAGCGGCACTTGCGGCTTGCTCGGACACGACGAATACAGTCGCGCCCATCTGAGGCGTGCCATGCGGGTCCACCACGACGCCGCTAATTTTTCCAGGCTGCGGCGCCGCAGCGAGCGGCAAAGCCGCGAAGCTCGCGAGAGCCAGCACAGTCAAAGCGCGAATCATCTTCCAAGTCACGATGCGTCACCTCCCCGGTTCATTGGGTGGGAGCTTTCACCGTAAAATCCGCTGTCGGAGTGATAGTTTCCTTCGACACGTTGTCCGTAATCTGAACTTCCAGTTTGTATTTGCCGGGAGTCAGCGCACTGAGTGTGAGCGCTTTTTCGAGCGTCAGTTCTTCGCCGCGCTCCCCGAGTTGTTCGCCCGATTCGTTCATTTTCAGGACCGGCGTCGGGTCCTTCTCTTTCATCACGCGATATTCCACCGCGGCGTCCGGCTTGTGAGTCTTGTCGTCAACCTTGAGGTTATACACCTGAAGGAAGATTCCAAGGTGCTCATTTGATGCGAATGTCGAATCCATCTTCGGGCGGACTTTGACGTCGCCCAGCACGAATTGACCGAGGCCGATGTCGTGCGATGAAACACGCTGAATCTGGTCGGCCAAAATCAGCGAACTCGACGACAACTTGTCTTCTTCATAATGCGGCACGCCAAGACGCGTGTTTACCACGCCGACGTTTCCGCTGTTAACGTCTTTCAGCACGATATCCAGGCGGTAGAGTCCCGGACTCAGAGGAACGGCTTTTTGATAGATCGAAAAACCCTTCAAGGATTGTTGAAGAAGCGAACTCGGCACATCCTGCTTGAGAGGGTCTTCGAATGTCTGCACGATGCGGCCGCTCAGCGTCGTGATGCGCGCGAAAATGTTCATCGTGGCCGAATCCACGCCATCCTTTTCCTGGAAGCTCATCTGGCGGTGAGGAATCTGGATTGAAATTGGAACGAGAACGGTGTCGCCGGTGATTCGCAGGAAGTCGAACCGGTAGTCGAACGACACCTGGTTGCGAACCAACCGCGACGTCACAATCGCTTCGAGATCCTTGAATTTTACTGGAGGTGCCTGCTGAATCTTCGCGTACAGCTCAAGGCGCGTAAACTCTTCATAGCTTTCAGGTTGCCCGCCAAGCGGCTGCGCCATGTGCGTGCCGTCAGTGTTGTCGAATCGCGATGTCTTCGAAGCAAGGCCCATAGATTCCATCATCGTGAGGCCGGCCCCAGGCACGTACAACAGCGCGTCTTTTTCGCTCGGGTCCATCGTAAGGTGGTATTCGCCTGTCATGGTTGGGTCGACGAATTCCAAATTAACGTCGTTGCCGATGCCTTCAAGATAGCGGTAACGCCAGTCCTCGAACGGGTATGTTGAAGTCTCGCCGCCGCCTTCTTGAGCCGGCCGCTCATAAGAACCGCCAGACGGATGCGATTCAACTTCGTCCGGCGGGCCCCACATGATGTAAATCCGGCCGCGGTCCGTCTTCCATCCAGGAATGCCTGAAGCGTAATGCTCGTTGGTGTAGGCGATCCGGCGATAGTGTTCCTCTTTGAACGTGTTCTCCGGCGAATCCGGGTCTGGATTGCGCCGCAGCCAGAATTGCTCGATAAATTGCTCGCGTTCTTCGTTCGTTTGCAATCTCAGGAACGAGCCGCGTTCTTCGGGCGTGATAATGTAAACGACGTCTTCCTCGAGCCATTTCTTGTAAGGAGACGCCAATTCCTTCTCGAGAGCCCTGTCGCGCCTCTTTCGTTCTTTTTCGCCCTGCTTCGTGTCTGTCTGCGGCTTTGCGTCGGGTGCTGGTTTGTTGTCAGTCTGGTCCGATTGAGCAGAGATCGGCTGAGGAGGTATCGCTAAGCCTATAATTACGAAAGGAAATACAAGGTACTTAAGCCCGGTGGTCATGAAGACACCTATACCCCAGAATCGCTCGAATTCTATCCTGTCCGCAAGGACAGGTCAATCTGTGATTCCCATAGGGAATTCCCCGTATGGAATCAGAATCTCCCTCTCGCAGGAGGGTTGCCTCGCGATCTCCCCTCCCAGGGGCTTCTTTGTGCACAACCCTTTTCAGAGTTGGCGAAACGAACTACAATGGGGTGAATTAATTCCGGGGAATGTAAACGCTTCTACGGAACGCTTTTTGACTGCGTTTCGCCCTTCCTTCGCTCGCTTCTGCTTGCAAAGGATACCCGCGAGAAACAATTTGGCCTTGAGAACCGTATTTAAATAAGCCATTCGGGTGCGGTGGCGTCTATATCCATAGGGATAGTCAACTTCTGAAGGAACCTGTAAATGACAACTGGGAAGAAAATTGCGATCGGAGCCGGTGTGGCGGTGGTGCTGGGTGTGATTCTATGGGCCAGCGTCTACCAGGCGAATAAGGACGTTACCGCCGTCCAAACGGGAACCACGAAGCGCGGGGATCTGACGTCTGTGGTAACGGCGTCCGGTGAAGTGCGGCCGCTGACGTATTCGAACATCCTTGGCGAGGGAATCGGCAAAATCACGGCAATCGTGGTCAAGGAAGGCGACCACGTTCACAAGGGCGACGTTCTCCTGAAGCTCGAGAGCATTCAACCTGCCGCCGACGTCGAGGCGCAGCAGGCCGGGATCGAATCCTCGGAATCCGCAGTGCAAGCCTCCCAAGCAAGCTTGAAGTCTGCGCAGGCGACACTCGCGCAGCGCCAGGCCGACTATGAGAAGGCCAAGTTCGATTGGGAGCGCAGCCAGAAGCTCTACGACGAGCAATTGATTGCCAAGCAGGATTACGACGCGCAGAAGTCAACTTTCGACGGCGCCAGCGCTGGAGTGGACGCTGCCAAGGCGCAACTATCGCAGAGCCGCGCCATGCTCGAAGAAGCGCGCCACGGCCTCGATCAGAACCGCGCAGTCCTCGTTCATCAAAAGGACGTCTTGCGCAAGACGACTTACACCGCGCCGATTGACGGGATCGTCAGCTACATCGCGGTCCGCGTCGGAGAAAACGTCGTTCCCGGAATTCAGAACGCAACCGGCAGCTACTTGATGACGATCTCGGATATGTCCGTAGTCACCGCCGAAGTAAAAGTGGACGAAACGGACATCGTGAACGTGCGCAATGCCGAAGAAGCGGACATCAAGATTGACGCGATTCCCGGAAAGACATTCACTGGCCACGTCACGGAGGTCGGCGATCAGGCGATTCTGCGGTCTTCGGGGCTCGCCACGACTCAGACGACAGCGAACACTCAGGAAGCACGCGATTTCAAAGTGGTTGTAAGGCTCGACAATCCGCCGGATAATTTGCGACCCGGCCTCTCCGTCACGGCTACGATCAAGACGTCGTCCAAAAAGGACGTGCTGACAATTCCGATTCAGGCGCTCGCAATGCGCTCGAAGCGCGCTCTCGACGAGGCTGCGAACAAATCGAAAGGCGGATCGAGCGTAACGCTTGCCGCCACCCGGCCGGACAGCGCTGCTGCCGCCGCGGCCGACAAGCAAGATATCCAGGGCGTCTTCGTGCTCCGCGGCAGGAAAGCTGAGTTTGTGCCGGTGCAGACGGGAATCAGCGGCGTCACCGACATTGAAATCGTCAGCGGACTGAACGAAGGCGATCAGATCGTCACCGGCAGCTACAAGGCGCTTCGGACGCTGCGCCCCGGCGCGAACGTGAAGGTTGATAATTCCGAACCGAAGCGCGATGAACAGCAAAACAATTAGCCGCGTGAAACTCGAGGAGACAATTTCTCATGCCCGTTGAAGAAGCCGACGCGGCAATGTCGTTCCGGCAGGACCTCATCGACACCGGAATCGTCATTCACACCGAGGATCTCTGGAAGACCTACGAGATGGGATCGGAGCAGGTGCACGCGCTTCGCGGCATCACGATCGAAATCCGCAAAGGCGAGTACGTCGCCATCATGGGCCCCTCAGGCTCCGGGAAATCCACGCTGATGAACCTGATCGGCTGCCTCGATACGCCGTCGAGCGGACGCTACTATCTTGCCGGGCGGCTGGTGAGCGAACTGGACGACGATGAACTCGCTTACATTCGCAATAAAGAGATCGGTTTCGTTTTTCAGACGTTCAATCTGCTCCCACGCGCGACTTCGCTTCACAACGTCGAGCTGCCGTTGATTTACAACGGCACACCCTCCGAAGAACGGCTCGTGCGCGCGAAGCAGGCGCTTGCGCAAGTGGACCTCACCGACAGAATGATGCACCGCCCGAACGAACTTTCCGGCGGCCAGCGCCAGCGCGT
>JBAPOP010000038.1:0-9616 GCA_049279675.1 Candidatus Acidiferrales bacterium
CGACTTGTGCGATCCTTCGAGATGACGCCGCTTCAGCCCAATCGCGAAACTTAGAAGACCAGCCCCAGCGCAGCATCAACGCCAACAATCCAATTTGGTAGAAAGGCAAAAAGAACCGGACGAGGAAGCTGATTCGATTTAGATGGCGCGCCTTCGCGTATGTCTCCGGCGGGAGCGTGTAGCTGGTGACCCGCTTCTGCGATTCGTGCGCTTGGCTGTCCGGAGCCCCCGGAGAATTTTGCCGCGGAATATTTGTCTGTGCAGACGCGGGCGATCGCCAGGCCGCCGCCGGATAGGTTTTCGCGGTTAGTGCTGGCGCCGCCGCGAAAGCTAACGCGAAAAATATCGACGCCAGAACACCCGATGCAAGGCGCCGACGGTTTGTCATCAGATAACTCTCCATTTGCCCTCGCGTTTTAGACGTGGAGTATGGCTTTCCAGCTTACGAAGGGCAAGATTCAGCGTGCGGCCACATCGCCCAGCTGGATGGGGTGCTTCTTTGGGAGCGCGATGCGACACGGATTGCGCGACCCCTGCAGTGGCGACTAACATAGATTGACGCCTGCGACGGCACGGTCGCCGGCGTGCGCACGTAGGTTCGCAGAGAGGTGCTGCAATGAGGATCACACGTTTGGGATGGCCGCTGCTGCTCTTCACGATTGCGGCGACCTCGAGTTCCGCGCCCGCACAATCTCAGTCGCAGCAGACCGCTCAACAACCATCAGATTCGGCGCCCAAGACTGAATCGCCAGCGGAGGCAGCCCGCCACTCCCGCGAGCTAAAGAAAAGCCAGCCCAAGCCAGCGCACGTCTGGGACAACGATAGCATCCCGAAGCAGGGCGATGGCGTGAACGTGGTTGGTTCCACCGCGCCCCCGGTGTCAGCTTCGGCAGCGCCCGAAGCATCAGCGGAGTCTGTCGAAAATAAAACGCAGCTCGACGCCGCCATTCAGCAAGCCAAGGGCAAGGTCGCGAGTCTCGAACAAGATCTTGATTTCGCCCAACGCAAGTACACCCTCGACTCGGACATGTACTACGGCAAAACAAACTACCAGGACGATAAGGCCGGAAAAACGGCGCTGGACGCAGAGCAGGCCGACGTCGCAAACAAGAAGCAGCAACTGCAGCAGGCGCGGGACATCCTGGCTTCGCTCCAGGGCAAGGCCGGCTCGAGCTCCGACCAGAAGAAACCAACGAGCAGCGCGAATTGAGCGCTGAGTGTTTCGGGTAGAGAATCACTCCGCAATCGGCGTTCGCAAAACGTATTTCCCTGCTTCTTTTCCATGCTTGCAACAGTACCGCTACTAATAGTATGAATTTTTCTTGACACACAAGGACCCTTCCCGCACAATCCCGCCATCTTCCCGGCTGGCTCGACTCGCATTGGGGGATTTGGGTTTTGTGCGAGCGGATTCGGCTCGGATTTCAAACTGGAGAACGATGCAGTATTTGCCCGGATGGACGGTGCAATGTCTGAATCCAGATTGCCCGGCGCGCGGTCATTGGCTGCGCGTGGAGGGGCTACAGCACGAATTCTGCAGCAACTGCGGTTCGTCGCTGCATAACGTGCCGCCTCCACTCGCACCGCGTTTTCGGATGCGCCCCAGGCCGCTGAGTTCATACAGGCCAGGCCTGCGGCCGCGATAACGCGCGCAGGCTTCGCGTGGCGGCCACGGCAGTCGCCATAACGGCGGCATCGTCCCAAAGAGATGGCAGCGGTCCGGTCGCGCTCGACGAACACCCTAAGCGACGACCTCGTCCCCGCTGCCCCCTTTTGCCAAGCGGCCGCGTTGCTATCGGGACCGGCGCCGCAAAAAATTAGGCCCGCTTCAACTCACGTTGGAGCGGGCCTTTTAATTTTTGATTCCGCTTCGGTCTAGAAGTAAAACTTCAGCCCAAACTGAATCAGCCGTGGCCCTCGGTCCGTGGTGATTTCGGCAAAATTGCCGCTGAAGCCGTCGTAGCCCGGGTTTAAGAACTGGGCGTGATTGAAAGCGTTGAAGAATTCGGCGCGAAATTCGACTGATTTATTCTCACCAAAGTTTGTTTTCTTGGTGAGGGAGATATCCCAATTGTTTATGCCCGGGCCGCGTATCGTGTTTCGGCCCAAGTCCCCAAAACTGAAAAGGGGAACACCGAGCGGATTTATGCTCCCATCTGCATTGAACGGGCTGAGACAGTTGAACGAGTTTGGATTGACGTAGAAGTTCCCACTCTCAGACGAATCGGCTAGACAACTGCCTGCCGGCTGTATGTTTCCGAGCGAATCGGTGGTCTGCGAAAAAGTATGGATCGAGCGTGGATTATATTTTTGCACGGGCCCAATGAGGTCAACTCGATCCAGTTCATTATTCTGCTGGCTCGAGTTGTTCTCCGAGTAAAGGGTAAAGGGCGTCCCAGCTTGGAAAGTCGCGATTCCATTGAGCTGCCAACCTTTTGCGATCTTTTGCAAGGCTCCTTCGTGATGGATGCCGTATGCGAAAGGCAATTCCCAAATCCAACTGACGACTAGGCGTTGTGGAGCGTCGAAGTCGGCGAGAGAGCGATCCAACCTGTAGTCGTATGGATCGGTGTATTGGTACGAACGAGCGCGGAATCCGGAGCTCAAGTCAATCGTTTTCGAAACTGTGTACGCCGCACGAAACTGAATGCCTTTGCTGAAACGCTTATCCACGGTGATCTGAAGCTGGTGGCTGGCCGACAAACCATTGCTCAAGTTTGTCAGTAGCTCCGTGGCCCCGGTCGGGGAACCGTTGGGATCTATTGGGTTATTTGGGGTCATCCCATCCACACAGGCGGAGAGCGGCCGCGCACAATCCGGATTGATGAAACCAAATTGTGACAACTGTTGGGCCTCGACCGTCTGGGACGGGAAATCCGTTTCGGCCTGGGAAATCAGTTTGCGGCCCAGGCTTCCTACGTAAACGGCCTCAACCATCGTATCTTTCGTCGCTTGCCACTGAAATCCGTAATTAAAATTCTCCGAATACGGCGTGCGGAAATGGGGCCACGTGGTGTAGGCAAAGCTGATTGCAGGAACGAGGAACTGGCCGTTATTCGTGTACGGGTAAGGATTCGTCAGTCCTAAAAAACTGAACGGATCGCTGACCGTGTCTGTCGTCGGGAGACCGGCATAGTTCGAAGGCTCTGGGAAATTGTTGGAGATGTACCCAAAGGGCGGTTGTCCCCCGAATTGCAAGTTGAGCGCGCCATCTTCAATGTCATAAAAAATTCCGCCGCCGCCGCGCATCACGACTTTCGCATTGCCAAAGATGTCCCAAGCAAAACCCAACCGCGGACCAAAATTGTTGTAGTCGGGATAGACCATCGCGTTATTAGGCGTTCCCGGATCGCCGGGATACAAGATCCCCGGAGGCGCGCCCGGATATTTTGTGGATTGTTGTCCCGGAAAAAATCCGAGGATTTCATTATGAATGTCGCTTTGCGGCATGAAGTATTCGTAACGAAGTCCGTAGTTCAGGGTAAACCGCTTGGTGAGTTTCCAAGTATCCTGGAGATACCCCGCGATGGACCCGGTGCGTATTCCGTAGGTGGCCTGGGAATACTGAGTGTAATTGTCCCAGAACCCACCCACGAAATCGGCCAGAGGATCTCCCGTGAAAGTGGTTCCATAACCATCGAAATCAAAGTTGCCGTTATTGAAGAAATCGTAAAGATAATTCTGTTCGATCCGTGTAATGTCGCCGCCAAACTTCACCTCGTGCTTGCCGAGTGTCCACGTGAAATTATCGGCCCATTCCCAAGACGTACGGTTCAATGTCGTAGGGCCTTGCGGCGACGGACCGAGATTGAAGTCCGGCGTGTAGATGATCGGCGGAGCAGAACCGGCTGGATCGGCCGGCGTTACATTGGTGAACCCGAGTGCCGCTGGCGAGGTTGTGGTTGTCGGTACTGCTTGCACAGTGGCGTACCGGTTTACCGCAAAGCGTGCCTCGTTCAGGCGATTGCCCGCAAAAGTGTGGGTCCAAGTGAGCGTACCGATTTGCGTACGGTTATTGTCGGTGAATCCGGAGCCCACGGGAACGTCCCCACCAGACGAAGCACCGTTCACGATCTCGAAGGGATAGTCATCGCGGAGTTGATCAATCACGTATACGAACGAAAGCACATCGTGGGACGAAAAATTGTGGTCGAGGTGAACGATTCCCTGATCGTCGTCAATAAGAGCAGTAGGCGATGAGATGAACCCATTGTCAGGCAAATTGGGAAGTGGGAGGTACTTGTTTATGAGGGTCTGCATGGTCGGATTGACCAAGCCCGCCGTCGCCATGTTGTTATAAGGAATGTTCGCCCCTGTGTAGGGGTTGATGAGCTGCGTGCCGCCTTGTGCCGTACAGTTGCCTGAGCTGTCGTAGGTCGCGCAGTATTCGCCGAAATCGCCTCCGCGCTCAGCCTGATCGAGCACCGTCAACTTCGGCGAGGTCTCACCCTCACGTCTCCGAGCCCCCTGATACGCGACGAAGAAAAATGTCTTGTCCTTCTTGATGGGGCCGCCGACGGTCCCTCCAAAGACATTCCTCTTGAACGCAGACCGACCGGAACCTTGCTGGTTCAAGAAAAAGTCGTTGGCGTTCAGAACATCATTTCGAATGAACTCGAAAGCGTCGCCGTGAAAACTGTTCGTTCCGGACTTCGTAATTTGGTTGACGATGCCACCGGACGTGCGGCCATACTCCGCGTCGTAGTTGTTCGTGAGAATCTTGAACTCCTCGACCGCGTCCGGGTTCGGATCCACGACGATGTTGTTCCCGAGAAAATCAGTGTTGTTGGCTCCGTCGAGAAGAAAAGTGAGCGATTCCGAGCGTTGACCGCTGACCGAGAAAGGATTCCCCGAACCATCGTCGGGATCAGGCGTGAACACGCCGGCCTGAAGAAGACCTAGTTGCAACGTGTCTCGGTCAAGAAGCGGAAGGTCGCGGATCGCGCGCTCGTCCTCGACTTTTCCGAGGACTGCGCTCGCCGTGTCCACCTGGGCGACGGTCGTAGTGACCTCCACGGTTGTGGAAGATTGGCCGACTTTCAAAACCACGTCCACTCGGCCATTCTGGTTGAGGTCGAGGACGATGCCGGTCTGGACGGAAGTCTGGAAATTCGCGTGGGTGACTGATAGCTGGTAGGCTCCGACCTGGACGGTAGTGAACAGATATCCACCGTCACTGCCGGTCGTCGTCGCCCGCGACACGTTCGTTTTTGAGTTCGTCAGGGTTACCTTCGCCCCGATAATGACGCCGCCGCTCTCGTCGGCAACCGTCCCGCGCAATGACGCTGTGTCTTGCGCCATCGCAATCTCACCGAACGCCAGCAATGCGATGAATAGAACTACACCACGACGCAGCCAAGACTTGCGGTTCACAATTCACCTCCGACCGTGGACACTTCCACGGGCTCTCGAGGTGTCAGGACGACTGAGTCGCGGCAAACGCCTACGGAAGACCAGGAAGAGCCGGACCACCCCACCCCTGCACCACGGGCTCGTCTAATATGACATTTGTATAAATTTCCGGGTCGTATCTGTCAAGCGGGAGTTTAGCTATCGGGTGCCGAGCGAAAAACTGATGGTCATAAATTAAAGAGCGGCCGGTGGGGGTGCCGGCCGCTCGGGGGCATTGGGGATGATGGAGGTGCCAGAAACGTTCGAAACGCCACGCCTCAGGCGCCGGTTCCAACAAGCTTGCACTCGCTGGTTATCCGCCGCGCCGCGCACCGTCTCGAACAAGACCATTCTGCTTTCAGGCCGCGCCGCGGGCCATAGACCGTGAGGTTCTTTTTTCTAGTACGAATGTCCCATGGAATCTGCCCAGCCTCGGCGAGCGACGATCGGCAGTCGGCTCAGAGTCGCCGTGTCAGTTGTCTAAACATTGAACCTCTCTCCCGCCAGTGATAGCCTCGCGATTAGAAGCCCACCCTCACATATGACGACGCCTGGCAGACAGCTCGACAAAGTTGCGCTCGTCGAATCCGAGACCCTCGGGATTGTCCGGCAGCTTCTCCTCGAGCTCGGCAGCCGCTCGACGGTCGAGACGCTGGATCGAACTGGCCTTACGTCCCAACTCGAGCACGATCTGGGCCTAGGAAGTCTCGAGCGCGTTGAATTGCTTGTCCGTCTTGATGCTGCATTTTCCGTGCACCTTCCCGATAGCGCCCTTGTTCAAGCTGAGACCGTGGCAGATCTCGTTCGCGCCGTCATAACTGGCGGCTCCGCTGATGGACCGGGTGGGGGAACGGGTGTTACGCAGGCATCGGTTCAGAGCGCATTCGCGCCGGCCAGCACTTCAGCCACGGCCAATTTGGCTTCGACACGCCGCGTAGGACAGTTCCTCGAAGGCGCGGAGTCGCTCACCGAAATCGTTGTAGCGCGGGGGCGCGCCGAACCCGAACTCGCTCATATCCACCTTTACGAAGACGAAGATCGGATCCGAACGATCACCTGCGGGGAGCTTTTGGAGCGCGCCACCGCCATCGGCGCGGAGCTCACTCGCCGTGGCTTGCATCGCGGGGAAGCAGTTGCACTGATGCTTCCGACCGGCGCCGAATTCTTCTTCTGCTTCGCGGGAATCTGGATGGCCGGCGGCATACCCGTGCCGATGTACCCGCCGTTCCGCGCGGATCGAATTGAAGAGTACGCGTCGCGCCAGGAGGGCATCCTTCGCAACGCCGAGGCAAAATTCCTCATCACGTTCCAGCAAGTGGCGGGCCTCGCGCGATTGCTCGCGCCGCGCGTTCCTTCGCTGATTGATCTGCTCGATGCTTCCGAACTCGTCAAGGCGAAGGCTCCCGCTCTGCCTCCTAAAACGGAAGCTCGCCCGACCGATAACAACTCTCATCGCGGGCGCGGGAATGAAATTGCGTTCTTGCAATATACGTCCGGGTCAACGGGAGATCCGAAGGGCGTCGTTCTCACTCATGCAAATCTTCTAGCCAATATTCGCTCGATCGGCCAGGCGGTGCAGTTGGTTACCGACGATGTGGTCGTCAGTTGGCTGCCGCTGTATCACGACATGGGGCTTATCGGCGCGTGGTTTGCTCCGCTGTGTTTCGGGTTGCCGTTAGCTGTCATGTCTCCATTGGCGTTCTTAACGCGACCCGAACGTTGGTTGAAAGCCATCCATCGGCATCGCGCGACGATCAGTCCCGCTCCCAATTTTGCTTACGAACTGTGCACGCGAAAGATTGCAGACAAAGAGATCGAAGGTCTCGATCTAAGTTCGTGGCGCGCTGCTTTGAATGGCGCCGAGCAGGTCCGTCCCGAGACGCTCGATCGCTTCGCCACGCGTTTCGCCCCCTACGGCTTCCGGCGCGCTGCTATTTCGCCCGTGTACGGTTTGGCGGAGGCATCACTCTGCGTGTCGGCGCCGCAAGTTGGCTCCGGGCACAGAGTCGATCGAATTGCTCGTGCCGCGTTCGAGCACGAAGGTCGCGCCGTGCCGGCCGCAGCAGACGATGGAACGGCTCTTGAGTTCGTGGGCGCGGGACGTCCGATCCCCGGCATGGAAGTACAGATCGTGGATCGCTCTGACCGGCCGACCGGCGACCGGATCGAAGGCCGCCTGTGGTTTCGCGGCGCGTCTGCAACTCAAGGCTACTATCACAACCCTGAAGCTACTCTAGGCCTAGTTCGCGAGGATGGCTGGCTCGATTCGGGCGACTTGGCCTATCAGGTAGAGCGAGAACTGTTCATCACGGGCCGCGCCAAGGACATCATCATCAAAGGCGGCCGAAACCTCTACCCGCACGAAGTCGAGGAAGTGGCGGGAAGAGTCGCGGGCGTGAGGACAGGCTGCGTCGTGGCGTTCGGGGCGCCCGACGCGCAAAGCGGCACCGAGCGGTTCATCATCGCGGCGGAGATGCGAAACGCATCCGATCGAGATCGTATCGCTGCCGATATCACACGACAGGTGACTGAAGCGATTGGCGTGCCGCCGGACCGCGTCGAGTTGCTGCCGCCGCATTCGATTCCGAAGACGTCGAGCGGAAAGCTGCGCCGGTCCGAGACGCGCCGCTTGTTTCTCGCTGGAGAGCTTGGCCGCCACAAGCCCGTATGGATGCAAATCGCGCGGCTTTCCTTCTACAGCCTGCCGCGGCGGTTGGGCTTGGCGTTGCGGCACGGCGCAAGAGCCGCGGCCGAATTTGCCTACGGGGTATACGCGCTCTGTGCTTTCGGCATCCTGTTCGTTCCACTATGGATTGTGGTTCGCCTCGCGCCGAATCGCCGGGCGGCAGCGAGCGCAACGCGCGTTGGGGCTCGCGTGATGCTTCGATGTGCCGGTATCGGCGTGTCTATGAAGGGCGCTGACCTGCTCAAGGATCTGAAATCCAGCGGGCCGTGGATTTTCGCGCCGAATCATTCGAGCTATTTGGACATTCTGACGACAGTCGCTGCCATGCCCGCGGGAGTGCTGATTGTGGCAAAAGGTGAAACCGAATCGATGCCGTTGATCGGCACTTTCATCCGGCGGATAGGCCACCTCACGTTCGATCGCAGCGATTCACAAGCGCGCGTCCGCCAAGCCGATGACGTGGCGAAAATCTTGGAGGGTGGTGAATCGGTCGTCATATTTCCGGAGGGTACATTCACGGCAGCGCCGGGAATTCGTCCATTCCAACTTGGAGCGTTCAAATCGGCTGTCGAAACGCACCGGCCGGTCTGCCCGGTCGCGTTGCGCGGCGCACGGCAAATTCTGCGCGACAAGACGTTTCTACCGAAATTCGGGCGCGTGGAGATCATCCTCGGCCCGCTCGTTCACCCTAAGAATGAAACAGCCGCGAATGCTGAGGATGCCGACTGGCATGAAATCGTCCGCTTGCGCGATGCCGTGCGGGAAATTGTCTCGCGAAATACCGGCGAGCCCTTGCTTTAGTGTCGCTAGCATTTCCTGTCACTCGTGCGGTCTCAATACAGCGTGATTTCGACATTAAATACATTTCAGACCCGGGAGGGTCCAACCTTCCCGAGGCTGTTCACCGCATTAGTGAGTCAGCTCGAAAATAACGGTGATGTCCGTCTCGACTTCCACCGCCTTGCCGTCCAACATTGTCGGGTGGTAACGCCATTGCCCCACGGCAGCTACGGCGGAGCGAGCGAGAATTGGATTTCCGCTGACGACGTCCAGGCGGCTCACCGCCCCATCCTCGGAGATAATGGCCCGCAGCCGCACCGTACCCGACAAGTGCAGAGCGATAGCGCCTGGCGGATAGACTGGCTCAATCCGCGTGACGAGACGTGCTTCTTCGACGCCCGCGCTGACGATAACGGGCCTTGCTGGCTGCGGAGGTTTCGGAGGAGCCACGACTGGCGTCACTATGGAATTGCCCATTCCGAAATCCACTCCTGGCCCATCGCCGCTACTGTCGCCGTTTCCAATCGAGGGTGCTTCGCTACTCGCCCCGCTCGCGTCGATTGAGTTCGCTGTGTGGTCAGGAATGCTGGGCGGCTGATACAACACTGGGTTGAGTACCGGTCTCGGACCATGCGCCGGTTGAGGCGACGCGTGGACTGTGTTGGCCAGATGCGTGCCACCGTGGTATGGCGGAATCGGCACGAACGAATATCGCGGGCTAATCACGCCGGGCGTGAACATCGGAATTATGAGCAGCGC
>JBAPOP010000039.1:0-20007 GCA_049279675.1 Candidatus Acidiferrales bacterium
AGCTGCTGATCGGTGAGTTGGCGAGTTTGTTGCTGAGCAGCACGGCCCATGTGGGTCTCCTTGTAGATGAATTGAATTCGTTGATTCGAGATGCAAGGCAGCGAATTTGCGATCGCGGTGGAGAAGCCGGTCCGTCTGCCGACGGACCCCACGGGTGCATGACGGGCGATCACGACGGATAGGCTACGTTTTCGTAGGCTGGCCGGCAGGCCCCGGCCGGTTTTTTGCATTTGTCTGACTGGCTATGCGTCGAGGCGGCGGCAATAGGGCGTCCATGCATCGTCGCGAAGCCAGCCGAGTTGCGTGATGCGGCGGCCGAAGCGGGCGGCGATGCGCGGTGGTAGCCAGGCGTGCGCGTCCTCGAGGCCGCGAGCGCGTAGATCGGATTCGCCGGCACGCTGGAGCGCGACTAGATGCGCGTAGCGATCGCGTGGATTCCCTGCTGATGGATCGACGAGCAGATACGCTTCGCAAGTGAGGCGCGCGAGTGAGGCCATCACGGCGCGGCCGGTGTCGTCCTCGACGATCAGTTTTGAGAGAAAAAGCGGATTGCGAAGATCGGGAAAAGCGTAATCGAAGCCCTGCGACTCATGCATGCGGTGGAGCGCGGGAAGGTCGGCTTCCGTGTAGGGGCGAATGAGCATGGAAGAAAGTGGCTAGTGACGAGCAAGAAGCCGCTAGAAAACGCGGTAGCGCAGGATTGGGTGGGCGCGAGAGACTGCTTCGGCGACATCGAATGTGTTTGCGTTCGTAGCGACGCCATGCGCTGCCAGTGCGGCGGCTACGCGCGCGGAGACGGGCTTGTTTGAAAGTGGATGCGGCAACGGCTCCCATTCGGGATCGGCGGCGAGAGCGTTGTGAACGCCTTCGTCCGCCTCGACGAATGCGAGAATTATTGTTGCGCCTGGCACCGCTGATGAGCCAGCCGACGGGTCCGCGTGCGCGAAGTGCGATGAAGCGAATCGCGGGGAGTTGCGCTGCCAGGCGTCGAGTGTGGTTAGGTAGTAGGTGCGGCCATGCATGAGAGATCCGAGGGCGGTGACGAGTGAGATTGTCCGTCCGGCAATCGTGGCGCCGCATCTTGCCCGCGAAAGTGATTTCGATTGCCGCGCGGAAAGATTCGAATTTCAAATTTGAGATTTCAGATTTGAAATGCAAACAGCGGCCGGCCTGCCGGCCAGTCCTACAGAAACCGAAGTTAAACCGGCGCACGGCTTAAGAATTGAATGTGTAATTGTGCGTTAAGACTGTTGCGGCGTGGCGGCCGGCGTAGAATTCGTGGATGGGTGCGCAGCTCACCGTCACTTTCTTGCCTTCCTCGACGATCGCTTCGATTCGCCGCAACGTGAGACGGCCGAATCGCCCCACCAAAATATCCGCTAGGCAGAGGCGCTCGGCGCGCATCGGCGAGCCATCGGCCAGAGTGAAAATGTGATGCGGCGTGACGTCGAGCGTCTCTTCGTTTGAAAAATGCAGGCGAGTAAACGTGTCGGCTGGGAGGATTTCGATGCGCGCGATTCGCGTCCAAGCATCCTTGCCGCCAGGGCCGACGCCGCCATTTCCTGGACCGAGAAGATGATCGCCGATGGCGCACGTGTCGAGCGGAACGGTGCCGCGCTCGCGGCAAAGAACCATTGTGCCTGCACGCAAGCAGCTTCCGCTTCCGCCGCCCGAACCGCCGCCACTGCCCGATGATGGAGTGGCCGCGACCATCGCACCTTGGCTGAGCGGGATGCGCCCTTGCAACGATTGCTGCTGTGCGGCTGCGTTTGTTTTTGCGGATTGCGCGTTGCCGGGCGATCCTGCACCGCCTGCGACCCACGCTAGCGCCTGCGCGATTTCGTCCCAGTAAGGATAGAAATAGTACGTCGTGCCTGCGGCGAGGCCGCTGACGGCGAGCGAGCCGCTTCCGGCGGACGTGCTTGTGCCGTCGGCGCGGAAAATTGTGAGGCCGGTCCACGACCACGTGATGCTCGATGGCGTGGACGCGTACGTGAAGCCGGTGCTCCAGACAGGCGGAACGGAGCCGCGCATCAGGACGCCGGGCTTTGCGGGGTCAATGGCGTTATTCGAGAGCGCGTCCGAGGCGACGCGGGCGAAATCGGTGCCGTCGGTGATGGCCGTGTCGAGGCTTAGTTTGTTCGTTGTGCCGATCGCGTTGACGCCGGTGACAACGCGTTTCAGCGCCTCGTAGAGGTGCGGGTTCGCGGCGCGGAGCGCTTCGATTTGAGGAATGGTGAGCATGGGGGCGGCAACGACAGAAAATAGAAAAGCGAAAATAGCAGCGCCGAAGTGGTGCCGGTGAAATTGATTTCGATTGCCCTGTGTGCGAAAACGGCCGGCCTGCCGGCCAGCCCTACAGGTGCTGCGAAGGCAGTTCCGGCAAGAGCTACGGCTGAGGTGATGCTGTTACGGCGACGGGAAAACGAAACGGGCCGTCGAGGCCGCGATTGCTCGATCCATCGGACGTATCGAGGAACCAGCCCCTTCCGGGGAAAGCGACATAGATCACGAGCGGAGCCCTGTTGCCGTCACTGATTTCTAGTGTCGCGCGGCCGCTCGACGGATCGAAGCTGAGAGGCTTACCTTGCACGAAGCGGCCAATCGACTGGATCATGGCGGGGGACAACGAACGAAGCGATTGACCGATGGCCTCGCCGGAAGCGAGCGAGGGGCTAAAGCTCGCCGCGACCTTAGACGCGGAGCGCGGCGCTGGCGAAGGATCCATCTCCGCAAGGACGAACTCGTTCGCCGAGGCGGCGTAGTAAACGAACGGACGGCTTCCCTGCCCCGCGAAATTGAGAAGCATCGTACCTCGTCCGTTCGCATCGGGCGGCGTCGCCGTGCCGGTTAGAAAGCCGTTGGTTACGAGCGCACCAACGCCCAGGGCGCTCGCATCCATCAGGCCATTTGTGATCGTGCCTTTCGCGCCATCGAATGAGAGCGTGAATCGGCCAATGCTTGAAGTATCGGGCGTTGCGGCGTAATCGCTCAGACGGAATGCGAATTCCCCGCCAAACTGCGGGAGAGCAGCGCTTTCCTGCGCGTAGAAGTCGAAGGCTACGCGTATCTTACCCCCCGCGTAAGCCCCTCGGGTTTCCGGATAATCGAGCTGAAGAATTGAGATCGCTCCAAGTGACGGGAGGGAGCTATCGAACGCCAGCCTTCCGAACGCGTGTCCACCTTCGGATACGGTCTTGCACGCACCAGAGATTCCTCCGCCGGATGTGACCTCGAGGGAATCGTTCACATCAACGGAGTTGACCATGACAACGCCATTCTCGATCGTCATGTTTCCGACCATCGCGATCGGCTTTCCGGCGCTATCTGTGCCCGCGAACCGGAAGACGTATGCGCTGTTGATATCGCAGGCGCTTTTTACGGCGCCGGCGGGATCGATTGTGAATGTGAACGAGGCGAATTTCGTCGGATCGGCTACCGATGTCGCCGTGATTGTTGGTGTGTTGTAGGGCGGCTGCGGCGCTGTGTTCGGCGGAGTGTAGAGGACGCTTAGAGCTTCGTTCGCGCTGAGCGCGCCGGTGTTCGACGAGGGCGAGATTGACCACGTGACGCCCTGGCCCTGCCGGTCGTTCGTCACTTGAGCATTCACCGTGACGCCGGGAGCGCCCGCGTCGATCGACGTAAACGGATTTGTGATCGCGACACTAATCGGAAGCGGAGGCGTCTGGATCACGAACGAATCGAACGCGGACGACGAGCTGGTCGTCACGGATGTAGCGGTAATCGTCGGCGAATTATTTGGCGCCGCGGGCACGGTGGCTGGCGGCGTGTATGTCGCGCTGAAGCTGGGCGCGGGCGCTGCTGCAAGAGTTCCACACGCGGGGCTGCACGGCGAGCCGCCAGCAGCCAGCGACCAATTGACGCCCGCATTTGCGGCGTCAAATTGCACGGTGGCGCCAAGCGTGACGGGCGGGGCGCCGGGCGAAATCGTCGTGAACGTGTTCGTGAGGCGCACGACGATAGCCGGCGCCCCGATTGTGAAAATGACGTCCGCAGTGACTGCGGAATTCGAAGCAGCCGCGGCGGTGAGAACGATAGAGTTCGGCGTGGGCGGCAATAATGGCGCCGTGTATGTAATCGATGTGACGGTGTTGTAGTAAGTCGTGCTGCCGGATGTTGTTTGCGAAGTGATCGTCGTGCCGGCGTTCACCCACGTGCCGCACGGTGAAGTGCACGGCGTGGTGGTATCCGTGCTGCTGCTCGGCGTGTTCAGCGCGAGTGTCCAGATGACGGGGGATTGCGTCGTGGAATTCGTGGTTGTAGCCGAGAACGTGTAAACGCCGCCGCCGGAGATGGTGGCAGGGACCGAAGAAATCGCCAGGGCGAGCGGAAACGAGGAACCGCCGCACCCGGTCAGCGCAAAGAGCGTGCCGATCAGCGCCAGATTAACGATCACCCGTCGCATCCATCCCCCTGGAAAACTAACCGCGAAAATGCGACCGCCGGCAGACAAGCCAGCACGCCGGCGGAATGCGCAAAGTAGTTTATAGAAGCGGGACGCACCCCGCAAGTTGGAGTCGCAACGAGGATTTTCGGTTGCCCTGAGTCAACTCGGCAAACCGAGATCGCGGCGTCTAATTGTGGCCGCGGACGATTGACCAGGGGTCCGGCTTCGCCCAGGGGACTAATTTCGTTAAGGAGAACCATGCGCCGGCGGCGCTGGTGCTCACTTGGTATGCCACGCGCTCGGCCAGGATGCTCGTGAATATTTCCATGTCCTGCGTGGCGGGCGAGGCGAGCGGCCACGAGCCGAGGCCGTTCGCCACGTTGCCCGGAAGCAGCGCTGTGAGAGCAAGAGTGCCCGAGCCTTGCACGTTGCCCGTTGCGTAGCCGAAAAGATTGCGGCCGCCGAGGCCGGTGCGCGAGAGAAACGCAGTGGTGTAATACGAATTGATGGCAGCGCCGTCGTCGGAATACGCGCCGGGCGTGAGGCCGTAAATTTTCCCGTTGGCTGCGTTATTGCCGAAAAAGAGTTGTGCGACGCCGCTCGCGCGTTCGATCAGCCCGCAGGAATTTGCGGCGATGTTCCACTGCGTCCACTGGCGGCCGTAACCCGGTTCGCTAAGCATCGTCTGAAGCGGATCGAGGAAGCCTTCGGTGTAATCGAGAACGAGAATTTGCGAAGGCTCAGTGGCCGCGCCCATCGGCACGCCGACGAGAATGCGCTTGTGCTGCGTATCCACTTCGACCCAAATTTGCGAGCCGTGTTCCCAGTTGATGGCATCCCACGTTGGCTGAATTTCCTGCGAGAGCTTGACGGGATTGCCGCCATCGAAATAGTAAAGGCCGGCGCGGCCCGCGATCACCACCCACTCTTCGCCGATGCCAACGCCGTGCGCGGAAGGCGTGCCGACTTGATTCGAGACTTCTTCGATGTCCCAGAGCGCGGGCTCGTTTACGCCGTCATCCTGCGTGACGAAGAGGCTGCGTTCTTTCACGATGTAGAGATAATCGCGAAGAGTGAATGCCGCGCGAATTCCCTGCCCGTTATTTTCGGCGACTTCGAGCAGGCCGCTAACGCCATCGTAGCTTTCCGCGTTGAGCGCGCGCGAGGCTCGGACGATGGAAGCGTTCTGCGGAGAGAGCGTTGGGAAGATTTCGATTTGATCCACTAGAAACGATTCGCCGCTCGGGCCTGGAATTCCATCGGCGTAGATTCGCAGAACCATGTCGCTCGGGATCGAAGATTGCGGCGGAATTAATTGCGCGGTGTACTCGACGTAAAAAGTTGTCGCAGTCAGTTCGGTAACGGCGAGGCCCACGCCGATGGTGCCAGCCGTTGGGCTGAAGCAATTCATTCGCAGCGTGCCCTGCGCGAGATTGGTGCTGCGTTTGACGCGCGCGCGAATCGAATAGTCCGTGTTTTTTACGAGCAACGGATTGCCGAAAGAATCTGTGACGGCCGGTTGCGAAATCATTCCACGCGCGACGCTCACGCCATCGGCGGTGATGCGATACGCGTCGCCCCAGACGACGTCGCTCGATTCCCTGCTCCCGCCGGCGCCTGACGTGGGATCACTCGCCCAGCCGAGCGGCAGATCGGAACCGCCCGTGCCGCCAGCAAGATTCCACCCGCCGTCGAAAGTGATGTTGTTCCAGTTCGACATTTTCGAGCGCTCGCCCCACCAGAAAAGGCGATCGGAGTAATCCATCACGCCGAGTTGATTCGGCAGCTCGATCTGGCCGAATTGATTGACCATTTCAGTGCCACTGAGCAGGATGGTGTCGTCGAAATCGAGAGTGACAGAAGTCGTTGTGTTGTCATTGATCGTCATCGTCGCGGGAACTTGATAGAAGTCCGCGCCGCCTGCGCCGGTGAACGCGAGAAATCGCGCGACGATATTTGAGGGGCCGATGGGAATATTTGTCAGCGTGACTTGCTTGCCGCCTGCGGCTGTCCAAGAGATTGGCGGCGAAGGCGCGGTCCAGAATCCCTGGCGCGTGACGAAAATCACGACGACTTGATGCACGCCAGCTGAAATGTTTCCAGCAGCGGCGGCGTCGGCTGCCGCGGGACCAGAGCCCGGGCCGCATTGGCTCACGCGATCAAAATACGTGTCGTCGAATTGGCGCGGGAGATCCTGGCCGACGAGGCTGTCGCTGAACGCCATGTACTCGCGGCCGAAGAGCGTGGTCGAGTCGAGAAGAAGATTTGGGATGCCGGGCGAAGCGACGAGGCCAAGAACGCCGGGCGAAGTCTCCTTATAGAGATTGCCGGAAGAATCAAAGGCGAGAAGGCGTTGAACGAGATTGGCAGTGATGTAGGTTTTGAGGCCGTTGACGCCGACACTGCCTGCGAGCGGAGAAAATTGCGATACTAGGCCGGCGCGGGTGCGGACGCCGCCTGCGAAAAACTCCACGTCGCCAAGATTTGGCGACATTCCCGGCGGAACGTCGGATGGATCGAGAATCGTGATGAGGCCGCCGAAAGTGCCAATCGGCACCGGCGCGAAGGATTCAACGGACATGGATGGACCCCGGTAAGGCGAGTGACCCGTTCGGCCGCACAGGCGGCCTCAGGGCAAGCAGGTGACGAACGGGCGAATGCTGCCCGAAACCGCGCCGCCGGAAATAAGCGCGGCGTGTGCTATCATCGAGAATTTCAGGGGCGAAAAAGCAGCAGCCGGACGCGCGCGTATTGCGTATTCCGGGTGGCCGCATACGACGCAACCTGTTTGGGCGTAAGTGAATCGTAAGGCACGGGATGCGGCCGGCGCCGAACGCAGGGACGGCAATCGTAGGGTCCGTGGGGACACGGACCGGCCTTTCATAGTTTCACGTAGGATGAGTGAAGGCGGCTCGTCAGGCCGAGTGAGAGTCAGCCGGATACGACATACGATTCGCGAAAACCCGGCCCGCCGGCCAGCCCTACGAAAACCAGTCGTGGCGCAGGCCGAATGCCCGCGCTGTAAAGTGAATCAAGGAGCGAAATTGCGGCGAATTTTGTTGGGATGCGGAGCGCTACTGCTGGGCGCGCTGATGCTGTTTTCGATGCGCGTGCGAGCGCAGGGTGAATCTGGAGCTGCGACGGCCTCCGTTGCTCCGTCCGTTGTGCGGACTGTCGCGCGCGGCGTTGCTGGCTCTGGCTTGGCCGCGGATCCGCAGGGACTGCTCGATTACGCATCAGCCGACCGCATCGCGAAAATTATTCCGGCTTCGTCAGCAAAAATTGTGGCGGCGATCGCTGCGGGCAACGGCGAGCGCGGGTCGCTTGGCGACGGCGGGCTTGCGATTAACGCAGAACTGAATCTCGCGGACGCTTCTCCGAAAAATCCGATAGCCGGAAGCGGGATCGCGATCGATCCAGCCGGGAATCTTTTCGTCGCGGACACATTGAACGATACGGTACGGCGCGTGGATGCTGAGACCGGAGTGATCTCGAGCGTCGCCGGCAAATGGGCGAGCATCGTCACGCCGGAAGGATTTGCGAATCCGCTCGGCGTTGCGGCCGACGCGAACGGAAATCTTTACATTACGGCGAATAATGTTGTGTACCGGCTCGATGCGGTGACGGGCGCGGTGAAGCAGATTGCGAATGTCGCCGGAGCGACGGCGATTGCGGTGACGCGCGATGGCGCGGAGATTTACGTTGTGGCGCCGGCGTCGGGCAACGTTTTGCGCATCGCCGGAGGGGGCGCGACCTTTCAAGATCCTCCAAAGGGCACCGCCCCGACGAACGGAGCGTCAGCGCTGTCGATTTTTGTAGGTGCGTCGAAGGCAACCGTGCAGCGACTGGCGGCCGCGCCTACCGGAATCGCGATTGACGCGAGCGGCAACGTCTTCGTTTCCGAAGCTAGCGCGAACATCATTGAACGCGTCGACGAGCGCGCCGACGCGAGAACGCTTCGCGTGACGCAGATTGCAGGCACGAACTTCGCCGGATATTCGGGCGATGGCGGCGCGCCGCTAAAAGCGCAATTCAACGCGCCTGGCGCACTGGCATTCGATCGATCTGGAAATCTCTTCGTCGCCGATACGGGCAATTCCGTGATTCGCGAAATCACGAACGTCAGCCCAGCGCAGACGGGCGGCGTCACTCTCTCGCCGAACACATTCAGCTTCGGCGACCAACTGACCGCCGGCCAAACTGTGCCGCAAGCTTTCACGTTGACGAACAACACTGCGGGGATGGTGACCGGCATCGCGGTCAGCGTCGTTGGCGGAGCGACGCCTGCTGATTTTACGCAGACGAGTTCATGCGCGGGATCGCTAGCTGCCGGCGCATCGTGCACGATCAACGTCATCTTCGCGCCGCAGACATCGGGGCAGCGGACTGCGACGCTCTACGTGACGGATTCCGATCCGACGAGCCCGCAGACAGCGTCGCTCACCGGCATCGGCGACGATTTCGAACTCGCCATTCCGACGAACGGCACGAACCAGATCACGGTTATTGACGGAGAGACTGGGACATTTCTTATTCAGGCCGCGCCAGACAACGCGTTCTCGGGCACAATCACGCTGAATTGCCCTTACAATCTGCCGCTTCAGACGACGTGCACGATCACGTCGGCGGCTGGAACGACACCTCCGACATTGACGCTTACGGCTGGCGGCCCGCCGCAGACTTTCAACGCGGCGTTCCAAACGACATATCGAACGACGACAACGGGACCATCGCAGACAATTCTCGGGCCGACAAGCGGATCAAATCCGCGATTCCCTGCTCCGCCGCTGGCGGGGATGATGATCGCGTGCGTGTTTCTATTCGCAGCGGGCGTCGGGGCGGTCATTTGGAATTTATATCGCGGCAGGAATGCGTTTTATCTCCGGCCGAGTGCGATCGGAGCTGGAATCGCGACAATTCTTATCGGCGTTATGCTGGCGATGGCGTCGGCATGCAGTAGCAGCAACCAGGGCTCGAGCACGCAGACGATTTTTCATGGCACGCCCGCCGGCTCGTATCCCATGGCGATCACGGCTACCGCGCAGGGCGCCGCGCGCAGTGTGAATATTACCCTCATCGTGCAGTAAATCTAGCCACCGTTAGATATTCCTTCAGTCGGCAATATGTCGTGCTACAGGCAATCGTAGGTTCCGGCGTCCCGACCAAGCCGGGACGCAGAAATCGCGAAAGACGGACCGGCGTTTCAGAGTTTGGATTCCAGCCTCTGCAACATTTCAAAAGCCGGCCGGCCTGCCGGCCAGCCCTACGATTTCTGGATTTGCGATCACGCTGATCTGGCAACTAGAGATACACGACGTGGCGGCGATAGCCGTAGGGTTTGCGGCGGCGGCCTTTGAATTGTTCCGGGCGCATGTAACGTTCGATCAAATCGTTTGTCGCCTGATACGCAGCTGCTTGCATGTCGGCGGCAAGAGCGCGTGCACCTCGAGCGCGCGCGGCGAGCGCGGAGGTGGCGTACGCGAGCGCGTCATTCGCCGATCGAATCATCACAGGATCCGTGCCTAGGATGAGCTGCGGAAGCACTTTCTCGTAGCGCAGCCGTACGGTGATTTCCGAAGTTGCCCCAACGAGATTGATCATGTCCTCGCGCCATTCCCACATCCGCAAATATGTAGAAGGCTGAAGATTTGGCAAGCCGCCCGTGATTTTCTCCATCGGAATAAAAAGATCCGTCGAACCGGTCTGCTGTTCCCAGAGCTGGTGAGGCGCGAGGAGATCGGTGGGAAGCTGCGGATCGGAGACGTCTGAAATTTCCGTGGTCGTTACGCCGCTCGTCAGCGGCAGATCGAGATCAACTTCCGAGACGAGAACGGAAACACCGGCTTCGGCAAGCTGGCGTTGCAATCCGCGATACGCGGAATTGAGCAGCGGCATCAGTGTCGCGTCATTGAAAACCGTGCCGGCGGTATCGTTGACGAGCGCGCGCGTGAGATTGAGGACGTCTTCGGCCTGGGCGTACGCGGTTGTTGAAAGTACCGGCATGGTGGCTCCTGCGATTGGCTTGGAGAGATTGGGACGAAAACTGGCCGGCTTGCCCGCCAGCCCTACGGGCGCCGCGCGGAAAATCGCCGGCAAGATGCCGGCGCTACGTTTGCCTCGTTGCCAGTAACCGTTTTTTCGAAACTATGGCGCGATCAGTTCCCGGCTGTTGGCAGGGGCGATTGGCGAAGATAGAGAGCGACGCCGAGGACGGCGCTGATCGCGGCGCTGATTCCGCCGATCGAGAGCGTGTGTTGCAAGCCGGCCGCGAGATTGAAATGGCTCGGATCGATGCCGATCGCGGCGAAGCCCGTCACGATGCCGTTCGCGCCGCCGGAGATTGCGGCAGCGACGAGGCCTTTGATCCAGATTTCGAGTTTGAGAATACGTCGCATAAGTGTGAGTGGAATCCGACAAATATGAACGATTGCCCAATTTGCGCGGCTGGCGACCGTAGGGTCCGTCGTCCCGGCCAGACCGGGACGCAGAAATCGCGGAAGACGGATCGGCCTTTCAGGGTTTGAATTCTGGTTTTCGGATCATTTCAAAGACCGGCCGGCCTTCCGGCCAGCCCTACACGTGTCTCGGGCCCGTTCGTGGCGCGGGCATCCTGCCCGCGCCACGAGATCGCCGCTGCTGCGGCGGTGGCTTAGTGCATCACGATGAATGGGCTGGCGAAGGTTGTCGTGGTGGCGCCGCAGGCGGGGCAGACGGATGGGACGGCGATCGTCGATGGTAGTGCGCCGCCGCTCGAGCTGGTGCTTGACGTCGCGCCGCTTAGAATTTCGAAGCCGGAGTTGTACGCGTTGCCGGGATAAATTTTCGCGGTGGTCGCGTTTCCAGTGAACGCGAAGATGTAATTTCCGGGAGCGAGCGTGACGGTGCCTTGTGCACAGGTGCCATCGGTCGGCCCAGTGGCGGTGAACGCCGTGGCGCCCCAATTGCACTGGAGCGCGCCCGAGAGCGAATAAATTCCGACGTCGTAGAGATCTCCGCCGGTGGAATCCGCCGTGCCGATATCAATCGTGAGCTTCGAAAATTGAAGCTGCACGGGCACAAGGAATGGAATCACGTTGATCGCGTTTGTCGTGCTGGGCGCGAACTGAACGCTGCCGGCGATGTTCGGTGGCGGCGCGTAAAATGTGAGCGAGCCACCTCCTCCTCCGCTGCCGCACGCGGAGCCCGCATCCTGCAGCAAACCGCCACTTCCCCACTTCACGCAATCGCCGCTGGTTGGCGCAGTTCCCTTCCAGTAAGGAACGAAGAGAGTGGCGGGCGCGCTGCCGGATGGCGGCGAGAAGCGGAAGGCCGTTTTCACTGTGGCGTTGTAGAGAGTGTTCTGCCCGGTGCTGCCGGTTGCGCCGGTGTCGCTATAGGCCGTGGTGCTCGTGCAGTTCGAGACGCTGTAAGTCGTCACGCCGCCGGCAAATGTGCCGCCCGAAGTTGTGCCGCGAAAAATCGTGCAGTTCGAAGGATCGGTTCCAGCAGGCGCAGTCCAGGAAAGTGAAACGGCATTGTTCGATCCGCTGAGCGTGACGCTGACTTCGTTCGAGCCGGCGGATTTCGAGCCGTCCGAGGCGCAAATGGATTGCAAGCTGTAGTAGTACGTCCCGTTCGCGAGCGTGCCGCCTGTGATCGGCGTGGCCGTCAAATTGAGCGGCGGAAGCGCGCACGAAAATGAAAGATCGAGTGTGTTCGACGAATTCCGGACGAGGCTCGATTCATATCCGTAATGCGTGCCGTCGCCAAATTCGTGGCCGTAGTAAGGGCTGATGCCGAGAGTTGCCTGCGTGCTCCCCGATTGGCCAAGAGCGATGGGCGGAAGGCGCGTCGGCCCGCAGCCTCCGCCACCAATCATGATCGTTTCTTCCTCGACGGGCTGAGAGCAAACGCTGAAATTCGAGCTGAGCAATCCCATCCCGTATGCGGATTTGAAGATCGCGTTGCCCGTGGGTACGCCGCTCGGAGTTTGCGGTGGACTCGCATCGGTGCTCACATAATTGACGCTTCCCGATGTCACCGTCAGGAGTTGGCCGCCGGGGCATGCCGCGACGTTTTCAATATAAACAGGCGAGTTGACACCGGCAGTGACGCCGAGAGCCTGGCCGCCGTTGTAATTCATGAACGCCCAATTGGTGCAATCGAAGAGCGCGGCATTGTGAAAGATGGCCGGAACACCACCGGCGTTGCTCGACGCCGAATTGTTGATTGTGTAGAACGGCATCGTCGCGTTTTCGATGTATACGTTGTCGAAGAAAACATCGCCGCCGCCGTTCGGGCAATTGCTGTTGCTGGAAGTTCCGCGACAATCCCAAATGAATCCGCCGCCGGAACCGATGACGTCGCGGAATTGGAAGAGGCCGAGATTCGGCGGGGCCTGAGCCAGGAACGCGAACACGGCAATCGGAGTCGTCGAGTTGCCTGCGGTGTTCACAAGACAACCGCCGCGATACGCCACGGTAAAGGTGTTGTAAATGGCGAGGGGCGTGTTGTCCGTGTTGTCATTCGCGCCGGTGCGAATGCCGTTGCCGGTATTGGCGACGCTCAGGCAGACGTTGTCGAAAGTGATCCCGAATGTTGCATTGAGTTGAACGGCTTGATTGTATCCGCTGATCGAGAGGTCGCGCAGCGTCGTCGGCTGATTGCCCGAACTGGCCTGATTGAGCAGCAGCACAGGCGCAAAGTTCGGGCTGGAACCTGCAGCCACGGTGATGTTCGTCTGCGGCGGCCGCGAAAACTGAGTGCCGGTGCCGGAGTAGGCGGAGCCGCCTTCGAGTGTGAGTCCGCGGCACGTAGAAGGCACAGTTAGAACCGGCGCGGTCGAGGGAGTCTGCGGCTGGAGAACTTTGTAAGAGCCCGGAGGGAAATGGACGGCGCCGCCGCCGGTTGAGCCGCTCGAGCACGCGGAATTGATTGCAGATTGAATGGCGCTCGTGCTGTCGGCCGCGCCGGTGGGATCGGCGCCCCACGCGACGACATCCGCCCAGGGCCGCGGGCCTTTTGTGCTCGCGTTGCCGGTTACTTGAAGCGAGCCCGTGCTGATGCTCGAGGGCGCAAATGTTCCCGCGCTAAGCGTGCCGGTCACGCTCGCGTTGCCGCCGACGCCGAGATTTCCGCCGAGAGTGATCGACGTTGCGGTGACGGAATTGAACGATGGCGTGGTCGGATCGTTTGGGAGAATTGTGTCGGACATCGTGTAGGTGTTGATGCCGGTGCCGGAAACTTGCACAACGTAGCGGCCAGGCGCGGCATAAAAATGGTAATTGCCGAGACCGTCGGCTTGGAGCGGGTTGGTGGTTGGGACGGAGAGAGTCGCGTCGGTGTAAAGCGCGGCGAGCGGCGAGCATGGGGCGCCGGTCGCGCCGGAGGAGCAGACCGTTACCGTAGCGCCTGCGATTGGGCGGCCGGTCGCGCCGAAGGCGATGTCGTCTTTGCGCGAGCCTTGCGCGTGGCCGGATGGAGGCGCGGCTGCGACGAGCGCGGAAATGAGCAGAAGATACGTGCTCACGCGGCTTGCGATGAGTGAGAATTTATATTTGCCTGAAATTTCGGATCGCGTCATGTGTTGACCCTCGATGATTTGTTTCCTCGGTTCGGCCGACGACCTATTGTGCACCGATTGTTGCGGAGATTTGTAGCGCGAGGTGATGCGAAAAACCGGACGGCCTGCCGGCCAGCCCTACGGGTGCCGGGTGGCCGTTCGTGGCGCGGGCATCCTGCCCGCGAACTCGGGTGATTGCCGCCGCACATAAAATCCGCGGGCAGTATGCCCACGCCACGATTTCAAACACCACGCTTGCCTAATCGCTCTGCCGCTGCTTGCCACCGCCGAGCTTGTGTTTTGCCGCCTTCTCTTCGTCGAGAACGGCATGGCAATGCCTGCACACTGCGACACTCGGCTTCACCTTCTCGCCACATGCGGGACAATCGACGAATTGCTGCGGCACGTATGCCCAATCGCGTTCGATGCCGAGCGAAAGCGCGGCGCGGCGATGCATGTCGGAAATTTCACGGTAAGAATGACCGCGCGCCCACATTGCATCGGCTTCCGCGATGAGATCCTGATACCAGGATTGGCGTCGCGCGGCAGCCGCGGCGATTTCGAATTCCGTCGGGCGTGCGCCTGCGCAAACAAATACGCCGTGGACAATGAGATCTTGGATCAAATCTTCCGCGATTTCGCGCGCGCTGATCGTGAAAGGAAAGCGGCGATTATCGCCGAGATCGAGAGCGTCGCCGCGAGCGGTGATGAGCAGAAGCGAATACGGCTCGCCCTTTGCGCACGAGGGAACGTGGAAAATGCCGTAGGTGCGCGAGACATAGAAATCCTGATCGCCGATATTGGCGATCGTGACAGTCGCGGGATCGCGTTGCGGCGCGAAGGATTCGCGCGGCGGCTCGGGGACTGTTGCCATCATTGCGGTCGAGTTCGTTGCCGATGATTTCAAGGTGCCTCCTGAAGGCAAGCTAGATGAACGGATAGGCAATCGTAGGGTCAGTCGCCCGGGCCGAGCTGGAACGCAGACATCGCGGAAGACGGACCGGCATTTTACGAATTTGAATTTCTGGTGATGTGACGCGATTCGCGCAAGCCCGGCCGGCCTGCCAGCCAGCCCTACGGGTGCCAGCCGTGCAGTTTTGCCGGGAATTACCTGCCACCGAGGCTCACGAACGGCTGAGAGTGAAATGCGGGCGCGTCGTCATCAAGAACTTCATCGATGCGCGCGTCCGCATCGCGCTCGCGCTGCGATTCGCGCGTGTCGAGCGCGCGGCGCGAATTGCCGCGAGGTTGCCGGCGCGCCCATTCAATCGCGCGCACGACTTTGTCGCACGCAGACGAATCGAGCGGAATAAATTCTCCGGCGCGCCCCGAAAGCGTGAAGCATTGCTCGTATTCGCCGCGAGATGGATACGGGCCAAGCACCGAGACGAACATTCCGTCTTCGCGCTCGAGCGTAGCGGCGTGCCAGACATTCGGCGAGCCATAAATTTCCGGAGAAACCCAACGTTCGATGTGCCAGCGATCGAAAGGCAAATATTTCGGTACACGGCGGAGTTCAATCGTCGAGCGAATGATGTTGCCGTGCGCGTCGCGATCCGTCCAGCGCCCGCCGATCCAGCTGAGCCGCGACCATCCCCACACGACGCGGAAGTTCGGCTCGCCGAATCGATTCCATCCGCCGGCGCGTGCCAGGCGTTCGGCGATGGCGGGTGGCGTATCGTGCGTTTCGCGGATTACGCGGATCATGGGGGAACTGACGAGTGACACGTGACGAGCGAGAAGCCGGGAAAATTCGAACTGCGACTCTCGGTCTGGCAACCGTAGGGTCCGTCGGAAGACGGACCGGCATTTCACGGGCTAGTTTTCAGTGCGACACGAATCGTGAGAATCCGGCCAGCCCTACGAAAGACGAGCCGCGGCGCGGGCGTGAGGACGCGGGCAAGATGCCCGCGCCACGACTCAAATTGCCTCGCTGCCGATTATTGCAGCTTAGGGAATTGGGCTAGGAAAGCGACGATGTCGCCGGTGATGCCGGAAGGATAAGCGCCGGCGCTGACTTCCGTGCCGCCTGCCGCGAAACATTTCACCTTCCAATTATTCAGCGCGCTTCCCTGCACCGGGATGTAGGCGTCGGCATTGCCATTCACGCTGCTGATGAGAACGAGCTGCGGCGGAGTGGCGGACGGAATCGTTGCGCCGGATGGAGCGATCTGTTCGTCGGCGGTAGTCCAGTCGAGCGTGTCGCCGCCGGTTGAATAATTGCCGGAGAAGGCGAGCGTGCCGGTGACGAGGACGGCCGAGCCGGATGCGTCGATGCTTTGTACGGTGATGGCGATGGCCATGAGGGCCTCCTGGAAAGGAAAGTGACGAGTGAAAGGTGACGCGTGACGAGCGAGTTTTCGTGGCGCGTGCATCCTGACCGCGCCACGATTGAGTTGTTTAGTAGCCGGAGGGGATGGCCAGTGAATCGATGTAAGCGCCGGAGCGCGGCGAATCGTTCCACACCTGGAATCCGGTGACGAAGTAGAAGATGTACGCCGCCGCGAGTCCGCCGCTGGTCCCGTAAATCGGAAACACGGTTTGCCCGCCGACATCGTAGAAATCGATGTCCTGCATGATGGCGCGGCCCCAGTGCGAAAGATCGAGAAAATCCACGCGTGACGTGTTGGCGTTGATGGACGATTTGATCGGCACGCCCGCCATCGTTTTCTCGCCGGTGAAGAGCAGATCGAGATCGCTGGCGCGCCCGCCCGCTCCTTCCTTAATGATTTGCGAGATCGTGACGCCGAGCTGCTCCCACGCGTGCTCCTGTTCGAGCGACGTGTAGGCGATCAGCTTGCCGACCTGATTGGTACCGAGAGATTTCCGCACTTTGTTGATCGCGAGGCGAACGACGCCGGGAGTGAGCGCGGAATTATTTCCGCTGACGTGCGGCGTGGCGAGTTCGACCGGATACGTCGCGCGGTTGAGGTTGAGCCACGTGCCGGTGGTGGCGTTGGTTTGGTGGTAGAGGATGCCGAAGAGCGAAACCGGCTGCGCGCCGGTAAGCCCGTCGTGAACGATGAGATCGTTCGCCGAAGTTCCCGCCGGGACGTTGTCGACCGTGATTGTGCCGCCGAAAGGATCGACGGCTGTGACGTTGGTCGTCACGCTTGCGGCGACGTTGCGGTTGGTTGTGAGCGTCGGATCGTAAACCTGGATCGTCTGGTTGTAGTAAACGAGGACGGAGCCGGGCGGCTTCGCCATCGTGAACGTGTTGCCGCTGATGGATGCGATCGTGCCGAGAACGCCGTTGCCGTTCGTTTGCATCACTTTGTCAAGGAACGAACGGAATTGCTGCATGTTGTTTTTTACTTCGCGTTTCGCGGCGTTCTCGATGGCCTTCTCGGGCGAGTTCGAGGCGTATTCGACGAGCTTTGAAATTTCCACCGCGTGGCGGAAGAAGACCGGCGTCACTTGCGCAACGTCGTACGTTGTTCCCGAACCGCGGCCGAGATCTCCGCCGTCGAGATTCGCGAGTCCTGCTTTGCCTCCCGGACGAATTTGCAGCGGAAGCCGCATGTTGCGCGAGCTGACGCGCTCGACGTCGCCTCGCTGTTGAATCATGGTGAGAAGGATGTCGTCGCGTTCGTAGAGAAGCGGAAGTTTGTCCCGCACCTTTTCAAGTTGCAGCGCGACGGTCTGCGCATTTTGCATTTGTGGCATGGTTTCTGGGTCCCCCTGTGGAATTTTTCAAGCGGAAGTGATTGATGCGGGATGTCCTCTGCGGACGGGTAGGAGAGCAAAATGAGGAAATGTGAAAGACGGCCGAATCGGATCGTGGCACGATCGCGCGCGTGGCATCCGTAGGGTTTGTGGGCCCACGGACCAGCTTTTTAGGGTTTTGATTTCATTACAGCGCGAATTGCGAAAAAACCTGGCCGGCCTGCCGGCCAGTTCTACAGATTCAAAATATCCGCGTCCGAGAGACGCCGGTAATCCAGATCGCGCGGACTGAGCGCGCGCCGGCCGTCGCCTCCGGGCGCGCCGTCGGCAATATCGACACGGCGCTCCGCAGTTCGCTGGCGTTGCACACGCGCGGACGATTGCGCTACGACGCCTGACGTCCACTCGTTGATCACCTTTTTCGCTATGCCGGGCAGCGCTTGCCGCGCCCGCGCCACAACCATTCCCGCAATCGCTTGCCGATTTTCCGGCGACCAATTCCCCGCGCGAAATGCCTGCCGCAATTGCTGGCCGAAGGCGTGATTCGAGCGCAACGCCGCGTCGACTTCGCGATAAATTTCTCCGACGAGGCGCTGCCGCGCGTTATCCGTCGTGCCTTCGGGAAGCAGGCGATCCATTTGCGATTGGATTGCGTCGAGAACGCCGTTGACGGCAGCCGCGTTGGTATCGTGAAAGAAAGAAACCTGCGCCGCGCCGTTCGGATCCGCGACGAGATTTGCGGCAGGGTTTGGTGACATTAAGGCGTCGGTTCTCGGCGTTCGCGGAGAATCGGCCGCGCCGTCGCTTGCTGCTGCTACGACGCGGCTACTTAGCTCGCTTGCATTCCCGGCATCGTTCGATATTGCTTGCATCATTCGCGCGAGATTGCGGAACGCCGCTGGATTCAGGCGATAGGCAGCTGCTGCGAGCTCCGCGTGCGATTCGGGCCGATTCGAAAAGAAAAGCGTATCGAGCTTGGCCAGATCCGCGAGTTGAGCGCCCGCGGCGCGAGCGTCTTCGGCTGTGGGGAATAATTTCTGAATTTCGCGCGCGCTTTGGACGTCTGGAAAGATTTCGCGGAATGTCTGAGCATCTTGCCACGCGTCGCGGAGAGAAGGATTCGCCTCGAAGATGGCGCGGAATTGCTCGGGTTCGGCGATCGTGGCCGCGATTTCAGCTGCGGCATTCGAGCTCTCGTTCGCGGCGGCCGAACTCTGTGCCGCCAATTTGTTTTGCGGCGCTTCGGGTACGATGCCGAGAATTTCGTCGTCCGTCGGGCGCGTGCTTCGCGCGGTCGTTGACGTCGACACCGTCGTTTGCGCTGGCGCTCCGGGTGATGATGGACTTAGCGCCGGGCTCGAAATTGCCATAATGTGCTCCTCGGAAGGGTCTAACGATCTTAGTTGATTTGACCGCGCGGAAAATCGCGGCCTGGAACTCCGCGCCACGACTGGTTTTCGTAGGGCTGGCCGGCAGGCCGGCCGGGGTTCCGCAAGGATTACGGATTGCAAATCGCAACCTTAGAAACGCCGGTCCGTCTGCCGACGGACCCTACGGGCGCCGGTCGGGCGATCAGAGTTGCCAACGGCTTGTGCGAAAACTGTACCGATGTGGAACAGAATTTCGGAATGGAAACCCTAATCCATTCGCATTGCTGTGCCGATATAGAAGCTTAGGAGGAATTTCATGACCACCGAGGCTCCGAACGCGTCCACAGCTCCCGAAGACATTGTCTTGCCTGAACAGAAAAAATCGCCAACTGGACGGGAACGCCGCAAGCGCCATCGCGCGCAGGTAGCGATGCGCGTGCTGGTTCGCGGCGGAATCGGATCACTCGAGCCATTTGAAGACGTTGGCAACACGATTGACGCGTCGCGCGACGGATTGCTCGTGAAGACTTCCCGCGGCGCTTACTGGCAAGGTCAAATCATCGAAGTGACGGTGCCTTACGACGGAGTGCCGGATCCCACGAATCCTCCGCAGCGGGCGCGCGTCGTGCGCAATGTGCTGCTTGATAACCACCTGTTTTACGGTCTCGCAGTGGAATTTCAAAAGGCGCTGGCGATGAACGCCGATGGCGTTCTCGTCGCGGGCAGTGTGCCGATGCACGTGCGCGTGCTGGCCGTCGAGCCGGACGAGCGCATGGCGGGAGTGATCCGCGATTTGCTTGAGGCCGATGGATATCAGGTCATGAACGTCTCGAGCTCAAAAGAAGCTCTCGAAGTTCTGAGCAACGATACGCCAGATGTGCTGCTCGCGGTTGCAGAGAGCGGCGAAATATCAGGACAGGATTTGTGCGCCATCATAAAGAAAAATGCGCGGCTGCAGCATATTCCCGTGATTCTGTTGATGCATTCGGCGAAGCCTGCCGATTATCTCTCGTGTCACGAGG
>JBAPOP010000040.1:0-12653 GCA_049279675.1 Candidatus Acidiferrales bacterium
GAACATCTTACGAGCCCCGGAACGGCGCTCGGGACTGTTGCGTACATGTCGCCGGAACAGGCGCGCGGAAAAGATGTGGATGCGCGCAGCGATTTATTTTCGTTCGGCGGCGTGCTTTACGAAATGGCCACGGGCGTCGTGCCGTTTCGCGGCGATACTTCGGCCGTGATTTTTGATGCGATTCTCAATCGCGCGGCCGTGCCGCCGGTGCGATTGAATCCCGAATTGCCGGTGAAGCTCGAAGAGATTATCGGCAAGGCGCTCGAAAAAGATCCGAGGCTTCGATATCAGGGCGCGGCGGAAATTCGCACCGATCTATTGCGCCTGAAGCGCGACACGGATACTTCGAGCCGCGTAATTCCGATGGAAGTTGCAGCGCCGCCACCCGTCCAATCCGGCTCGGTGCGCGAGTCGGCATTTCAGCAAACGCCCGTGAGCACACGGGCCATTTCGGCTGCGTCGGTGCCGCCGGCGAGCGCGAGCAGCGTGAGCGCGGCCGCTCCAGCTGCCACTATTCCGGCGAGTGGTTCCGTTTCTGCGGCAAGCGGTTCTGCCGCGAGCGTTTCTGCCGCGCCGAGTGCGGCTTCGAATGTTCCGGCCACGACTGTGCCGGATGCAAGTGGGCCGGCCGCGATCGCTCGACGATGGGTGATAGTCGGCGGCGCGGTTGTCGCGGTCCTGATCGCAGCGGGCGCATACTTTTTCTTCGCGCATCGCGGGCCGAAGCTCACGGAAAAGGATTCCATCGTTCTCGCCGAGTTCACGAATACGACGGGCGATCCTGTTTTCGACGGCGCACTGCGCCAGGGGCTTGCGTCGCAACTCGCGCAATCGCCTTTTCTGAATATTCTTTCGGACCAGCAGATTCAGAAAACGCTGGGCTATATGAGCCAGCCGGCGACGGCGCGGCTGACGAACGATCTGGCGCGTCAAGTCTGCCAACGGACGCAGAGCGCGGCGGTGTTGGATGGGTCGATCGCGCAGATTGGCACGACGTACAGCCTCGTGCTGAACGCGTTGAACTGCGCGACTGGCGAAACACTGGCCACGGCGCAAGCGGAAGCGCCGGACAAGAATCAAGTGCTCGGTGCGCTGGGCAAGGTGGCCGGAGAGATTCGGGGAAAGCTCGGCGAATCGCTCGGGTCGATCCAGAAATTCAACACGCCGATCGAGCAGGCGACGACTTCGTCGCTCGAAGCGCTAAAGGCCTACAGCACCGGCACCCAAACGCGCCACACGAAGGGCGACGCCGCGGCCGGGCCGTTTTTCAAGCAGGCGTTTACGCTCGATCCGAATTTTGCGATGGCGTACGCGGTGTACGGCCAGATCAGCGCAAATCTCGGAGACTCCGCGACGGGCGCCGAATATACACAAAAAGCCTATGATCTTCGCGAACGCGCGAGCGAACTGGAAAAGTTCTACATCGAGTCTCACTATTATTCGAATGTCCTCGGCGATATGGACAAGACCAACCAGGTCTACGAGCTGTGGGAGCAGACGTATCCGCATGATTCGATCCCCGTCCACAATTTGTCCGTGTACTACATTCAGACTGGCCAATATGAAAAGGCGCTGGCGCAAAGTCAGCAAGCCATTCGCCTTGAACCCGACGATTCGCTCGCAAATCTCGGGCTGGCGGATGACTATATTTTCCTGGACCGCCTCGACGAGGCGAAGGCCACGCTGAATGGCGCGTTGGCAAAAAAAATAGACATTCCCGAATTTCACTTATTCCTTTACGACATCGCATTTTTACAGAATGATTCAGCCACGATGACGCACGAGCTGGACACGCTGTCGAAGGGTTCACCGGTGGCGCAGGCGATGGGGGTGACCCAGCAGGCGGCTACGGAGGCATACGCAGGGCAGATCGAGAAGGCACAAGGCCTGTTGCATTCGCTGGCGGACTCTGAAAAAGAACACGATGCGAAGGCACAGGCGGCCAGCACGCTCGACACTCTCGCGAGTATTCTGGGTGAAGTAGGCGACGCGGCCGGCGCGCGCAAGGAGGCTGCGGCGGCGCTCGAACTCAGCAAAGCCAGGTACTTCACGATGTTGGTCGCGCTTAGTCTCGCGCGCGCGGGCGATGCGGCGCGCGCCGAATCGTTGGCAAACGAAACGGCGAAAACCTATCCTTCGGATACGGGAATTCGTGAATATTACCTGCCTATGGTCCGGGCGGATATTGCGCTGGATCGAAACGATCCCGGGAAAGCAATCGAATTTCTTCAGCCGGCCGCGGAGTATGACCTCGTCAGAGGGCTTCGTATTCCCTACGAGCGCGGCCAGGCATACTTGCTCGAACATAAGGGAAACGAAGCCGCCGCGGAATTTCAAAAATTGCTGGATCATCGCGGCGCTGTCGGGTATTCGATGGAAGGCGCGCTGGCGCATTTGCAGTTGGGGCGCGCGTATGCGATTGCGGGCGACGCGGCGAAGGCGCGCACGGCTTATCAGGATTTTTTTGCGCTGTGGAAAGACGCCGATCCTGGAATTCCTGTCCTGCAGCTGGCCAAGGCTGAATACGCGAAATTGAAGTGATTGGCGTCAGGCGGTCTTTTTGACTAAGTGCCGCACGAAAACCGGCGCGGCGCTACACTCGCGGTTGCATTTGTTGCGACATGCCCGAGGCGTAGGAGACTATTTCAGCGCGGCGATCGTGCTCGCGGCAATCGAGTGATCGCTGCCAAAAAAGCAAGAGTGCCCGGCTGAAGCCGGGCGCTACAATTGCTGATCGAGTCCAGTCCACTTCCTAGTTATCTCCTTCCCCTGTTTTCGCGAATGTTTGCATATAATCCCACTTCGCTTGGCGGCGGTACGGCCGCGAGCGACGGGGGATGTGTATGAAGAACTTTGGCCAACTGAGCGAACGAGAAATTCTCGCGCTGGCGATTTCGCTCGAAGAAGAAGACGAGCGGGTCTATGCCGACTTTTCTGAGGGGCTGCGGAAGGATTTTCCGGCGACGGCCAAAGTGTTCGACGAAATGCGGAACGAGGAGTCGGGCCATCGGCGCCGGTTGCTCGAACTCTACCGCCAGAAATTCGGAGAGCACATTCCGCTGATTCGCCGCCAGGACGTGAAGGGATTCGTGCAACGGAAGCCCGTCTGGCTGATGCGGCCGCTGCGGCTCGATGCGATTCGAAATCAGGTGAGCGCGATGGAGGAAGAGACGCGGCGCTTCTACGAGAAGTCCGCGGCGAACACGAGCGATGCGGGGATCCGGCAACTGCTCGACGATCTGGCGCAAGAAGAACGCTCGCACGAATTTCGTGCAGAACAATTGGAGGAAGAACGCGAGAAAGTGGAATCGCCGGGCGATACGGAGCGTGCGAAGCGGAAATTGCTCGTCTTGCAAATTATTCAGCCGGGGCTCGCGGGCTTAATGGATGGCTCGGTTTCGACCCTCGCGCCCGTTTTCGCGGCTGCTTTTGCGACGCGCAATACGCACGACGCCTTCGTGATCGGGCTCGCGGCGTCCGTGGGAGCCGGAATCAGCATGGGGTTTGCCGAGGCGCTTTCGGATGATGGCACGTTGAGCGGCCGGGGCAGCCCGCTGCTGCGAGGAGTCGTATGCGGCTTGATGACGGCGCTCGGGGGAATCGGGCACACGCTGCCGTACCTGATACCCGTGTTCAAAGTTGCGACGATGATTGCGATTGCGGTCGTCATTGTCGAGTTGTCTGTGATCACATGGGTACGTCATCGCTACATGGAGACGCCGACGCTTTCTGCAGCGGTGCAGGTTGCGGTGGGTGGAGCAATCGTGTTGGCGACGGGAGTGCTGATCGGGAGTTGGTGATGTGGTGAGGCGCACGGAAAGCGTACTTTGCGAGGCTAAGGATTTGGCACGCGGCACGGATAGAACCGAAAGACCCACCTTTGCTTCGCAAGGATGGGGCACCTGAGGAAGGAAAAATCAACGCCAAAGACGCCGGCAGGATGCCGGCGCGACGAGAAACCGGGCGGGTCTTAGACCCGCCCCTACGAACGCGCAGATTTACTCTCGATGAGATGACAGCGGCGACCCAACAATCTAGTGCTCCTGTTCGCACGCAATTGCTGCGAATTTTGGGGACGGGATTTGGTGTCGCCGTTGTGCTTGGCGCAACGGTCGGCGTGGGAATTCTTCGATTGCCGGGAACGGTGGCGGCGGCGCTTGGAAATTATTGGCTGATCCTGCTGGCGTGGGTCGTTGGCGGCGGGTACACGCTGCTGGGCGCGGTGTCGATGGCGGAGCTGGGAACGATGTTGCCGCAGGCGGGCGGATTTTATGTTTTCGCGAAGCGCGCGTTCGGCGGATTTGTGGGATTTGCGGTGGGATGGGGCGACTGGGTGAATAATTGCGCGGCGATCGCGTACGCGTCGGCAGCCGCCGGGGAATATTGCGTGGCGCTTTTTCCCGGGCTCGCGGGGCGCGAAAAGACAATCGCGATTGCGACGCTGGGATTGTTTGCGGCGCTGCAAACCGCTGGATTGCGATTGAGCAGTTTGGTGCAGAAATTTACCAGCGCGGCGACGGCGATAGCGTTAGTCGGGCTTGCGGTGGGATGTTTCTTTGCGGGAGGCGGAGCATCGTCCGCTGCGACAGAGCGCGCGGCCTCAGCGCTTAATATTTTGAATTTTCACGGCAGTTGGCTGCTGGTCATCGCGCCGATCGTGATGGCGTTGCGCGCGATTGTAGTGGCGTACGACGGCTGGTATCAGGCGATTTATTTTCTCGAGGAAGATGTGAACCCGGCGCGGAATTTGCCGCGGGCGATGATTGGCGGCGTGCTCCTTATCATTGGGCTGTATCTCGTGGTGAATTTGGCGCTCTTGCACGTGCTGCCCGTGCCCGTGCTGGCTGCGTCGAAGCTGCCGGCGGCGGTGGCGGCGCAAATTCTACTTGGCGGCTGGAGTGGGAGGATCATTACGATTCTCTCGCTGCTGACGCTTCTAAGCTTAATCAACGCGGTACTGCTTGGCGCGACGAGAATTATTTTTGCGATCAGCAGGGACGGCCTGATCAGCAACGTGGCGACGCGAGTGAGCGCGGGCGGAACGCCGCAGGTAGCGCTTCTGCTATCGGCGGGGACCGCGATGATTCTGGTGGCGTCGGGGACGTTTGAGAGGATTATTTCGATTGCCGCGGTGGTGTTCGTTGCGAATTATTGCGCGACGTACGCTGCGGTGATTTGGCTGCGGCGACGCGAGCCCGATGCGCCGAGGCCGTTTCGCGCGTGGGGATATCCGTGGAGCACGGGAATCGTGCTCGCGGGTTCGGCGCTTTTTTTGGCGGCGGCTATCTATAGCGCGCCGATGGATGCTGTGTTTGCGGCGGGGCTGCTTGGCGTGTGCGCGCCGGTTTACGTTCTGATGAAAAAGCCGGCGGCGGTGGCGGCGAATTAGGCAAGGATTGATGTCCAGTCACGACTGGGTCGCGCGGGGGATGCGGTCGAAGCTCAGGACAGCCTTGAGCCACAGAGTGACGGACAGAGATTTCAAATTTGAAATTTGAGATTTCAAATGCAGAGACGGTCTGCCGGCGAGACAGCGCTGCGGGCATGAGAGTTAAGGGCTTGGAGGAACGCGTTGTTCAAGCATGCGATCGTGCGAAGGCCTGGCGAGAATTTCGCTGAGGGATTGACGTCGTTTAAAGGCGCGCCCGTCGATTACGAGAAGGCGCTCGGGCAGCACGACGCGTACTGCGCGGCGCTCGAGCAGTGCGGGTTGGAGGTCGTGCGCCTCGCAGCCGATCTCGCGCACCCGGATTTGACGTTTGTGGAAGATGTGGCGGTGCTGACGCGAGATGCGGCGATACTGACGCGTCCGGGAGCGAAGAGCCGCGAAGGGGAAGTGGACGGGATTCGCGAGCCGCTCAGGAAATTCTTTCAGACGATCCATGAGATTGAGGCGCCGGGGACGCTCGATGGCGGCGATATTTGCGAGGCGGGAGAGCATTTCTTTATCGGCGTGTCGCGGCGGACGAATGAAGAGGGAGCGAGGCAGCTTGCGGCGTTTCTCGCGCGAGGCGGCTGTACATCTGCGTTCGTGGATATTCGCGCGATGAAGAGCATTTTGCATTTGAAGAGCGGTGTTGCGTTCGTCGGCGATGGAAAGCTCGCGGTGATGGAGGAATTGGCGGCGCGCGAAGAGTTTCGCAGGTATGAATTGATTCGCGTGGCGGCCGGCGAGAGTTACGCGGCGAATTGCGTGCGCGTGAATGATTACGTTTTGATTCCGGCGGGATTTCCGGAGATCGCGGGCGAGCTGACGTCGCGGGGATTTAGAATTTTGGCGCTCGACGTTTCGGAATTTCGGAAGATGGACGGCGGGTTGAGTTGTTTATCGTTGCGATTTTGAGAACGGTCGGAGAGCGCGTGAACGACCACAGATTCTTCGTCGGACCCTCGTAGTCCGCCGCCGCGGACTCAGTATGGCGGGGCGACAGCCATTAGACGGGTAGTCCGGTTGACCTCGGGGCCCAGATAAAATGGGAGGACGTTTCGAGCGTCCTCCCTCTTTTCATTCTTAAGCTCGCGCTAGTTCCCGGTGCCCGAGAGAGAAACCGACTGCGGGCTGTTGCGGGCGTTGTCGGTAATTACCAAGCTGCCGGATTTCGAACCTTTCGACGCCGGTGTGAAGGTGACGTAGAGGAAGCAGGCTGCTCCGGGTGTCAGCGTTGTGGTCTTGGTGCACGTCGTGCCGGTGGCGGTTGCGAAGTTGCCGCTGACGGATAGGCCCGAAAGATTTAGCTGCGTCGTTCCTGAGTTCGTCAACGTGATTTTCTTCGCTGTGCTTGTTGTTCCCGTCTTCTGAGTTCCGAAGCTCAAACTGCTGGGCGACAGAGACACCAGCGGATTGATGACTGTTGCGGTCATCGGAATCGTTTGCGGGCTGCCAGTTGCGTTGTTTGTGATTACGAGATTCGCCGCGTGCACCACCGGTGTGACTTTCGAGTCCGCCGTGAAGCTCATGATGATGACGCAACTCTTGCCAGCGTTGAGCGTCTTCGGGCACAACTCGACGCCGAGGAAGCCCGTCGAATCATCGCCCGAAATCGACTGAACGGCAAAATTGGTGAACGTGATCATCGACGTGCCGCTATTGGTCAGAGTGGTCGACTGCAATACCGTCTGGCCGACGTAGACTGTGCCGAAACTTAGAGCGGGCGGCGAAATCTTCAGCGTCGAGGCGGCTGAATTGACGGTAAGCGTCCCGGTTACCGGTCCGCTCGCGGCGAAATTCCCTTGAGCCGCATACTTCGCGCTGAGGTTATAGGTGCCCGGAGACGGACTGGTCAGCGTGAACGTTGCAACGCCACCGGACAATGTGCCGGTCATCGGCGTGCCATTGTTCACGGTGAGCGAGACGCTACCGGTCGGTGTTCCGGCCGATGAGCTCACTGTCACCTTAATGGACGCGTTGGCGGGATTAGTGACCGTCGGCGCGCTGATGCTGATGCTCGTAGCGGCAGGGCTGACTACCAGCGATCCTGTCGCCGGTCCACTCGCGCCGAAGTTCCCTTGTGCTGCGTAGCTAGCGCTCAGTGCGTAGCCGGAAGTGTTGGCGTTAAGACCACTGATCGTGAACGTGGCGACGCCGGCGGACAACGATTGCGTCAGCGGCGAGCCGCCGCCTACGGTCAACGAGACGTTTCCAGTTGGAGTTCCTCCGGCTGAGCTGACTGAGACTTTCACAACGCCCGCCGCCGGATAAGTGACGGCCGGCGCGCTGAGGCTGATGCTCGTAGAGGCAGGATTGACGACCAGCGATCCTGTCACGGGGCCGCTCGCGCCGAAGCTCCCTTGCGCGGCGTAGCTAGCATTCAAGCTGTGAGTTGTGGCGCTGAGACCATTGATCGTGAACGTCGCCACGCCGCTGGCGTTTAGCGGCGCGCTCAGAGCCGTTCCGCCATCGACGCTCAGTGACGCATTTCCGGTTGGAGTTCCCCCAGACGAAGTGACGGTAACACTCACGACCCCGGCCGCTGGATAGGTGACAGTTGGCGCGCTGATGCTGATGCTCGTGGAGGTTGTGACGCTGCCCACGCTCAGAGTGAACATTTCGGTCGTCGAACCGACGCTGTTGGTCGCCGTGAACGAAACAGTGGACGAGCTCGACCCGGACGGCGTCCCGCTGAGAATGCCCGTGAGAGCGTTTAGCGAGAGGCCCAGGCTCTTTAGCGTCGAAAGCGTCGTGCTCGACGCGGAAAGGGTAGATGGCGGGAAGCTCGCGGAAGTCAGTTGCACGGTGGCGGGAGTGCCCGGAGTGAAAGAAATCGTGGGATCGCCTGTCTCGGTGCAGCCCGCGAGGCAATTGGCGGAGATTGACGTCGGTGCAATCGGCGCCAACGGGCCTTGCACGACATGGCCCGAGCCAGTCATTGTCGGCGGGAACGCGACGACGACATCGTTGAACTGCTTCGTGGAACCGCCGATGCCGCTGTCGACCGGTTGAGTTGGATTGAAGAAGGTCGTGATGTCGAACTCGAACTGGCATGAGTAAGTCTCAGGGTCGCCCGTCGTGTTGTCAGTCATCGCCTGACCGCAAGTCGTGCCGATTGCGTCCGGCATTGGCGTGCCTGCGGGCAAGCCATCGGGGTCGTCGTAGAGTTGCGGGGTGCTGCCGAGCCAATTGCCAGTGGGCGTGAAGGTGTCGTTGTTCCACGTGATTTGCCAACTCACAGGACCGGTGTACATGCTCGAATCCGGCTCCATGCCCTGAGTTCCGTTGTTCACTTCGTAGTGGACGCAGTTTCCATTCGCATACGGCCAGCAGAGAGGAACGATTGTGTTGCCATATGTATCTAAGCCGTCGCCGAAGAAGCTGACGAAGCGGCAATCGAAATCGCCCGAGACGTTGTCGAACGGAGCCGTGTTCACTTCGCAGAGCCCGTCAGCCATCGTCGGCGGGACTTCCGTGGCGGTTACAGTTACGGAGAGGCCCTCGGCCGCGCTCACATTGGGAATGGACAATTGCACGGCATGAGCGTTGCCATCAGTACAGGGATTTCCGCCGTCGGGACACGCGAATATGGCCTCTTGTGGAGGGGGATTCGCGCCGGTCGGAAACGTAAGAGTGATGGACTGCGGCGGCGGGATAAAATTCGCCGTCACGTTGAGATTGGAAGTCATCGTCACGGAGCAAGTTGTGCTGGTCACCGGAGTGCCGGCGCAAGCGCCGCCCCAGCCGGCGAATGTAGAAGGCGCCGTGGGAATCTCGGTGAGCGTCACCGGTGTGTCTCCGGCATAATTCTTGGAACACGGCGGAAACATATTGCCGTTCGTCTCGGTGCAATCGAGGCCAGTGGTGCCATCAGTAACGCCGCCGGTTCCGGTGCCGAATTCGGTCACGCTGAGCGTGTAGTTTGTGAGCGAAGTAACAATGAGCGTGGTACTGCTGTCGCTGGCGCTTGAGAAGTTGACGTCGCCGGGATAACTGTACGTGATGGTGTACGGCGTCGGAGAAGCAGGAATCGTGGACGTGTTGAAAGTTGTCGAGAAATTGCCGTTCGCTACAATTTGGGCGGTCTGTTGGATACCGTTAATCGTGATCGTGACGTACTCGGTGGGATTGCTGGTAGGCGGATAGTTTCCGCCGGCCGAAATCGTTCCGGATAAGTTGATCGAGGCGGTTCCTACTGGAATGATTTGCGAAGCGGTCAGGTTGGAGAAAGCGGTGCCCGAAGCGGGAAGACCGTTGGCGGTGAAGCCGACCGATTGCATGCTGCCGCTTACGCCCAGGGAATTGTCGGTCCAAGTGAGCGTCGCGGTAGCCGGGCCAGTCGTGGTCGGCTGGAACGTAACGTAGATGCCGCAAATCGCATTCGACACGAGAGTACCCGAACTAGGACAACTCTGTGATGGATCCACAACGAACTCATCCGCGTTCGGCCCGCTGATCGCATAGGAATATGACATCGTGGCAAAACCCTCATTAATTATGATCGGATTCGGATTACCGCTCGTACCGCCGATCGGAACGCTTCCGAAATCGAGAGGGTAGAAATTTATGGTGGCGATGGGCGGTCCGACGAGGAAGCCGTAGGAAGCAATCGGGCCGATGACCGGGCTGTCCTCGTCTGACATCGGGCCGGAGTTCGCTGCGATGCCATGTCTGCTGTCCGTCGCGTAGGCGTACAAGATGTGGAAGCCCGGAGTGAGATTGGAAGCTGTGCCAGTAAAATATGCGCTGTTCTCGTCCGGTACAACGGACGCAGCCGTCCAGGCTCCTTGTTGCGAGTCCACTTGGAAATAGACTCCCGTTGCGGAGTCGGAAGTGCTGAACGAGAACGAGGGGGAGATTACGTCCGTGGCGTTGTCCGGCGGCAGCGGTGTAATCGTAGTCGTAAGCGAGTTGGACTGAACGGCGTTCTCGGTATACACGGAAACGGCGCCCGGATTCCCGCCCTGATAAGCGAGGGCGTAAATATTCCCCGTGACGGGATTGGCGGCAATTTCGTTTTGGAGGGTGTTAACGGAACCTCCGACGGGCAAGGTCCTGATGTCGGCATTTGTCGCGCCGTCGAAAACCACGACCTGCGGCCCCGGTTCATTATCATCGCCAGCGCAAAGCACGTAGATCTTGTTGGAAGCGATGTTGACCGCCAATGAAGCAGGACTATAGCAGCCAACATTACCGAGGTTGATCGGCGTGACTGCGTTGTTGTTTGACGCGCTGACTACGTACAGATAGGCAATGCTTTCGATGGGCTCGTCGGTAACGTAAATCGTATTCGTCACTGGATTCACCACTACTGCGGTCGGACTACTACTGTTGTTCGTCAACGAGATCGATGTGGGCGTATTACCGGCCGTGAAGCTGTCCGCGCCCTGAATCGCGACCAATGTGCCCGATGAACCGCCGCAGGCGACATATATGGTGTTGGTTACAGTGTTAACATCGGCCGCGGTCGGGCTGCTGCAGACGTAGGGGTCAATCCCACCGTGAACGTCTGATACTCCCAGGTTGCCGGTGTCGGAAAATACGGCATAGTTGTAGCCCTGGGCTGGATTTGTCCCGATTGCCACTGGAGTCGCACCACCGAAGATGGTGCCTGCTGTGACCGTTTGAGTGTTCTGATTGCCAAAGATTGAAAAACCGACGCCCTGGGCGGTGCTGGCTCCGTAAAGCTGATCGAGAACGGGATTGAATGCAAGCAAATTGGGCGTAAACGGTAGGTTGTTGTCGTTCCCGTTCTGAAGGGTAATCGTGGATGGAGTAGAGGTTAGCGACTCTCCGTTAATTACACTTATGGAACTGCCGTTGGAATTCGATACGTAAACTACGTTATTAAAGGGATCCACGACGAGCGCGTTCGGATTTGCGCCGACAGTTATTGGGGAGGCCGGGTCTAGCGTGTTTGTAGACCCGTCGATGACTGAAACCGTGCCGGAGGCGTTGTCCGCGACAAAAATCATATTCGTCACCGGGTTAACGGCGACGGCCCAGGGTTGAGATTGCGTGTACGCTGGGGTTGCAACAGGATAGGTCGCGCCGTCGATAACGGAAATAGCGGACGCGCCGGAGCCATTCGTAATCGCGTAAGCCTTGTGAGTGACAGGGTTGACGGCGATCTGCTCGAGATTGGAGCCGGATTGCGCCGTCAAGATATCGGTGATTGCGCTGAAATTTTGGCCGTTGATTATGCCGACGGTTCCCTGAGATCCATTGGCGAGGTAGGCTTGATCCGTTGATGTGTCAACGGCGATCGAAACGAAGCCCGAAGTTGGGGTCGCGTTGGAAGCGACGACGTCCGTCGCAGGAGTCGTGGTGCCGTCGATGACGGAGGCGTAGTCGCTTCCCGAGTTGGCAACGAAGACTTGATTCGTTACGGGATTAACGGCCAGCCCGATAGGGCTCAGCATTTCCGGGCTTGTCACAGTCGCAGTCACCGTGTTCGACGAGCCGTCAATTACCGAAACGCTGTTGGACCCGCTGTTAGCGACGTAAATTTTGTTGGTGACGGGGTTCACCACGACGGAAGTCGGCGACGTGCCGACCCCGATGGTCGCTACAAGCTGGTTGCTTCCGTTGATTACTCCGACCGAATTCCCGAAAGAGGGATTGCCGTCGTTCTCCACGACGTAGACCATGCTCGTCGCGGGGTCTACTGCCACGGATACTGGGAGGTTGGGAATGCCTCCGGTCGAACCCATCGAAACGGTTGTCACTTCCGTGTTGGTACTTCCATCGATCACAACCACGTAGCCGTTGCTGTCGTCGGCAACGTAAATCATGTTTGTGGCGGGGTTGACCGCAATGGCGAATAAATTCCCGGCGCCTGGGGAGATCGCCGGCGAGACGAACGTGGCCGCCGAAGACGCAGTTGCACCGGTAAAGACATCGATCTTGGAGGCGCCGCGATCCACGACGTAAACCATATTTGTGACTGGGTTCACGGCGACTGCCCAGTTTTCGACGCCGCCGCTGTAACTGACTGTGGAGAGGGTGTTAGTTGCACCGTCAATGACGGACAGAGTCCCCGCCTCGTCCGCGAGATAAATCTTGTTGGTGACAGGATTGATTGCGACGCCGTGCGATACATTCGAATCGGAGAGGCTCGCCGTTACCACCTGAGCATGCGCGGGCGCGGCGAAGAAGAGCATCGCGGACGCGGCAACGAGCAGCGCAAACGATCCGGCTCGCAGGATTCTTTGTCGTAGCGCGA
>JBAPOP010000041.1:0-5995 GCA_049279675.1 Candidatus Acidiferrales bacterium
AAGCCGCCTCGGCGAGTGCGTGGCCCTTGATCACCGCTGTGTTCCTCGGCCTCGTGGGCCTCGTGCTGATCTTCACATGCGTGAATGTCACAAACCTGCTTCTCTCACGCGCATCAATTCGCGCAAAAGAAATGGCGGTTCGCGCCTCTCTCGGGGCGGGCCGTTTGCGGCTGTTTCGCCAATTGCTCACTGAAAGCCTTCTGCTGTCGAGTTTGGGAGCGATTGGAGGCGCTGTCATCGGCGTGTTTCTAATGAGCTTGATCGAGAAGATACGCCTGCCCGGCATAGAGGGTCCATTGCGCATGAGTCAGCCCTTTGACTGGCGCATGTTCCTGTTCGTCGGCATGGTGGCGGCCGCATCCGGATTACTCGCAGGTGTGGTTCCGGCATTCCGTGCCACGCGAATCGACCTAAATGACACGCTGCGTGAAAGCGGCCGTAGTCTCACGGGAGGAGCTACTCACAACCGCCTACGCAACTTCCTGGTGGTCGCGCAGGCGGCCGGCTCGCTCGTCGCGCTCATCATGGCGGGACTCTTCCTGCGCAGCCTGCAGCACGCGGAAAAGGCGGACCTCGGATTTCAGCCCGAGCACCTGATGAATCTCACCATCGACGTAGGCGATCTCGGGTACGACGAGCAGCGCGGCGCGAATTTCTATCGCGAACTTGGCAGCCGCGTTCGCGCTTTGCCCGGCGTCCAATCCGCTTCCTTCGCGTACGCCGTGCCTCTGGGCTATTACAGCGTGCCGTTGAACCCGGTGTGGAACGAAAGCCAGCGAGGCTTGCCCGTGAGCCAGGTACTGGCCGTGTCCTTAAACAAAGTGGGTCCAGATTATTTCAGCACGATGAGAATCGAAATCGTTCGAGGCCGCGCGATCGACGAGCGTGACCAGAACATGACGCCGCTTGTCGCGGTGGTCAACGAACTTTTCGCGCAGCAGCTTTGGCCGGGCCAGGATCCCATCGGCCATCATTTTCGCCGCGTGTCCGCCGCGGGGCCGGACATCGAAGTCGTCGGTGTAGCGAAGTACAGCAAATACGCCTCCATCGGCGAGGTCCCCGCTCCGCATTTCTACGTGCCGCTCGCGCAGGACTATACGCCCCTCCGTGTTCTGCAAGTTCGCAGCTTGCTTCCTCCAGCCAGCATCGTCCACGAGGTCGAAGCGCAGGTTCACGCACTCGATCCGAATCTTCCCGTCTTCGAGGCTATGCCGATGGCGGAGGCGCTCGAAGGCGGAAACGGTTTCTTCTTCCTCCGGGTGGCCGCCACGTTTGCCGGAGCGCTTGGCGGTCTGAATCTTTTGCTCGCGGTCGTCGGCCTCTACGGTGTGATTTCCTACGCAGTCAACCAGCGCTTGCACGAAATCGGCGTGCGCATCGCGCTCGGCGCACAGCGGCAGAAGATCTTCGGCATGGTGATTGGCCAGGGGTTGAGGTTGGTGCTGACGGGTCTTGCGATTGGCGTGGCTATATCGGCCGCTCTCTCGCGATTCCTCGGAAGCATGCTGGTTGACACGGGCGCGCTCGACCCTCTCGCATTCGCGTCCGCGTCGCTGCTACTCGTCGGCGTCGCCGCGCTGGCCTGTTACATTCCCGCGCGTCGCGCCATGCGCGTCGATCCGATGGTCGCGCTGCGCTACGAATGACGATGTTGGCTTGAATAAATGTCGGCTTGAATTAATTGTCGCGTTAGATCGATCCGCGCCGGGGGAACGCGTCTACCCACTCACCCGCGCTTACGTGTTCCTGCGACGTCCCCACGACGATGAAGCAATTCGCGCTCACCAGCGCCACAGCGTCGCCCGAACCTTGCCAGCGCATCGCTTCGACTGTCGGACCATCATCCGTGAATTCCATTTTCGCGGGAAGAAAATGCGCAAGGCCGGGCTTCTCGTTCAATTCGTGGCGTACTTTCGCCCGGATGATCGGAAGCGCACGCGGTACGGCGCCGCTAAGCACGTCGATCGCAGGTGTGACGAAAAGTTCGAACGTCACCATCGCTGACACGGGATTCCCCGGTAGCCCAAAGACGAGCTTGTCCTTAAGTGCGCCGAAAACAGCAGGTCGCCCCGGACGGATCGCGACCGCGTCGAAATAAAACTCCGCGCCTGCCTCCAGAAGGATTTTCTCGACGAGGTCGTACTTCCCCATCGAAACGCCACCGCTCAGAACGAGCGCATCCTCCGCAAGCCCGCGTTCGATAGCCTCGCGCAATTCGCGTTCTCTATCCGGTGCAACGCCGAGAATCACTGGCACGGCTCCCGAGAGAGCGACCTGCGCCGCGAGCGACACGCCATTACTATTGCGGATCGCGAACGCGCCGGGCACTTCGTCTGCGGATACGAGTTCGTCACCCGTCGCGAGAACGGCCACACGCGGCCGCACGAACACCGGAAGTTTCGCAGCTCCGACTTGCGCCGCGACGCTCAATTCCGCGTATCCGATGCGCGTTCCTCGCGGAATCACGAGTTGATTTGCACGCGCTTCGTTCCCGGCGCGAACAATGTGATCGCCGGCGCGCGCGCTGCGCTCAACGGTCACCCAATCCCCTGCCGTCTTCGTGTATTCAACCATCACGACGGCGTCGGCGCCCTCGGGCACAGGCGCGCCCGTCATGATGTGCACGCACTCGCCTTGCGCGAGCGTGCCAGGATACGAACCGCCTGCTTTGCTTTCTCCGACCGCCTTCAGACGCGCGGGAACATTCGCGACATCCGTCGCACGCACGGCAATGCCATCTCGAATCGACCGATCGAAGGAGGGATAGTCGCGGTCCGCGCGAATGTCTTCAGCCACGACGCGCCCAAGCGCAGCGGCTGGATCACGCACGATGTCGATTATTTCAGGAGGTCGCGGCCGGAACCGCGCTTGCGCAACCTCAATCACTTTGCTGCGCGCGGCTTGATAGGACAGCATGTGCAGTTAGAGCCAGGACGCGAGTTTGGTCCCGGAGGAAATGATTGTGGCGTCGCGCTCCGGACCCGTCGAGATCATGCCGATTTCCACCTCAATCGAATCCGAAATAAATTTCAGATAGTCGCGCGCCGCCTGCGGCAATTCTTTCTCCTCGCGGACGCCGTACGTGGGTTTGCGCCAGCCGGGCACCGTTTTGTAAACCGGAGTGACTTGCGAAAATTTCTCCACTTCACCCGGCATGTCGTTCACGGGCTCGCCCTTGTAGAGGTAGCCGACGCAGACTTGAATGTCGGATTGCGTGTCGAAAACGTCGAGTTTCGTAACCACGAGAGAATCAATGCCGTTGACCATCTTCGCGTAGCGCAAAACTTCGAGATCGAGCCAGCCGCAGCGGCGTGGGCGCCCGGTGACGGCGCCGAATTCCTTACCTCGGTCACGCACCTCGGTGGCTTCGATGTCCGGCATTTCCGTCGGGAAGGGACCACTGCCAACGCGCGTCGTGTACGCCTTCGTCACTCCGACGACCCCACCAACGCGCGTCGGAGGCACGCCGAGGCCTGTCGAGCAACCTCCGGATGTCGCGCTCGACGACGTGACGTAGGGATACGTCCCGTGGTCAATGTCGAGCATCGTGCCCTGCGCGCCTTCGAAGAGCACCGACGATCCGCGATCGATCGCGCGATTCAGCAGCGCAGCCGTGTCCGTGACGTAGCCTGAGATTTCTGCGCCGAGTTCGATGTAGCGCGCGAGGATTCCTTCGGTGTCGAGCGGCTTGCCATACGTAGCGCGGCTGATCGCGTTCTTCTCTATGATCACGCGCTCGAGCTTTTCCGCGAATCTGCCGGGATCGCGCAAATCGCCCACTCGAATTCCGCGCCGTGCCATTTTATCTTCGTACGCTGGGCCGATGCCGCGTGACGTTGTGCCGATTTTCGCTTCGCCGCGCGCGGCTTCGGCCGCTTTGTCCATGTCGCGGTGATACGGGAAGATCAAGTGCGCGCGATCGCTTAGGAAAAGCCGTCCTCGCGCGTCCACACCCGCCTTCTTCAAAGTCTCGATTTCAGCGACGAGTGCGATGGGATCTACGACGGTTCCCGGCCCGATGACAGCTTTCTTTCCAGGCCGCAAAATACCGGAAGGAATGAGCTGAAGCACGAATCGCTGGTTCCCGACGATAACCGTGTGTCCGGCATTATGTCCGCCCTGGCTGCGTGCAATGTACTCGAAAGAGCCGGCAAGATAGTCGACAACCTTGCCCTTGCCCTCGTCGCCCCATTGTGCGCCGACGACGGCTACTGTCTTCGCTTCCAAACGTCCCACGTTCATTTTCGCCGCCATGTCTAGTGATCCCTGCCGAGGGGACCGGCTGCCCGCACATTTCCACCCGCGCTCGAACTGCTGGAAAGGCAAAAGGGTGGAAAGCAAAAAGTCGAAGGGTCATCGTACGCTGTGCCTGATTATAAGGCAAGCATCCCGCGAACGAGCCACGTTTCGGCGGTATTGTGCGCGCCCAGCGACGAAATTACTTCTTCGGATTAGAAACGCTGAACGAGAACTTGCTCATCAGAAGCTGGGCCTCATCGGGATCGAGCTCTTTGAAAATGAGCTCTGCGGGCCTGGTCCTCGGGTCATCGACGTTCTTGGCCCGGAAATAGTACGCTTGACCGGCTTCCGCGGTGATTTGCAGCGCCGCTTCGCCGCGCTTGGGGCCCAGAACCACCAGCCCCTGCCAACTGGCGCACAGGTGGTGCACGCCGGGATCAACCGAAACATAAAAATAGGAATCGCTGTGCGTCGCGCCAATCCATGCGCCGTCGAGACCAAACCGAGTCGTAGGCCTCGGATGCGAGTCGAAATCTGCGTCGTCCTGCAGAAAATACAAGATCGCGTTCCCGGCGTCCGGCTGCGCTGTCGGGTGCTGATTATTGTCGGTCTTCACGTCAAAGGTGATATTCGCCGGCCCGCATCCCGGCGCCACCGCGGTGTTTGCGGGTTGGCTCTGTCCGAAAGCAGGTAATGCGAAGGCGAGGAAAAGAATGGCTGGAAGTACTTTCATTGGCGTAGCCTCCGAAATCGCGGCTCAAATCGAACTGGCTCATGCCTGCTGTGGATCGGCTGTCCGGATTCCCAAGTCTGATCCGACAATCACCCCACGCTTGGGGCGCGTGGCATTACCACGAAGTTTCGGGCTATTGAGTTGTCCGGTGTCTATTTCGCAGATTTGGCGGTTGTTTCGGAGTAGCGAAAGCAATCAACAGCGTGGTCATTCACCATGCCAACGGCTTGCATGAATGCGTAGCACATGGTGGTGCCGACGAATTTGAACCCGCGGCGTTTCAAGTCCTCGCTCATGGCGTCGGATTCGCGTGTGCTCGCCGGCAGTCGGCTGTGGGAGCTTCGTGAGTTTTGCTTTGGCGAGCCGCCGACGAATTGCCAAACGTAGCGATCGAAGCTGCCGAATTCCTTTTGAACGGCGGCAAATAGCTTCGCGTTCTGAATAGCGGCAGCAACCTTGAGGCGATTACGGACGATCCCAGGATTCGCGAGAAGTTTTCGAACTCTTTTCGCGTCATACCGCGCGATTTTGGCGGGATCGAATCCGTCAAACGCGGCGCGATAATTTTCGCGCTTCTTCAGAATCGTGTCCCAGCTCAATCCAGCCTGCGCGCCTTCGAGAATCAGGAACTCGAAGAGAACCCGATCGTCGTGAACGGGGACACCCCATTCCTCATCGTGGTAGCGAATCGAAAACTCGTTCGTCGCCCAGTGGCAGCGTTTCATTGTGTTCGACCGGAAAGTTGCCTAAAGAAAGAAATGCTCCGAGCCGAATGCGCCAGCCCGGAGCCACTCGAATCAATCCCGCCAGGGGAAAAGCTTTAGCCGATGTGCCGCTGCAGAATCTTGACGATCTGCTCTTTCGGCACCGCGCCGACAATCTGGTCCGCCAGTTGGCCGCCCTTGAACACCAGAAGCGTCGGGATCCCGCGAATATTAAACTTGCCGGGAGAGTTCAGATTCTCGTCAACGTTCATTTTGACGACTTTCAATTTTCCGGCGTTCTCGCGGGCAATCTCTTCCA
>JBAPOP010000042.1:0-8011 GCA_049279675.1 Candidatus Acidiferrales bacterium
CAGCATTACTGCTTCCACAGCGATCTGCGGCACGGATGAGCGCCAATTGGACAGCGTCATAAAGACCAGTCTTGCACCAGGGCTAAGTCCGGCGTAAGTGCGTTCAAACAAGGCCTCCAAAATGTCAGCTCTTCCAGCAATGATTCGTTCTATCTTAGGCAGACAGCCTGCCTTTGAGACTTCTCCTAGCAGGATTTTTATGACGTACGGGTGTCCATCGGACTCACGGTAGAGTTCCTTGCGGTATTCCGGAGTCAGCAGTTTACGAATGCCTAGAGTATGTGCCGTATCGTTTACCAGTTGTTCGGCCTCCGTCTCCGACATACCGAACACTTCAACCGGATAGTCACCTTTGAAGTCACTGTAGCGCGTCGTGATGAAGACCTTGTTGGGTAATCGAATGAATTCATCAATCCAAGTGTATAGAGTGCTGGGATTTCGAACGGTTTCGAAGTTGTCAAAGACGAAGAGTATTGGCTCCCCAGTCGGCGACTTGGTCAGCGAGTCGGCAAGATATTTGGCGGGCTTAAAGCCGGGGATCGTTGCCTCGGCTGGCTGCATAAGGTGTACGAACTCGTTTGCGATATCGCCTTCGCTCAGTACATGTGGCTTCACATCTTTTGGGCCTTCGTTCAGCAGGTCGATGTCTCGTGCGCTGAACCAGGTGATTGCACCGAATCTCCCGACAGCCGCAATTTTATGCAGGACGACAAGGGCGAGAGAGGTTTTGCCAATTCCCCCTGCCCCTCTTGCCGTTATCACCGGATGCCTTGCGTCCATGAGTTTTTCGTAAAGCTCTTTTTCGAGCTCGTGTCTAGGAACGTAACTTGTCGGGGAGGACGGGAGATTTCCGAAGGATTTTCCTTGAACATGCAGCAGTCCAATACCTTGAGTGTGACTTGGCGGCAATTCTGTGGAGGGAATTAAGTACGGCGCCGGGTTCCCGTCGAGTCGGCTATCGCTTATATACGAGATCAATTCGAACTTCTTTCCAGAAAAGCCGCCGTTCGGAAGGAAGAAGTCCGTTGACTCGGGGTCCGAGACGACTAGCTCTACGTGCGAGTGAGCGTCGTAGTGGACGTACACTCCGTTCTCGAAGTTCGGTCCTCCGTCGGACCGGAGATAGTCGAACGGATCGCTCGCCTCTGTGAGCCGAGTAACTCTGTATTTCTTGGAGAAATTGCGGTGTAGATAAGCCCAATTGCGGCGGAAGAGCTGAAGCCTGTCAGCTACGAGATTTATAGATTCCTCGAGGGGGAGGCACATCCGGCTACACCTTTCCCCACTGGGCGCTCCGTGGGCGCGCGTCTTATTTCTTAGCTCTGCAAAAAGCTGAAACCACTTGCGACCCTCGGTCTTCGTCGGAAGCGGTTCATGTTCTGGTTCAATTTCCCGAAGGCAACTCATGAGCAGCGCGACAGAATCGTACTGCCACGATCCCTTCTTCAAGCCTTGATTGAGCTCTCGTTGTTCGACTCGCGCTGCTGGTGTGAGGAACTGAGACGCGGGTCCGGTCAGGACATCGTCGATGGCCGCACCCCAGTCGCCTAGTCCGTCAGCACGAACCAAACGGTAGGTCTGTCGATAGCGATGGCGATCACGGTCATCCAATACTGCGGCGATAAGCCCGGACGCAGCCAATTTTAGAAGCATTTCACCGAAGTACATGAGGTACAGAAACAGCGCAGTGTCGGAGTCCTGACGCGCGACCTCCAACCGATCCCTCATTCGCTCAATCGGTACAAAGGCCATACTTGCAGACCTCAATTTCGGACAGGTTAGGACTGGCGAATAAACAACAATAGTATCAAACATTGAAACAATGAATGAACCTCTGAGTAAATGTCTATGGGGCAATGAGCATACTTTTTGGGTACTCCGAGCTTTCAATGGAAACATCCGCGAGCGAGAGCGCGCTGCGCTGCCGAATTTGTTCGCCAAATGGCTTGATTGTGCTAAAAGTTCTGCGGGAGAAACTCGATGCGTGCAGATGGACTGAATCGCCGCAACTTTTTGTGGCTGACGCTCGGAATTGCCGGAACGGCTCTCGTACCGCGATCATCGCTTTTTGGTTTTGCCGACGCGCCGAATCAAAGAGTGCCGTATGGGACCACGCCCGGCGTTCCGCCCGAGCCCTTCCAGTTTCCGCAGGGATTTCATTGGGGCAGCGCGACCGCGTCGTATCAGGTGGAAGGCGCGTGGAAAGAAGGCGGCAAGGGCGAATCGATTTGGGATCGCTTCGCTCACACCACCGGGAACGTGAGAGGCGGGGCGACAGGCGACATCGCTTGCGATTCCTATCATCGATTCAAAGAAGACATCGCCATCATGAAGCAGATGAATCTCTCGAGCTATCGCTTCTCGATCAGCTGGCCGCGCATTCAGCCGACGGGCGTGGGAGCGCCGAACCAGCAAGGACTTGATTACTACAAGCGGCTCCTCGATGCGCTGCACGAGGCCAATATTCGACCGCTGGCGACTGTCTTTCATTGGGATCTGCCGCAGACGCTCGAAGATCAGGGCGGATGGCCGAATCGCGATTTGGCCGGACGCATGGCTGATTATTCATCCATCGTTGCGAGGGAACTTGGCGACCGCGTATCGAATTGGGCGATATTCAACGAGCCGTGGATTTTTACGAGTCTCGGTTACCTCACCGGCGAGCACGCGCCGGGCCGCACGGATGCCCACGATTTCCTCCGTGCCACGCATGTTGTGAATCTCGCTCAAGGCCAAAGCTTCCGCGCGATCAAGGCCGCGCGCCCGAATGCGATAGTGGGCACGGCGTTCAATACAAGCTACTCCGATCCCAGGACATCGTCGGAAGCGGATAAGGCCGCTGCCGAGCGTTACCACGCTTTTCGCAATGCATGGTTCATCGAGCCAGCCGTGCGAGGAGAATATCCGAAGGCGCTGGCGGCTTTAATTACTCCGGAGATGCTCGGCGTGCAGCCGGGAGATATGGAAATCACCAAGGTGCCGCTCGATTACTTTGGGATCAATTACTACGATCGCTCGATCATCGCGGACGCGAACGACCGAGCGAATTTGAATTTCAGCCACGCCAGCAGCAAACAAGGGCCAGGAACAGAATTTGGCTGGGAAGTTTGGCCCGATGGATTTTACCAACTGCTTATGCGGATTACGCGCGATTACAACAAGCCGATCATTGAAGTTACAGAGAACGGCTGCTCGTACGGCGATGCACCGGATGAGCATGGCCGAGTTCCCGATCAGCGCCGCATCGATTTCTTCCGCGGCTATCTCGGCGGCGTCGCGCGCGCGATCAAGGACGGCGCAAACATTCGTGGCTATCACGCGTGGAGTCTGCTCGATAATTTCGAATGGTCCGAGGGCTTTTCGCAGCGATTTGGTTTCACGTATGTGGATTTTCGCAGTCAGAAGCGGACGATCAAAGATTCGGGATTGTGGTACGGCAAGCTGGCGGAGACGGGAAAGCTAAGCTGATCGCGTAGCCTCGAGCAGCTCGGTTCAGGCGAGACGATTCGTCGCGGACCTTTTCTACGCGGGCTCTGTTTGCAGCGACTGTTTCGAAAAATCCCAAAAGTCAGGGCGATCCAGAAATTCGACGCCGATCTGCCGGCGGCCCTGTCCATCGTAGTGGCAGTAGACGACGCGCGCGCGTGCTCGCTCGCCCTTATCTTTGCGGCACAGAATTACCATTCCGCCTTTTTCGACGAGGTGGCGGCAAACTAATCCCGCGCCGTGAAGGCTCAGCGTGGACGTCCATGTTTCTTCTTCCCAGGTTCTTCCGGATTCTTCGCGCCTCACGTACACCGACACGGCTGATTCAACGCGAGGTCCGCGGCGCAGGCTCTGGCCGAGTTGCGATGCGCGAAGCAGGATGTCGAGCAGACGCGCTTTGATTCGAGTGTCCGCATTGCGTTCATCTTCCGAGAGCCGATGGGCCTGTTGAGCGCAAGATGAGACGAGATCGCGGAAGGCGGTCGTCTCGGAGCTTTCGAACGATTCATCCTTTAATTTGCGGCTCCTGGATTCCAGTTCGGCGATGGAGAAGGTGAGAAAGTGTTCGACGCAGAGCGGCTTCGACTCGAGTTCGGCAGCCACGTCGCCTTCGCAAGGCGCAACGCTACATCGATGGGTTTCGCAGTGTGACTCCGCGTCACTTGGTGAAATTTCCGCTCTCGTCGCCATATTGACCTCTGAGTGTCTTCCCTGGATTTGCGGATTCCTTCTTCGCGCCTCGTCCCAATTCGGCAATTGCAACGCCGATTTCTTCGAAGTGACGGCGCGCGCGCTCGTTCAATTCTTCGGAGAATTGACGTCTTGCTTCTTCGGCGGTTTGTTTCAGCGCGGCTAGCGCCTCTTCCGAAACCGGCGCGATTTCGCGTTGCAATCTCGCCCGTATTTCGCCCTCGTGCTGCTGCGACGTCAGGCGCAGGCTATCGAGGGCGACATTCGTTGCGATCATGGACGAGCGATCGAGTTCTTCCGCCGCCGCTTCAAGGCGCTCGCTGAGCGCGGCTTCGAATTTCTGTTCGAGGCGCGCGCAGATTTCTTCCGTCTTTGCCGAGAATTTTTCGAGCGATTGTTCGAAAACTTTGGACGCCTCGGCTTTGCATGCGCTCAATTCCGCGGTTGCGGCTTTGGCCTGCTCGACGAGCGGGGTGAATTGTTCTTTCAGCCCGGCGATGATGCGATCGATGCCGTCGCGGCGGGAAGTTTCTAGGGCGCGCTGCAGACGCTGGATGGAGCTACCGGCCATTTTTTCTGCAGCCGACTCGAGCTCGCCGTGCCGCGTTTCGATTCGAGTGAGCGCGTTCCTCATGTCTTCTTCGAGCTTCAGCGTCCACTGGACTTGATACGCGAGCGTTGTTTCCTGGCTAGCCTGCTTGAACTGGCGCAGCGATTGTTCGATGAGAGGAGTCGCCTGCATCGCGGCGGTTTCCGCGAGCGCGCGTTTGGCTTCTTCTCGCAGCGTCACTCGCGCTTCTTCGATGGACGCGTTGGCGCGATCGCGCACAGCGACGTTGGCCGCCTCGGAGAGAAAGCTCTCCATCTCCGCCTGGAAATTTCGCATCAGATCGCCCACCGGCCGAGCCGACGCGGCTGCGCGCTCGGGTGTCGCGTTTTCGGCCGCGAAACTCCGGCTCGCGCTTTCTTGCTCATGCGCAGCGGGAGTCGCCTGCACAGGTTCGGGCTTTGTTACCAGGAAAGGCTGCGGCTTGCTCGAGTCTCCGCCTGCTTTGATTCTTTCGGCAATTTCCAGCCAGTCCTTCGGTTGAGTATCGACTCCCCAGATGTTGCCGGGCTGTTCGAGCTCGATCGCGGTCAGGTGCGGCCCGCCGACGAAGCCGGGGCGCTTCGCCCACTTCACGCGTCCTCGCGCTGTAATCGTCGGAGTGCTCGGCGTCTCTCCGCCTAACTCCAAAATCACGAGGGAATTGTTTAGGACGTCGAACTTGGATTCGTATTTGCAGCCGTGAAAGCTGATCGCTGAAGTGAAGACCTGCTCTCGATATGGCCCGCGAGCTGAGTCAACGCCGATAATTGTTATAGGGATGGTTTCTTCGAGCCGAGTGCTTCGCCTAGCCGCGTGAGCCGGCCTATTGACACCTGAAGTTTGTGACACTATGACCCCCAAGGCTGGTTTCTGAAGGATAGTACTAGTCCTACCTCCCGAAACGGCGATTTCGCTCCTGTTTTGTCTATGAGTTACTACGAGCCTAGTGCGTGGTGGCCGCCCGCATGGCGAGTCTCAATTGCCGTGACGTTGGGTAGTTTCAATTTGGCGTCATGTTAAACTCCCTGCGCTAAACTTTCCTTAGCCGCGGTCGGTCGGAGATAGAAATTGAGCATCGCAAAGACGCCTGCTGTGTTCCTGATCATCGGAGTGCTGGCTGTCGCGCCTGCCTTGGTGTGCGCTCAACAGGGCGCCACGAAGGCGAACAAGACTTACGAAATTGACGTGGATGCCTCGAAGCAGTGGGTGGACACGAAGATCGATTTAAGGCCCGGCGAGAAGCTGCATTTCGCCGCGACGGGCACAATTACGTATCCAAAGGGAGGAGCGTTCGGCCCGGATGGTCTCGCGCGCAACTTTAAAGATTTGATTCACCAATATGCCGTCGCGGACGCTGGCCACGGCGCGTTGATCGCGCGGCTCGGATCCGAGGACGTCGCTACGCCGTTTCTCGTGGGCGCGAGCAAGGATTACGTTGCGCCTATCGCGAATCGCCTTCTTCTCGGGATCAACCAGAGCATGAAAGACGCCGAAGCCGCGCAGGGCAGCTTTCATGTGATGATCGAAGTGCTTAGCGCGGGCGCAGCTTCCGCTGAAGCCGCCGTGGCTGGCGGGCCCCCCGAGGCGGCCGTTCCGGCAATTACTTCCGACCTTCTGGCAAAAATTCCGCGTCGCGTCTCCGATCCACAGGGTGATCCGGGAGACATGGTGAATATTCTGATTGTGGGGACTCAAGACGAACTCGTGAACGTGTTCACCACTGCCGGATGGGTGCAGGTGGACAAGACTCCGAAGGATTCCGTCGTAACCGGACTCGAAGCCACACTCGAGAAAAAAGATTATCTGACGATGCCGATGAGCATGCTATTTCTTTTCAACCGCGCTCAGGATTATGGCTTCGCGCACGCGGAACCGGTGAGGGTCGTGATGTCGCGGAATCATTTGCGGGCGTGGAAGTCGCCGTACACGGTGGAAGGGCGGCCGGTCTGGTGCATCGCCGCGACGCATGATATCGGCTTGGAGCGCGACCAGCGCAACAACGGCGTCACCCACAAGATCGATCCTGCGATTGACGGCGAGCGCGAATATGTGAATAACACGCTGTCGAGCACTGGATTTGTCGCGCGGCGCACGCATGTCACGCCTGCGAATCCGCTGATAGACGCCAAGACGGCCACCGGCGGAAGTTTTCATTCGGATGGGCGGATTTTGGTGCTCGTCCTGAAGAGCGGTACGACGCTGAGTTATTAGAAGAGACAATCGTGACGGTGCTGCACGCGAAACTTTCGCGCGGAGTTTCGCTACGACGCTGCTTTTTGCGGCGGGAAATTCGTAACCGCGTCGGTAGTGGTGGGGTACAGCGTAATCACGCGGTTTATCTGCGTTAATTTCAGGACCTTTTCAACCATTCCGCCTGCAACCACGAGCCGAAGTTCGCCCCCAGACTTTTTGAGGCGCGAATGGCTTTTCACGATGAGGCCGATCACGGAACTGTCGATATGCGTGACGCGAGTAAAATCGAAGATGATGCGTGTCTGATTGTGCTGCACCTGCTCGTCAACGGCTTGATCGAGCCGCTTGCATTCGGGACCGGTATGGATGCTCCCCGTCAGCTCAAAAAGCTGGATGCCAGGCTCGATTTCTTTTTTGTTAAGTTCCACGAATCTATTCCTGCTCGTGACCTTCGTACGGGAATTGCCGGATGAGTTGGATGCAATCCCGCAGCGCTTGACCGATGGTATCACCCCAGCCGGACGGCAGGAAAGGCGCCGTCTTCTGGTTGACCTCACGGTCAGCAACAGCGAAAAAGCGCAAGTGCTGTCCCTGTGGCGGCGAGGCGAACTCTTTCACGGTGATGTGGAAATCGATCTCGTCGTTGTGTTGGCGTTTCTTGATCGAAAAACGGTGTACCTGCGCCAATTCTTCGAGTCGATCAGCATGAATGTCGCGCCACTCCATCTTCCAGGACCTCCGCAGCGCACCAGCACAACTTCAAGTGCGCCGCAAGCGTTGCTGCGCATATTAGGATGGGCGCAAAGCTAAGTCAATGTAGGCAGCGCGATGCCAGAGGGCAATCGAGGCGCAGGGCCCAATTTGCTATGGGTTTTTGAGTTTGATCGTGCGATCTATTGAGCTGGGGACGAGAAGGCCGGGGCTGAAAGAGTCTGTGTGAGAACTCGGGTTGACGCGTCCCTTATACTGCGCGAGAGAGGAGACGCGATGGCGAAATTTTTGGATTACAACCCGGATCAGGTGTATTTGCTGCCGCCGACCGTGCGCGACGTG
>JBAPOP010000043.1:0-28427 GCA_049279675.1 Candidatus Acidiferrales bacterium
CGGCGCCTTTACGTGCGCGATTTGCGCGTCACGGGATTGCCGGAGTCCGAAGTGGAGCACCGCGTTTCTTCGATTTATCGCCAGTATGCCGAATGTACCGTCACAATTTTGGCTGCGCCGGGCGAAATTCAACTTCATCCGCGCGTGTGGTCTGAGGACGCCGCGGCAGCGAACAGAACGCTCGACGAAATGGTGAAAGGATTCGGACTCGCTCTCGGCGAAAATCTGTTTTCGACTTCGGGCGAATCCATGGAAGAAGTTGTCGCGCGCGAATTGCAGCAACATCAAGCGACGATTGCTACGGCGGAAAGCTGCACCGGAGGAATGGTTGCGGCGCGCCTGACAAACGTGGCCGGCAGCTCCGCGTATTTTCTCGGCGGCGTGGTCTGCTACAGCAACGATCTGAAGTCGGCATGGACGGGTGTGCCCCCTGAGGTAATCGAATCCAAAGGCGCGGTCAGCGCCGAAGTTGCCGTGGCGCTCGCGGAAGGAATTCGGAGGAATACGCGCGCAACGGTGGGCGTCAGCATCACGGGAATTGCCGGACCGAGCGGCGGAACTCCCGAGAAGCCCGTAGGCCTCGTTCATATCGCGCTCGCTGACGAAAGAGGAACCAAGGAGCGAGCGTTCCAATTTCCTGGCGACCGAGATCGGATTCGTACGTTTGCGACGATTTCGGCGCTCGACATGGTGCGCCGCCATTTTCTGTACGCGACACTGAGCAAGGGGTAGGATGTGCGCCTGTTCGTCGCGCTTGAAATTCCCGAAGAAATCCGGCGCGCGCTGGGAGTTTTTATCGAACGGCTTCGATACGTAGCGCGCGGCGCGCGGTGGGTGCGCGCAGAAGGACTTCACGTCACGCTGAAATTCATCGGCGAAATGCCTTCGGAGGCAGTGCCAGATCTGAAAAAGGCGCTTGCCGGCGTGCATTCGGGCGCAGCTGTTGATGTGCGATTTCGCGGTGGCGGATTTTTTCCGAACGAACGCCGTCCTCACGTGTTCTGGATTGGCGTGGAAGCGTCGCCGAATCTGGCCGAACTCGCTGCGGCGGTGGATGCGCAGACTACTAAGCTGGGCGTGAAGGCTGAGGATCGCGCCTATGCTCCGCATGTGACGTTGGCGCGATTCAAGAGTATCGACGGAGTTCCACAATTGCGTGAAGCGGTTCGCGCTCTCGAACCGCTCGAATTCGGAGAAACGCGCGCGACTGAATTTCATCTCATCCGAAGCGAGTTGATGCCGGGAGGCAGCAGATATACTCGCGTGGCATCGTTTCCAATTGCCGGGAGCGATTCGTGAATAGGCTTCCGTTGATTCCGCTCATCGCATACGCGCTCGGCTCGATTCCCTTTGGGCTGCTGATCGTGATGGCCACGCGTGGCGGCGACATACGCCAGTCGGGAAGCGGGAATATCGGCGCGACGAATGTGACGCGCACGGCGGGCGCGTTTGCCGGCGCGCTTACACTTCTGCTCGACGCGGCGAAAGGCTATTTTCCTGTGTGGCTGGCTGCGCGTTGGAGCGTTGGAAGCGCGCGCTGGCTGACCATCGCCGCCGTTTGCGCTGTTTTCGGCCACATGTTTCCGGTATGGCTCGGTTTTCGCGGCGGCAAAGGCGTGGCAACGAGCGTTGGCGCATTCATCCCGATTTGCGCGAATGCGGTGATCGCCGCCGCCGTGCTTTGGATCGTCGTCGTCTTTTTTTGGAGATATGTTTCGCTTGGCTCGATCGCGGCAGCCGCCGCAATGCCGATTCTGGTATACCTGCTGTACGCGCCGGGCCATGCTCCGCCAACCGTCCTCTCATTTGGAACAATGCTTATCTCCGTCGCGGTGATCTGGAAGCATTGGCAAAATGTGGAACGGATCCTGGCGGGCACGGAAAACCGGATCATGCGAAAGCAATAGAGCGAATCTCTCTTGATGAATAAAATTGCAATTATCGGCGCCGGAAGCTGGGGAACGGCGCTTGCCATCGTGCTCTCACGCAGCCGGAAGCCGCACGCGATTTCGCTTTGGGCGCACGAACCGGAAATTGTCGATTCGGTGCGCACGCGGCGTGTGAATGACATCTTTCTGCCCGGCTTCGAATTGCCGGAGGCGGTCTCCGTCACGGGTGACATTGCGGAGGCGGTCCGCGATGCCAACATCGTCCTCGGCGTGATGCCCTCGCAGCACGCGCGCGGACTCTACTCGCGAATACTGCCGCATCTATCGCCAGGCGCGGCAATCGTGAGCGCCACAAAGGGACTTGAGCCGGAATCACTACACCGAATGAGTGAAGTGGTGGCGCAAGCCGGCGCTGACGCGAAGAGCTTGCGTGTTGCTGCGATGTCCGGGCCTTCGTTCGCACGAGAAGTGGCGCGCGGAGATCCGACCGCGATCGTGATTGCCTCGAAGGACGCGTCTCTCGCCGGTGAGGTGCAGGAGGAATTCTCCGGCCCAACATTTCGCCTGTACACGAATTCGGACATAACGGGAGTTGAGCTGGGCGGCGCGATCAAAAATGTCATCGCCATCGCCGCAGGCGTCACCGAAGGCCTCGGGCTCGGCCACAACTCGCTCGCGGCACTCATCACGCGCGGGCTCGCGGAAATGAGCCGCCTAGGAATCGCGCTGGGCGGAAAGCCAGAGACGATGTCGGGGCTCGCCGGTATGGGCGACCTCGTCCTCACCTGCACCGGAGCGCTCAGCCGAAACCGCAGCGTCGGCGTAGAACTCGGCAAGGGGCGCAAGCTGGAAGAAATCATTGGTGCGATGCGTATGGTGGCTGAGGGAGTGCCAACCACGGCTGCCGCTCAAACGATTGCCAAACGCATGGGCATCGAGATGCCGATTACGGAACAGATGCACGCCGTCCTGTATGAGGGACGCGCGCCGCTCGATGCCATCCGTGAGCTCATGGAGCGCCGGCTGAAGGGCGAGTAGCCCATCGGGCCAGCCAGACGCTCCTGACCCCCTGGCCCGCCTCAGGGTGCCATCAAAGGCGCCTGGGGCGCCAAATCCCGAAAACCCAGCAGGTTACGCATCGGCCACGCCAGTACCTCAGGTCAGTTGTCTACGAGGTTCGCACTCCGCTAGCATTTTCAAGCAAGGACAGCTTTGTGCAGATAACCGACCTCAAACCGGCAGGGACACGCCGCCTCAAGATACTGTGGATTGTACTTGCGGCGTTGCTGCTCGTCAGCGTTGCGCCATTATGGCTCTATCATCGCGAAGTGCTGCGGCTGAGCGAGGATAAGCTGCAAGATACCGAGCGCGTCCAACAGCAGGAAATCGCCCGCGCGATTGCCGGGGAAATTCTCCAGTTTCAATCGAATCTGCATGAAGAGTTGGCTACGCAGCGGCAGTTCATGGCATTGGGCGGGTGGATCGAGGACGTGAACGAACCGTCGCATGCGCCGCCAGTCAGCCGGCTCCTCCAGAGCATCGTCGAGAGCAACTTGAATATTCTGTACGTGACCGCAGTGAACCGGCAAGCCCGCGGTGAATCCGCCGGGAGCATCCGCGCCGACAAGGACCCCTTTGTGGATGCCACGCTGAAGCGCGCGTTCACCGCAAGCATTCAGCAAGTGAACTTCGTGAGCGAGCCGTTTGCTCTGCAACCGAATAACAGGCCCGCGCTAGTCATGTCGGTGCCGCTTTTTTCCGCTGGGCAATTCACGGGGATGCTAGCGGCGGTGGTGTCGCTCGACCGCGTTGTAGCGCGATTGCAGGACGCGAGCACGCACGATCGCGTCTTCTTCGTTGCCGATATTCACGGGCGCATTGTGGCGCACGCGAACACGAACGAAATGATCCCGGGATTCGACGTGTCGCAAACTTCGCCGGTGGTGCAGAAGTTCAAGGAATTGCCGCAAGAGCTGCGAACAACGGCGACGATTCGGTTCACGCAGCCGCAAAAGGACGGCAAGCGTCCCGTCGAAATGATCGGTACGTACAGCACGATTCCGGCGCTACGCTGGGCTGTGGTGGCGCAGCGCAGCATGGAACAAGCGCGAATCGATGCGGGTGTGGACGATCTCACGCGCGAAGCTCTGCGATTCGTGCTCGGCGCGACTTTCGTTGCTCTTCTTTTCGGGTACCTTTTCGCGCTTGGCATCACACAGCCCATTCAGAGCCTTGTAGCGTCTACGCGCGCCATCAGCCGCGCGGAGTTCCACGAACGGGTGGAGGTAAGCGGCGCGGCGGAGATCAGCGAACTGGGCGAGACGTTCAACAACATGGCGAATGACATCGAACGCCACGTCGCACACCTTGAGTTGGCCGCGCAAGAAAACCACGATCTCTTCCTCGGCTCAATTCGAATGCTATCAGCCGCGATCGACGAGAAGGACCCGTATACCCGCGGCCACTCGGGGCGCGTTGCGAAATATTCGCTGATCATCGGCGAGGGCTTGGGGCTGGGGCCGGAAGACCTCGAGCGCGTGCGAATCGCGGCTCTGCTGCACGACGTCGGAAAGATCGGCGTTGACGACCGCGTTCTAAAGAAGCCGGGCCAATTAACCGCGGAAGAATTCGACTTGATGAAGCAGCACACGATTAAGGGCGCGAACATTATGCGGCCCGTCGCCAAATTGAACGACGTGTTGCCTGGAATCGAGCTGCACCACGAACGCATCGACGGCAAAGGCTATCCATACGGCCTCCCGGGCGACCAGATTCCGATGATGGCGCGTATCATCGCGGTCGCGGACACCTTCGACGCGATGACGACCAACCGCCCGTACCAATCCGCCATGGAAGTTGATTACGCACTCGAACGCATCCGCTCTTTCGCTGAAACAAAATTCGATCCAGCGGTAATTGCGGCTCTCGAATCCGCGATTCACGCCGGAAGGCTGCGCATTAGCGCGACGCTCGTCGAAGTCTAGTTCCTCATACGCCCGCCACTTCGCTACTCTGCGAATTTAGCTTTTTCAGCCCGCGCATGCGCGTCGAGCGCGGCTCCTCTGCTAGAATCATTTACTCCAGAACAAAAGGCAGGCTGAATGATTTCTCTGTTTGGAAAACCGGAACCCACGCTGCTCGAACGGCTGAAAGCGTCGGTCACGAAGACTCGAACCGAACTGGCCGCGCAAGTCGAGCAGATCCTCACCGGCGACCGGCCGGTGGACCCGCAAGTACTCGCGCAACTTGAGTCGGCGTTGCTATCGGCCGACATCGGCGTGCGGACGACCAAGGAAGTGATTGCCGCCCTGCGCACGCAGGTGAACGAGCACAAACTCGAAGGCGCGGCCGCGCTCAAGCAATCTTTGAAGCAGCAAATCGTCAAGATTCTTGTCGCGCCTGTCACGAGCGAGAACGGGGCTGGCGCTGCTGCGCCGCGCGTGATCTTCGTTGTCGGCGTGAACGGCACGGGGAAGACGACTACGATTGGCAAGCTTGCGAATCGCCTCAAGGCGGAAGGGCGCAGCGTCGTTCTCTGCGCGGCCGACACGTTTCGCGCCGCCGCGATCGAGCAGCTTGAAATCTGGGCGCGGCGTTCCGGACTCGAGATGATTAGGCAGAAGCCCGGCGCGGATCCTGCATCGGTAGTGTTCGACGCGCTGAGCGCCGCGAAGGCGCGCGCGGCCGACGTCGTGATCGTGGATACCGCAGGCCGCCTGCACACAAAATCGAACTTGATGGCCGAACTCGAAAAAATGAAGCGCACCGCAGCAAAGCTGGTGCCCGGCGCGCCTCACGATGTGCTGCTCGTTCTCGACGCGACGACGGGACAAAACGGCCTGACGCAAGCGCGCGAGTTCACGAGCCACGCCGGCGTGACAGGAATCGTGCTCACAAAACTTGACGGCACGGCGAAGGGCGGCATCGTTGTCGCGATCTCGCGCGAGCTTGGTTTGCCGATTCGCTTCGTCGGGACGGGCGAGCAGATAGACGACCTGGTGCCCTTTGACGCGCAAACTTACGTCAACTCACTCTTCGACTGACAAAAAATCGCGAGACGCTTTTTGGATGGCGCGAGCGCTGGAACTTGCGCGCCGCGGAACTGGGCTTGCGTCTCCGAATCCAATGGTTGGCGCGGTCGTAGTGCGTAAGGGACGCGTTATCGGTGAAGGGTTTCACATCTACGAGGGCCGGAAGCACGCGGAAATCGTGGCGCTCGAGAAGGCGGGCTCAGCCGCACGCGGTGCGACGCTTTACGTCAACCTCGAGCCTTGCTCGCACACCGGCCGCACGGGCCCTTGTTCGCGCGCCATTATTGCGGCCGGAATCAAACGCGTCGTCGCCTCGATTCGCGATCCAAACCGGCTGGTGGCGGGCGGCGGCTTTCGAGAGCTTCGCGATGCGGGAGTCGAAATCGATGTCGGCATCGCGGACGGCGAAGCGCGCGTGCTCAATGAGAGCTTCGCAAAATGGATTCGCACGCGCTTGCCTTTTGTCACGCTCAAATCGGCGATGACTATCGACGGCAAGATTGCGGCGGCGCGCGGACGGGCGACGTCGATAACGTCTTCCGTGTCACGCGCGGCCGTTCAGCAACTTCGCCACGCTTCCGATACGATTCTCACGGGAATCGGCACTGTCTTGACCGATGATCCCCTGCTGACGGATCGCACCGGCCTTCCGCGCAGGCGTCCCTTGCTTCGCGTTGTGATGGATTCGCGACTCCGATTGCCGCTGCGTTCGGCGCTGGTCAAATCGGCGCACGAAGATGTTTTGATTTTCACTTTGGCTTCGGCGAAATCAGCCAAGGCTCGCGCGCTAGGCCGCGCCGGTGTAGAAGTTGTGCAACTGCCGCGGCGCGGCAAAAGGCCCGATTTGCGTGCGGCGCTCGTCGAACTTGGGAAGCGGCAAGTTCTCGGCGTGCTTCTTGAAGCTGGAAGCGAATTGAACGGGGCCGCCCTGTCGGCGGGAATCGTTGATAAGACAGCGCTCTTTATTGCGCCGAAGATTTTTGGCTCGAGCGATGTAATGTGGGCTCGCTGGCCCAGCGGATCACGCGCCGCGATGCAGCCATTGCGTGATATGAAGTGCCGCCAGTCTGGCACCGACATTTTGCTGGAGGGATATTTCAGCAATGTTTACGGGCATTATCGAACACGTCGGAAGAATTGAGGCGCTCGAACTCTCGAACGACGGCGGCCGCCTGCGCGTCAATATTTCGGGCGCCTGGGACGAAGCCACGCCGCTGAAAGTCAGCGACAGTATCGCGGTGAATGGCTGCTGTCTCACCGTCGTTGAGTGCGGTGCAGACCATTTTGCGGCCGATCTTTCCGGTGAAACGCTTCAGCGCACTTCGATCGGCGAGAAGAAACCGGGTGCGCCGTTGAATCTCGAACGGCCGCTTACGGCGGGCGCGCGCCTTGGCGGACATTTCGTTCAAGGCCATGTTGACGCGGTCGGCAGAGTCACCGGCCTCGTTCGCGAAGGCGATAGTTGGTGGCTCTCAGTGCGCGTACCGGAGGAGTTCCGCCGGTATGTGGCCGAGAAGGGATCAATCGCGATCGATGGGATTAGTCTGACGGTCGCGCGCTGGCACGATGGCGTCGCCGATTTCGCGATCATTCCGTTTACGCACGAACACACTTCAGTGCACGCGCTGACGACGGGAGATTCCGTGAATATCGAGTGCGACATCCTTGCGAAGTATGTCGAGTCGCTCATCGAGGCACGCCACGAGCGACCAGTCTCGCATTTAAACGTAAATGCATTGATCGAGCAGGGTTTCTAGCACGTACACGGAAGGGCGACACCGCGATTGAGTTCAAATAATAAGTTCGACGTCATCGTGATCGGTGCGGGCGTATTCGGCTCGTGGATCGCGAATTTTCTACAGCGCTCCGGCCGTAACGTTTTGATTCTCGATGCCTACGGACCGGCCAACAGCCGCGCGAGTTCCGGCGGCGAGTCGCGAATCATCCGCATGGGCTACGGCCCCGATGAGCTTTACACGCGGTGGTCAATGCGCTCGCTACCCGCTTGGGAAGAACTCAACGCCAGCACGGGCGCGAAAATCTTTCACCGCACGGGCGTGCTCTGGCTCTCGCCGAAAGACAATGCCTACACGCACCAGACTCTCGATGTGCTGAAGAAAACCGGCGTGCCCCACGAATTGATGAACGCTGACGACGTGCGCCGCCGATACCCGCAGATTTCGATTCCGGACGACGCCATGGCATTTCTCGAAACAACCAGCGGAGCGATTATGGCGCGGCGGGCCGTCGAACTCGTTGTCGCTGAAACGGTTCGAAAAGGCGCGGAATACCGCTCTGAATTCGTCGAAACACCATCCGGCGAGGGGCGCCTTACGTCCATTCGCGCGAGAAACGGTGAGCAATTCTCAGCGGACACATTTCTTTTCGCCTGCGGCCCATGGCTTCCGGCGATATTCCCGAATTTGCTGGGCGATCGAATTTTTCCGACGCGCCAGGAAGTTTTCTTTTTCGGAGTTCCGCCGGGCGATACGAGATTTTCGCCGCCCGCGTTGCCGACGTTTCTCGATCGTTTTCGCGAGTATTACGGGGTGCCGAGCCTCGAAGGACGCGGCCTGAAAGCTGCTTCGGACGAGCACGGCGCGCGCGCCAATCCAGACTCCCAAGAGCGTATCCCGACCGCGGAAGCAATTGCGCACGCGCGAAAATACGTTGCCGAGCGATTTCCCGGACTCAAGGATGCGCCGATTGTCGAAACGCGAATTTGCCAGTACGAAAACACTTCGAGCGGTGATTTTCTGATAGACAAGCATCCTGATTTCGAAAATGTATGGCTGGTCGGCGGCGGGTCGGGCCACGGATTCAAGCACGGTCCGGCGCTCGGGGAGTATGTGACGGAAAAAATCAATCAGGGCGGCTCGATTGAGCCGCGATTTTTACTGGCCGCGAAGCAGACCGTCAAAGCGCGAGCTGTTTACTGACGCGATCCTGCGCGATCTCCGGCGCTAAGACGCCGCTTGCCGCCTCTTCGCGCGCGCGCCGCGGAAATACAGAATCAATCCGAGACAAATCGCCACCAGAGTTCCGCCGACAAGTTTCGTCTCGAAAATCAACTTATTCTCTGCCTCGCCAGGCGGAATGAGCGAAAGCACAATCCCTCCCGCGACAACTGCGAAGCCGAGCCCGCCAGCGATCCAGACTCCCAACTTGCCGCCCGGAATGAGGACAGCGTTCGTGTGTGTGTTCCGATCCGGCCGGCTCGCTAGCTTGATCACCGCCGCATACATGTAAAGAAACGGGATGAAATAAAGAATCGTCGCGGCATCCACGAGCACTTGGTACGCGCCAGTTGTCGTTTCATTAATCTGGCTAAGCAGCAGCACCGCCGCTGTAATCAACGCCTGCACCAAAATCGAAATGTATGGTGTCCGCCACTTCGGATGAATTTTCCCGAACGCCGCAGGCATGTAGTGATCGATTCCGACGACGAACGGCACACGCGCGACTCCGGCAACGGTCGTGCCAACTCCGCCCGCGTTTCCGAACGCGGCGAGCAGCGCCGCGATCATTCCGACCGCGCCAATCCTAAGAACTGTCGATGCAACTGTGAGCGCCTGAAATACGCCGCTCTTCGGATCCACCGAAGCGTCGGGCATGAGATTCAGGACGGCGATTGTGGCCGCGATGTAAATGATGGCGATCAGCGCGCCTGAAGCGTAAATCGCGCGCGGTATCGTCTTTCGAGGATCGCGAATCTCCTCGCTCATCGCCGACACGAGTTCCAGACCAACGAACGCGAACGCGATTTGCGGCCAGAAATTCACCGTGTCCCAATTCCAGTGCGGCATCATGTTCGGGATCGTGAAATGCGTCACCGAGCCCTGCCGATGCCATAGATAGAAACCCGCACCGACAAGCATAAGCAACGGGATATACGTCCCAACACCGCCTGCGTTCTGCAGCCACTTGCCGATATTGAGGCCAACGATGTTCATCACGACTGCAACAGCAAGTAGCGCGAAGGAGCCGTAGATCAGAAAGTGTTTGTCCTGCGCGAGATATCCATATCGCGCGCCGCCGATGTACGCGCCCATGGACGCGCTGGCCAGCAACAGTCCAGGAAAATAAAAAAAAGTGTAGACCCAATACGTCCAGCCGGCCACGAAACCGTGAAATTCGCCGAACGCTTCTTTCGACCAGACGTACAGGCCGCCTTCCACTGGATAGCGCGTGGAAAGCTCGACAATCACGAGGGCGCTTGGAACGAAGAAGAAAAGCGCGGCGAGGATCCAGAGTGAAATTGAAGACGTTCCGTTGTGCGCGGCAGCCGCGACCCAGCGGGGCCCTAGGACGGCTGCGATATTGAAAAGCAACACATCCCAAAAGCCCATTTCGCGGCGCAGTTGTTTTTTCGGATCGGTCGAAGCGGGAGCGCTCAAATAGTTTTCCGTCGAGCTGGATTAAATGATCGTCGAAATGAGCTTCGGCGAACCTGCACGATAGCAAAAACGGCGCTGGGCAGCCATGCCGAAGTGCAAGCGCGGCGCGAGCGAGGCAACGCGGCGGAAACATCGCGTCGAAGATTCGCTGGAAGGGGCTACGGGACGATCGCGTCGAGCGCGGGAATCATTGCATCCTGAAGGCGGAAATTCTTGAGGAATGGGTCCGACGAATTTTCGAAGTCCGGCCAAGTGCCGAAGAACGCGACTCGACCTTCCTGTAAAAAGATCACCCGATCGGCTAGTTTCTTTGCGAGATGCGTGTCATGCGTGACGACGATGGAAGTTTTGTGAAGCTTGGCTTTCAAGCGTGAAATCAGATCGCCTATGTACGCGGCCATGAGCGGATCAACCATGGTCGTCGGCTCGTCGTACAGAATTGCTTCCGGATCTTCGGCCAGCGCGCGCGCAATCGCCACGGCGCGTTTCGTTCCGGTGCTCAAATCAGCGGGCAGGCGATCGGCAAATTGCGTCACTTCGAGCGTTTGCAGCAACTCCTTCACGCGCGCGTCGATTGCTTCCTGATCGAGTCCGCGTCCCTCGAACGGAAAGGCGATGTTTTCCGCCACGGTGAGCGAATCGAAAAGCGCGCCGGACTGAAACACCATCGTCACGCGCCGTCGGATTGCCGCGAACTGATCTTCGGTAAAATCGGTGACGTCTTCGCCCGCAACGATGATCTGGCCTTCATCCGGCTTCAGAAATCCCAACAGCAATTTCAGGCTGACGGATTTGCCGACGCCACTGCGGCCGAGGATCACCGCAGTCTCGCCCTGATCGACGAAAAAGCTGACATCTTTGAGCACGTCCTGGTCGCCGAACGCGATCGAGACATCGCGAAATTCGAAATAGTGTCCGCTCATTTCAAAGCTACCTTGCCATATTTTCGCTCAAGCGTGGCCGCAATATCTTCGATGTCTCGCGGAGAATTTAGATTCCTGAAGAGCAAGCCGCTCGAGTCAAATTCTCTCCACTCCTGAGGCTCAATGCGTTCGATGCTGAGCTCGGAGATCCCATCCGTGACTTTGCGCACGCCGCGCGCGACTGCCTTCGCGATGCTGGCCTCGCAGCTCTTGCGATACATCGCGCAGAGCGGCTCGGCTCCATTCGCGCTTTGTGGCACGATGGCGTCAGCATCAGAAGACAGAGCGCGAGCGATCAGGTGCGCGATCCACTCCGACGTAAGCAGCGGCATATCGCATCCGAGAATCAAATTCCACGGCTCGCGTGAATCCCGCAGCGCCGTGGCGATACCGCCGAGAGGGCCGACTCCCGGTGCGTCGTCGGGAATGACGCGCAATTTCAAATTAGCATATCGATCCGGACGGCCAATAATTACCGGCGGGCCGGTTAACGGTTGTACAAGCGAAGCGATGTGCAGAATGAGTGGCACGCCGCCGAAATCGAGCAGCGCTTTGTCGCGCCCCATGCGCGAGCTTTGGCCGCCCGCAAGAATATACGTCGCGACGCCGTCTCTCTTCGCCATGCCGACTATTTCCCCGGCCGCTGGATGCCGAGCTCGCGCAGCTTCTCTTGCAAACTCTGACGGTGCAAGCCGATTTCGGCCGCGGTTTTCGATACGTTCCAGTGATGTTTTTCGAGCTTGCGCCGCAAGTATGCAATTTCGAACTGGCGCTTTGCCTCGCGGAAATCTTTTTCGGTGAGGTAGTGAATGTCGCTCGTTGCTGTGCGGCTTGCGACGGGGCTCGTGCCGTCTTGAATTTCGGATGGCAGATCCGCTGCCCGAATTTCATCTCCGTTGGCGAGTATCAGGCTGCGCTCGAGGGCGTTGCGCAACTCTCGCACATTCCCCGGCCAATCGTAATTTTCGAGAAGCTGCATCGCTCCGGCATCCAGATGGATCGCGCGCTTGTGCCTCGCACCCAGTTGCTCGACGAGCGCCGCGCTCAAAAGCGGAATGTCGTCCTTGTGCGTGCGCAGCGGAGGAACTTCGATTGTGACGACGCGCAATCGGTAATAGAGATCTTCGCGAAACTTGCCGGCTGCGATCTCGGCGGGCAGGTCCCGGTGCGTGGCGCTGATCACGCGCACGTCCACCTCAAACGGGTGCGATCCGCCGAGGCGCTCGATCCTGCGATTCTCCAGCGCGCGCAAGACTTTTGCTTGCGTCACCGGATTCATGTCTCCGATTTCATCGAGGAACAGAGTGCCGCCCGAAGCCAGCTCGAACTTGCCTTTCCGCTGCTGCGCCGCTCCCGTGAAGGCGCCGCGCTCGAAACCGAACAGTTCCGATTCGATAAGATTTTCGGGCAGAGCCGCGCAGTTCACGGCGACAAATGGCCGATCCGATCGTGGAGACCTCGCGTGAATCTCCTGCGCGAGGAGATCTTTCCCCGTTCCGCTCTCGCCGAGAATCAGAACCGTGGCGTCGGTTGGCGCGACGCGATCGGCCAAATCGAAGACGCGCCGCATCGCCGCGCTGCGCCCGAGCATTCGCCCAAATTCGCCGTGAGATACAAGTTCGCGGCGCAAGCGTTCGTTCTCTTCACCCAACTCGACCAATTTCACCAGGGTTTCGACGCGCTTCCGCAATTCGTCGATGTCGAATCCCTTGACGATGTAATCCGCGGCGCCGAGGCGCATGGCTTCGACAGCCGTCTTCGCGGTATCGAGCGCCGAAACGATAAGCACCGGCTGCGAAAAACCCGATTCGCGCATCCAGACGAGAAACGAAATGCCGCCGCCGTCGGGCATCACGAGGTCGAGAAGGATGACATCTGGACGATCGACGCCGAGCGCCTCCCGCGCCGCCTTCGTGGACTCGGCCTCGACGATTCGGTATTTGTGTTCGAGCGCGCGGCGCAGGCCGTAGCGTGCCGCTGGCTCATCATCGACGATCAAGATCGTTTTCATGCGTTCCGGTGCCCTTCGCGAAACAGGATTGATCCGCGTGTCAATGTCACGATGCCGCGAGCGGAAGCGTCACAATAAATTTCGTTCCACGCCCATCGCGCACGGGACTTTCGCAACCGAGCGTCCCGCCAATCTCGCTGAGGCGCCTCGTGACAATTGCTAGGCCGAGGCCCGTCCCGCTGGCCTTGGTCGTGAAGAAAGGTTGAAAAATTCTACTGCGCCCTTCTGATGGAATTCCGGGACCGGCGTCGCAAATTCCGACTACCAGGCAGCCATCCCTCCGCGCCGCGTCGATCTGAACACGGCCGCCTTCTGGCTGGGCTTCGACGGCGTTCACTATGAGGTTTGAAAAAATATCGCCGAGCGCTTCTTCGGAGCCTTTCACGCAGAATTCCGCCGTGGGGTGGTCAAATTCGATCGTCACGCCGCGCTGCTCCGCGTCGCGCCGCAGCAGATTCACCACGCCATCAATCACCGCGCCTGCGGCGATTCTTTCTTCCGCACCGGCCATGCGCGCTTGTGTTTTCGAATATCGGAGTAGCTGCGTCAATTTAGTGCTGAGGCGATCGAGCTCGACGAGAACCAGCGCCAGATCTTTCCGCACGGATTCTTTTAGATCGCGGTTTTCCAACTGAACTTGCAGAATCGTTTTCATCGAACTGAGCGGGTTACGCAGATTGTGCGACACGCTGGCAGCCATCTGCCCGAGCATGGCGAGACGTTCCCTCTCGGCCAGCGCGCGTTCGAGTTCGATCTTGTCTTGAATGAGCCGGCAAAGATCGATCAGTCCGGGTAATTGCTCGCCGAGAAAATCGAGCGCGGCAGTCACTTCCCCGGTCAGAACGGAACCTGTAGACGCAATCTCAAGAACGCCGATCGATTCTCCATTGCGTATCAGTGGAATTCTCGCAACGTGCCCGAGGCCACCCGGTGAACGCAGCGGTTCGATTGCCGCGCCCTCCGCGACAGAAAGACGAGCGACGGCGAGGCCAAATTCCTCTTTCACACGCGTTTCGACAAACTCGATGAAGCGAACGAGATCGCCTTGCCGCGCGCAATCCTGCAGCTCGCCGAGCAGCCGCTGCATTTTGTCTAACCCGCGCTTGAACGTTCGCTGAATCGCGCGGCCGATGCCGCGTTCGAACGGCTCAAAAAGCACGACGAGGATGAATAGCAAAATGCTGGATGTTGCCTCTGGCGGCAGAACGGGCTCGAGCCATCCGCTAATGCGCCGGACAAGTCCCAGGTACAGAAGCGCCAGGAACGCGCCGGAAACAGCGTATACAAGATTTTTCTGTGAGCCGATTCCCAGGAAATTGTTGCGCAGAATCCAGTATTCGAGGACCGCGCTCGGCACGATTGCGGCAAGCAGAATTCCGAGAGCCATTGCTTCCGACAAAATCGTGCGGCTAGGGCCTCCAAATCCATAGACGTAGATCGTCAGCGCTCCGGCCAAAACACAAAATACTCCGAGGAAACGATCGAGCCGCCGAAAAGGCGCTTCGTGGTTCGCCGCGCTTGCGAACCCGATCGCGGCGCTTCCCAGCAGGCTCAGACCGAGCCAATAGGCATAGGCCCTGCCGACGTGGTTGGCGGGATCGAAGAATTCAAGCGACTTCGCCGCAATCAGTTGCGGCATAACTTTCGCGACGAAGATTACGACTAGTGCGTAATTGACCCACGCGATGTAGCGGAGCCACTTTTTCGTCGCGCTTCCATTCAGCAAGAAATATTCGGCGTGCGCGTGGAACAAAAACGCAGGCAGGAACGCGAGACCCAAGCCCATCAGCCCGTTCGCGAACATGAGCGTGGCTGCAGGAGGGACGGCGTAATGAAGTCCCGCATTCAGGACGAGCACCCCGCCGCAATAGAACGCGAATAGGGCGAGTATCAGGAAAAAAAGGACCCGCTCAAACGTCCGCGGCCTACGATTACCGAGGATTAACGCTAGAAAAAATAGTTCGACGAAAGCTCCGGCAGTGAAGCCGATAAGGCGGACGTAAAAGAGGGCGGACATGATTACCGTGCCTTGGATTGGATGCTACGCTTTGAGCGAGAGCAAGGCAACAAAGTTGTGTCGGAATTCCCGGACACCACGCAAATAACAGATATATATACACTTACAATTAAAATGGACCGAGCCGGAACCCAAAGCCAATTCGTGTAATCGCTTGACATCATCAGATATTTTGATATATTAGCACTCGCTGTCGAGGAGTGCTAAAAGTCCAGCCTTCCTCATCTAGCAATTCTGAGTACTCCACCGGAGGATAAGCAAAGATGGCAGTCAACGTCACCCCGCTGCACGACCGCGTGCTCGTGCGGCGTCTGGAAGAAAAGGAAACCGTGAAGGGTGGAATCATCATCCCTGACACGGCCAAAGAAAAACCTCAAGAGGGCGAGATCATCGCCGTTGGTGCAGGAAGAATTGAGAAGGGCGAACGGATTCCGCTCGATGTAAAGGCGGGAGACCGGGTTCTCTTCGGCAAGTACAGCGGTAACGAAATCAGGGTTGACGACCAAGAGTATCTAATTCTCAAGGAAGACGAAATCCTGGCAAAACTCGGCGGCGCCGCAAAGGCCGCCAAGCGATAACTCCCGCATCCGCCAATGGCGGAACGGGACGAAGTTCTGAAGAAATCTTAGGAGGGTGAGGGAATATGGCAAAGCAAATCGTGACTGGTGAGAATTCGCGCCAGTCCATCCTTCGCGGCGTCAATGTGTTGGCCGACGCCGTGAAAATCACGCTTGGGCCGAAGGGCCGCAATGCCGTGATCGAAAAGAAGTTTGGCGCGCCGATCATCACGAAAGACGGTGTGACGGTCGCCAAGGAAATCGAGCTGCAGGATCCGCTCGAAAACATGGGAGCACAGATGGTGCGTGAAGTTGCGTCGAAGACGTCCGATGTCGCGGGCGACGGCACAACGACGGCAACCGTTCTGGCTCAAGCAATTTTCCGCGAGGGCGTGAAGACGGTAGCGGCCGGAGCAAGCCCGATGGCGCTGAAGCGCGGCATCGAGAAGGCCGTCGAAGTCGCCGCCGAGGAAATCCGCAAGCTGCACAAGGACGTTAAGGGCGACATGATCGCGCAAGTCGGCACGATCAGCGCCAATAACGACAAGCAAATCGGCAGCATCATCGCCGAAGCGATGAAGAAGGTCGGAAAAGATGGCGTCATCACCGTCGAGGAATCCCGGACGATGGAGACGACACTTGAGGTGGTCGAAGGTATGCAGTTTGACCGCGGCTATCTCTCGCCCTACTTCGTCACCGATCCGGAGCGCATGGAATGCGCGCTCGAGGACGTTCGCATCCTGATTCACGAGAAGAAGATCAGCTCGATGAAGGATTTGCTTCCTTTGCTCGAGCAGATCGCCAAGACCGGAAAGCCATTGCTGATCATTGCCGAGGATGTTGAGGGCGAAGCCCTCGCGACTCTCGTCGTGAACAAGCTCCGCGGCACGCTGCAATGCGCTGCCGTAAAGGCCCCGGGCTTCGGTGACCGCCGCAAGGCCATGCTGGAAGATATCGCCACGCTGACCGGCGGCAAGGCCGTCACGGAAGATCTCGGAATCAAGCTCGAGAACGTAAAGATGGAAGATCTTGGCCGCGCCAAGAAGATCACGATCGACAAGGACAACACGACGATCGTGGAAGGCGCGGGCAAGCCGTCCGAGATCGAAGGCCGCGTGAAGCAGATTCGCGCGCAGGTCGAAGAAACCACCTCGGACTACGACAAGGAAAAGCTGCAGGAGCGTCTGGCGAAGCTCGTTGGCGGCGTGGCCGTAATCAAGGTCGGCGCAGCCACCGAGACCGAGCTGAAGGAAAAGAAGGCTCGCGTCGAGGATGCCATGCACGCGACACGCGCGGCTGTCGAGGAAGGCATTGTTCCCGGCGGCGGCGTGGCGTTGGTCCGCTGCATCAACGCGCTCGAAAAGCTCAAGCTGCACGATGACGAAGCAATCGGCGTCAACATCGTGAAGCGGGCGCTCGAAGAGCCAATGCGGCAGATCTCGCACAACGCGGGACACGAAGGAGCGGTTGTGGTCGGTCGCGTTCGTGACTCAAAGGACGAAAACTTCGGCTTCAACGCGGATACCGGTGAGTTCACGGATCTCGTCAAGGCCGGGGTAATCGATCCCGCGAAGGTGACGCGCTTGGCGCTTCAGAACGCTGCTTCGATCGCTGCCCTGATGTTGACGACGGAAGCTCTCGTCGCCGACATCAAGGAAGACGATAAGAAGGCAGCCGGCGGCGGTGGCGCACCCGGAGGCGGCGGTATGGGCGGGATGTACTAAGCCGTCCAGTAAACCTCAATCTGCCATAGCTTTACAGGGCGTCGCGACCAATCGGGTTGCGGCGCCCTTTTTAATTTCCTGCCTTGCGGGAGCCCCGGTGTTTCGATATAGTCGGGCCTCTCCTGAACACCCACGGAGGTCTAACCGGCGATGCCCGGATTGCTTACAAAGCTGCTTCCGCGCGAGCAGAGCTTCTTTGAAATGTTTGTTCGCCAGGCCGAGAACGTCAACGCCGGCGCGCAGGCGCTCGTGGACATGCTCGAAAATTATGACGACCCTCCTGCCCGCGCCGAGCGCGTCGAGGACTTCGAGCACATTGGCGACACAATCACGCACACGATCATCACGCGGCTAAACCAAACTTTCATCACGCCGTTCGACCGCGAAGATATTCACGAGCTTTCGAGCAAGATTGACGACGTGATTGATCTGCTCGATGCCGCGGCAACCCGGCTCGTCATCTATCGCGTCCGCACGATCATCCCCGGAGTGAGTGAGCTGGCCCGGACAGTACTTAGCGCCACTTACGAAATCGTGCAGGCGGTTCGCGTACTCGAAAAGCAGGATCACATCCTCGATCATTGCATCGAGATCAACCGCCTTGAGAATCAGGCTGACCGCCAGAGCCGCAAACTCATTGCCGATCTCTTCGACGAGGAAAAAGATCCGCTGCAAATCATCAAGTGGAAAGAAATCATCGAACTCCTCGAGTTTGCCGCCGACAAATGTGAAGACGTGGCGAACGTCATCGAAACCGTCACTCTGAAAAACGCGTGAGTTCTCTTCTTGCTCTCAAATTGCATCCATCACATGCTGCACGTGTCCGACAAGCCTGAGAGGCAAGTCCGTGGATGACTTCCGGGTTCTTGCGCTCGTCGTTTTCGTCACGCTAGCGTTCGAGTTCACGAATGGCTGGCACGACGCTGCTAGTTCGATTGCGACAGTTGTCTCGACTCGGGTGTTACGGCCGCTGACTGCTGTGGCTTGGGCTGCTTTTTGGAACTTCATCGCCGCATTCGCGTTCGGTACCGCCGTCGCGAAAACGATGGGCAGCGGTCTCGTCAACTTGCACTACGTGACGGTCTACGTGATCCTCGCAGGGCTTCTCGGCGCAATTCTCTGGAACTACGTGACGATTCGATTGGGGATACCGTGCAGCTCGTCCCACGCACTGATGGGAGGCTACGGCGGCGCGGCGCTCGCCGCAGCCGGAACTCGCGCGATCACGATTTCAGGCTGGATTCTGCCGGTAATATTTATTTTCATCGCTCCGATCATCGGGCTGGCTGCCGGGGCGTTTACCACGGTTGCGACGAGCTGGATTGTCCGACGAGCGCACCCCAGGAACGTGGACAAATGGTTCCGGCGTCTCCAACTTGTATCGGCCGCCGCTTTCAGTTTCGGCCACGGTACGAGTGACGCGCAAAAGGGCATGGGGATTATCACGGCCGCTCTCGTCACCGGCCGGATGTTGCCCACATACGTGGTGCCCTACTGGGTGATCATTTGCTGCCACCTCGCGCTCGCGGGCGGGACGATGGCGGGGGGCTGGCGCGTCGTCAAGACAATGGGGCAGAAAATCACGAAGCTCACCCCGTTCGGCGGATTCGCCGCGGAGACCTCGGCTGCGTTAACATTGATAGCTACGGCGCACGCGGGCATTCCCGTTAGCACAACACACGTGATTACCGGCGCTATCACGGGCGTCGGATCGGTGCGGCGGCTGACGGCGGTGCGCTGGGGCGTCACGAGAAGAATTGTCTGGGCGTGGATTTTCACGATTCCGGGCGCTGGACTGGTCGGCGCATTTTTCTATTACCTCATGTTGCATTTTTCGGGAGCAGCGAGATGAGCGCGGAAAATATCGGATACGCAACCGTCGAAGAAGCGGTGGAGGAAATCCGCAAGGGACGGATGATTGTTCTCGTGGACGATGAAGATCGCGAGAACGAGGGCGACCTCACGATGGCTGCGGAAAAAGTGACGCCCGAGGCCATCAATTTCATGGCGAAATATGGCCGCGGTCTCATTTGCCTTTCGCTCACCGAAGAGCGGTGCGACGCCCTCCATCTTTTGCCGATCACGCCCCGCAACACTTCTCTCTTCGGAACGCCATTCTGCGAACCGATTGACGCTCGACGCGGCACAACTACCGGGACTAGCGCCTCCGATCGCGCGACCACGATCTTGGCTGCAACGGATCCCAATACGCGGCCCGAAGATCTTGCGCGTCCCGGCCACGTTCCGACTTTGCGTGCGCGCCGCGGTGGCGTCCTGGTCCGCGCGGGGCAGACGGAAGCTTGCGTGGACCTCGCGCGTATCGCAGGCCTCGATCACTCCGGCGTGATTTGCGAAGTGATGAATGACGACGGAACGATGGCGCGGACTCCGCAGTTGCGCGAGTTCTGCCGCGAACATGGATTGAAGCTGCTCACGATCGCCGATCTCATTCGTTACCGGATGCAGCACGAACGATACGTGCGGCGGATCGCGGAATCCGTCCTGCCGACGCGGCACGGCGATTTCCGGATGATCGCCTACTCGAGCGATGTGGATGGCGAAGTCCATGTCGCGCTCGTTCGAGGAGATGTGGCGGGCGATCCGCCCACGCTGGTGCGCGTTCACTCGCACTGTTTGACGGGAGACGTTCTCGGGTCAACTTCGTGCGACTGCAACGAATTGATCGACAAATCTCTCGGTGAAATCGCTCGCGCCGAACGCGGCGTGTTTGTCTACCTTCACCACACGGGCCGCGGCTTTCGGATCGATTCGCCAACAGCCGAGGAAGGCGCGCTCCCGAAAATTCTGGTTCACGATCGCGGGGAAATTGACCGCGACCTCAATCGCCAGCGATTACTCCAGCGGGAAAGCGGAATTGGCGCGCAGATTTTGATCGATCTTGGCCTTCGGCGGATTCGCATCCTCACGAATCATCCGAAGAAGGTTGTGGCGCTCGACGGATATGGCCTCGAGATCGCCGATCAGGTGCCGCTTGCCATCGGCAGATCGAAAGAGAGCCATCAGATTTTGTAACTCGTGGCCACGCCCCGCGGAATTCTCGCGATCCCTAATCCGTCATTCGTCGGTTTCGCCGGAGAATTCACCACAACGTACGGCCGGATTTTTTCGAGACGCTGTTTCGTAATCCCGCGAATTGCCAGCAAATCTTCCACGCGCTTGAATGGTCCGCTCTTCGCGCGAAATTCAACGATCGCAGCCGCCACTCCGGGCCCCACGTTCGGCAATTCCTCGAGCTGTTCCAGAGTCGCCGTGTTCAAATCGAGAGGATGTTCCGGCGGATGCTTCTTTGCTTCGGCGCTCAAAACCACAGTTGCAACGAGCAGAGCCACTACGCCGGCGCATCGAATCGCAGTTATATCGCTGAGATACCGAACTGCGCGTTGCATCAAAACGGGCATCGGCTAGATCTCGCGGCCACTCGCGTCGAATTGCTTCACATCCGCAAAGAGGCCTGCCTGCTCGCCAATCTGATCGCGATCGCCAACGATGACGATTTGCGCGTTCGCCGAATCGAAGTGGCGGCGCGCGGCCAGGAGAACATCTTGGCTCGTGAGCGAGCGAATGCGCTCGCGGTAGGTCTCCAGGTAATCGGGCGGCAGCCCGTGCAGATAGACGGTCGCGAGCTGGTTCATCATGCCGTCTTGCGTGGCGACGCCGAGCGAGAAAACGCCGGTCATGTAATTCCGCGCGTTGCTTAATTCCTCTTCACCGACGGGGACAGAGCGCATGCGATCGAGCTCGTAGAACGTCTCGGTAAGCGTCGCGGCGACCACGTCGTTTCGCACCGCAGCATGTACCGAGAAATAGCCATATTCGCGCAAGGCGCTGACCGCGCTGCGCGGGCTGTATGTGTAGCCCTTCTGTTCGCGGATGTTCATCACCAGCCGCGAATTGAATGCCCCGCCGAAAATAGAGTTCGCGAGTAGGAGCCGAAACCAGTCTGGATGGAGCCGCGTGATCGCGCGATTGCCGATCAACACTTCCGTTTGAACCGTTCCTGGCATGTGGATGAGCTGCACGCGACGCCCGTGATGATCCGGAAGTGCCGCGCCAGGCGTCCTTTTCGGAGCGACGCCGCTCCAACCGGCAAAAACCTTCTCGACCAACTCGAACATCTCCGCGGTCTTGAAATCTCCGACGATTACGAGAAGAGCATTCGCGGGCGTGTAATGCTCGCGGTAGTACGCCTGTAAATCCTCGCGGCGGTATGACTCCACCTGCGCTTCAGTCGGCGCGATGATGGCATAGGGATGCGCGCCAAATAGCGTGCGGCGCAAGCGCTCACTCCCGAGAAAGCCCGGCGTCGTGCGTTCGATGCGCAATCCCTCAATCCTCTGGCGGCGAATGCGCTCGAATTCGTCATCAGGAAAGGAAGCATTGCGCGCTAAGTCGGAAACCAATTCGAGAAGACCCTTCGCAAATTCTGCGAGCCCGGCAATCGAGATCGCGCTCGTGTCGGCGCCCGCGGTTGTGCCCAGGTCAGCGCCCATGCTTCGAAGATCTTCTTCGATGGCGCGTCGCCCGCGGCTCGCCGTCCCCGTCCGCACTACTGCCGCAGTCATTTCCGCAAGACCAGGAGATGTAAGAGCCGTAGCTGCGTTGCCGCTGCGAAAAAACAATTCAGCGATAATCTTGGGAAAAGTGTGCGACTCCGCGAGCACGACTTCGAGGCCGTTGGGAAGCGTCCGAGCCGATCGCGCGGGCCATGCCACCTGACGTTCCGGACCGAGAGGCGGCGCCGAGGTCACATGCGCGCCGGATGCCGTTGTCGCCGGAGGAGTCATCGCGCTCCCCCGTTTCGCGACGGCTTTCGAGTCACAATCGAGCGTTGCGATGGAATTAGCATTTTGTTCGCGACTTCTTGGATTTGCGTCCGCGTCACCTGCAGAAACCTATCGAGAAGCGTGTTGATTTTCTGAGGATCATTGTCGAATAGCGAAAAGCATGCGAGACAATGCATCAGGCCGAATCGCGGCATATGGGCGCCCGCGCCGCCTTCCAACATCGAAAAGTAATCCGATCGGAATTTTACTTTTACTTGCTCGAGCTCGCTTTCGCTCACGCCATGCTCGCGCACTTCCGCGATAATTTCGTCGAATGCCGCGATCGTCTGCTCAGCTGTAAATTCAGGCTTGTGGTAAATGCTGGTAACCATCAGCGTTGGCCCGTTGTAGTCGAAGAGATTGCCACTCGGATAATTAATCCCGCCTGACATTTCAACGGCGATCTGGCGCTCCGCGACGAGCCGGCGATCGAAGCGTCCCGCGCGCCCTCCGTGCAGCGCGCGGTCGAGAATACCTGCCGCGCACCATTCCGGCGTATTGTGCCGCGGCGCCTGATAGCCAATCGCCAGAGCTGGAAGCTGAGCGAATGTTTCGGGCACTTCGCCGCGGCGCTCCTCCGTCTGTGGGGGTTCGCTCGCGTCCACACGAGGCGGCAACTGGTGCGCGGGAATATCCTCGAAATATCGTTTGGCGAATGCGAAGCCTGACGAAGGCTCAACGTCGCCGAGCATGAGCAGCACGGCGTTATTCGGAGCGTAATACGTCTGATAGAAATTCATCACGTCGTCGAGGGTGGCAGCGTCGAGATCCGCGAAGTCGCCATAGAAATTGTGTGCGTTGTGCCAATTGCGATAGGCGACGGGCGGAAGATCGAGCCACGGAAATCCTCCGTACGGTTGATTCAGGACGTTTACGCGCACTTCTTCCTTCACCACGTCGCGCTGATTCCGGAGATTTTCGTCGTCCACTCGCAGCGCGCGCATGCGGTCAGCTTCGAGCCACAACACGCGTTCGAGAGCGTTTGACGGGACCGCCTCGTAATAATTTGTGACGTCGTAGCCCGTGGTTCCGTTCAGCAAGCCACCGGACGAATTGATCAGCTTAATGTGTTCCATCTTGCTTGCATTCTCTGAGCCCTGGAACATCATGTGCTCGAAGAGATGCGCGAAGCCGCTGCGTCCTCGCGGCTCGAGGCGAAATCCGATCTGATAGTAAACGCCAATCGTCGCGACGGGCGCGGATCGGTCGGGCGAAATAACTACTCGCAATCCATTTGCGAGCGTCGTGCTCTCCACTGGGATGTTCAACGAACTCAAGTTCTGCCTCCTGAAGATCGTTTCCACGCGCTTAGCACTTTGGATTCCGTGAGTTCGGGATTCGGCGACAAAACTCGCGCGGCAAGCATCGAGAGCGCCAAATACGCGTCGCTAAACTCGCGCGGCAAACTACGGAACGCCTCTCGATGACGCGTGATCGTTTCGTAGTCGCCGCGCGAGAGCGGTCCGGTCCATGCAAGTCGCGGCCCGAGCCGCTCGAAATTCACAAGCATTTGCCGCATCAACGGCAGCAAAGACCGATTGGATTGCCGCCGCGTGAATCCGATGCTCATCAATACCAGCGTGGCAGCTTCAACGAGAGCGAGCGCGTGGCCTGCCACGAGGACTCCCGCCGCATGATACGCGGGCTTGTTTCGGCCTCGCAGAGTCACCGGAACGCCACCCAAAGCCCGGACTATTTTGCGCGCCATGCGAAGGGCCGCGCGGTTGCCCTCAATCGCGATCACGATGCCATCGAGCTCGGGGACCGCGCGCCCGCTGAAAGTTTGTAGCGGATGCAGCGAGCCAGTGCTTGCGCCGAAATCCGCGAGCGGTGCCAACACTCCGCGGTCAAGCGCTCCGCTCGTATGGAGCACGATCTTGCCTCTCCATTCTTCCTGTCCAAGCTCCGCGAGATCGGCCGCAATCCGCGCCATCGCGTCGTCCGGCGTCGTAATCAAAACTACGTCAGCGCTCAAGATTTGCCGCGTGGGAGCACCATACGCGACGCCGGCGCCGATTTTGCGCACACCTGCGCGCGCAGTTGCCTTCGAGCGCGTCACGACCGCACCAATCTCCCAGCCGAGGCGGTGCAAGCGGTGCGCCAGCCCACGGCCCACGCGTCCAGCTCCGACAATTGCTATCGAGGATGCCACGCTGCGTGCCTCTGGAGGACTCGACGAAAATGCTAGAATAACGTGTTTGACCTAAACGCGGGCAGAAAACTCACTTGCACATTTTCATCACAATCTTGCTAGGTATTATTGCGGGCATGTGGGTGATCCAATCCGTCCGCGCAGCGATCGGTATGAGAAAACTTCCTCGCATCGAGCGATTCGAGCCACTGACGATGAAAGACTGCCCAAGAGTTTCGATTATTTTCGGCGCTCTCAATGAAGCGGAAAAGCTGCCATCTTCGCTTCCTACGATGTTGGCGCTCGACTACCCCGAATATGAAGTGATCGCCGTCGACGATCGTTCCACGGACGATACTGGCCGGATCCTCGACGACTTTGCCGCTCGCGAACCGCGGCTCAAAGTCGTCCACATCAAGGAGCTCCCGTCCGATTGGCTGGGCAAGCCTCACGCGCTTCACACCGGCTCGAAGATCGCCACGGGCTCGTGGCTCGTTTTCACCGACGCTGATGTTCACTTCGCGCCGGATTCGCTGCGACGCATCGCCGCCGTCGCAATCGAACAAAAACTCGATCATCTTGCGTTGATGACGAAAATGATCATGGTGGGATTTTGGGAGCATGTCGTCATGACGTTTTTCGGTCTGGGCTTCGCTCTCGGCGAAGAAGCCTGGCGCACAAGCGATCCGCGCTCTTCTCGATACATCGGCATCGGCGCGTTTCAATTGATAAGGCGCGAGGCGTATGACGCGTTCAAGGGCCACCGGGGAATGCAAATGGAAGTGCTCGAGGACATGAAGCTCTCTAAGCTCACGAAGCGCGCTGGATTCCGTTCTCAGGTGGGTTATGCGCCGCAGCACGTCAGCGTGCGATGGCAGGCCGGCCTCGGCAATTTGGTGCGCGGTTCGTCGAAAACTTTCTTTGCGGCCGCCAGCTATAACCTCGCGATGCTCGCCGGCCAAATACTTGGGCTGCTCATGTTGAGCGTATTCCCGTGGGTGGCTTTGCCTTTCGTCCACGGAGACGCACGGATCTTCGCAGCGATCGCCGTGGCAATCTCGTTTGCGTGCCACGCCACTGTGTCCTACAGCGCCGGTGCGTCGCCACTTTATGGCTTCACACATCCCATCGGCGCTCTGATTTTCAGTTGGATGCTCGCGCGGTCCGCGTTCTTGACGCTAAAGAACGGCGGCGTGACGTGGCGCGGCACGTTTTACCCGATCGCCGAGCTTCGTCGCGGCCTCGTCTGAATCCATTTCGACTGCGACCACGATCCGCGCGATTACGGCAATTTCGCCGGTTCGGCTGGCGAAGCAAACAATTCCCCGAGATCACGCTGTTTCAGCGATCGAATGCGATCTCTCAGCGAAGCGGCACGCTCGAACTCAAACTTCTTTGCGGCCTCGCGCATCTGCGTTTCGAGTTGCTCGATCGCTCGGCGGAGATCGTCTTCGTTGGCAATCTCGTCGATCGCGCTCTCATCGACAGGCACCGTCAGATAATCCGCTTCGACAATCGCGGCTAGCTGCATATCGACGGATTTGTTGATCGAATGCGGGGTGATGTTGTGCTCGATATTGTAGGCCTGCTGTTTTTCGCGCCGGCGATTGGTCTCGCCGATGGCAAGCTTCATTGAGTCGGTCATCGTGTCTGCATAAAGAATTGCCCGCCCTTCGATGTGCCGCGCGCACCGCCCCATACTCTGAATCAAAGCCGTCGCGCTCCGAAGGTAGCCCTCTTTATCCGCGTCAAGGATCGCGACGAGCGACACTTCAGGCAGGTCGAGGCCTTCGCGAAGCAGGTTGATGCCGATGAGCACGTCAAATTCGCCACGGCGAAGATCTCGTAAAATGCGGACGCGCTCGAGTGTCTCAATTTCGGAGTGAAGGTAGCGGCAACGGACGCCGACTTCCGAGAAATACTCGGCGAGGTCTTCGGCCATTCGCTTTGTCAGCGTCGTGACCAGCACGCGCTCGTTGCGTTTTGCCCGAACGCGAATTTCTTCGAGCAAATCGTCCACTTGCCCTTTCACCGGCCGCACTTCGACTTCGGGATCCACAAGCCCCGTCGGCCGAATCACCTGCTCGACCACAACTCCGCCCGATTTCGTAAGCTCGTACGGGCCCGGTGTCGCCGAGACGTAGATGGCTTGATTCACTCGGTGCTCGAATTCCTCGAACGTCAACGGACGGTTGTCGAGCGCGGACGGCAGCCGGAATCCGTAATCCACCAGCGTCTGCTTTCTCGAGCGATCGCCATGAAACATGCCGCGTACTTGCGGGATCGTCTGGTGCGATTCGTCCACGAACAGCAGGAAATCGGACGGCACGTAATCGAGAAGCGTCGGGGGGGCCTCTCCCGGCAAGCGGCCGGAAAGATGGCGCGAATAATTTTCGATTCCGTGGCAATAGCCGATCGTCCGCATCATCTCGATGTCGAATCGCGTCCGCTGCTCGATTCGCTGCGCTTCAATAATTCTTCCCTTCTGCGCGAGCTCGCCCTTCCACCATTCGAGTTCTTCGAGAATTGTCTGAATGGCGTGTTCCCTTTGCGCCGCTGGGAGTACGTAATGTGTCTTCGGATAAATCGGCATGCGCGTGATTTCGGCCGGACTCGTCAGGATTTCGCCGGTGAGCGTGTCGATCCGCCGAATCGCCTCGATCTGGCTGCCCCACATCTCGATCCGAACGCCCGTGTCATCGTACGGCGGATAAATTTCGATCATATCGCCGCGCACACGAAACGTTCCGCGGCGAAGGTCCTCGCTGCGCTCGTATTGAATTTCGACGAGTTTTCGCAGCATCGCCTCGCGCGAAATAGACTGGCCCTTCTCGAGCATCAGCATCATGCCGTAGTACGCCTCGGGCGATCCCAAGCCGTAGATGCACGATACAGACGCCACGATGATGACGTCGCGGCGCTCGAAGAGCGACCGCGTCGCGCTCATTCGCAGCTTGTCCAGCTCCTCATTCGTCGTCGCTTCCTTCTCGATAAAAACATCGCTCGAAGGCATGTACGCTTCCGGCTGGTAATAATCGTAGTAGCTGACGAAATATTCGACGGCGGTCTGCGGAAAGAAAGATTTGAATTCGTGGTAGAGCTGGGCTGCGAGCGTCTTGTTATGCACGAGAATGAGCGACGGGCGATCCATTTTCTCGATGACCTTGGCCATAGCAAACGTCTTGCCGGAGCCGGTCACACCGAGAAGCACCTGATGCTTGTCGCCCGCGGCAATGCCCTCGGTGAGCTGGGCAATGGCCTGCGGCTGGTCGCCGCGCGGTTGATAGTCGCTCGAAAGCTTGAAGTTCGTCACTGTTGTCCCCAGGCAAGAATCATCGCATTAGGTAAAACGTCCATTATACCGCGGAGTGCAAAATCGAGCTAAAGCGGCGCTTATTGCCGAGATTCGCTGCTGTTCGGAAGGAGCGCGATCTGAGATTGGCTATTCACTTCGCCCGCGTAGTCCATCCGTGAGGGCGAGCTCGAACTCGAGATCGTGAAGTTCATAAGTTGGTCGCTGGTTTGGGTAACGCTGATCACAAGTCCCGTTCGAAGCGAAATTGAATTGAGGCTGTCGCCTGAGCCGGTCCAACTACCCGAAGTGCGAAGGCCGCTGTGGACATAATCCGGCGGCGTCAGATCGCCGCGGGGGTTCATCTGCAGGATTTTGAATTGCGTCAGGACGACCGCGCACATCTCGCCATCGCTTGAAGCAACCGGAAGCGCAGGTACGCCGCTAGCGCCCTGCGTCGCGCCACTCTTGGCGTTACACGGCTCGTTTCGCAGATATGTTGAATCCGCCCTCCAAACGGTTCCTTTCAGCGGCGCGCCGGCCAGTGGTTCTTCCGAATGCCATTTCTCGCCAATCGCAATCCCCTTCTTGGGATATCCCGATCCCGACGA
>JBAPOP010000044.1:0-58655 GCA_049279675.1 Candidatus Acidiferrales bacterium
GCCAAAGGCCGCTGGATCGAGGACCCGCCCAAGGAGCTCATCCTCTCGCGGCGCGTCCTCCCCGCACGCGAGGCCGCCGCAGGCGGTCAATCCCACCTGCAGCCGGGCCGTCTCAAATCCGCGAACGCCCCCGAGCCAGTAACCAATCACTTGCTGGGCGATGGCTCACCAAAACCGGACCCGGTCACTCGTCAACAGACCGGCAATGCCGTGCGGGAAATGGAAGCAGCCACTCGCGACTCATTCCCGCTCAGCCTGCCAGACCGCCCGAGCGGGCCCTCGATCGCCGAGTTTCTAATCGGTACACCAAAACGATTAGAAACGCCCGCAACCGAAACAAAACAAACATCCGAGGCCACTTCTAATCGGTACGAAAACGATACCCCCGAAAAACCCGCTAAGCCCGCGAGCGAGTCTCCCGCGACATCGGAGTACCGGCCAATACGCTTCGCCGACACGCCCCGCACCCGCAGAATCGGCCGCTTCGTAGTCCACAAACCAAACCAATCGGAGTCCGCCGCAACCGAAACAAAACAAACAACCGATCTCGTCTCTGATCGGAACAACAACCCCGCCCCATAAGGAGAACAAAGCCGGGGTCAACGACGATGAATGATCGGGCCGAGAATGCAATCGTAGCGCCGGCATCTTGCCGGCGGTTTTGATTTGCGACCGCCAACGACAAACCAAAATCGATCATAGGAGAAACGCAGATTCCTCCTTCGACCCTCGTCGGGTTGTCGTCGGTCCCGATCAGATCCGGATGCAAATTGCGCAAATGACGACGTGCGACGAACTGAATTGCTCTTAAGAATTAGCAGGAGGCGCAGCAGTGTTTTTGGGTGCGGATGGCTTGGTAGGCTTCGCGGGAGATTAGGGGGACGAGGGCGAGGGCGGCGATGGGGTCGGCCCACGCGGCGTGGGGGAAGGAGGCGTGGAAGATGGCGTTGAAGAGGAGGCCGGCGAGGGCTATCAGAGACATGTAGCCGCAGAGAGCGGATTCGGTGGCGTCGGCTTTCAGCGCGGCGCTCGAGGTTTGGGCGGCGAGCTTGCGCTTTTGGCTGGCGAGCCAGGGCATGCCGATGGCGGCGACGATGAGCAGCGCGATTCCGGCTAAGCTTGGTTGCGGCGCGCGATGGCCGAGAAGAGACGCGCCGGAGCTGGCGATCACGAAGGCGGCAACGGCGAAGAGCAAGATGCCTGCGACGCGAGCGGCGCGCCTTTCGGCTTCGGCGGAATTCGAGCGCGAGCGGAAGCGCCAGAGGACGACGATCGCGGAGAAAAGTTCGATGGCGCTATCGCCGCCGAAGCCGAGGAGGGCGGGGCTGCGCGCGGTCCATGCGGCGAAGAGGGCGATGAGGGCTTCGACGGTCATCCAGGCGATGGTGAGAATTTGGAAGCGGATGATGCGGCGGAGCGTGGCGGGGGCGGGCGAGATGGCGATGGTGGCCATTGGGTTTTGTTGTGATGCGTGTGCTGAATAGTAAGATTACAGCGGGAGAGTGGAAAAGGGAAAAGAGAAAATGGAAAAGCGCACGGCGGCACGGATGGAGGCGAATTTCAGATTTCAGATTTGAAATTTGAGATTTGAAAAGGCAAAAGCGCGGAGAGGATAACGCAGATTCCTCGTCGGACCCTCGTCGGGTCCTCCTCGGAATGACATCCTCATTTATGGCTTGTGGGAATGTCGGAGCTGAAGCTCCGACCCCCTGAGGAGAAAGTCAAAAACGCCGGCGGGACGAAATACGGACCGGCGAGGGCGCGGGTGGCGGGAACGGCGTAGAATGCGTGTGAATCGCTAGGCGAAGGAGAAAGGCTGTGAGCGAAGCGGCGGGGCTGATTCGGAATATTTCCGATACGGCGATGTGGTCGGCGGTGTATCGGGCGCGGGAGACGGAGCGGGCGGACGCGCTGTTTCGGGACCCGTTTGCGCGGAGGCTGGCGGGATTGCGCGGCGAAGAGATTGCCGCGTCGATGCCGTTCAGCGAGCGGGCGGCGTGGGCGTGGGTGATGCGGACGTACTTGTTCGACGCGTTCATCACGGAGCAGATCGCGGCGGGCGTTGATACGGTGATCAATTTGGCGGCGGGGCTGGATGCGCGGCCGTACCGGATGGCGCTGCCGAAGGCGCTGCGGTGGGTAGAAGTCGATCTGGGCGGGATTCTTGATTTCAAGGAAGAAATTCTCGCGCGCGAGCAGCCGGTGTGCGCGCTCGAGCGCGTGCGGCTCGATCTGGCGGATGTGGAGGCGCGGCGGAAATTATTTGAGAGGCTGGGGCGCGACGCACGCAAGGCGTTGATACTTTCCGAAGGATTGTTGATTTATCTTTCGGCGGATGAAGTGGGAGAGCTCGCGCGGGATTTGGCTACGCCGCCGAGCTTCGAGCGATGGGTGGCGGAGATTTCGTCGCCGGGGCTGCTGAAGATGCTGCAGAAGAATATCGGGAAGCAGCTGAGCCAGGCAGGAGCGCCGCCGAAGTTTGGGCCGGCGGAAGGGCCGGGATTTTTTGCGCCGTTTGGATGGAAAGTGGGCGATGTGCGTTCGCCGCTCAAGATGGCGGCGCGATTCAAGCGGTTGACGTGGGGGATGCGGCTTGCGGCGATGCTGCCGGAATCGAATGGGAAGCAGGGATCGCGGCCGTGGTCGGGAGTGTGCTTGTTTGAAAGGGGCGGATGAGGCGGGGAGCGGAAAAGGGAAATTGGAAAAGAGAAAAGGGAAAATGGGAATGCCGCGATGGATGGAAATAAATTTCAAATTTGAGATTTCAGATTTGAAATTTGAAATTGGGAAAGGCAAATGCGCGGAGGAAGGCGCGGGCAAGATGCCCGCGCCACGAACGTCTATTCGAGAGTTAGCTTGGGTTCTTGGTCATTGCTTTCTTCGGCGTGGCGGCGATGGAGTAATCGCCTTCGACGCTTACCGTGGAGGTGCCGTCTGCGTTCATGGTGACGGTGTGCGTTCCTTTGCCGGTGAGTCCCTTTAGCTTGCCGGTGCCGCCGGTGAACGACCATGTGCCCTTGTCGCCTTGCGGCACGCCGTCTTTCATCATGGCGGATTCATGGAAGGTGACGTAGAACTTGTCGCCGTTATCCATCTCGGCGACGTAGGTGCCGTTGTTCGTGAGGCGAGTGGCGGTCACATCGGAGAAGGCGTAGGAGGTGCCGTCCTTCGATTTTGCGCCGGCCATTTCGATGGGAGTCGTCCAGGTGCAGGCATCCTTCACCAATTGCATGGTGTGGCCAGGCTTGTCGCCGGGGTCGGTGGTGCCGATGACTTCGGGCTTGGGGCAATCCTGCTTGCCGGAGATTTTTGTTTGCGCGGCGGCAGCTGAGGCGAAAAGTAACGCGACGGCGGTGATGCTAAGAACGCGTGCTTTCATTGAGGCTCCTTCGAGAGATTGAATTTTTGGAGTGCTTGGCTGGGTTGCCGATTGAGTCGGCTTGCGGGTGCATGGTACGCGGAAATGGGAAAGTGGAAAAGAGAAAAGGGAAAATGGGAACGGCGGAATGGATAGCAGTAAATTTCAGATTTCAAATTTGAAATTGGGAATTTGAAGAGAGCCAACGGCGCGCATCGCGCGGAGAAACGCAGATTCCTCCTCCGCCCCTCGTCGGGTCGTCGTCGGAATGACAGCAAGATCTAAGGCGCAAAAAAACGCGGGCAGGATGCCCGCGCCACGATGGATAAGCGGATTATTTGTGGTGGAGGGACGGATATTTTTGGGCAGTGATTCCCTTGCCTTCTTCTACTGTGATGATTTGGTCGGCGGGAATGTTTGTTAGTTCTTGGTGGATGCCGCTGGGCCAGTTTATTTCTAGCGTGTCGACTTTGGCGTGCTTGCCGAGGCCGAAGTAGATGCGCGGATCCTGAGCGGATAGATAGCTCATGCCGCCTTTGGCTTGATCGTAGCTTGTGAAATCGCCGGCGGTGATCTTCAGGCGGGCGCCGGTGCCGTCGCGATTGCTTTTTATGCCGACGAGGCGAATGCCGAGCCAGTGATTTTCGCGCGCGGCGGGCGAAGTGGCGCCGTTGTTGCGGAAAAGCTGCGTGTTCTCACCGTTGTTATTCACTAGAAAACTAAGCCAGCCGTCGTTGGCGTAATCGCCCACGGCGAGGCCGCGGCCGACCTTCGGCGCGAGGAACGCCGCGGGCTGGGTGGCGCTTGCGTCGACGAAACGGCCGCCGCCGGTGTTGCGATAGAGTTTTTTCGATTCGGCGTATTTCACGTCGGGATGGTAGCGGGCGATGTTGTCGAGAATGTGGCCGTTGATGACGAGGAGATCGCGCCAGCCATCGTTATCGAAATCGAAGAAGCGCGCGCCGAAGCTGCTATTCAAAATATTTGATTGGCCGAGGCCGGAAGCGATTGTGCCGTCGATGAACGTGCCGTCGCCGTTGTTGGTGTACAAACGATTCAATTCGAAATCGAGATGGCTGACGTAGAGATCCATGCGGCCGTTGTTGCGGAGATCGGCGGCGTCGGCGCTCATGCCGGCTTCGGGGCGGCCATCCTCGCTGAAGCCGGCGCCGGCGGTGTAGCTAACGTCACGGAAGGTGCCATCGCCATTATTTAGATAAAGAAAATTTCGCTGGGTGTCGTTGGCGATGAAAATGTCGGGCCAGCCGTCGTTATTGAGATCGGCGAGGACGACGGCGAGACTTTTGCCATCTTTATTGACGAGGCCGGCTTTGGCGGTGACGTCGGTGAAGGTGCCGTCGCCATTGTTGTGATAGAGGCGCGGCGACGTGCCGGGGAAATTGTCGGGATGGCAATAGGAACTAACTTGCGGGAGATTTTGGTAGCCGGGACGAAAATCGCCGCAGGTGATGGGATGGTCCATATCGTATTGGACGTAATTGGTGACGAGGAGATCGAGCTTACCGTCGCGATCGTAATCGAACCAGCCGGCGGCCGTGCCCCAGTTGCCGCCGTTACCAACGCCGGCTTTTTCGGTGACATCGGTGAAGGTGCCGTCGCCATTGTTGTGCAGCAGGACGGAGTGGCGGTAGCCGGTCATGTAGATGTCGGGGTAGCCATCGTTATCGTAATCGCCGACAGCGACGCCGAAGAAAAATGTGCCGTCGGAATGAATTTTGCTCGAAGCGGTGACGTCGGTGAAAGTGCCGTCGCCGTTGTTGCGATAGAGCGCGGGTTGAGGCGCGCGGGCGGGATGGAAGAGCGGAGTGAAACCGCTGTTGACGAAGAAAGCGTCGAGATAGCCGTCTTGGTTGTAGTCGAGCCAGGCGACGCCGGCACCCATTGTTTCGGGATACATGCGCTTGGGAGATTGGGCGCGTTCGTGATGGAAGTGAATGCCGGCGGCGTTGGTGACGTCGAGGAATTGGACGTTGTACGGATTCGCGACGGCGGAAATTTTTGATTCGGGGGCGGATGCGTGAGGAGTGCGATGTGTTTGCTGCTGGCTTGGCTCGGCGGCCGTGAGACCGAGGACGCTGCTCACGACGACAAGCGTGCAGGCGTGCAGCCAAGACGCGCGGCGATACCAAAGTGGAACGGATGCTGAGTGCATGGAATCCGAAATCTTAGCATCTCGCGATGCTGCGCTCCGGTGAAATTTGAAGCACACGGAGTGCGGAAAATCATGGCGTGTTCGGAATCGGCACACGCTAGCGTGTAAATTCGGCGCGTACGGAAACTCATATTGTTTGTGCTACAACAATCGGAAGTTTTGAAATCCACAGACGAAGAGTTTGCACTTGACACGATTTGGGGCGAAAGCTACGCTACCCGCCATTCGTACGCTGGGGGAAAAGTCCTGGGTCAAGTTTTTCAGATTCGAATCACTCGAGAAGACAGTGACGTTCCGGACGTAGACTATTCCCCAAGTTTGGCGGGTCGAAAGTCATTGGCGGGGTTAGTGTTGTGCGCTTGCCTGGCAATTGCGGCGCTGGCCGCAGCGCCTGGGGTCGCGGCGAGCCCGCAAGCAAAAGCGCGCAAAGTAATCATCGATACGGATCCGGGCACGGACGACGCGATCGCGATATTGCTCGCGCTGAACTCGCCGGAATTGGATGTGCGAGCGCTGACGGTGGCGGCGGGAAATGTGACCGCTGCCGCGGGATTGCAGAACGCGCTGAAGTTGGTATCGCTCGCGAATCGCTGCGATGTGGCGGTGGCGGGCGGCGCGGAACATCCGCTGTTTCAGAAGTTGATCACGGCGGAATTCTGGCACGGGAAAAACGGACTGGCTGATGTGGAATTGCCAGCGCCGAAATGCAAAGCGGATTCGCGATTCGGACCCGACCTGATCATTCAGATGGTGCACGAGGCGCCGCATGAAATCACGCTGGTGCCGATCGGGCCGGAAACGAATATCGCGCTGGCGGTGCTGAAGGACCCTTCGATCGTCCCGCTAGTGAAAGAAGTGATCGTGATGGGCGGGTCGATTTCCGGCGGGAACGTGAACGCGGCAGCCGAGGCGAACATCTATAACGATCCGGAAGCGGCGCAAATTGTTTTTCAGGCCGGATGGCCGGTGACGATGGTGGGGCTGGACGTCGGAAATGAAACGCTCTTCGGCCGGAAGCATCTCGCGCAGCTTGCGAAAACACACGGGCCGGAAAACGATTTCATGGTTTCGGTGCTGGAGTTTCTGGTGACGCTTTCCGAGAAGTTCGGAGACACGGGCTCGCCGATGTACGACCCGCTGGCAGTGGGCGAAGCGATCGATTCAACGCTGATGAAGAAGCAGGCGATGCACGTGGACGTGGAAACGCGCGGAGAATTCAGCCGCGGCGAGACGGTGGCCAACCGCCGGAATGAAATCGAGCGAAACGTGCTGCACGGCGACAGGTACATTATCGAAGGCGTCGACAAGGTGACACCGAACGTGGAAGTCTGCACGGGGGTGGACGCCGAGCGATTCATTCAGCTTTTCATTTCACGGATTGAGGGAAAGTAGATTGCGGACACAAATTCGAATGGGAAATTCTCACAGGCAGATGAAAAACGGGAGAGCGACGATGAAGATTTGGAAGAGTCTATTCCTGGCCTTGGCGGTGCTGGGATTGCTCGTGACGGCCGCCGGCGTAAACGCACAGAACCTGGAACGCGGCGCGATCCGCGGCTTCATATATGATTCGACGCACTCGGTAGTGCCGAACGCAAAAGTGACGATCTCGAATCCGTCCACCGGCTATAAGCGGGAGGTGAAGACGGACGCGGGCGGGACGTACGCGTTTGATGATTTGCTGCCCGGCGTATACAAGGTGCGGGCAGAAGCGGAGGGCTTCGCCGCGACCGAGGTCACGGACATCACCGTGCAGATCGGCGCGAGCCTGGACCTCAATGTGACGCTGCCCGTGAAAGGCCAGACGCAGACGGTGACGGTGAGCGCGTCGGCTCTTGGGCCGGTGGACACGACGACCGCGGGCATCAACCAAGTCATCAACGAGAAAGACGTTGAAGATCTTCCGCTCTCCGGCCGCGATTATCGCGACCTGGCGCAGCTGAGCTCGTCGGCGCAGATCGTTCCCGGTTTGCGCGGCGGCATTCGCCTTGGCGGCCAACAGAGCGATTACCTGGGCATGGTGATCGATGGCCAGGACACTTTTAACAATTTCTTCGGCGAAATTTTTGGCTCTCTTGAGACGAAGAACTTCACGATTCCACTGGACGCCGTGCAGGAATTCCAGGTGGTCACGAACGGATTTGCGCCTGAGTTCGGCCGCGCGACTGGCGGTCTCGTGAACGTGGTGACGAAGTCGGGCACGAACGAAGTACACGGCGAAGCACATGAGTATTATCGTGGGAGCGGACTTACTGCGACAGACGGAGAGGGAAATCCGCCAAATATCAGCGAACAGAATCAATTCGGCGGATCGATCGGCTTTCCCATCCACAAGGATCGCCAATTCTTATTCCTCGCCGCGGATACCCAGAAGCAGAACGGCCCGCTACTCACGAACCTTTGCAGCAGTGGCTCGATCGCAGCCTGCAACGCGACGATGGACACAATTACGGGGCCGACGTTCGCGGACTGCGTCTCGCTGCCGTGTCCAGCCGGTGAGATTCCAGTGCCTGGCCCGCTGACCACAGGCTTTAACCTCCCGGCGTCTTGCGGCACGCCCACGGCAGGTCAGACCTACATGCAGGCCTGCTTTGGAGTGGCCGATCTCTCGGACTTGAACGGTCCGCATACGCAATTTCAGGACTTGTTCACGATTCTGGGCCACTACGATTATCAGTTTAGCCCGGCGAATCACTTCAGCGTCAGGGCTTATGGCACAAGGAATCACACGAGCGGATTCACTGGCGGACTTGGCCAGAACGAAACTCCAGCGGCCTTCGGCGACACCGAGAACTTCCTGAACGAAGGAATCAGCACCGTGTTTTCACTCAACACAGTGATGGGCCGAAAGGTAAACGAATTGCGTGTCAGCGTGGCGGCGGAAAATCGCATCCGGCATGCGAATGGCGCGGGCGAGCAGACAGACTTGATCGGGCCTGGATTGATCGGCGAGCGGTATTACCTGCCCATCAACGGCGAAAACGACAAACTGCAAGTCGCCGACAACTTTTCCTACTCGTTCGGCAAGCACGACATGAAATTCGGCGGCGATTCGGACACGTTTGAAGACCGCAAAGATACGTTCGTCGGCTGGTCAACGGGCCAATACGAATTCGGCGACCTTGGGAGTTTCCAAGGCGGCGCGCCGTATGGCCTGATTCAGAACCTCGGCTTGAACAATGAGTCGCTCTTCGATGCCGGGACCCTTTATCCCAATTACCTAACTGGTGTAGGCCTCTATTGGCAGGATAAGTGGACCATCACGCCGCGAATCACGTTGACCTACGGCTTGCGATGGGATGGAACTTGGTATCCGCAGCCTCAGACGGCATTCCCAGGAACGGTGACGTACTCGGGAACTGGACTTGGCGCAAAGCAAATTCCGATTCCGCAACGCACGCCGGACGATTTCGGCCAGTGGGGACCGCGCGTCGGGTTGGCATGGAATGTCGGCGGGACCAAGAATCCGACGATCGTTCGCGGCGCGTGGGGCTACTACTACGCCGTAATTCCGACGATCTTTATGCCAAGCGGCGGCGGCGGGAAGACGACGGGAGAATTCTGCTTCCCGCCATATACGGCTTGCGGTTTTCCGACCCCGGGGTTCCCCTACCTGTATCCGAGCACGACGCCACTCGGAATTAACCAGCTCTGCACGAGTGTCTATGGCTGCCCGGGCCCCAACCTCGTTGACCCCAACTTCAAGAATCCCCGTGTTTCGAGCTTGACGGGAAGCCTGGAGCAAAGTTTTGCGGGTAGCTGGACGCTGACAGGCACATTCGCGTGGGTCAACTCCCAGCACCTCAGGACCGGCGGCTATGGCTCGGAAGAAGCGTGGTATCGAAACTTCGTGACGTGCGGCGGAGCCGGACAGCCACCAGCGACCGATCAGTTCGGCCGGTCGATCTTGTGCGGGCTTCTGGACCCGACGCTTTCGATCGGTACGGACACGACAGCCAGCTACGCACACGGAAACTACGAATCGGTGGTTATTAATCTGACGAAACGCTTCTCGAACCGCTATCAGGTGTTCGGGAACTACATCTGGTCGAACAACAAAGACAACGGCGCGAGCGAGCGCGACACCGACACGTATTTCGGCCAGCAAGACCCGTTCAACCTCGCTCTCGACTACGGCCGGAACAGCTTGGATATCCGCTCGCAGATCAAGGGCGGCGGCGTGATCGATCTGCCGTGGGGCTTCTTGCTGAGTTCGACACTTATTTATCACTCCGGCGTGCCGTTCCCTCTCTACATTGACACGGACGTGAACGGAGATACCGTTGCCAATTCAGGCTATTCACACAATAACGATCGCCCGTCTGTTCAAATCGGAAGCGGCAAGCCGTACTTGCTCGGGCGGTATCCGTTTGACCAGCCGAGTTATGCGCAGTGGGACGCCCGGTTGGCGAAGGACTTCAAGCTTGGCGAGAAATATAAAGTGCAACTGTCGGGCGATTTCTATAACCTGACGAACCGTAAGAACCTGTACTCGAACCCAGACACGAACGGCACGATCGACTACTCGGCTAACTCGGGTTACTGTACGCCCTGGAGCACGTTGTTCCCGATGTCAACGGCGATGGGATCGAGTTGCACTCCCCTGACGTCGATTTCCCTGGCGTCCTTGCAGGCGCTATCGCAACCGGCAACCACACTCGGGCTGTACCGCCAAATCAACCAGGTCGCGCCGGGCAGCACACCGTTCGCGTTCCAGGCTGGGGTCAAGTTCATCTTCTAATGACCTTTGAAGCCAATGGACGCAGGCGGTTTCTTCAGGGACTGGGAAGTTCGATGATGTTGGCGGCGGCCGGAGGCGAGGGTCTCCGGCGCGCCGCAGCGTCGTCATCGTTTTCAACGTCAGCTTCAGCGGAAAGTGCTCCAGTGCGCTGGCCCAAACCTATCGGCAGTCCCGTCCTCGACAGCCTTCGGCCCGTCATCGAGCATTCGCGCGACGTTCGGACGGACGTGGATAATATTGTCGAAGTGGCGAGCTGGATGGCGTATGAAGAATTGCCGATGCCGGATTACGCCGAACCGCTCGACATCGGCAGCGATCCAAACAAGCAAATCGATTTCATCATGGTGACCGATGCGATCGATACGGCGTTCACGGATTTCTCGAACCATGTGAAGTTTCAAGTTGATTACATGGGGCAGCACTGGTCGGACTCCGAGGCCGAGTTCGCCTGCCTGAGGCGGGCGATGGACAACGGGACTCCCATCCTCGACGGGCGATACCTCGCGAAGATTACCCGGGACGAATTGAACAAGATTTTTGCGGGCAACATCGAGATGCCGATGCTCGACGAAAAGCTGGCGGTCCTCCACGAAGTGGGAGGCGTGCTTGCGGCGAAGTACGACGGCCGATTTTCGAACTTCATTCATTCCTGCTCGCCGAAGCTCTACGACAACGGCAACGGGATGATTGACCGGCTGGTAAAGGAATTTCCGCGATTTAACGACGTGAGCATGTATGACGGGCACGAGATTAGGTTCTACAAGCTGGCGCAGCTCGGCGTCTGGATGCTCTACCGGCAAATTCGAAAAGAAGGATTCCGGCTGGAAGATCCGGAGAAGATGACGGCGTTTGCGGATTATATTGTGCCGGCGGCGCTGCGGATTCTTGGAATCTTGAAATATTCGCCCGCGCTCGAGCACACGATCAACACGTACCAATTGATTCCGCGCGACAGCACGCAGGAAATCGAGATTCGCGCGCATTTGCTTTACGCGACTGCGTTGCTGCGGGAAGAAGTGAACAAGATTCGTCCGCCCGAGTTGCAGGTTATCATTCCTCAAATCGACGCGCGGCTGTGGCTGCCGTATCACACGACTTTCTGGCCGCACCATTTGACGCGAACGATTATGTACTGACCGGAGTATCGGAATCCCTTCCGAAAGGCCCCGCAGATGAATATGAAAATACGAGTGGCTCGCAGAATTTTCGTGCGTGCGATGTCTGCCGCGATGTTCGGCGCGGTATCTGTTGCATTGTTCGCTATCGTGATTGCTCCGGCTGCCTCGGCGCAGGGGAGACGCAAAGTAATCATCGATCAGGATTGCTCGGGCCCTGGCGGGACGGACATGCAGGCTGTGCTGGCAATCCTGAATTCGCCGGAGACGGATGTTCTTGGCATCACCGTGCTGACGGGCGATGCGTGGCGCGACGAAGAAGTGCTGCACACGCTGCGGCTGCTCGAGATCGTCGGCAGGACCGATGTTCCCGTGGTTCGCGGCGCCGTGTTCCCTCTTGTGAATACGAAAGAGGAGATGGCGCGCTGGGAAAAAATCTACGGCAAAATCATTTATCAGGGCGCGTGGAATTACGGCAAGCCAGTGCACGGGCCATACGAAATTCCACCGATGCCGGAAGGCAAGCCGACAACGAAGGCGATCGAGGAAGACGCGGCGCATTTCTTGATTCGGATGGTCCGGAAATATCCGCATGAAGTGACGATTTACGCGGCGGGGCCGATGACGGATCTGGCGCTCGCGATCACGATCGATCCGGAATTTGCGTCGCTAACGAAAGACCTGATTGTGATGGGCGGAGGCATCGCGCCGGAAACGACGGACCCTGAATTTGTGGTGACGCCGCGTCGCGAATTTAATTTCTGGATGGATGCTGAGGCGACGCAGCGCGTGCTTCGCGCGCCGTGGCCGCGCATCGTTGTCACCACCGTGGATATTTCGGTGAAAACGAAGATGAGCAAGGAACTGATCGCGCAGATTGCGGCGGGCACGTCGCCATCGGCGAAATATATCGCGAAGTATGCGGAGGAAGGCTACCTCTGGGACGAACTGGCGGCCGCGGCGTGGCTCGATCCATCGATCATCACGAAGTCGGAGAAGTTGTATATGGATGTGTCGCTCGATCGCGGAGCTTCGTATGGAGACACGCTGGTTTGGGAGCCGGGCGAGCAGCCGGGGCTCGGCGAGCAACTTGTTGAAGTTCAGGAAAATTTGAATCTTGAGAAATTCTATAAAGAATTTGTGGCGCTGATGACGGCGGAGACGCCGGGCGCGCATGCGGCCGCTCCGGTGAGTGCGGTGACAGGAAATGCCGCGAAGGCTCAGGGCGACGGCGCGGCGGCGGAGAGCGACGCTAAGGCGCGGCGGTAATCGGGATCGCCGGGAGAAAGCTCGATAGCTTTTCTATAGGCAGCTTTGGCGTGATCGGGATCGCTTTTCTGCTGATAGATGGCGCCGATTTCGAAGTAAGCGTCCGATTCTTTCGGATTGACTAGCGTGGCGCGCTCGAAATCGGAAAGGGCTTCGTCGAGCTTGCCCTGTTTCTCGAAGATTTTTCCTTGCACGTAGAGGAAATCGGGCTGGTAGGGAGCAATCTTGAGCGCGCGGTTGATCGCGCCGGCCGCTTTTTCGATGTCGCCAGCCGAGTAGTAGAGCTTGGCGAGTTGCGAATAGGCGGCGTCGTAATCCGGATATTTTTCGAGCGCTTGCTGGAGAAGAGCGAGCGCGCCGGGGAAATCATTTTGCAGAGCGCGGTCGTTGGCTTGATGGACCAGGTGCAGCGCTTGATTTTGGTTCTCTTTCGACTCGCGAAGAGTCTTCGAGGCGGATTCGAATGCGGCGGCAGTTTTTTCGGCTTCGTCCGTGTTGCCTGCGCAGCGATAGGCGCGCGCGAGGATAAAGAGAGTTTCGGAATCGTTCGGCTGGGCTTCGACGACGGGCTTTAGGGCGTCTGCTGCGCGGGAACAAAGTGCGGTTGCGTCAGCGCTTGTGGCGCTCTCTGAAACGCGCAGCAGGATTTTGCCGAGCAGCGTGCGGCCAGGGAGATTTTGAGGCTGAAGCGCGAGCACTTTTTCGGCCTCGGGCAGGGCGTGGTCGTCCTGATTGCGATCGTCGAAGATTTGAGCGCGCAGAAAATGCGCGAGGGCGTCGTTCGGATCGCGCGCGAGGGATTGTGAAAGTTGGGCGAGAGCGGCGGCGGAATCGCCTTTCGATTTGTAGGCTAAGGCGAGACGGTCGCGGGTTTCGTTGTTCGCGGGATCGAGCGCGAGCGCTGCCGATAGATGCTTAATCGCCGCTTCGTAGGTCTGTAGCTCGATATCAAGATCGCCGAGAACGGCGAGCGGCGCAGCGAGTTTGGGATGTTCGCGGGACGAGAGTTCGAGAAGGCGGCGGGCTGCGTCGTTGTTGTGGACGGCGCGGTAGGCGCTGGCGAGATCGATTTCCGCGACGCTATTGCGCGGCGAGATTTCGAGCGCGGCTTCGTAGCTGGCGATGGCGGCAGCCTGTCGCCCAGCCTTGGCAAGAGCGAGGCCAAGCGCGATGCGCAAATTTGGATTCCGCGGCGCCAACGCGACGGCCTTTTCGTATGCCTCGGCAGCCTCGGCCCACCGGCCTTGCGCGAAGGCGGAGTGAGCTTGATCCGTGAGGATGCGTGCATTCTCCGGAATTTGCTGGGCTGCGCAATAAGTTGTGGCGGGAACCAGGAAAAAGAATAGTGCGGCGAAAGTTTGTACACAAACAATATGACCGGCACAATTTCGAAGGAGAGTCTCGGGCGTCCAGCGGCGGTGCCAAGGCATCCGCGAATTATAACATCCGATATTGTTCCGAACTTTCGCGCGGAGAGCGATTTCGGGCGGATGACCGGGGGTTTTCGCTTGACTGGCGGCGTGCCGGGAATTATAAGCAGCGCCTGCCCGAAATGACTTCGAACAAGCGTTCAAGCGAGTGTCTCCATGCGTCTCGAAGCAAAGAGATACGCACAAATCTTCAGGGGGGATTTTCACAAGTGAGTCTGACAACGATCTTCAAAGCAATTTGCACGATTGCTCTTGGCTTGATTTTTGCGTTCCCTGCCGCGGCGCAGAACAAAAGAAAAGTGATTCTCGATCAGGATGCGCGCGGGCCGGCGACTACGGACCAGCAGTCGATGCTGATGTTCATTCAGTCGCCGGAAGTGGAGACGCTCGGCATCACGGTGGTCAGCGGCGATATGTGGCGCGATGAGGAAGTCGCGCACACGTTGCGAATGCTCGAGATTGTCGGGCGCACGGACATTCCGGTGCTGCCAGGAGCCGTCTATCCGCTGATCAATCGGATGGACTTTATTGAGCGCTGGGAGAAATTGTACGGGACCGTGCATTACCAGGGCGCGTGGAACGGACATCGCCCGGGAATGAATCTCGGCGAAGGATTGCGCGGGAAATATCACGAGCCGTTCGTGGTGCCGCACATCGTCGAGGGCGATCCGACAACGAAAGCCTCCGAGGAAGATGCGGCGCATTTCATTATTCGCATGGTGCACAAATATCCGCACGAAGTGACGATCTATGCGGGCGGCCCGCTGACCAACATCGCGCAAGCCATCAGCCTCGATCCGAATGTCCCCGACCTCGCGCAGGAACTCGTGATCATGGGCGGGAGCGTGGCTCCCGTGGTGCCGATCGAATGGAGGACGGAGAATCGCCGCGAATTCAATTTCTGGTGGGACCCGGAGGCGGTGCACATTACGCTGACTTCGCCATGGCATAAAATCACGATTACAACCGTGGATATTTCGATCAAGACGCGGATGACGAAAGAACTGATCGCCGAAATCGGAAAATCACCGAGCGCGGCCTCGCAGTACGTGGCGAAATACGCCGATGTGGAATATATGTGGGACGAACTGGCCGCAGCGAGTTGGCTCGATCCGAGCGTGATAACGAAGGAAGACCAGCTCTACATGGACATTAACATCGACCATGGCGCGGGCTACGGCAACGTGATTGTGTGGACTCCTGATTTGCATCCGGGACTCGGAGAGCAGCTCGTGCATTTGCCGGCCGAACTCAACCGCGAAAAATTCGAGAAAATGTTCATTGACCTGATGGCGCGGCCAACGCCTGGCGCGCACCCGACGGGCAATTCCAAGTGAGGCGCTGAGCAAGTGTTCAAGTGAGGGGCTAATGCCGCTGAACCAAAACGTTGACGTGGTGGGAATCGGAAGCTGCACGGTGGATTATTTCGCGATCGTGCCGCGGCTGCTTGGAGCAGAAGAGAAAATCAACGCAGATCGCCTTGAGGTTCATGCGGGCGGCGTGACGGCGAATAATTTGACGCAGGTGGCGCGGCTCGGAGCGTCGGCGGGCTGGCTCGGATTAATCGGCGACGATGACAACGGCCGAATTATTCAGGAGGCATTCAGGGCCGACGGCATGGACCTCGGCGGAATTGAAATCGTGAAGGGCGAGCGATCGTCACTCACGTGGATTCCGGTGGACGCCGCGGGCGAGCGGTGCATTTACATGTTTCCAAACGTGACCGGCAAGATCACCCCGTTTCAGGTGAAGGGCCGCTTCGCGCAGCACATTCAGAAGGCGAAGCACTTTCATACCGAAGCGTCGCAGCTTCCGCTGGTGCCCGTCCGCGAGGCGCTGAAAGTCGCGCAGGCGGCCGGCGTGCGCGTGATTTTTGATCTCGATGTGGCGCCGAGCTTTTTTGCACAGTCGAATTTGGGATCGGAGCAGGAATTGTCCGCCGCGTTGCAACTCGTGGATGTGCTGAAACCATGCAAGGCCGCGGCGCGGGAGCTGACGGGCGCGGCCGATTTCGAGCGCATGGCGACCGGGCTGCTGAAGCTTGGACCGAAATTGGTGGCGATCACGATGGGCGCCGAGGGATGTTTGATCGCATCGGCGGACAAAATGGTTCACGTGCCCGCGTTCAAACCGAGCGTGGTGGATACGACCGGCGCGGGCGATGCTTTCATGGGCGGGCTTTCGTACGCGCTGCTTCAGGGATGGGATCACGCGCGCGCGGGGCTTTTCGCCAATGCGTGCGCGGCGCTCTGCTGCACGAAAGTTGGCGCGCGCGCGATGGCGAAGCGCGACGAAGTTCTCGCGTTCATCAAGGCGAAAAGCCCGGCGGGAGCGCCGGCATTTTAAGAGCGGCTTCTGAAGAAACAGTAAGCACGATTCTGCACGTGAGCGAATCGAAAGGACGGAGCGATGTATACACCGCCGAATTTTACGGTCGCGCTGGTCATGATGGTCGCGACTGCGTTCTGCTGGGGCTCTTGGGCCAATACGTACAAAGGCGTGAAGAATTTCCGATTTGAACTTTTTTACTGGGATTATGCGGTGGGCATTTTTGTGATTTCGCTCATCCTTGCGCTCACGATGGGCAACACCGGAACAGACGCGTCGAGCTTCTGGGCGAACGTTCATTCCGCGGATAATTCGAACATCGGATACGCGATGATCGCGGGCGCAATATTCAATCTCGCGAATCTTTTGCTCGTGGCGGGAATTGACATGGCGGGGCTGGCGATCGCGTTTCCTGTTTCGATCGGAATCGCGCTCGTTGTCGGCGTGGTTCTCACGTATCTTCGCGAGCCGAAGGGCAACGCGGTGATGCTCGGAGCGGGGGTGCTTTGCGCGATCGTGGCTGTGCTCATGGATGGGAAGGCGTATGGACAGCTAGGCGGATCGAATCGCGCGATTTCACGCAAGAGCATTACGGTTTGCGTTGTCTCCGGTATTTTGATGGGGCTGTGGTCGCCGATTTCGACGCATGCAATGCGCACGGGAAATAGCCTCGGACCGTACAGTCTCGCGGTGTTTTTCACGTTTGGCGCGCTGCTCTCGTGCTTCGTCTGGAATATTTATTTCATGAAGCATCCGCTCGTCGGAGTGCCGGTGGCGTTCAGCGGATTTTTCAAGGCGCCGGCGAGCGCGCATTTGCTCGGATTGCTCGGCGGATTCATCTGGGGCGTTGGCACGGTGTTCAGTCTCGTGGCGGGCAATTCGATTGGTTTCGCGATTGCTTATGCGATCGGGCAATCCGCGCCGATGGTGGCCGCGCTCTGGGGAGTGCTGGTGTGGAAGGAATTTGCTGGCGCGAACAAGCAAGCGCGCGCGCATCTGGCGCTGATGTTTGCGTTCTATGCCGTTGCGATCTTGCTCGTCGCGCGGGCGCATAACGCAGGATGATTGCGACGGCGGTTGTAGTGGATTCATATTATTGACTCACCTCGGATGCCGTTAGAGACTCGCCCGGGATCAATTTCTCCAGATTGGTGTGTTCTGATTCAATCGTCGTGCCAGTGTCTCTGACCTGAAATGAATCGACTCCGCATTCTTCTGCTGTCTTCCCTCTTCCTCAGCGCCGCGTACCTTTTTTCGTGGCCAACCGCGACGGTTATTTATGAAGGCACAGTTGCGTTTCATCTCGTCGCGGGAGTTCTGTTCGCGTTGGTGGCGCTGCCATTTATTCTGCGGCAGATTCGGAGTGGCTCCGCGGCCGATCGAATCGCTTGGCTGCTCCTGCTCGCGGGAACGGCGCTCGGCATCGCGCTTATATTTACCGGCGCATCTCGCAACATGAATTGGTTGCTCTATTCGCACATCGGCGCGTGCCTGGCTGGCGGAGCAATACTTGCGGCCGCGTGGGCGGGCAAGCGTGGATGGCTTGCTGCTTCTGCACTGAGTGCGGCGGCGCGTTACTCATTGGCGATCTTGCTAGCGGCGGGAATTGCGGGCGGGGCGTGGTGGATGCGCACGGTGCCGTGGGAGCGCGCGAATCGCATCGAGAATCCGAAAATTTCTCCCGCCAGCATGGATGACGAGGGCGACGGGCCGAGCGGGCCATTCTTCCCGAGTTCAGCGCAGACTCCCGGGCAAAAGAAAATCGCCAAAGAATATTTTATGGAATCGCAGACGTGCGAGCGCTGCCACCAGGACATCTACAAGCAGTGGAACAGTTCGGCGCATCATTTTTCTTCGTTCAACAATCAGTGGTATCGCAAGAGCATCGAGTACATGCAGGACGTGCGCGGGATTCAGCCGTCGAAATGGTGCGCGGGCTGCCACGATCCGGCGCTGCTCTTCAGCGGCGAGTTTGACCGGCCGGTTCGCGAGATCGAGATGACGCCGGAGGGGCAGGCAGGCCTCGGGTGCATGATGTGCCACTCGATTACGAATGTGCGAAGCACGATGGGCCAGGGAAATTATCTCGTCGAAGTGCCCGCGCTGCACGATCTGGCCACTAGCAAGAATCCCATGGTGCAACGGCTGCATGATTTTCTCGTCGAGTTGAATCCGGAGCCGCATCGCCGCACGTTCTTGAAGCCGTTCATGCGCAACGACACGGCGGATTTTTGCTCGGCGTGCCACAAGGTGCATCTCGACGTGCCGGTGAATCATTACCGGTGGACTCGCGGATTCAACGACTACGACAACTGGCAGGCCAGCGGCGTTTCGGGATTGGGCGCGCGCTCGTTCTACTATCCGCCGAAGCCGCAGACTTGCGCGGATTGCCATATGCCGATGGCGCCGCAGAAAGACACGGCGGCAGGGCCCAAGAGCGTTCACACGCACAGCTTTTTCGCGGCCAATACGGCTGTGCCGTTTGCCAATCACGATGACGCGCAACTTGAAGGCACCGAGAAATTCTTGAAGTCGAAAGCGCTGAGCGTGGATATTTTCGCGATTGCGCCGGAGAAAGGCGGCGAGAAGCCGGCGGCAGCTGCGATATCGCCGATGGCTCCTCAACTTTCGACGACGTTTGCGGTTGGCGAGGAAGCGGAAACGGAAGCGCCGTCGGGAAACGCGGCGCTTGCCGAAGAGGCCGGCGGACCGGTCGTGGCAATTTCAGCGCCGCTCAATCGAGTGAACGCGGAAGTCCGGCGCGGCGATACGGAGCGCGTGGATGTAGTTGTGAGGACGCGTCTCGTAGGGCATTTCTTTCCCGGCGGGACAGTGGACGCTTTCGATTGCTGGCTTGAACTTTCGGCGACGGATGAAAATGGCAAAGTGATTTTCTGGAGCGGGCTTGCCGAGGACCATGGCCGCGGACCGGTCGAGGCGGGGGCGCATTTCTATCATTCGTTGCTGATCGACGAGCACGGGCACCCGATCAACAAGCGAAATGCGTGGGCCGCGAGGGCGACGGTGTACGTGCATCTGATTCCGCCGGGCGCTGCGGATACGGTTCATTACCGGCTGAAAATTCCGGCGGACGCGGGCTCGCGCATCGAATTGCACGCGAAATTGAACTATCGCAAGTTCTCGTGGCTCAACACGCAGTTTTCATTTGGGGGCGTGCGCGATCCGAAGGACCCGAATCCGAGTGTGACGACAGAGTTCGACGACGGGCATTGGCTGTACAACGGCGATACGTCGAATGTCTCGGGACAGATCAAAACCATTCCGAATTTGCCGATCGTGACGCTCGCGGAAGACAAGGCCGAGCTTCACGTGTTGCCCGCAAACGCGCCGGAACCGCCGATGCAGGTTCGCCTCGACGCATCGGATTGGACGCGCTGGAATGATTACGGTATCGGGTTGCTGTTGCAAGGCGATCTGATAGGCGCGGTGAATGCATTCCAAAAGATCACGCAGGTAGCGCCGCAGAATCCGGATGGCTGGGTGAACGTGGCGCGCGCGCGATTCCAGGAAGGCAATTTGACCGCGGCGAAAGAGGCGGATGAGAAGGCGCTGGCGCTATCGCCGTCGCTGGCGCGTGCGAATTTCTTCTACGCGAGAATACTGCGAAATCAAGGCAAATACGATGAAGCCGCCGCGCAATTGCGAATTGTGCTGGCGCAATATCCGCGCGACCGCGTGGTGCACGATGAAATGGGCCGGATTCTGTTTCTCGAGCGGCGCTATGCGGATGCGATCCATGAATTCGAAGCGACGCTTTCAATTGATCCCGAGGATCTCGAAGCGAATTACAATTTGATGCTTTGCTACACGGGAGCCGGACAAGCCGATCGAGCGGCGGAATTTCAGAAGCGCTATTTGCGCTTCAAGGCGGACGAATCGGCGCAGACGCTTACCGGGCCATATCTGCGCGCGCATCCGGAAGACAATAACGAGCGGCAGGCGATTCACGAGCATATGTCCGTTTCAGCCGAGGTGTTGCGCGCCGCTCAAGCGGAAGGCCAGGCGGCGGTTCACGGGGGATCTGATTGAAATTTAGATTGACGCGATACTTTCGTGCGCCCACGTTGTTGCTGCTAATTCTTTTTATCGTGCCGGTGGCCGCTCTTACGGGGGGGCTGACTCGTTCGCTCGCGGCGCGAACGCAGTCGGGCGGCCAAGCGCTTGCGACATCTTCCGTGCACTTTAACGACATCACTCGCGCGGCCGGCATTCACTTCACGCACAACAACGGCGCTTATGGAAAGAAATTTCTGCCGGAGGCGATGGGATCCGGCGTCGCGTTTCTCGATTACGACAACGACGGCTGGCAGGACATTCTCTTCGTGAACAGCACCGATTGGCCCGAGCATCACACTCATGCGTCGCATCCGGCGCTTTACCACAACAATCACGACGGAACTTTTACCGATGTGACGGCGAAGGCCGGCTTGATGGTGGAGATGTTCGGGATGGGGGTTGCCGTCGGCGACTACAACAACGACGGTTGCGAAGATATTTTCATTACGGCGCTCGGACAGAATCATCTCTTCCGCAACAATTGCAACGGAACGTTTACGGACGTGACGAAACAGGCGGGACTTTGGGGGCCAAACGATTTCAGCACGAGCGCGGCGTGGGTGGATTACGATCGCGACGGCAAACTCGATTTGGTTGTCGCGAATTACGTGCAGTGGTCCGAGCCGAATGACATTTATTGCACACTGGATGGCAAAACGAAATCGTATTGCACGCCGGAAGCGTATAAGGGCGCGTCGGTACGGCTCTGGCATAACCGCGGAGACGGGACCTTCGAGGACGTGACGAAAAAAGCGGGGCTCGGCGACCCGACTTCGAAGTCGCTGGGCGTTGCGATTCTTGACGCGAATCAGGATGGATGGCCGGACATCGCGTTCAGCAACGACACGCAACCGAACAAGCTCTACATTAACAATGGCAACGGAACTTTTACGGAAAAGGGTGTCGCGGCGGGGATCGGATTCAACGAGGACGGTGTGGCGCGAGCGGGCATGGGAATTGACGCGGCGGATTACGATCACATCGGGTATCCGAGCCTGCTGATTACGAATTTTTCGAATCAGATGGCGGCGCTGTATCACAACGAGCGAAACGGGCTGTTTGTGGATGAGGCGGCGCCGACGGGGATCGGGCGCGCGAGCTTGCTCACGCTCGGCTTCGGCTGTTTTTTTGTCGATTACGATCTCGACGGCTGGCTCGATATTTTTCTCAACAACGGGCACATCGAAGACGGCATCGAGCGGATCCAGAATCGCGTGCGTTATGCCGAGCCGCCGCATTTGTTCCGCAATCTGGGCAACGGGAAATTTGAGGAAGTGACCGCCGCGATGGGCGCGCGATTTGCATCGCCGCGAGTGGCGCGTGGCGCGGCTTACGGCGACATTGATAACGATGGCGCGCCAGACATTGCGATCTCGACGAACGGCGGCGCGGCGTATCTCTTCCACAACGTCGGCGCGACGAATCACCGGCTGCGCGTCAAGCTTGTGGGAACGAGTTCGAACCGCGACGGAATCGGCGCAGTCGTTAAGCTGGCCACAGGCTCCGACACGCAGACGCAGATGCTACGAAGCGGATCGAGTTATCTCTCCTCGAGCGAGCTTGTGCTAACCTTTGGCCTCGGCGCGCGCGAGCAAGCGGACACGATTGAAGTGCGCTGGCCGAGCGGCAAGAGCGATCGACTTACCAATGTGCATGCCGATCAAATCATCACCATCAAAGAAGGTTCCGGCCAATCCGCGGCGCAACCCCTGCGAAGGAAATAAGAATGCTTAATCGAAAGCGGTTTTTGTGGCTGGCGCTCGCGGCCGGCGCGGCGGGATTGTTTGTGTCGCCGTTCCTCGTACCGCGCGAACACGCCGCGGGCCCGGCGCAATCGGCGGCAAGCGGCGCTGCGAAAGCTCTCGAAGCGCTGAAACTGAATAATCTCGGCATCGCTTACATGGATCAGCAGCGGCCGCAAGACGCGCTGAAATGCTTTCAGGAAGCCTCCGCTGCAGAGCCAAAGAACTATATCCCTCGATTGAATCAAGGCATCGCGCTTTTGAACACGCAACGCTCGGACGATGCGCGCGCGATTTTGACGGAGGCAGCGAAATCGCAGCCCAGCGACGCGCACATCTGGTACAACCTCGGACTTCTCGAGAAGTCCGTTGGAAATCCCGAAGCGGCGGTCGCGAATTTCGAAAAGGTTGCGGCAATTGATCCGGGCGATGCCGACACGCATTATTTTATGGGGCTGCTGAATTCGCAACTCCACCAATATCCGAAGGCGATCGAAGAATTTCAGAAAGCGGTCGCGATCAATGCGTTTCATTTGTCGGCGGAATTCGGAATGGCGCAGGCGTATCAGCGCAGCGGCGACACGGCTAACGCGAAGATTCATCTCGAGCGCTTCCAGCACCTCAATTCGAGCAAGCTTGGCGCGCCGATGAGCTTAATTTATGGCGAGCAAGGCAAGTATTCGCTCGCGGAAGCGATTTCTTCACCCGCGATGGCGCCGACTGCGGCGATTCCGGTTCATTTTCAAATCGCGAATGAAGCCGCGGGGCTGCCGACTACAAGCGGCACCAGCGTTACGGCGGGCGCGGCTGCCGACTCTGGCGTGTGTGTTTTTGATTTCGACGGCAACGGAATGCCGGACATTTTCTTGACGAACGCGACGGGCGATGGGCAATCGGCGTTTTATCGCCATGAGGGCGGCGGACATTTCGCGGACGTGACGAAGAGCGCCGGGCTTGCGATCTCGGGCGCTGTGAGTTGCGCGGCGGGCGATTACGACAACGACGGGCACGCCGATCTCGCGGTGGGATTTAGTGGACGCATCGCACTCTATCGTAATCAGGGCGATGGCACTTTCCGCGATGTCACCGAGACCGCGGGAATTCACTCCACAATTTCGGCGCGCGGAATGACGTTTGTGGATTTTGACCACGACGGCGATTTGGATCTCTATGTGACGAGCGCGCCGGCGACGGGTGCATCGTCCGGTACAACCGCGGCGCACAGTGAACTGTGGCGCAACAATGGAAATGGCACGTTTACAAATTGGAGCGCGGAATCGGGACTCGGGATCGCGGCGAGCGGCGTCACGGTCAGCGACATTAACAACGACCGCGCGATTGATTTTGTCACGACGAGCGCACCCGGGCAGCCAACGATACTTTTCAATCCGCGCGAAGGCCAATTCAACGCGAGCCAACCGTGGGCCAGCGGAATGCCTGCCGGGAGCAACGGCGTGGCGGTCTTCGATTTTGACAAAGACGGCTGGATGGATGTGGCGTTCACGCACCCTTCTGCACCTGCCGTGACGCTCTGGCGCAATGTGAATGGAAAGCGGTTCGAGCCGGTCGCGCTGCCAAAGCTCGATTGGACGGAAGCGTGGGGCGTGGCTGCGATTGATTACGATAACGACGGCTGGATCGATCTCGCCGCCGTCGGCGAAGACGCATCAGGCGGAAAGATTGCGCTGTTCCGCAATGAAGGGCCGGCGGGATTTCGAGATGTAACGAAGGACGTTGGCCTGGACAAGACTGCGCTGTCGCATCCTCGCGCGGTGGTTCCCTTCGACTACGACGGCGATGGCGGCGTGGATCTGCTGATTACGCAAGCGAATGCGGCACCGGTGCTGCTACGAAATATCGGCGGCAGCAAAAACCACTGGCTGCGGGTAACACTCACAGGCACAAACGACAATAAGAGTGCGATCGGCACCAAGGTGGAAGTGTTCGCCGGCGCGATGCGGCAGAAGTTCGAAGTCGCCGGTGCGACGGGATATCTCGGCCAGGGCCCCGCGGAGATTCACGCCGGACTGGGAACTGAATCGGCGGCGGATGTGGTGCGATTGCTTTGGCCGACCGGCGTGCTGCAGGATGAAATTCACGTGGAAGGCGGCGCGCGCAAGGAAATTACGGAGATCGATCGCCGCGGAAGCTCGTGTCCAATCGTTTTCGTGTGGAACGGCAGCCGCTACGAATTTCTTGCTGACATGATCGGGCCCGGAATCGTGGGCCATTGGATCGCGCCGGGCCAACGCGACGTGCCGGATCCGGATGAATATCTCAAAGTGAATGGATCGCAGGTGGCGCTGCACGACGGTAAGATCAGCTTCCGGATGCTCGAACCGATGGAGGAATTGGATTATCTCGACCGCGTTCGTTTGCTCGCTATTGACCATCCTTCGGACGTCGAGGTGTATCCGAACGAACGCTTCGCGAGCAATCCTCCGTTTCCGGAATTCAAAGTGATCGCGAGCCGCAACGCGCACGCGCCTGCCAGAGCGTGGGACGATCGCGGGAGCAATGTCCTGCCGCTGCTTCTCGAGCGCGACCGGAAATACGTCGCCGATTTTCCGAGCGCGCCATACCAGGGATTTGCGGCGATGCACACGCTCGAACTCGATCTTGGCGAATGGGACGCATCGCGGCCGCTGCGCCTTCTGCTGGACGGCTTCACGGATTACTTTACGGCAAACTCGATGTATGCGGCATGGCAGGCGGGAATCCAGCCGGTCGCGCCGTACGTTGAGGCGCAAGACGCTGCGGGCAAATGGACGCGAGTGGTGGATGATATGGGATTCCCTGCCGGGCTCGCGCGGACGATGGTGGCCGACTTGACGGGCAAATTGCCGCCGGGCACGCGGCGGATACGTATCGTCACGAATCTGAAAATCTATTGGGATCGAATCCGGATTGATAGTTCGTCGCCGGAGATTCCGTTCCGCACAAGCGAAGTGCCGCTCGCCGATGCGCGGCTCGGATTCCGCGGATATCCGCAAGTGGTCGAGGGCAATCCGAAGGACGACATTCGGTACGTGTACGAAAATGTGAGCGCGACAGGGCCGTACACGCGGCAGGCCGGCTATTACACGCGCTACGGCGACGTGAAGGAATTGGTCGCGGCGACGGATAATAAATACGTCATCTTCGGCTCAGGCGATGAGGTGGCGGTGAATTTCGATCCGTCGAAATTGCCGCCGGTTCCCGAACATTGGACGCGCGATTATTTCTTCTACGCCGACGGTTTCGCGAAGGATATGGATTTCTATGCGGCATACGGCGACACTGTCTCGCCGCTGCCCTTCCATACGCTCGTTCCCTACCCGTATCCGAGCGGAATCGGCTATCCTCTCGATGCGGAGCACTTGAATTACATTTTGAATTACAACACGCGGCCAGTGACCGGACCGGCCGGGCCCAACCTGTTGTTTCACTACGCGAAATAGCGGCGCAAAGCGCGCTCTTGTTGCGCGATTTTCATATGACAAGCGGTGCGCTGCGTCGCTGGCGATATCGCGTTACGCGCCACCAAAAGCTTTCTATCTTCATCCAACATTGAGAGGACTATTCAGCAAATGCAGATTGATATGCGGACTTTTCAGCGACACTGGGGGATGATCGCGGCAGCACTCGTTCTCTCCGCTCTACTCACACCCACATTGATTGCGCAAACGTCCGGTCAATTGAATGGCACGGCGATTCTCCAGCATTTGAATGCCGTCATCAGCTGGTATCGAACTGCCAGCGCGGGCTTCCAATCGAGCGGACAACCGAGCGACGCGATTTACCACGACAACGCGCGCAGTCTGGCGCTCGAGGCCACTCAACTTGCATTTCAGGCGGCAAAGGCGGAAGCGGCGCTAATCGCCGCGGATAGTGCGAGCGGCGCGTCGAACCAGGCTCCGGCAGCACCTACCAGTCAAGCCAACTACAGCAAGATGGAGACTACTATTACGGCGCGGATCGCAGCGCTTCAGTCTCAAGTGGATGCGGCCAACAAGAAAATTGCTACCGCGTCGAAGCGTAATCTTCCGATGCTGACGTCGCAACGCGACAGACTGCAAGGCCAGCTCGAGCTGAATAAAACCATGCTGGACGCAGTTCAAAAAATGTCGGCATTCGTCGGAAGCAGCGGCGAAGGCGCTTCGGTGGGATTGCTCGGAAGCATTACGGAACTTGAAAAGACGATCCCCGAGTTGGTGAGCGCGGTGAAGGGGCAAAATGCGGCCGTAAATTCGACCAGCCAGGAAGGCGTAAAGCAGCCCCCGGCCGGGCTCATCGGGCAGACAGAACTGCTGTACGCCCAAATGATGAGCATGCATTCGATCGACCAGTTCATCTCGCAGACGTTGAAATTGCGCGGCACTGTAACCGCCCTTCGGCAACCACTGATGGCGGAACTGAAAGACACGATCCAGCAAGGGCAGGATCGCGCGAATCAGCCGCCATCGACCACTCCGGCGCAATTGGACGCGGACAAAAAGACGTTCGATGACCTGACGGACAGATTCAAGCGACTGACGAAGGCCACGCTTCCGTTGAGCCAAGAAATCATTCTTATCGATCAGAGCCGCTCAAACCTGCTGGAATGGCGGCAATCGATCTCGACCGAATACAAAACGGTATTGCGCGCGGTGCTGTCGCGCGCGCTTGTTATCGGAGTCGCTCTCGCGCTGCTGATGATCTTTTCGGACGTTTGGCGGCGGATGACGTTTCGTTACGTGAAGGATGAGCGCAGGCGGCGGCAATTTCTGACGTTGCGCCGGTTCGTGACAGCATTTCTCGTCATTATCGTGCTCGTGCTCGGATTCGTGAGCGAATTCAGTTCGCTTGCGACATTCGCCGGTTTCATCACTGCGGGCATTGCGGTCGCATTGCAAGCTGTCATCTTGTCCGTCGCCGCGTATTTCTTTGTAATCGGCCGGTACGGAATCAACGTGGGCGATCGCATTTCGATCGCGGGTGTAACGGGAGACGTAATTGATATCGGCATCGTGCGTATGTATCTGATGGAATTGGCCGGAACGAACGTGGACCTGTATCCTACGGGGCGGATCGTCGTGTTCTCGAACTCGGTGCTGTTTCAGGCGACGACGCCGCTCTTCAAACAGCTCCCCGGCACAGAATACACCTGGCACGAAGTGGCCGTCGCGATGACGCCGGGAACGAATCATCAAGCCGTGCAAGAGAAATTGATGGCCGCGGTGAGTTCGGTGTACGAGCATTACCGCCAGGAAATCGAAAGGCAGTTTGGAACCGTCGAGCGCCGAATTGATGTACAAATGAGGGCGCCATCACTCGAAGGACAGCTTCGATTCGGAGACACCGGCCTCGAATACGTGGTGCGCTACCCCGTGGAAATTCGGAGCGCCGCCGAGATGGACGGCAAAGTGACTAGGGCGCTTCTCGACACGATCAGTAAGACGCCGGAGATGCAATCGTCAGTTACGGGGTCTCCGAAGATTCGCGCGGTGATTCGGGGATAGTGGGAATTGCTGCTCGCATCCTAGCGGGCCTGCTTCTAAGTCTCGGGAAGGCAGCGCCTTAGCCCGAAGCCCGGCTGGCGCTCGTCCGCTTGATTGCCTCCTGATAGAATGTTAGCTTCAGCAAATCCATAGGCTTACAGCGCGTTCGACCGAACTGACGTTTAGCGATGGGAACCACACTCCGATCCAACTCAACGAATGGCCGCGGCTCTGGCGGCGCGAAGGCCGATTCCCGACCTTATACGTACTGGCGCGTCGAGGGCAGCCTACTGAACCTCACGGCGGTGCGCCCAGTGGGATTTTTCGCCTGGAATGCCCAGAGCTTTCTCGAACGCTGGGCGCGGCGCGGCACGATGGGAGTGTTGGCCGTGGCCCGGCCGGTGTTCTATGCGACCCACAGAGTGGGCGCTACGCGGCTGCTGCACACCGTGCTGCGAGGCGTCAGCCGCGACCGGCTCGAGTTGCTTGGCCAGGAATATTTCGAATACGTATTCAAGCCGCGTCTGAAGCCGTACGGCGCCGCGAAATTGAAGGAGGCGCTGTGTAGCGGCGAGCGGATCGTTCTGGTCAGCCAGGGGCTCGACCACATCATGGGGCCGCTCGCTGAATACCTGGGTGTAGACAGCCTGATCGCGAACCGGCTCGAATTTCGGGATGGGATGGCGACCGGGCGGCTTCTCGATCCGGTGATTCGCCCGCGCGGCCCGCTGGCGAAATTGACGGGACACCGGCCGGATGGGCGAATCAGCCAGGAAAAATTGGCTCAGGATCTTGGTTACGCCAAGCATCCGAAAATTCTTGAGGAGGCGATTCGGCCTGCGCGGCGCGAGCCAGAAAAAGTTTCGGCTGCGGTGGTGCACTTCCCCGGGCGGCCCGGCATTCCGAGGCTCTCCGTTCGCGAATCGCTGGCAGGAAAAAGCGTGTTGCTGATTGGAGCGACCGGCTTCATCGGGAAAGTCTGGCTCGCCAATCTGCTGCACGATTTGCCGGAGATTCGGAAAGTTTACGTTCTCATCCGGCGGAATCGTTCGCAGACGTCGCTCGCGCGATTTCAGAAAATTGTGGAAGAATCGCCGGTGTTTGGTCCGCTTGCGGAGCAGCACGGCGCGCGGCTTGCGGAATTTTTGCGCGAGCGTGTGACGGTAGTTGAAGGCGATGTGACGAAGCCGGGACTTGGACTCTCGCCGGATATTGCGGCGGAGATGGCTGCATCGCTGGACGTTATCGTGAACAGCTCCGGATTGACCGATTTCAATCCGGATTTGCGCGAAGCGCTCTCGTCGAACGTCTCAGCGGTCGCGAACGTACTGGATTTTCTTGCGACTTGCCCGCATGGAGCGCTACTGCATCTTTCCACGTGTTATGTCGCGGGAAAGCGCGATGGACGCATCCTCGAAGAGATTAAGCCGAACTACACACCCGCGGGTTTGAAGGATTACGACGCCGAAAAAGAAATCCGCGCGCTCGAAACATTGATTCGCGAGACCGAAGCGCGCGCCGAAAGCGCCGAAGTAACCGCCGAATTGCGCCGCCAAGCACTCGCGAGCGAACACGCTGCAAAAGATTTGCACGGCGTGGCGCTCGATAATCAGGTGCGCAAGAACCGCACGCGCTGGGTTCGCCAGCAAATGACGGCTGCGGGAACAAGGCGCGCGAACGAATTGGGCTGGCCCAACACCTACACGCTGACGAAGGGGCTTGCGGAATCGCTGATCCAGAAGTTCATGGCCGCTTCGCCTCAGATTCCCATCGCGCTCGTGCGGCCTGCGATTGTCGAATCGTCGATTGAAAAACCGTTTCTCGGATGGAACGAAGGCATCAACACGTCGGCGTCGCTCTCCTATTTGCTGGGAACCTATTTCCGGCAACTGCCCACGAACGAGCGCAAGTGCCTCGACATCGTGCCGGTGGATCTCGTTTGCCGGGGCATGACGCTCGTTGCTGCGGCGCTTACGCAGAAATGCAACGCGCCGGTTTATCAGATTGCATCGTCGGTGACGAATCCGTGCAACATGCGGCGTTCGATCGAATTGACCGGCCTCGGCCACCGCAAATATTACCGCGCGCAAAATGGCTTCGGGCACCGCATGAAGATCAAGTTTGACGCGATTCCAGTTTCGAAAGCTCGATACGAAAAGCTATCCGCGCCGGCGCAAAAGGCGATCGTGCAGGCGATCAACCGGACGGTCGAGCCGATTCCGTTTGTGAAGCCGCCGCTCGCGCGGCAAGAACGCGAACTGGATAAGGTGATCAAACTCATCGCGCTATTTGAGCCGTTTATTTTGCACAACGATCATATTTTCGAAGCATCGAACATCGAGAGGCTGGCGGTGGCGCTGCCAGAAGAAGAGCGCGCTGATTTTGGATACGATGCCGGTTCGCTCGATTGGTGGGATTACTGGATCAACGTGCACATTCCGGCGCTGCGGAAGTGGTGCTATCCTCTCATCGAAGGACGCGCCCCGGAGGCGCAACCGCGTCGCAGCGTGCCGCTAGGCGACACGCCGGAGACGGGCGGAGCGGAAGCGACGCGAGCAGCGCCGGCGGCGTCCTAAACACCCAAACACCGTGGCCATCTTCCTGACCGGTTCGACCGGTTACATCGGCGCGCATGCCCTGGCGAATCTCCTCGAGAATTCCTCGGAGAATGCAAATTTGCTCGTCCGTGCGCGCGATGAGAAGGAAGCGCGCGAGCGGCTCTGGCGCGCGATCCAAATCCACATCGAATTTCCACGGTTCCGCGAATTGCTCGATTCTCGCATCGCATTTTTTCGCGGCGATTTGACGGGATCGAAATTTGGACTCGAGAGCGACGATTACCAACGGCTCGTGAAGACTACGGATTCCGTGGTTCATTGCGCTGCATCGCTCAATCGCAAATCCGAGAAAACCTGCCTGAATGTGAATTTGCGCGGCACGCTGCAAGTGATCCAGCTTGCGTCGCGCGCGAACAGCGATCACGGTTTGCGACGATTCAGCCATGTGAGCACGGTGGCTGTCGCGGGAATGCGCAGCAACGAGGTAGTGCAAGAAGACAGTGCGATTGACTGGGATCGCTCCGATTACGATCCCTACGCGCGAACGAAGAAATTCTGCGAGCATATGGGGCGCGAATTGTTGCCCGGCGTGTCGAAGCTTTTTCTGCGGCCTAGCATCGTCCTCGGGGATTCGCGGCGCCCGGAAACGACGCAATTCGACATGGTGCGGGCGTTCGTATTTCTTGCGGGTCTGCCGATGCTTCCCTTCCGGCCGGGCGATCGGCTGGACATCGTGCCGGTAGATTACGTTGCTGACGCGATCTCGACGCTGCATTTGAAAGAAAAGCCGCTGCACGAGATTTATCATCTCTCTTCGGGGACGGATGCGGAGACTTTTCAGCAACTTACCGAGGCTCTGGCGAGCGCGCAGGGAAAACGCGGGCCGATGTTTATGCCCGGTCTCGAGAAGTCCTCGACGCGAATGGTGAATTCGCTGGCGCGGCGTTCAGGCAAGCTGGGCGGAATTGCTACGCTGATGAAAGTCTTCTTGCCGTATCTGCTTTGGAACACGGTTTTCGACAATTCGCGCGTTGTCGCGGAGCTTGGGCGCAAGCCGGAGCCGTTCTCGAAATATTGCTACGGGCTCATGCGTTTCAGCCGCGAAAACAATTTCAGTTATAGCTATCAGGATTGGCCGAGCGCTGGCGACATGGCAAAAACAGCTTCGGCTGCTGCTGCAAGTGAGGAGCGCAGGGATACCCGATCATGACCGACGTGCTACTCGAGGCGTGGGTGAGCGGCATCATCGAGCTTGAAAAGCTCATGTGGATGCTCGGCGCGGGCCGAACATGGCGTCCGGGTGACAAATTGAAGCTGCTGTTCGCGGGCTACAACGGTACTCGGAACACGGGCTCGGACGTTCGCGTAGAAGAAATTCTGCGCCAGGTGCGTCACGTGCTCGGCGCGGAAAATCTCGATCTTTCCGTGATGACGCAAAGTTTCGAGAATTCTCGCGGCTATTTCGGCGACGCGCGGCAAGTGTATTTGCCGGACGTCTTCCCGCCATTTCTCTTTCGCGAAGTGCCGATGCATGACGGCGTGATTGCGTGCGAAGGATCGATGTTCAAGAGCAAATTCGCGAACGCGCTGACGACGATGATTATCGGCTCGCTGGGAATCGCATCGGCGCAGAACAAGCTCAGCGTGGGATACGGCGCGGAAGCCGGCGATATGGATCCGCTGCTGCGGAAAATGTGCAAGCGATATTGCGCGGACTCGTTGATTATCACGAGGAATCCGGAATCGCAGGACGTGCTCGGAAAGCTCGGTGTCTCGACGGAGCTCGGAACAGATACAGCTTGGACGTTCGAGCCGCACGGCCCGGAATACGGAGAGAAAGCGCTGCGCGAAGCGGGCTGGGACGGGCGCATGCCCGTGCTCGCCGTCTGCCCGATTCATCCCTTCTGGTGGCCGGTGAAGCCATCGATTTCGAAGTGGGTGTCGCACGCCGTTGCAAGAGCTTACAAAGAAAGCCATTACCGCTCGCTTTACTTTCATCGCTCGGGTGCCGACGTGGATGCGGCGTATGAGAAATATCTTTCGGGAATCAGCGGCGCGGTGAAGCGGTATACGAGGACGCGGCCGATGTTCACGATTCTCGTTGCGATGGAAGCGCTGGACACGCGTTCGTGCGAACGAGTGAGCGAAAAGCTGGGCGGCGCGCCGATTTTTTCTTCCGAACAATTCAACATGCACGAGATTGTGAGTGTACTGCGGTGTTGCGATCGCATGGTTTCTTCGCGGTATCACGCCATCGTTACGTCGATGCCGGCCGGCGTTGTCTCCGCGGGCGTCACGATGGACGAGCGAATTCGCAACATCATGCACGAGCGTGGTCACGATCACCTTCTGCTACGCGTGGATGATCCGGACCTCGAAGAGAAGTTGGTCGTGATTCTCGAGCGGATGGATAGAGATAGCGATGCCATCCGTGAAGCGCTGGCGGCGACGGTGGTGCGAAATCTGCAACTCATGGCGCGGATGGGAACTTATCTTGAAGCGCACGTCGCGCGGCGCTATCCGGAATTTCCAATTCGCGGCGGCTCGCGAAGCTGGGAAGAATATTTGCCGCCGATGAGCGCGCGCCTCGAACAATTGGCGACGGCGCATGCTTGAGCGGAGTTGCCAGACTCCATGAACTTCCTCGAAACGCTTCTCGAAAGATTGAAAACTGCGGGCGATGCGCCCGTGATGCAGGAGATCCATCCCGACCGCGTCGAGACAGCTTCAGGCAAGCAATTGCTCGAACTCATGGCGAAGGCGCGCGGTTATGTCCAAGCCAGTGGCCTTGAAAAAGGCGATCGCTGCGCGCTTCTGGGGCCGAATAGCATTCGCTGGACCGCCGTTGACCTTGCGTTGATGGCCGAAGGAATCATTGTAGTGCCGCTATATGCACGGCAGGTTCCGGCTGAGCTCGTCGGCATGATGAAAGATTGCGCGCCAGCGCGGCTGCTGTGCGCTGATGCGGCGTTGCGCGATTCGATCACGTCGATCTGGCCGCAAGCGCCGGTGACGGCACTTTTTGACGACGTTTTCGTGGTAGCCGGAAGCGACGCGAGCCCACCACTGCCGCTCGCGGACGACGACGCCGTTTCGATCATTTATACGTCCGGAACTTCAGGCGAGCCGAAGGGTGTCGTTCTCAATGTCCGCGGCGTCAGCCACATCATTCCGTGCACGAACGCGCGTCTCGATGAATTGATGGCGCTGTATCCAAAGCAGTCGCGGCCCGATCGCATTTTTCATTACGGCCCGATGAGCCTGGCGGCATCGTGGATCGTGATGCTGACCGCGCTGAGCCGGAACAGCGTTCTTCTACTTTCGATGGACCTCAAGCAGCTGCCCGATGAAATGAAAGTGGCCGCGCCGGATTATTTCATCAACGTTCCGATACTGCTCGAACGCATACGCACGAAGATCGAGGCGCAGATTTGGCAGCGAGGCGGATTTGCCGCCTCGCTTTTCGCGCGCGCCAAGGCTGCTTACGGCCGCGAGCAGAGCGCCAAAGTTCGTTTCGGCGATGGAGCGTGGCTTGCGCTGGCTGACGCGATCATGTTCCGGAAGATTCGCAAGATGATCGGTGTCAATTTGAAAGCGCTGATTTGCGGGTCGGCGCCGCTTGCCGTGGACACACAATTGTTTTTCATGATGATTGGAATTCCGGTCTTGCAGGTGTACGGGCTGACGGAGACGACAGCTATCTGCACGCTCGACGATCCGCAACATCCGGTTCCCGGCTACGTCGGGCCCGCGATTCCGGGAATTGAAATGAAGGTTGGCGAGAACGAGGAGATTCTCGTGCGCGGCCCAAATATCTTCCCCGGCTACTGGAATCGCCCGGAAGCGACGGCGCAGGCATTGCGCGACGGCTGGTTTCATACTGGAGATCAGGGCGAGCGGAGCGCGGACGGCAATTGGCGAATCGTCGGCCGCGTGAAGAATCTCATTGTCTTGAATTCTGGCCACAAAGTTCCACCCGAGCCGATCGAGGAGAATCTGCGAGCGCTGGCGCCGGGCGCCGATCACGTGATGCTTGTTGGAAACGATCGAAGTTTCCTCGCGGCGATATTTTCCGGCGCGAACGGCAACGGACTGGCCGCTTCGGATTTGCAGTCGGCGCTCGATAGCGTCAACGGAGATCTGCCGCATTACCGTCAAGTTCGGGCGTTTTGCGTCGCGCCAGAGGCGTTCTCGGTCGAGAATGGGTTGCTGACCACCAATGGTAAACTGAAGAGGGATGCGATCTTCGAGCGGCTGCGGCCCGCCATCGAGGATATTTACCGGAAGCCACAGAAATGAACGAATTTCACGGAAAAACGCTATCGTGGACGACGGCGAAAGGCGTCATCGAGCTTGCGCTGCACCGCGAGCCCGGCAACGAGATTGGCTCCGAGACACTTCTCGAGCTTGAACGGGTCGGCGTCTTGCTCGCGTCGGTCGATGAAACGACGCGCGCGCTGATTATCTACAGCAAGGTGCCAGCCGGCTTTTGCGCGGGCGCAGATTTGCGGGAATTGTACGAGAGGATGCAGCGGATTTCGGCCGAAGACCGGCTCGAGGGCGTGAGAGATTTTCTCGAACGGATTCATCGCGTGATGAACGCAATTGACGAAGCGCCGATCACAACGATCGCCGCCGTCCACGGCGTGACCTTCGGCGGCGGATTGGAGCTTGCGCTGACGTGCGACATCATCATCGCTGACAAAATGGCACGCTTCTGCTTTCCGGAGCTGCGACTTGGATTGATCCCGGGATTCGGCGGCATTCCGCGGCTGAAGCGCGATCTGGGGAACGGCGTCGTGCGCGATTTCGTGCTTACCGGCCGCAGCATCAATGCCGCGAAAGCGCAGAGCGTGGGGCTTGTGAGCCAGGTGACGGGCGAAGGCGAAGCGCTGAATGTTGCGCGAACGACGGCCGCGCAACTCGCGAAGTTTGACCGCGAGACCGCGATCGCTGCTAAAAAGTTTATCAAGCACATTCCGGAAGCGGAATTGCGGCATGAAATTGAGACTTTTTGCGAATTGTTTGTGCGGCCGGAAGTCGAGGCCGGCCTGAAGAAATTCGTCGAGTCCAAGGACGCGCTGCCGTATTTGCCGTAGGCGGCAGCCATTTGAGGCGGAAGAGCGATGCCAAGTCTCCAGGACACCACGGAACAAATTCTGACGCTTGCGGCGCAGCATTTTAAGGTGCCGCGCGAACGGCTTAGCGCCGAAGATGATTTTTTCAAGAAGCTCGGCATCAATAGCTTGCAAACGCTCGATCTTCTGACGCGGCTCGAAAATCATTTTCACGTGGAACTGCCGGACTATGAATTGCAGGGCGTGAGCGATTTCCGGACGCTCGCGGAGCGCATTCAAGCCCGCCTCTGATGCTCGACCTCAGCCGTTATTCCTGTCTTGGTGCGGCGCTGCGCGATGCGCTCGAGCGCTGGCCGAACGAAGTCTGCCTGATCGAAGCGGATCGCGACCGCGAGAATTGCCGGCTCACCTACCGGCAATTCAAGGATGCGGCGCTTCCTTTAGCGCGCTGGTTGCAAGATTCGGGGTTTCGTTCCGGCAGTCGCGCCGCCATCATCATGACGAATCAGTCGAAGTGGCTGATTTCGGCGTACGCGATCTTTTATTGCGGCGGAGTGCTTGTTCCGCTCGACTACAAACTGACGCCCGCGGAACAATTGCAATTACTTGCGCATTCGCAAGCCGAAGTGCTCATCGTCGAGCACCATTTATGGCGCGCGATCGCGCAATCGCCTGACTTCGCGACGCTGCGCGCAAAATCTGTGCTGGTGACGGAAGCACCTCTTAGCGCTGAACTATATGGCGCTCACCGTTGGGACGACGCCAAACCAGCGGGCGAGCCAGTGTTTTTCTCGCGCGAACGGCATGATCCGGCGTGCATCGTGTACTCGTCCGGAACGGGCGGGAGGCCGAAGGGTTGCGTCCTGACGCACGAGAATTACCTCGAGCAGTGCGTGGCGCTGACTTCGCTCTATCCATTTTGGCCCGGCGTGCGCTATCTGAGCATTCTGCCGACAAATCACGCGATCGATTTCATGGTGGGATTTATCGGACCGTTTACGTGCGGCGCGACCGTAGTACATCTGCGATCGTTACGGCCGGAATACATCCGCGAAGCATTCACGAAATACAAGATCACGTACATGAGTCTCGTTCCGATGGTGCTCAAGAATTTGGAGCGCGGACTACGGCAGCGATTTAGCGAATTGCCGGCCGGGAAACGGCGCGTGCTCAACGGGCTCATTCGTGTGAATCGGACGTTGACGCGGGGGCGGCCGCGAGTCGGACTTAGCCGCAAGTTGCTTCGCGACGTCCACAACGCGTTCGGCGGCGAATTGCTCGCGCTCTTTACGGGTGGCGCGTTCACCGAGCCCGCGACTCTGCAATTTTTCTATGATTTGGGGATTCCCGTTGCGAATGGATACGGCTGCACCGAGGCGGGCACGGCCATCACGCTCAATGATTTCAAACCATTTCGCGCGGACACTGTTGGGAAGGCGCTGCCTGGGATGGAACTGAAAATCGTCGGGCCGGACGCTGACGGTATCGGCGAAGTCGCCGTCCGCAGCAAGACGGTGATGTCGCATTATCTTGACGACCCGGAGATGACGGCAGAGGTGCTGGTGGACGGCTGGTTGATGACTGGCGACCTCGGCCGGATCGATCCGGCGGGGCATCTGCAACTTTTCGGGCGAAAGAAAAACATGATCGTCACTGAAGAGGGCAAGAATATTTATCCCGAGGATATTGAAAACGTTTTTGAAGGCATTGCTGCGAAGGAGTTTTGTGTGTTTGCAGCGAACTATCTCTGGCCGCAGCGAACGATGACTGGCGAGAAATTAGTGATTGTCGTTCATCCGGAACAGGGGCACACGATCGATGACGCGCTTCGCACTGAGATCGCTACGCGTAATCGCGGGCTGCTGAATTACAAGCGAATCAGCGGAGTCGTTCCATGGGAGCGCGATTTTCCGAGGACGGCGGCGCTCAAGATCAAGCGCAACGTGTTGGCTGATGAAATCCGGCAGGCGCTCGACTCAAGCGCCGTCATTCCGTTATGAGCGAACGATTTCTCGCCATCGTGAATCCTGCGGCGGGAGGCAAACGATGCGGGAAACTCGCGCCCGCCGCGCTCGGAGAGTTGCGCAAGAAGGGTGTTGATATCGAAGTCCGAAACACAGCGGCTGCAGGCGACGCGACCCGGCTGGCGCGCGAATATTACAGCCAAGGCTGGCGCAATTTTATCGCGGTCGGCGGCGACGGAACGTCTTATGAAATCGTGAACGGACTTTTTCCCGAGGCGCTTTCCGGCGGGAAACCTTCTCTGGGATTTTTACCCCTTGGGACCGGAAATTCCTTTTTGAAGGACTTTACATCGAACGGAGAAAGCGGCGCCGGCGAAGCCATTGCGAGCGGCCGACGCCGAAGCTGCGACGTAATACGGCTGACGCACGCGAACGGTGAACTTTTCTACATCAATTTGCTCACGCTAGGATTTGCCGCGGACGTTGCCGCGGCGACGAACAAGAGATTTAAGGCTTTTGGAGAGGTCGGCTACGTGCTCGGCGTGTTGCTGTGCCTCGCGCGCCTCGATCGCAGGGCGTTTCCGCATCGGCTCGATTTGGCGGCTGAGCTCGACAACCGGCGCTGCCTCTTTCTCGCGTTCAACAATAGCCGCTACACCGGCGGAAAAATGATGATTGCGCCGAAAGCCGAGGCCGATGACGGCCTGCTCGAATATGTCCGCTGGGGACCGATCGGCCGCCTGGGATTGCTGAGAAATCTGCCGACGCTTTTCGACGGAACGCACATTCAGCATCCGCTGGCGTCGCGCGCGGCCGTTCGCCGCGTGGATTTCGAGCTTGGTGGGCCCGTATCCGTGATGGTGGATGGCGAGAGCTATGAGCTCGATTGCCGGGCGATCGAAGTGCTCCCAGGCGCGCTGGATATATTTGCATGAAGAATGCGTATCTGGCGGTGAGGTCGGCGATTTTGTGGTTGGCAAGCGGCTTGCATTTCTTCGTGATTTGCACGTTTCTCGTTTTCCTCGCGATTTTCATCGACCCGCGCAAAAACGACTGGCCGCAGCGCGCGTTTTTTAGAAATATCCTGCGTATCGCCGGAGTGAAATTCAACGTTCAGCGCGATCCGCATTTTGATCCAACGCGCACGAGCATTTTTATTTGCAATCACGTGAATCTCTTCGATCCGTTTGTGATTTACTCGGCGATCCCGCAATTCGTGCGCGGATTCGAGCTGGAATCGCACTTCAAGGTGCCCGCGTACGGCTGGATGATGGGCCGCTTCGGAAATATTCCTGTCCCGGATGTCCCGAGCCGCACCGGACTTGAAGAAATGAGCCGTCGAACGAAGGCGGCGCTCGATTCCGGAATCAGCCTTATCGCGTTTGCGGAGGGATCGCGGACGCGAGATGGGCACGTCGGCCCGTTTCGCAAGGGTGTGTTCGGACTGGCGCAGAAATTCGGCACGCCGATTGTGCCGATGAGCATCGTCGGATCGTTTGAGTTTTTTCGCACGGGCCACTGGATGCTTCATCCGGGCAAAATTACAGTCATCCTGCACGACACGATTGAGACGGAGAATATCGGCCGGGATGAAGTGGACGCACTTCGCGAACGCGTTCACGCGATTGTGTCGGCGCCAATTGAAGAACGAATGCGTGCGGGGGAGGAATCGGGAAAAGTAGATTAAGAAGCCGACGTCGCGGCGATGGGGGGCAGGCCGCGGCCGGCGCGAAGTTCGTGCCACGTGTAGATGACGCGATGGATTACGGTGAGCGTCGAAACGAACGCAATCACCCATAGCACCGGCGCCATCCTGCGAAATGCCCCGCCGAGAATGAGCAGAACGAGACGCTCCGGCCGCTCCATGAAACCCACTTTGCAACTTGGAATGAGAGATTCCGCGCGCGCGCGCGAGTAGCTGACCATGAAGGAACTGGCCATCGCGACGGCGGCGAGCGTCATGTAAAATGCGCGGCCGATCAGCGTGTAATACACGACGAGACCCATGTAGAGCGCGAGATCCGAGTAGCGATCGAGAGTGGAATCGAGAAACGCGCCGAAGGCAGTGACGCGGCCGACGCGACGCGCGACTTGACCGTCCGCCATATCCAAAAAGCCCGCGAAGAAAAGCACGGCGGCGGATTCGCGGAAGCGTCCCATCGCGAAGAGCGCCGAAGCCCAGCCATTTACAGCGAGGGCGAAGAAAGTGAACATGTTCGGCGTAATTCCCGTGGCGGCCAAACCGCTGACTACGTGCTTGAGCAGCCAGCCGCCGCCTTCGCCGATCCAGTATGTGATCGGGTGATGCTGCGATTCCTTGCCGTTATCCGCCATTTTGAAAATGATAAGCCAACTTGGCGCAAGCCTCAAGGGCGCCGGCGCGTGAATTCGGTCATTCGCCTTTCGATGGAGAGATCATGATGAGCGGGATGTTCGCGCGCTGCACCATGTCGTTGAACGCCGAGAGGTCTTTTTCCTTGATGTCCTTCCACTTTGTCAGCTGTTCATCGAGTTTGCCGCTGAGATCGTCAAAGACTTCGTAGGACGCGGCCGTGGGCGCGGTATCGGCGCTGTTTACCGTGCTTCCGAGCGCCATCATCTGATCCGCCACTTCGATCGGAAAGTTCAGCGGATCTTCCGAGCTCTTTGACTTCGGTTGAATAATAGCTTCTTCAATCGCGGACATTTTCTTCACGAGAGTTTCGGCGGCCGTCGCCACGTCTTTGTGCGAGTCATCCGATGCGAGTCTCTTGCGCAGAACTTCGAGCTGGCCGCGCAGGTCGCGCAATTGATTCACGGCATCGTGAGCTTCGGTCACGCGGTCGCGAATTTTCAGCGCGAGATCGAGCTGCTTTTTGAGATCGTCGATTGAAGTGGTGACACGCGGATCCAACTTCACTTCGACGGGCGCGGTGTAACTCTTGCCGCCGGCCGTGAGCTTGACCTGATACGTACCCGGAAGGACGAGCGGCCCGTCCTCGGAACCTCCCCACGAGGCCGTTCCCGGCACTTTGCTCGCAGGCTCGTAACGCAAATCCCAGGCGAAGCGATTCAAGCCAATGTCTGTTGGCAGCGTGTCTTTGTCTTTCTCGGGCTCTGGCTCTTCTTTGGGCAGCTCTTCCTCTTTCTTTTTCTTGCTCGAATATTTTCGGATTAGCTTGCCATCGGCATCGAGAATTTCGAGTTGGATCGCCTCCTTCGATGCTGCCTTCAATGCAAAGTCGATGATCGCTCCACTGGAGGGATTCGCTCCCAGAGCCCAGCCCTTCGGAATCGGAAACGATCCGCCTTGAAAGCGAATCGCAGCGGTGGGCGCGTAGAGATGAACGCTTTCCTGCTCGATCGCGTCGGTGATTTCGCGCAGGGGCGCGATATCGTCAAGCGACCAGAACGAGCGGCCATGGGTGGCCACAATCAAATCATCGTCGTGAATGACGAGATCGTGAACCGGCGAGACCGGCAGATCGAGCTGCAGCGATTGCCATCGGCTTCCGCCATCGAATGAAACGAATATCCCCGTTTCGGTGCCGGCGAAAAGCAGGCCGCGATGCTTCGGGTCTTCACGCACGACGTGGACGTAGCTTGCAGCCGGGAGACCGTTCGTAATTCGCGACCACGATTTTCCGTAATTCGCCGTCACGTAGATATATGGCTGGAAATCGTCGAGGCGATGACGATCCACGGCCATGTACGCGGTTCCCTTGTCGGCGCTCGAGGGTTCGAGAATACTGACGGTGCCCCATTCAGGAAAATCTTTGGGAGTGACGTCACTCCATGTCTTGCCCGCGTCGCGCGTCAAATGCACGAGGCCGTCATCCGAGCCGACCCAGATCACGCCCTTCTCGAGCGGCGATTCGGCAATCGCGAAAATCGTGCCGAAGTATTCGATGCTGGTGTTGTCTTTTGTAATCGGGCCGCCGGTGGGCGCCTGTTTGCTTTTATCGTTGCGAGTAAGATCGGGGCTGATGATGTTCCAAGTCGCGCCCGAGTCGGTGGTCTCGAAAAGGACTTCACCGCCGAAATAAAGCGTGCCCGGATCGTTGGGCGAGATGGCGATCGGCGCAGTCCACTGAAAGCGATGCTTTAACTCGATGGCGCCGTGGCCGATGGGATTCAACGGCCATGGAGCGATATCCTGCACTTGCCCCGTGCCTTTGTCGAAGCGCGTGATCACGCCGCCATACGAGCCCGCATAAACAATATTGGCATTGCGCGGATCGGGAACGACATAGCCGCTTTCGCCACCGCCAACGCTGTACCAATCCTTTTCTCCGATTGCGCCATTATCGCTGCGGCTCGCGATAGCAACGGTTGAATTATCCTGCTGCGCGCCATAGACGAAATACGGAAAGCGATTATCGGTGGCGACGTGGTAGAACTGCGCCGTTGGCTGATTATTTTGCGCGCTCCACGTTTTTCCGTGATCGGTGGTGATCGTCGCGCCGCCGTCATCGCCTTCGATCATGCGATTCGGATTCGTGGGATCGATCCACATGTCGTGACGGTCGCCGTGCGGCGCAGGCAGGACTTCGAAGGTCTTGCCCGCGTCGGTCGAGCGGTACATCCCAGTGTTGAGGACATACACAGTGTCGGCGCTCTTCGGATCGGCGAACAGATGCGTGAAATACCATGCGCGCTGGCGGAATCGATGGTCATCGTTGATCTTTTCCCAGGTTGCGCCCGCATCGTCGGAGCGATAGAGGCCGCCTTCATCGGCTTCGATCTGCGCGTAGACGCGACTCGAGTCAGCGGGCGAAACGCTTACGCCGATTCTGCCAAGCACACCTTCCGGCAGACCGTGGCCTTCGAGCCGCTGCCACGTCGCGCCGCTGTCGCTTGATTTGTAGAGTCCGCTGCCGGGCCCGCCGCTATCGAAGCTCCACGGCGTGCGCAGCACTTGCCAAAGCGACGCGTAAAGAACATGCGAGTTGTTCGGATCGAACGTGATATCGACGGCGCCATTCTTGTCGTCCTTGAAGAGGACGTTTTGCCAAGTCTTGCCGCCGTCGGTGGAGCGAAAAACGCCGCGATCTTTGTTCGGCCCGAATGCGTGACCGAGCGCGGCGACGAAAACAACATCGGGATTATGCGGATCGACGATTACGCGGCCGATGTGGCGCGTGTCATCGAGGCCGATGTGCGTCCAAGTCTTTCCGGCGTCGAGCGACTTGTAGACGCCGTTCCCATAAGAAATGTCGCCGCGGATGCAGGCTTCACCGGTGCCGACGTAAATAATGTTTGGGTCCGAAGGCGCGACGGCGATGCTGCCAATCGATGAGATCGGCTCCTTATCAAAAATGGGGGTCCACGTGAGGCCGCCATCGGTCGTCTTCCAGACGCCCCCCGCAACCGCGCCGAAATAATATACGTTTGGCTGATTCGCAACGCCCTCTACTGCGAGGACGCGCCCGCCGCGAAACGGACCGATCAGCCGCCACTTCATGCCTTTCAATGTGTCGTCTTTGAGAGTCTGTGCTGGAACCGGAAAAGCGAGAGAGAGAATGGCAGCGCAGACGAGAAGCAGCGATGACGCAAGGCGCGACCTACGAATCATTGCGCGCTCCTAAAAAGTAGCGGTGCGATTCTAGCGCGATGCCTGCGAACAAATGAAAGGATTTTGGGCTTGGGCGCAAGAGATCACGAGTACAAGATGCTGGCGTCGGCGGACATTGCGGCCAAGTCGCCGATCCGGCTGGGCGGACCTTGCACGACAAATCGCCGATGATAGAGCAACACGGCGCGCAGAGCCGCGAGTTCTTCGCCTCCGCCCGCGCGGCCCGGGCCGCCGTGCAAGCAACTTGGCACGACGTTGCCGTGGTCGGTGTGCTGGCCGCCGACGGATGAATCGACGACGAGCAGGCGTCCGTGAAGATCGCCGATTCCGAGCACGACTTCGCGAACGAAATCCGCGTCGTTCGAGAAAATCGAAGAGACGAGCGAGCCGAGACCGCGACGCGCAATGGCGATGAGATTCGATGTGCTGTCGTATGCCACCAGCGTCGCCGCGGGCCCGAAGACTTCGATATCGTGGACGAATTTCGCATCGAGGCCATCTTTGCTGGCGAGAAGCGTCGGTTGCACGAACGCGGATTTTTGTGCGTCGGCATCGAGCGGCTGAAAATCTTCGCCCCCGCCGAATATCACCGAGCACTCCTGTTTCAATTGCCTGAGACCCTCGAGACAGGATGCTTGTTGCGCCTTACTCACCACTGGCCCGACTTTCACTTCCGGATTTCTTGGGTTCCCGACTTTCAGAGATCCGAGCCGCGCGGCGATGGCCTCGCCCGCAGCCTGCAAGTGCTGGCGCGGAACGAGCACGCGCCGGATCGCCGTGCACTTTTGGCCAGCTTTGAGAGTCATTTCGCGAACCACTTCCTTGACGAGAAGATCGAAGAGGTCGCTTCCCGGTGCGGCGTCCGGCCCAAGAATCGCCGAGTTGATGCTATCGGCTTCAATATTTGAGCGAACGGAGCGGCGCAGAACATTTGCGTTCGAGCGAATGCGCGCGGCCGTATCTGCTGAGCCGGTGAATGAAATCGTGTCGCCCTCGCGAACGTGATCGAGGAGGTCGCGCGCGGAGCCGCAGAGAATGGAGATGGCGCCCTCAGGGCAAACTCCCGCTTTCACGATGTCTTCCACCATTCGTTGCGTCAACCAAGCGGTGGGAGAGGCTGGCTTGACCACCACGGCGACGCCGGACAGCAGCGCCGGTGCCGCTTTTTCGCAAAAGCCCCACGCAGGGAAATTGAACGCGTTGATGAATACGGCGGCACCCTTTGCGGGCATCAAGAAGTGTTGTGCGGAGAAAACATTCGTCTTTGAAAGAGGGATCTCGGCGCCCTCTTTCAAGATTTTCTGGTCCCCGAGCGCGCGGCCGATTTTTGCATAATATTTAATCGTATAAATCGCACCGTCCACGTCGAACGAGGCGTCGGCTTGAGTAGCGCCCTGGTTAAGCAGAGAAATTCGAAAGTATTCATCGCGGTTTGCGGTTAGAACGTCGGCGATCTTGCCAAGAAGTTCGGCCCGCTCGCGATACGTGGATTTTTGGAGTGTGGGACTCCCGTGGGAACGCGCAAATTCAAGCGCTGCGCCGATGTCAATCCCTTGTGGCGAAATGCGCGCCAACTCTTCGCCGGTGACTGGATCTACTAGCGGATCTCCAGGGCCAGTGCCCTCTTTCCATTCACCCGACACATAATTCGGCAGTTTCATCAGCGATCCCCCGACGGAGTGATTCTCAAATTGCCGCTTCCGACTTTCGCGCCATCATGCATCTTTGCCGGACTTAAATCCAGGCGACGCTGTCGCTCGCGAGTAAGCAATATTCTACTCTACTCTGAACCATTGTTCGTTACCTGAACGGCTGTTCAGTTTGCTTTGACTTGAGCTGGTTCGGCGTGGTACATCTGATTCAAGAGCGGTGGGATTGCCTCCGCACGCTGAGACGGCGAGGACAGGCGTTGCCGACCAACCAAACCAAGAGCGCGCGCAACGGGACGCTTCGAAGGCGCTATCTGGCACGACGTCTGGAAATTCTGCGCGCCGCGGGAAAAGAATTCCAGACGCGCGGATTCGCGGAAACGGGAATGCGCGATATCGCAGCGGCAGCGGGGCTTTCTCCCGCAAATCTTTACAACTACTTCCACGGAAAAGACGAACTTCTGTTTTTCTGCCAGGATAATTCCCTCGACCGGATGATATCCGCGCTCGAGAAAGCTCGCCGGATGCGAGGAAGCGCGGCGGAAAAGCTGCGGCTCGTGATACTAGCGCACGTGCGATGTGTGTTGGATGAGGTCGAAGGCTCCGCGGCGCATCTATTGACTACCGTGCTGCCGTCGCGCATGCGAGGTCGCCTCGTGGCTAAGCGCGATCGCTACGAGGAAGGCGTGCGCCAGTTGATCAATTCGGGAATCAGGTCGGGCGAGTTCGTGCGTTGCGATCCGGCGCTTGCTGCGCGCGCAATTCTGGGTGCGCTGAACTGGAGCGTGCGGTGGTTTAGTCCCAAGGGGCCCTTGTCGGCTGGCGAGATTGCCGACAAATTCGCCGAGTATTTGATTCGAGGATTACTCGCCAAGCCGAATGCGTTTCGAGTTGCGCCGCCGATCAAGGCGCGTGAAGAGCGATTCAATCGATATTTTGCTCTAGATGCGACGAGCCGCGATTCAGAAAGATCATTACCGGCACGAGGAGATTGAACTTGCCTACGATTCCGATTGAATCGGAAAAAACATCGCGCATTCGGCTAACGCTGAACGGCGAAGAGACCGACGTATCCTTCGCGCCGTATAAAACGCTGCTCGAAGTTCTGCGCGAAGACATGGGACACACCGGTACAAAACACGGCTGCGAATTGGGAGAGTGCGGCGCTTGCGCCGTGTTGCTGGATGGCAAGGCTGTGCTTTCATGCCTCGTTTTGGCGCTCGAATGCGAGGGGCGAAGCGTGCTGACGGTGGAGGGACTCGGAACCGATGGCAAACTGCATCCGCTGCAGGACGCGTTTGCTGATTTGGGCGCGGCGCAGTGCGGATATTGCACGCCGGCGATTCTCGTAACGGCAAAAGCGCTGCTCGATCGGAATCCTCATCCCAATCGCGCTGAGATTCGCGAGGCGATATCGGGAAACCTGTGCCGATGCACCGGGTATTTGCAGATATTCGAGGCTGTCGAAGCCGCGGTGCTGAAAATAGCGGAACAAGCAAAGGCCAACGCATGAAAGCGATTGCCGCTACGTTGAGCTACGGGATAGTTCGGAGATCACATGCCGGATGAGCGCACGCCGCCACCGGCGCCGGTTAATTCATCAGCGGCGCCCGCTGAATCGGCTGATTCGAACGGGGACAAGATGCGCGTGATCGGCGTTCCCCGCCGCAGAGTTGACGCGCGCGCCAAAGTCACGGGCCAGACGCGCTTCGCCGACGACATCTTTTTGCCGCGAATGGCGCATTGTAAGTTGCTGCGCTCGCCGCATCCGCACGCGCTCATCCGAAAAATCGATACTTCGCGCGCTCTCGCTCATCCGGGAGTTTATTTGGTTCTGACGGGCAAAGACGTCCCGATCGAATATGGAATTTTGCCGGTGAGCCAGGACGAGCAGGCGCTGTGCGTCGATCATGTGCGGCACGTGGGCGATCCCGTGGCCGCCGTCATCGCGCGCGAGGAACTGACTGCGTATGAAGCTTTGGATTTGATTGACGTCGAATACGAAGTTCTGACCACGATTTCCGATCCGGAGGAATCGCTCGCAACACCATCGCCTCGAATTCACGATTACGGCGAGTCGGGGAACATTCACAAGCTCGTGGCGCTGGATTTCGGGAACGTCGAGGAGGGATTCGCGCAGGCGGATGAAGTTTTCGAAGACACGTTTTTCTACCAGGGGAATACGCATCTTCCGATCGAGCAGCACGCTTCGGTGGCGATTAAAGATCCCGACGGGAAGCTGACGATCTGGTCGAGCACGCAGACGCCGCATTATCTGCATCGCGCGCTCGCCAAAGTGCTGCAAATGCCCCCGGCACACATCCGCGTGATCGCCACGCCTAACGGCGGCGGATTTGGGGGTAAGAGCGATCCCTTCAATCACGAAATCGTCGTTTCCAAAGCCGCGCTAATGCTCGATCGCCCGGTAAAGATTTGTTTGACGCGCGAGGAAGTTTTCTATTGCCATCGCGGCCGGCATCCGGTGCTGATGAGGTTCAAGACTGCCGTCAAGAAGGACGGCACGATTACGGCGGTGCATCTGCAGACGCTGATTGACGGCGGCGCGTACGGATCCTACGGCGTAGCGAGCACTTTCTATACCGGCGCGCTGCAGACGACGACATATCACATTCCGCGCTATCGCTTTCAGGGCTGCCGAACATTCACGAACAAGCCGCCGTGCGGGCCGAAACGCGGCCATGGGACGCCGCAGCCGCGCTTCGGGCAGGAAGTTCAGCTCGATAAAATTGCCGAGAAATTAAAAATCGATCCGGCCGAGTTGCGGCTTCGTATCGTCGAGTCATCGGGCGCTGTGACCGCGAATTATATGCGGCTCGGAACCATCAAGCTCGCCGAATGCCTTCGCCGCCTCGTGAAAGTATCGGACTGGAACTCAAAATTCCGGAAACTGCCTGAGGGCCACGGCGTGGGGCTCGCGTGCTCGGCGTATCTGACGGGCGCTGGGCTGCCGATTTATTGGAACAAGATGCCGCACTCGGGAGTGCAACTCAAACTCGATCGCGGCGGCGGCGTCACTGTGTTTTGTGGCGCGACGGAGATTGGGCAGGGATCGGATGACGTACTCGCGAGCATCGTGGCGGAGATTTTGGGGCTCGACACTTTCGATATTCGCGTTTACACGGGCGACACGGATCTCGGACCGGTGGATCTGGGCTCATACTCGAGCCGCGTCACATTGATGGCGGGCAACGCGGCTATTCAAGCTGCGGAGCGGGCGCGTGACATTATTTCCAACGCGGTTGCGGAAAAGCTCGCTGTGCCGAAGGAACGGCTACGATTCGCCGAAAGAAGCGTTTTCGATTCCGCGGCGCCAGAGAAACGCCTTAGTTTTCAAGATGCAGTCTGTCTGGCTGAGGCGAAATTCGGAACGATTGGGACTGTAGGTTCATATACTCCACCGAAATCTCCCGCGCTCTATAAAGGTGGTGGCGTCGGTCCTTCGCCTACGTACTCGTATTCTGCCGCGGTGGTCGAAGTAGTGGTGAACCAGGTGACCGGCTGGATCACGGTGCCGAGAATTTGGATTGCGCACGATATCGGCCGCGCACTCAATCCAACGCTTGCGCGAGGACAAGTGGAAGGCGCAGTTTACATGGGACTCGGCGAAGCGTTGATGGAGGAACAGGAATTTCGCCGGCTGCCGAAGAAACTTTCGCACGCGCTCGTGCACAAATTCCCTTCCATCCTTGAATACAAGAGTCCAACATCGCTCGATATGCCGGAAGTGATTACGGAACTCATCGAAGAGCCCGATCCGCGAGGGCCGTTTGGCGCGAAAGAAGTTGGCCAGGGGCCGCTGCTGCCGATCATGCCCGCTGTGGCGAACGCGGTTTATGACGCGGTCGGTGTGAGAATCGATGAAGTTCCGATCACGCCGGAAAAAGTGATGAAAGCGCTTGCCGAAAAGAGAGCGGGGCGTGCGCCGCGTTATGGGCCCGGCGCGTTTCCGCATGTGGATTGGCCTGAAGCGTTGCGCGTTCCGCCGCCGTGGGAGGGAGGCGACGGAAATGCGGTGAACGACACTCCGCGCCCGGTGAAACCAAGCTCCGAAAAAGAGAAGGTGCTCAGATCATGATGCGGCTGCCTATTTTCGAATTTCGCGCGCCGCGCACTCTCGATGAAGCGGCACGGATCTTGGGCGGCGAGGGGCCGACGACGATGCCGATCGCCGGTGGCACCGACTTGCTACCGAATATGAAGCGCAGGCAGCAGGTTCCGCGAACGCTGATGAGCCTTCGCCATGTGAACGAGCTTAGGCAGATTCGGCTGGGCGAGCCGGGATCGCGCCTCGGCGCGTGCGTGACGCTTAATGACATCGCAGAAGATCCACGTTTTCGCAATGGCTTGACGGCTCTCGCGCAGGCGGCTGCGCAGGTTGCGACTCCACAGATTCGAAACATGGCTACCCTCGGCGGAAATCTCTGCCTCGACACTCGATGCAATTACTACGATCAGAGCTACGAGTGGCGGAAGGCGATCAATTTTTGTCTGAAAAAGGACGGCGTGACCTGCTGGGTGGCGCCGGGAAGCCGAAAGTGCGTGGCTGTATCTTCGACGGATACGGCGCCGGCGCTGATTGCGCTCGGGGCGCGCGTGCGGTTGGTGTCGCGCGCGGGAGAGCGCGAAGTGCTGCTTTCGGATTTGTATAAGAACGACGGCATTGATTACATCACGCGGCGGCCTGACGAGATTCTCGCGGAAGTTGTGCTCGATTCCCTGCACGGATGGAAGAGCACGTACTGGAAGCTGCGGCGGCGGGGAGCGTTTGATTTTCCGGTGCTGTCTGTGGCAGCCGCGGCGCGATTCGCGGCAAATGGAATGGTGGAAGAAGCGAGAATCGTCATCGGCTCGGCGGCTTCGCGGCCGCTTGTTGCTGCGGATGCGGCGAGATCGCTCGCTGGGCGTTCGTTGAGCGAAGATGCGATTGACGAGGCCGCGACGCTCGCTGCGCGCGTCGCGAAGCCGCTCGACAATACGGACTTCGACATGACTTGGCGGAAGAAAGTTACCGTTGAATTCGTGTCATCGGCGTTGCGCGAACTTCGCGGCGACGACATGCGAGCGCATCGATTGAGTTTGGCGCAGTATCCGTCGGAAGGCGTTTATTTTTAGGCGCGACATTTTCACCGCTAGATTTGTCCGCGAATTCCTATCTGCAAATCTCTAGCCGCGTAACACGCATGCCCGGACTTCAGCATTCGATTCACCGAGTGTCTGCGCCTTCGATTATGCGGGCTTCCGAATGCCGGCGGCTTCGGCGGTCACGTCGGTGTATTTCAAACCGGCGCCCGTGTTGAAGAGCACAACTCGATCGTGTGCGTTGAGGAATCCGGTGCTCAGCAGGTGATCGTATGCCGCCGTGGCTGCCGCGCCTTCCGGCGAGAGTAGTATCCCGTCGTTGCGCGCCCAATCCTTCAGGGAAGCTAGAATTGTGTCGTCCGGCAACCCGAGCGCCACGCCGCCGGATTCGCGAAGAATGTCCAGCATGATGTAGTCGCCGTACGGCTTCGGCACGCGCAAGCCGGACGCGAACGTGGCTGCGTCTTTCCACATCTGGCTTGCCTTCTCGCCATTTTCAAACGCGCGCGCGACGGGCGCACACCCCGACGATTGCACTGCGATCATGCGCGGGCGCTTGCCGGGCCGCACCCAACCAAGCTCTTCCATTTCTCCGAATGCCTTCCACATGCCGATCAGTCCCACGCCGCCGCCAGTGGGATAAAACACGGCGTCCGGATATTCCCATTCCAATTGCTCAACGAGTTCGTAGCCCATGGTCTTCTTTCCTTCGACGCGAAAGGGCTCCTTAAGCGTGGAAATGTCGAACCAGCCTTCCTTTTCTTTGCGCTCGGCAATAATCCTTCCGCAGTCGGAGATTAGTCCGTCCACCAAAGTTATGTTGGCGCCGTAGAGGACCGCTTCGAAGTAGTTGGCAAACGGGACGTCCTTCGGCATGAAGATATTTGCTTCGATACCTGCAGCTGCTGCGTATGCAGCGAGCGCGCCGGCCGCGTTCCCTGCCGATGGCACGGCAAGTTTTTTCAGCCCGTAGTGGCGCGCCATTGTTACCGCCATCGCCAGGCCGCGCGCTTTGAAACTGCCCGTGGGATTCGCGCCTTCTTCCTTCACGAGGAGATTGGGATGGCGGCGGCTCCGAATCATCGGCGTCCAGCCTTCGCCGAGAGTTACCGGCTCCGCCTCCGGAAGAACGGAGCGGTATCGCCACATTCCCGGCCAGTGACTTGCAGTTTGGCTTTTCGAAATGTTATCGCGATTGGCTAAGCCACGGAGCGGCGCAAGATCGTAGCGCACGTAGAGCGACCCAGCGCATTTAGGGCAAACCGTCTGCGGTCCGTCGGCAGGGATGCTTTCATGGCAGCGCGAACATTCGAAATGCGAAATTTTTGGCATGCGAACACGATATCAGCCGCGCGAACGACACGGCAAGTTGTAGGCGGGAAAAGATCGGGTGTGACCGCTCGCGATTTGCTAAGGCAATTTCGAGCGGATCAACGATTCGACGTGATTCATTACGGCTGGGTCGCACTCAATTTCGATGTGAGAATTCTCGAGGGCGACTGCGTACCAGGGGTACCCAACGCAGTGAATCGGCTTCGCATTGTAGTCGAACCGGTAGTTCCCGATGATCTGAGTTCGCTTGGGGTCGGCGGCGCGAATTTCGGGACGCCCGCGAATCAATCCGGTTGACTGATAGAAATTTACCGCCTCTGCAACGTTGGAAGGAATCAATGAATCATCCTCGCGGAGTTTTGCGACGCTATCGACTTGGATCGTAAGAAGCACAGGAATGCTGTCGCGCTGAAGTTCTTTGGCCAAATTGACGGTTTCGGATCCGCCCCAGCTGTGCCCATAGATGACGATCCGCGCGCGCTGCTTCTCTTCGACTGAGAGCTTCCCATCGTGATTGGTGTCGAGGAGTTTCAGGATATCCACGTGAGCTTGCTCCGCGCGGCGATTCTCGTAAACCTCCGCAAACACGCCGCTGGGATAATCCTTGCGAAGACGAGCGGCAAGTTGAACGCCGCCGTGAACCAAATCGTCGTGCCTGATAAAACCGCCGACGAATCCAATGACAATCGCGGGAGGAGTTGCTGAAGCCCCAGCCACAAGAACTGGCCGCGCCGGAGTCAATTGACACAATGCGAAAAACGTCGAAATGAGAAAAGAGAAAAGGCCAATCGAAGCACGCACGGAGTAGTTCACCAGCGCAAATGATATCAGGAATGCGGTCCTGCACGAAAATCAAGCTGGCGTCGCCCGGACGAGGGCTCAAACACTCCTGCCGGCGCTCGCTACTGCGACGCCCGAGGGCGAGATGGACCCGCGCTGGCCAGTGTGGAATTCCTCGCCCGAGCGTATTGCAGCAAAGCCCAGTCTTGCTTGAATTCCAACATCGTTTCGCGGCTGTGTTTTGGACTCTTCAAAATGTGGCTCACGCGCGACAAGAGCACCTCGTACGCCAGACGAGAATCCGATTCCGGAGCAAAAATGTTGCTCACACTCAGCCCCAGCTTGGATGTCGCACCGCTTTCTGGAATTTCCATCCAGAGGGCTCCTCGCGAGTCGATAGAAGGAGTGCCGTGTTCATCGAGGCGCTTGAACACATGATTCAGATAGCCGCGGTTTGGAATGATCTCTTGGCGCACCGCTTCGGCAACGATCGTATCGAATGCCTTGCCATATCCTTTCCATTCTTCGGGCGTGCCAACAACTTCCTCGACCTCCGGCGTATCCTCCGCAGCGAAAGCAGCCGCTTGCGGAGCCTCGCCTTCCAATTTTGCGAAGCTAACCTGATCACCGGCTTGGACGCCCTCGACTTTCGGATGGGCCTCGAACTCGTGCTCAGGATTAAACCGGCCGGTGAGCGTGTAAGTCGCAACGGCAACCGGCAATGCATAGTCCGCAAAGATCACCATGGGGATCAGCAACTTTTTCGAGTGATACAGCTGTTCGGTGCCGCTTCGAGCCTCGCTGCTGCGTTTAAATGTGCCCGGCGACTGGGAGAAATGAATTACGCGCAACTTCATCTCGGGATGTTCCAGCGCGTAGTGCGTGAAAGTCCGCGCCACTGCCTTGGGGCTCGTCATTCCAAAGTCATTCAACGGATCCCGATGTGCGGCTTGAGGAAAATATGTGTTGATGACATCCTTCGTGAAATCCGCGCAGTTGCGCGTCATTCCGTTGAAATGGTTTTCGTTTGGCAGCGCGTTGAATTTTGCGATGATTTCGAGGTCCTGCTGAACCGTGGTTTCGACGACGAAAATGTACATACTTCTCGTCATCCCCGCGCCGACCATTTCCCTCCATTCCGCTTTGTTGCTGGTCATGCAGCTCGAGGTGGCACAGTAGGAGCCCAAAATCTCTTCACGATATTTATCCTCCAGCGCTTCTTTGATTTTCTCCGAACCAAAAAGAGGTCGATATCGAGGATCTTGAACGCCGTAGACATAGAGACTCAACGGCGCAATGTTCCATTCAAACCGCTGATCTTCACCCAGGTTGATGTAATTGCTGAGGACGGAACCGCGTTCTCCCGCGCGGCAAAGGCGAAGCTTTACCGGTGAGTCTGGGCAAATGCGCGAGAAATAAACGGCCGTGTGCCCCGAGCCGGTGACGCGTTCCATACTGGTGTCGAGCGATTCATTGAGAATTACTCCGACGTCGCCATAGGCCCGCGGACAGCCGAGGCAAAACACGAGGACCGCCAGAGCAATAAACGTACTCGCCCTCAATGCTGCAACGCTGAATTTAACCGGCGCTAATTTATTCAGATTCATACATCAATCTCAGAGAAAGCAAATCAGTGCTAGTACTTAGATGTCTTATTGCGAAGATCGGGTGCATCGGGGCCTCGGGGCACTTAATCGCGTGAATGTCCACCGGGTCTAGCTTGACATCTCGGGGCGCACTGAATACTGTGTACACTTAACGGGAAGGCGGGCGGAAGATCAATGCGCAGACGAGACCTCCTTAAGAACGCAGTCTTGACCGCAGGAGCCCTCGCAATTTCGCGTGGAATCCGGGCGGCTAAGCCGTTGATTCAGCCCGGAACGGCCCCTTCTGATTCAACTCCTCTGCGTGTCGGTTATATCCGCGATACGATTCCCCACTTTGAAATTCCGAAATATGCCGGTGAAACTTACGTAGATAGAGTTCCAGACACTCACGACATGGCGGAACGATCGAGGCTCGGGATCAACGCCATCACGGCGATTGCCGATCCAGCCGCCGATTACGAGATTTACGGCGCCGCGGATTTTTTCCGCAATCCCGCCACGATGCTGCATGACTTCAATGACTGGACACAAAATCAGGAAGGATTCATGGAGGCTCTGCCGCTCTTGCGGCTCGCTACTGGTGATGGGATGCGGAGCGAAGTCGATCAGGCGTGGATGAGGTCGACGTTGCAATCGATTGGCCCGGACGGCTTGCTGTACATCCCTCTGACCGGAAGGCCGTGGGGCCGAATCAACGTCGACGGCGTAAATCCAGTTTGGCGGCCCGATGGGACGACTACCAATTTTAAAGATCAGACAGTAACTCAGTTCGCGAACGTATCAACGTGCCAACGTATGATTGGCACGATGACGATTTACTACCTGCGGGACAAGAATCCAGTCTGGAAAACAACGAATCACGAAATGATCCGACGCCTGAACGAAATTGCGATCCAGCGCGGGGACTATTGCTATTACGCTCCGGGATCATTTGAGCCAAACGCAAAAGTGGATCAAAGCGCGCACATGCCCACGGGCAGCCTTTGGGGAGTCTCGTGGAATTCGCGGCTGATCCAGGGACTCGCGCAATACTATCGCGTCTCTCACGACGAGTCGGCGTTGGAGCTCGCGCAAAAAATCGCGAATTATGCGCGCTATCATTCGGATGTCTTCGATTCGAATGGCCGCTGGCTTCTCGATCCCGAATTTCGAAAGAAGCAGGGATTCCCCGACTACGCCGTTCCCGACTGGGTTCGCGACAAATTCGGCAAGGGAGACATCGTCCTGGGCGGACACAGCCACGGACACATGATCGCGCTCATTGCATTGCTCGATTTCGCTGATGCGACATCGAATCGCGAGTTGCTGGAATTCTGCGAGAGCAGCTTCGAGTGGATGCGAAATCCGGGTGAAGAATATGGCGTCTCGCTTCGCGTCGGCTGGTTCCCCGAATTCTATCTGCCTGCGTATCCAAGCGCAGACGCCGATCCTCAAGGCGACATGATCGGCATTGCGTTGAAACTCTCCGATGCCGGCGTGGGAGATTACTGGGACGACGTCGATCGCTGGGTTCGGAATCAATTCGCCGAGCAGCAACTTACCGATCTGACTTCCGTAAATGCTCTTTCCGCGCGCTCTAGCCCCAAGCCTGTCGCTTGGAACGAGACGGCCGACCACGTCGCGGAGAAAGCGCTGGGAGCTTACGGCAGCAGCGTCAGCGGGAATGATTGGGCGATGGGGCTCGCGTCTAGAGGAATTGCGCAGTGCTGTACGGGCACTTGCACGCGCACGCTGTATTACATCTGGGATCGGATGATTCGGTATCAGGATGGCGAGTTCCGCGTGAATTTACTGATGAACCGCGCTTCGCGATGGGCAGACGTTTACAGCTATATCCCCTACGAAGGGCGAGTAGATCTGAAGATCAAACAAGAATGCCGCAATGTGAAGCTCCGCGCTCCAGAATGGGTAAGCACGGCGAGTCCGGACTTGGCGTGCAAAGTAAACGGGCAAGATCGAAAAGTGGCCTGGGAGGGGCGTTTCGTGAGCATCGGCGCAGTGAAGCCGGGCGATAAAGTCGTGATGACGTTTCCGATCAGCGAGCGCACCGTGAAAGAGCGGATCGGACCGGTGGCATACACGCTGGTTCTGCGGGGGAATACTGTGGTGTCGATTGATCCTCAGGGTACGAATGTGCCGCTTTATCACGGGCGGGAACGCTATCGCTCCGGTACGACGCCATGGAAGGAAGTTACGCGTTTCGTCAGCGCGGAAAATATCGAATGGTGAGTAACGTATCGTTGACTGCGGCTCACGAAACGAATCGCAACAGCGTCGGATAATTCTTCACACGAATTCCCTCAATGATAGTGTCCGCTCCGCTTTTCTCGAGGACGAGCTCCTGTTCGGTCCCGTTGAGTATGTCGAGTTTCAATCAAATTGCGCGGACTCGCAAAAATCAAACTCTCGGATCCGGCCCCAATCTTTCGGGGATCGGATCCGAGAGTTTCTCCTGGCAGAAAACTCGGAGCCTAGAACTCCAGGCGGCCCGAGAGCTGTATTTGTCGCGGCGTGCTGGCACTCGTGAATTGGCCGAAAGCCGACGGACTATCTATGTTTGATCCGAGACCTCCGAATTGGTGCCGGTTGAACACGTTGAAGAAGTTCGCAGAGAACTTGAAGCGAATGGCCTCGCGAATTGGGAAATACTTGTTGATAGAAATGTTCTCATTGAAGTACGGGCATCCCCTCACGTTTGGAAGCATGTACGTATTGCCTAACGTGAATGGAGCTGGATCCGAAAATGCCGCGACGTTGAGGTAGGGTGATCCGCCCGGCGTATATGATCCGCATGACGTGCTCGTGCGAATCGGAACTCCGGAATTGCGCTCAGCTTCGACCAACTTGATTCCTGGGATGGTTGTATTGGTGGAAACGGCTACCGGGAGTCCCGAGAAGTAGTTTTGAATTCCCGTGACCTCCCAGCCTCCCACGACCTGTTCGACTATGCCGTGAGCGTCGTTCAGGAATCTCGTTCCATGCCCGAAAGGAAGTTCCCAAGCGTAGCTGATCGCCAGAGCTTGCGGAGTGTCCAGAGTTGCCAATTGTTTACGAGTGTCTTGCTGGTTTGACTGGAAAAATCCCGAAAGCAGATCCTTCGAGACGGTGTAACCAACTAAGAACGATATCCCTGCGCCGAACCGCTTCTGTATCGAGAATGTTCCGGCATTGTACTCGTTGAATCCGCTCGTGTTGTTGAGATCTCCGACATACGTGTATTGGGGAAATGGGAGCAGCGCTTGTGCGACGCTTCCGACGAACCCCGGATACGGAAGCGTGATGCCAGCAGCAACAGCATCAGGAGATGATGCGCTTTCTAACAGGAGCGAGCCTAGCGCAAGGTACTTCGGATCGAGTTGATCTTCAGGCCAGCCGCGGACGGGCACGATGGAAGGCGAAGTGGTGAAAATCGAATTCGCCGGGACGTTGATTCCATGCGTGAGTTTGCCCATGTATTCAGCTTTAGCAAAGAGCCCCCACGGCAGCGAGCGCTCCACGCTGAGCCCGAAAGCCTGCGTCCGGCCCCACTTGTTGTTGTTGTACTCAATCTCGTTCACGGCATTGCCGTTGAGATAGGACGGATCCGTGGTTGGAACTGGAGCCGCAGCGGGAAATCCGCTGTCCCACTGGAATGCGGGAGTGATTCCGGCGTTGGTAGTAGACGGAGTTGCGCTCCCGACATAGCCGTAGTACGAGGCGTTCGTCCCTTCGTTGAGCGCGGACCATCCCGGGTAATCGATCAACCCGTAATAGGCACGAACGACGGTCTTCGTGTCTACTGAATACGCAACGCCGACGCGGGGGTCCCACATGTTGTAGTTTGGCTTCATGAGGTAATGGCGTCCGTTATGACCCGGACCCGAGCCCCAAAATGTGAGCGCCCCCGGAATATCGCCTGCCGCTGGGTTCGGCACGGTGGGATCAAACGCGCCATATGAGTTGTTGTGTTCCCACGGGCCTTGCGAACCATTCCAACGGACTCCGTAATTTACCGTGAGTTTCGAGGTTACGCGCCATTGATCCTGGGCGTATAGGTCAAATCCACGTCCCTGGTGGCGCAACGTTTCGGGGGAAGAAATCAGTCCGTTATCCACTTGGCCGATCAGGTAGCTGGCGTAACCCCAACCGGTTTGTGAGAATCCAGGGAGCCCAGTCTCAACTGCTTTGAAATTGAATTCGCCAGCCGTAAAACTGTTGAGGTTAATATCAGCGATCGCTGATTGGGTCCAGTCACCGCCAAATTTGAAGGAGTGGCTTCCCTTCACCCAGGCCGCAAACGAACTGATGGTTGGCACGGTGAACTGCGGGTTGCTGTAATTCAGATATTGGGTGCCAAAACCCGTCATGTTCGCGATCGACACGACTGGAAGGTTTGGCGTATAGACTCCCGTCAGTCCCGCCGCCTGGCCCGCCGTCGCCGCAGGCTCGCTGCCCATATTCAGAATGCTTCCGACATAGGCTGCGGAGACGTTTAGGGTATACAGCAGATTTGGCCTTAGCGTCGCTGTCATGCCCAGCCGGATCCGGTATTCAAATTGCGGCAGGAATTGAGTGGTAGTCAGCAACGGACCAAAGTTTGTGGCGCCGCTCACTTGATAATACGTCGGAGCCGCGTCGATACCGGCCGTGCCATGGATTTTCTCGCTGAACTGGTGATCAAGCTTCAGCGAAAATTTATCAATATTGAACGGTGAAGCAGCCTTCGATCCAACCCAGTTATTCTGGATCGCAGTCGGGTTTGTCGGCGAAGGATATCCATTCTGGAAAAAAGTTGAGAGCGTGCTGAATGGCGGGCAAATCGTGTTCAGCACTCCGTTGCACATGAATGGGTCTCGAATAAATGTGCCGTCGGGGAGCTGCCGCGTCGTTGACGGGTCATAAATCTCACCCGTGAAGACTGGTCTTCCCAAGTCGTCCGTTCCGACCTGCGGACCTAGAAGCTGTGTAAAATCACCTCCGCGCTGCGCCGTGGTCGGTAGACTGGCGACCACGCCGGCTGGAACCACGCGATACCGGAAGAAATCAAGTGCACCGAAGAAAAATGTCTTGTCCTTTCGAATCGGGCCGCCGATTGCGCCACCGAACTCATTCTGGTGCTCCGGAGAACGATTAGCCGCGAAGAAGTTCTTCGAATCAAGGTCGGTGTTTTGCACGTATTCAAATACACTGCCGTGGTAGTGATTCGTTCCGGACTTGGTAACTAGCGCGACTTCCACGCCGTCATCCCAGCCCTGCTCGGCATTGAAGTTCGATGCGAGACGCAGTTCCTCGACGGCCTCCGGCAAGATCGACGAGAACTCGGTGACCGTCTGGAATTTCTTGTAGCCGGCGTCCATTCCGT